>CALLSD010000027.1 GCA_938014245.1 uncultured Actinomyces sp.
TGAGAAGGTCGGGGGTTCGAATCCCCCTAGCTCCACCACAGGCCGACATCCGATCCGGATGTCGGTTTTTTGTATGCCTGGGCGCGTTGGTGTGGTGCCTGTCGTTGTGTTGCTTGTGGCGCCGCTGGTGTTCCGGGCGCTCCGTTGTGATGCTTTGTGGGGCCCTGCCGCCACCCACCGGCACCGCGGCCGGGCCTGCATATAACGCGATCCCCGCGGCAGCCTCCGACCGGTCATATGCAGGCGTCGAACCCCTGTTCCGTGCTGCAGACCTTGCAGAGGCCTCCTCGCACGATGTTCGGCATCGGGGCTCGGCCCCGGGCCTTGCTGCCAACCGTCGTGCCATGACCGCGCCCTTGAGTGCCTAGGGACACAGTGAGGGGCCAGTAGTCTTTGCCGCGGCCTTAACCCGGGCGATGCTCGGCGGTAGTTGCGTAGTTTCCGAGTTTCTGCTTGTTCCTATGTGGTCGTGCACCACTTAGATCGGCATGGCGCCAGCCAGTTGGTGGTGCATGCCGACTTAACCAGTGCAGCGGTCGGGACATCGCTCGATCCCTCTTGCGGAGTCGCCGATGTTCCAGCGTGGGGTTGCTGCGCACTGGTTGAAACACGACCGCCCCGGTAGGCCCGCAACACTCCGTTTTTGATCGATTTGGCGAAGTAGGGTCGGTGTTGGTTTCTTCTGCATTCCTGTGCTTCCGAGTTGCATGCTTCACAGCGGCTTCCAGTCGAGTAGCGACCCCATCTATAAAGTGTGATGCAGTTGGCTTCGTAATGGTATGCTGAATAACTATCAAGGAAGTCGGAGCCATGCTGTTGGAGGCACACAGAGGAGTGGAAACGGATGGCACATGTGTGGACAGATACCAGGTGGTACTCCATCGTGAGTACCTCTGCGACGCATGGGGTCTTCTTCCCAGATGGTTGGCGAGCTGATTGCGAGATGGCTCAGTGGTGCATGTAGTTCAAGCTGAAACTGGCCTGGTGCTCTCAGAAAGCTCCGAACACGTTGGTGTGCGAGCCGAGTGGATTGGTCGTTTGGTTGCGCTCGGGGCGCGGGCCGCCCGATATATTCGGGCCGCCAATAGTCGGCAGCTGGTAATCGCTGTTTCTGTCCCAAGTCGTGACTACGCAGCCGTGCTGATCGGATGTGGCTGGCTGCTTGCAAGTGCGCAACCAGAACTACCTCTCCCTCTTGACACTCTGCGGAAACTTGAACGAGGCCAGTGGGTACGAGCGGTCAACAAAGATAAGGTGCGAGCTGGTTCCTTTGCATGGCTTAATGAGAGTAAGGATCCGCCCCTGGTTTATTTTGCTGGTATGACATGCACCGTTGATAAGGTCCAAGCGCTGAGCGAACTCGGGGAATGGGAGATTCTGGACCGTGACATTCGCAGTCAGGATCGCCCAGAGCCGGGGAGTATGGCACGTATGGCCGGTCTTGACTTGGTTTGGGATGCATGGCTGGCGCGTCCAGCTGCGGATCTGGCGATTATTGGCACCAAGAAATGGCTGGAGAATGATCTTGAGGCGTGCTTAACCAGAGAAGCTGACGAGGACTTGGAGCATAACTCAATCGGGTCGCTGCTGATGCCAAAGACAACGCATGCTGCAACCTGGAATACGATCATCCTTCCGTCAGCTGGACTCGCCGAGAGCCTCCCGCTACCGGCACGGTTGAAAGCAGTCGTCTTGGATGGCAATGGAGCTATCGAGTATCTGCCGGATGTTGAGACACCTGTCGTGATCTGTGTTCTTGATCGTTCCAGGTCCGACGCTATCGCAGAAGAAGTGATCATCCAATGGAGAAATAACCGAGGAGAACCGTTATCGCTAAAGGAAGATCTAGACTGGACGCCGCCTGGTGGTGTTGAGGTATTGGGATACACGGTGGCGCTATGAACCGCATTGAGCTCCTGAATTGGCGTTACGAGAACTCCGCCAGACTTGCACAATGTAAAAGTGGTGGCGTTGAGATCGACCTTGTTGCGGATCCGGCGGGATCCCATTTTGACCGTTTGCTCCGGACGATTATGGCTGAAGCGGGAAACGATGGTTCCTTCCTGGAACAGCTCGTCGGTCCAGCGCGCCTGCTCCGCTGGAAGAGGATCATCGATGCGCAACCTGTCCGATACGATTCACGTACTCAGGATCTTGTGCAAGAGATCTCTCGTCAAGCTCGACGTCTGCGGCGAACATTGGGCGATCAATCTATACTCGACAACTTGGCGCATGCCGCCGGAGAGATGGCTGAAAATGACTCCGGGATCGGTTCGGAGCTTGAAAACTGGATCGACGAAGTGGGACCGGAAGATTGTATTGTTGTCGTGGCGAACACAAGGGCAGCTGCAGATCTAAAGGAATGGCTCAAGCAAGATGCGCTGCAGATTAAGACCGCCCGCGAAGCTTTTCGCAACGTATCCATGCGTTCGCAGATGTATGTGATCGGTCCGCCGGTACTCTTCCCGGCAGCACTCGCGACTGCTCCTGTCGCAGACGACGTGAGTTTCCTCGTGCCTTCGTGGTTTCGCAGTCGATCCCTTCGCCAGTCAACTTTCACAGCTTACGCTGAAGGTGCGATTCGTGTCGGAGCACGAGTGCATGAAATAGACGATAACCAATTTGTTGAGGCAACGACGCTTGACGAGAAAAATGAGCTTGAGGAGTATCGGCCGCAAGCAATATGGGGTCATCATCCAAGCAATGACAGAACCCCAAAGAATGATGAGGTTCTGGCTCGCAAGCTCTACCTGAGTGGCGGTTATGCGATGTGGCTTGATGAAGGAAATAGCATTCGTACCCTCGATCCGACTCAGCCCACTGGTGAGCGCGTTACATACACTGATGTTCCAGCGGTCCGGGAAGGAACTTATCTTCTTCTCCGGGAGGGGGCTACCGAGCGCAATGCGCTGTATCAGGCAGCGCTTGCTGGGCTGGGCAATAAGGTAGCGGAAGTCGAAGCCACGCAGAAGCAATGGAAGAAAATACTGGCCCAACGGATACAGCAGCACGGCCACCGATCCATCGAAAGAGAACTGCGCGCCGCAGGAATCAAGGCTGCGGATCAAGCACGAGCGTGGATCGATCCTCTGTTGGTCCGGCCCAGGAGCGATCGAGATTTTGAACTGCTTCTTGGATGGCTTGACATTCCGATTCGCTCAAGCTTCGCGCATGCCACTGAGCTCCGTCGCAAGTTGCTCCATAAGAGTGCACAATTTCGGCACCAACTCGAAGAAGCTATCTCTTTCGCAGATCTGACTGAACTTGAAACAAGAGGGAATCTCCTCCTAGATGGAAGTAGTGAAGGAATCCGCGGAATGTGCGCGACGCGAGTGATGGCTGTTTCTCCCTTCAAGCAAATCGTCCCTCGGCATAAGGTACGAGAACTGATGAGAGATGAAGGTGGTCAATGGCTCGAGTGACTTTTCATCAGCACGAGGGAGCTAGATTGAGTGAGATCTCTGTCTCCTGGACGGGAGAGGCCTGAGGGTGCCAGGGCATCGCATCTGAACTTGTCCATATCGCCAAACACAACGATGCATCCACAGAAACTGGTCGCACAGGCCATTGCGCCGTAGGAGGAATAGCATGAGTGGAATTGAAGCTCGAGACATCATCGAAGGTGAACTCCGGCGCGAACTGTTCGGCCCTCTTGAATCGGATCAGCCCGTAGGAAAACCAATTGATTGTTCAAGTGGTTCTATCCGATTCGAGACGATCGAGGATAGTCGCGGACGGTTCTATGACAGTACGACGATGCAGGAGATTCTGAACACTGGATCCCCCCTTTCTCGTTACGGTGTTGGTGTGCTTCATGGCGGTGATACAGCCAGTAGGAGAGAGATGGGAGTTGGGGACGTCGACCTCATCGGTGTCCCCGGTATCCCCCATAACGAGGAGGCACCCAACGAGCCGCCCATCGAGATCCGGGGGACGCTGCGACATGACAAGGCTGACGCAGACGACTTCGATCTGAATAGCGTCAACAGCTTCAAGCCCTCTGCGATGGCGATCTCCTTCCAATGCCGCATACCAGCGAGCGGTTCTCTCGTCATCAGGATTACCGGTGCTCACTACGAGAAGATCAAGGCTCACATCCCCGGGCATTCGAAACCGGTCGACTGGTGGTGCCGCCGTCCCTTCACACTCAACGGATCTCTCCGCGGAAGCTCCCTCGTCTCACAGACCAGCCAGCTTACGACCGTCGATACTGTACCCGAAGGCACTCAGCCAGTGGTCGTGCCGACGACTCAGGTTTTCGCCCGCCCAGTACCGGGAGGCGAAGACTCAGCACTCCGACTGGTGACGGTTGCGATAGTGAACCAAACATTGGATAAGGGGCCGGAGAGTGCCTTGTTCCAGATTGGCTTCACTGTAACGGCCACGGACGGCCTGATCATCGAACCCTACCCGCAGGGCGAGCGTTGCGGACGCGACGACGAAGAACAATCGATCGACCTGCTGTACCGTAACAAGCGTACCTACGCCATAGGGCATGGCTGTGCCGCCGAGTGGGACGGAGGTGGAGGAACACCCGTATCTGAGGTGCGTGCCGTCGCATTACCGGCTTATGACGTCGTCAGTTTGACTCCGAACATTTACTTGACCGACGACAAGGGGAACTACCTCCTTGATCACAAAGGACGGCGTCAAGCGGTCACGGTCAGCATGAAAGAACTCGCAAATGGGACGTGTCAAGGGCACGAACAGGTCGAGACTGTGCTGCGTCTCTACGCGGAGTGGATTGACGCGCGGAAAGCTGAAATCAGCGATCTTCCTAAGCGTCTCCGCCAGGCTGCTTGTCGACATATGGAGGCGGCTGAAACAGCTCTTGAGCGCATGACGACCGGATGGGGACTGGTCTGCTCGAATCGGACAGCCAGGCAAGCGTTCCGATGGGCGAATGAGGCCATGCTGCACCAACAGGTCCGCTCCAACTTCCCACTGCGTGAACTCGAACACCGCAAGGGCGGCCTGCTGCGTCCCAAAGGTCCCCATCCAGAGCCGTGCATTCCGCAAGGGAAGGGAACGTGGCGTCCATTCCAGATCGCCTTCATCCTCGCAAGCTTGCCCGAATTGGTTGACCCCTCCCACAAAAACCGCTCACTGGTTGACCTTATCTTCTTCCCAACCGGTGGCGGTAAGACTGAGGCATACCTCGGGGCATGCGCCATCAGTCTATTGGCCCGACGTCTGCGCAACCCCGATGATGTGGGTACGGATACCCTGATGCGGTATACGCTCAGGCTCCTGACCGCGCAGCAATTCCTACGCGCTTCCTCGCTCGTGTGCGTGCTGGAAGCTATACGCGAAGAGCACTCCGATGTGCTTGGGACAGAGTCCTTTAGTATAGGAATCTGGCTCGGAAGCACATCGACGCCAAACACGTGGAAGCGGGCTGTCGAGAAGCTCGAGAGACTACAAAGCGATGTTCAACAGGAGAACCTCTTCCTGTTACTGCGTTGCCCGTGGTGCGGGGCTCAAATGGGCCCCACACCCAGGGGTAAGCGTGGGCAAGACGTTGCCGGCTACGAGAAGGCAGGTGGAGGCAAACGGGTCGTGCTGCGCTGCGTTGATCCTCAGTGCCGCTACGGTCGGCGTTCGGGCCTGCCTGTGCACGTGGTCGATGACGACATTTACGCTGTGCGTCCCTCGATCGTGATCGGCACCGTCGACAAGTTCGCCATGATGGCTTGGCGTCCTGAGGCCCGGAGTCTCTTTGGTCTCAATGATGAAGGAGAGCGTCTCTCGTCGCCGCCGAATCTGATCATCCAAGACGAGCTGCACCTCATCTCGGGTCCACTCGGATCGATGGTCGGCCTGTATGAGGGCGTCATCGATGAGCTGTGCACCGATCGAAGGGGCGGTGAGGTAATCCCGCCGAAAATCATTGCTTCTACCGCAACCATCCGGCGGTACGAGGACCAGATTAAGTCTCTATATGGGCGGGAACGAGTGGCGTTGTTCCCGCCACATGGGCTCGAGGATGGGCACTCGTTCTTTGCTGAACCTGCTGTGACAGAGGATGGGACCCCTGAACCGGGTCGACGCTATGTCGGAGTCATGAGTGCCTCGTTCGGTTCCACGCAGACAGTCCAGACTCGTGTTGCAGCCGCGACACTGCAGGCAGTGTGTAAGGTGCCTGAGGGGGACCGAGATGGATATTGGACGAACCTCAATTTCCTCAATTCTCTGCGCGAGCTCGGTAATACAGTGTCGCTTTTGCAGTCGGACGTGCCCGACTACCTGACTCGACTGAAGCGGCGTGACTGCGTCATCCCCCGGTGGCCGCGCCGCACGATGGAGCTCACCTCACGTCGGCGTTCCGATGAGATTCCGAAGGCGATTGAACAACTTCAAACCTGCTACAGCCCGGGGAAGGAACGCCAAGACGCCTTCGATATCTGCCTGGCGTCGAACATCATTGAAGTTGGGGTCGATATCGACCGCCTCGGGTTGATGACCATCGTCGGACAGCCCAAAACCACGGCGCAGTATATCCAGGTGTCTGGTCGCGTTGGTCGTCGTGCTGACATTAGCCCCGGTCTGGTGATCACGATCTACGGTGCGGCAAAGCCTCGGGACCGGAGCCACTACGAACGGTTCCAAACCTACCACCAACAGCTATACGCCCAGGTCGAGCCCACCTCGGTGACACCATTCGCTGTCCCCGTGCTCCGACGCGCACTGCATGCGGCCATCGTGGCGTACATCCGACAGACCACGTCGACAAAACGGAGACCGTCCCCCTTCCCCGAAAAGTTGTTCGAGGTGGCCATCGGGCTGCTTCGTGAGCGTGCGCGGATCTCCGACGCCGATGAAGTTGCGAATCTAGAGCGGATTGCTGCCAGACGTGCACGCCAATGGGAAAAATGGGAACGAACCGAGTGGGACGCGAACCCGGTGCCGAGGGGCAATCCTGAACAGGGTCTCATGCGCTTCGCAGGAACCGAGCCTGATCCCAGAGCTAAGTACATAAGCTGGGAGGTGCCCACGAGCATGCGTAACGTTGATGCTGAGTGCCGACTCAAAATCTCATCATCCTACGCCCAGGCTGATGGTGACACGGAGGAGGAACAATGAACACCGGGACGATTAGACGGGCACAACTTGTCGCCCCCTTCGGCGTAGGCGCAATGAGCGTCCTCGTTGACGGGACATCGATCATTACTGCCGGTTTAGATCACTGGTATGAGGTTGACGACGGTGATCTCCCGGCTGTAGATGTTGACGAGTACCGGGAACATGACTGGCGATTGGAAGCCCGCTTGTGTGTCAAGGAGTTCAGGTTGCCACCTGATTATCGTCCTGGAAAGCGGGGGAGTAATAACCGCAAAGTCGAACTCACTGTCCCTGTGCTGCGCTTCCCACGCTGGCACTTCTGCATCTACTGCAAGCGCCTTGAGAAATCCGAATTGAGCATGAAGCAAGGCGTGTTCTGTCAGGACAAGAGTCATGAAGGCAAAGGGGCTAGGCCCCGTATGGCGCAAGTGCCGTTCGTCGTAATATGCTCCGCAGGGCACCTAGACGACTTCCCCTTCGACAAGTGGGTGCACCGATCACACGAACCCTCATGCGATGGGCAACTGCGCCTGAAATCGACAGGGGGTGATGGCCTCGAAGGTCAACGAGTCGTGTGCGATCGCTGTAAAGCGGTACGAAGCCTCCGCGGCATTACTGAGACAGTTCCCGGGAAAGAAGGGGACCGCACAGTCCTCAGTCACAGGTTGTCGTCGCCCGACGACCCCTACCTGTGCACCGGTGCCCGGCCGTGGCTCTCCGACCACGGCAGAATCTGTGGTCTGCCATTGCGTGGTGCCCTGCGCGGGGCCGGCAACGTCTACTTCCCAAAGGTCGAGTCCTCGATTTACCTTCCCCGGAAGGAGGGGCCGGTCAGCGACGAAATGCGCGAGCTGATGCGTAACACAGAGATCAGATCCGCGATGCGCTGGCTGCACAGATACCATGGTGCTGAAATTGGAGCCGAGATACTTCGTCGGGAGCTTATCAGTCAGCTTGAGACCGTATCCCCAGCGTGCCTTACGCCAATCTCTGACGAGGAACTCATCGCGGGTTACCACGACATGCTAGCCGGTGGTGAGGGTGAAACAGGCTCGGGCGAGGAATCCGACACAGAGCTCCTCACTGGGGAAGACGAATGGCGCTATCCAGAGTTCCGATGCATCCGGGAAACCCCGAACGATGATCACTTGGCCGCAACCGATCCCGGCGTCCATCCTGATCTCGACTCATACTTGGAGCGGGTGCGCTCAGTTGATGTACTCCGTGAGACCAGAGCGCTGAGGGGGTTCACCCGAGTCCGGGACGACGTACTGACGCTTAGTGCGGGTAAGGCCCTTCTACGCAGAAATCCGCAGTCGTGGGATCAGAACTGGCTGCCCGCCTATGTGGTGAAGGGGGAGGGGATCTACCTCGAGCTCGATCCGGCACGGCTGACAGCTTGGGAAGGGCGACCAGAGGTTCAGGCACGCGCGCAGAGAATCACTGACCAGTACGGGAAGCTAGCTGCTCACCGTGGCAGCCAAAACCGCGTGCTCACGCCGCGCTTCGTGCTGCTCCATACGCTGGGCCACCTGCTCATCAACGAGCTGATCTTTACGTGTGGCTACAGTTCTGCGTCGCTGCGTGAACGCCTCTACGTTTCGACTGATGCAGAACGAGAGATGGCGGGACTCCTCATCTATACCGCAGCTGGCGACTCCGAGGGCACGATGGGTGGCCTCGTTCGTATGTCGCGTCCAGAGAATCTGCGATCAGTGTTCGTTTCCGCCATTACAGGGGCGCGTTGGTGCTCCACTGACCCGGTTTGTATGGATGCGGGTGAGAAGGGGCAGGGACCGGATTCGTGTAACTTGGCAGCCTGTCATGGATGTGCGCTTCTACCCGAGACCTCATGCGAGGAGTTCAATCGTTTCTTGGATCGCGGGCTCGTCATCGGCACATTTGATGATCCCACGTTGGGTTACTTCTCAGACTTCGTCTGAGGCAGAGAGGGCTTCCGCAATCGCTGAGGCGAGCGAATAAGCAAGCGGAGGTGGAACCGCGTTGGAAACCTGTTCGACTTGTGCGGACAGGTTTCCTTCTAAGACGAACTTCCGTGGAAATCCTTGAAGAAGCATTGCTTCAAAAATGCTGAGTCTCCGATGTCCGGAAGGGTGCACGTGGATTTCGCGGTGGCCGTAGGCTACCGTCGGACTCGGTTCGTCCCACTGAAGGCGGCGGAAACTGCGGCCGCCCGGAGTGGCTGATTCGGGATGCTGAAATCTTTTGGAGACAGGGCGCATGGTCCAGTGGTTCGCATGGAAAGGAATCGAGGAGGGTTCGAGGTTCCGTGCGAAGTATGCCGGATCTGGTAGGCCCTCGATAGCCGCGCGGACCGTCAACTTCTTTGACTGGATCTTTTGAGGCTTGAATGCCTGCGCGACGGACTTGATGCGGAATCCGGTGATGATCACGCGGTTGCGCTTTTGTGGGATCCCGTAATCGAGAGCCGAGTAGACCTCCGCGTTAGCGTTGAGTCCGATGCTGCTGAACTTCTCAAGGATTCCATTGAAGGTAATTAGGTGCTTCGAGTCGCGGATTCCGAGTACATTTTCGAAGAGGACAAATTCAACGGTGTATTTCTCCTGCAGTGCTTCGACGATCTGTAGATATAGCAGCGGAAGCTGATTGCGTGGATCTTCCGTTGTCGACTGAGTGTTTCCTCGTGAGAATCCTTGGCAAGGTGGGCCGCCGATCACTCCAATCCTCTCCCCGTCGGATAGGAGCGGTTCAAGGTAAGAAAGCACCCCGTCCGGTCCAAGCTCAGTAAGGTCTGCGACGACGGCGAGTGTCTTCCGAAAATTCCTGCGGTGGGTCTGGATGGCAGCAGTGGAGATGTCTGCAGCAAAGCTCAGTGGAAAGTTGGCTTGCTGGAATCCGAGATCAAGACCACCCGCTCCCGAAAAGAGGCTGATGATCTTCGGAAGAGCTTCATCTCTCCGAGAGTCAGTACGAGTAGTGCGCGTCAATGGGGTGGTCGGCTCCTGCTGTTTCAATGCTTTCTGGGCAACGTGGGTACCGATCATGCTGCAACTATAGTCTGTGTCGTTTCAATTGCCTGTGTGCCCGCGCGCGATAGCTGGGCGGTGGTCGTCTAATCTCTCTGGTGTCAGCGTTGACGGGTTGTGCGACAGGAGGCCACACACGATGGACACCATCAGGAAAGCGGATAGCCGCCGCGGGCGGATCGCCTACGAGGTTGCGGGCCTCGCGTGGCTAGCCGAGGCCTCGGACCCCGGCGCAGCCGTCGTGCCCGTTCTCGATTACGGCGCGACGTGGCTCGAGGAGCCCCGCCTGGTCTCTGCTGCGCCAAGCCCGCGAGCCGCTGAAGACTTTGGCCGCGCCCTTGCCCGCACGCACGCCGCCGCAGCCAGCCACCTGGGTGCGCCGCCGCCCGGCTTCGAGGGCGACGGCTGGATGGGGGAGGCCCACCTCTCGCTACCCGACCGCCCGGCCCCGGCCTCGTCCCGAGGAGACTCCTGGGGTGCCTTCTACGCGCGCGAGCGCATCGCCCCCTACCTCGACGATCGCACCTTCACGGCCGCCGAACGAACGCTCGTCGAAAAACTCTGTGAGCGCCTCGAGTCCGGCGTGCTTGACCACGGCCAGCCACGCCTCGTAGAAGACGCGAAAAACCGCCACAACAACATCGGCGCCGCCCGCACCCACGGCGACCTGTGGAGCGGCAATGTCATGTGGACCCCCGAGGGTGCCGTCCTCATCGACCCCGCCGCGCAGGGAGGCCACGCCGAGGAGGACCTCGCGGCCCTCGCGGTCTTCGGCTGCCCGCACTACGAGCGGA
>CALLSD010000028.1 GCA_938014245.1 uncultured Actinomyces sp.
ATCCGAACCTCCCCAGGGCAGGAATGCAGCAAGGATAAGGGTGCGCTGCCGGGTACGCGGGGGGTTCTTTTGTATTTGGGCGCCAAAATGGCGGGATTTATCCTGTGTAACTACGCACATGTGGTTACGTAGCGACCTATTTTTGAGACCTCGAAAAACTCATCATTCTTCCAGCTGGAGAGCCAATCTCTTCGCCCTCAACATCCGGGCATTCGCGCAGGTCACTAGTTATTTGTCGATACAAATGTGAATCCGTATATACGTGTCACCTTATTACAAATAGAATCGACCTGATCCATCTCTACCTTCAACAGGAGAACACAGTGCATAACGTCGGTTCGCGCTCTATCTGGCGCCGCGCCGGTCAGATGTTGTCAGTCTTGATCGTCGCAACCCTCGTGGTTTTTGGACTGGGAAATAACCCCAGCCGCGCCGCAACTCCCGTCCTCAACGTCAGCATTACCCCGGAAAAGACTTCCTACAATTCCGGCGATACCCAGAAGTACACCGTCTCATGGTCGTGTACTTCGGTGACCGAGGACTGCGTGGACTCCGTGATTAAGGTGCGCATTCCCCATGCTGTGAACCAGGCGGGCGATGCCGTCGATAAGGCAGTTGCAGCAAACCTTGCAGCAACTGCTGCTTCGGGAACGCCTGCGGTGAGCGCGAATATCACTCGGGGAACAGCTACCACCGACGCTTACGTTACCTACAACATGGGACGTATTCCCGCGGGTAACTCCTACCAAGCTGTCATCACCTTCGAAATGCCGAACAGCTACACACCTGATCAGTCGACAGTGTCGCCCGAGGTTTCATTTACTTCGGCAGATACGACGGTGACCGACGATACGAAGGTTACTAACCACGCGGAAACTACTCTTGCTCTGACAAAGAAGAAGCCCACCGCGATCGGCCCGAAGGGTAGCAACGTTACCTATTCCTTGACACCCACGATTACCTCCGGAACGCTTGGTCCGAACCGCGGCAAGCTCGCGGTTGTCAACACGAAGCTGGTCGATAAACTGCCGAGCTGTGCTGTCTACGTCAGCGCAACTTCCCAGGGCTCAACTGATGGATCTGAGTTCACTGGAGCAGAACCGACCTACGATGCAGCGACACACTCCCTTACTTGGGATCTGGGAACAATGGTTCCGAATGTCGTGACTCTGACAATCAACGTCACGCTCAACTACCCGACGACCTGCGCAGATACGACGGTTACCAATACCGCAACCGTTACGGGTAGCCCCTACGGTGATCCCACGAAGACCGCAGCCGCTAATTCCTCGGTCTCGCATGACTTTGCCGACAGGGTCACCTATGGCGGTACCTTCTCCAAGAATGCCCTGCAACAGTTCAAGCGCGGTCAAAACGGCATGTGGCTCTACTGGTACAGCAACACCTCAAACATGCCGATTGTTCTTGAATACACCGACTACCTCAGCTGCGCACTGACCTCGCCAACTGATGGATCAACCGACTGTGCGAACCCTCTGATGTTTGCTCGCGGGGCAGAACTCAACACGACTTCTCCGGTCGAATTCACCTACTGGACCAATAAGGGCAACACGGGAACGCAAACCCTGACGGCCTCGAAGAAGTTTGACGCTTCAGGTCTGGCAGCAGACGAATACATTACGAAGTTCCACTACAAGCAGACCCTGAACCCCTCGGAAAACGGACGTTTCATCGTCCAGGGCCAGATCAACGCGAAGACGCCCACGACTGAAGCCGGGGCCGACTACGTTCGTGCCGACACGAATTCAAATGCATGGAAGGCCGGAACAGATCCCTCGTGGGTTCGCGTCCAGAACTGTGTGACCGACCTGTCGATGAAGTCCGAAGACGGGACTCAGTCCATTGGTATCCCTGCGGATAACCTCTGTGACATCCTCCTGCTTGAGACCTCACGTCCCTCGTACTACAACGCAAAGTCGACCATTGCGAACTCTCAAGCAGCTCCGGGCCAGGAAGTGACCTTCTCCATCGTTGCCAACAACCGGACGATGTCTGCACCGGCTCAGCCGATCATTGCCGACCTCCTTCCCTGTGGCATGACCTATGTCGAGAACTCGGTTGCGGGTGGACCACGAGGCTTCAACGCAACCGTCGACTCCTCGCGTTGGGTCACGGACGCAAGCGGATGCTCGCGCCAATTGGTGACCGTTACGTGGCCCGGCTTCAAGGGTGTTGACGCTACAGGCGTCACCTTGCGAGGCCTCGTCACCAACAAGATGAAGCCCGGAACCTACACGAATCAGGCATTCATCTCCCCTGCAGAGCGCGAATACCAAAACGCTGATCCCTGCTTCTACTCGGGTACCACCGATATCTACGACATCAATGCCAATGGCTCTGTCACCGATAAGGTCTGCCCCGTAACCTCAGGCATGAGTGTCAACGAACTGGCTGCAGCAGGCGTTGTTCTTGAGAGCCTCGGCTCGGTTCCCGGCTCGGTGTACATGAAGTACAACGATGGCACCTCACTGATCCGTCAGGGTGAAAACGGCACCTTCCGCATCACCCCGACCAACACCGGTAATGCCAACCTGTCGGATATGACCGTCTACGGCACCCTGCCGCACGTCGGCGACACGGCAGTTCGCACTAGTGCAAGCCGTGGTTCCGAGTGGGCACCCATCATGACCGGACCGATCCAAGTCCAAGCCGGAGATGGAATTGACCCCTCTCAGGTCAGCATCGAGTACTCGACCTCGTACAACCCTTGCCGCGGTGAGGTCATGGAACGCGGAAAGGCCAAGGCGGACGGACCCGCTGGATGCGATAACAACTGGACTTCGACCCCGGCTTCGTGGAGTGACGTCAAGTCTTACCGCATCTACATCAACGGCAAGACCACCCCGATCGAGGGTGGCGCATCGATCCCCCTGATCGTCCCGATTAAGGCTCCCGATAACGCCAATGGTGTGGCCTACGAATCGGTTGCAATCGCAGCAACCCAGGCCTCCTCGAACCAAGCGGTCTTCCCCAGCGAACCCTTCAAGGTCGCCATCGCCTCGGCCTTCGACGTGGCACTCAACAAGAGCGTTACTTCCGATGCCTCGGCGCTCTCGCCCGGCGATGAAGTAACCTTCCGCGTCGACGCCGCAAACACGGGTCAGGGCCTGTCCGCGAACACCAAGGTTTTGGAGAAACTGCCTGACGGCGTCACCTTCGTGAAGTCCGAATCCTTCATGTGCCCCACCGGCTACGTGTCGGGTACCCCGGATGCGTGCGAGGCCGGTGCTGCGGCCGGCACTTACGACGTGAATAGCGGAGTGTGGACCATTGGCGACCTGACCGCGGGAAGCCACGCCTCGCTGTACGTGACAGTTCGCTTGAATGACGGAACCGATGGCAAGACCATCACCAACAACGTCGAATTCAAGGACCTGCCTCCCTACGACGTCAACCTGAACAACAACAAGGCAAGCACGTCGATCACCGTCAAGCATCGCCTCGCGGGCAAGGTGTACTTCGATAAGAATGACTCCTCGTCCTACACCGCTGGCGAAGAGGGCTTCAACGGTGTGACCGTGAACCTCGTGGACGCAGCCGGAGCAGTTGTTGCCACCACCACGACCGACGCGGATGGTAACTACTCCTTCGCTAAGCTCGACGCAGGCACCTACACGGTGAAGGTTGTTAAGGATGGCGATCTCGCCAACCTGACTCAGACCGAAGACCCTGATGGCACGAAGGACAATGCCTCCGGTGCAATCACACTCAACGCGGACAACCCCGTTCGCGAGAACGTGAACTTCGGTTACGTGAAGAAACACGCGATCTCGGGCAACATCTACCAGGATGAAAACCGCGATAAGACGAAGAACGGGGATGACATCAACCTCTCCGGCGTGACTGTCACCCTGGTCGACGGCTCGGGCAACGTTGTCGCAACCACCACCACTGACGCCTCGGGAAATTACAACTTCCCCGGCCTGCTGGACGGTACCTACACGGTCAAGGTGGATACGACGGGCAAGCTCGCTGGCTTCGAGCAGACCGAAGACCCCAGCGGCGCGGCGAACTCGCAGTCCAACCCCATTACCTTCACGCGTAATGATCCGGATGTCGCCGATGTGAACTTCGGTTACGCAAAGAACTACACCGTGACGGGTTCCGTCTACTACGACAAGGACCGTAACTCGTCGATGGGTACGGGCGAGCAGGGATTCGGCGGGATCACCGTCAACCTGCTGGATAAGGATGGAAACATCGCCGCCACCACCACGACTGCGGCCGATGGTTCTTACTCCTTCGGCAAGCTTC
The DNA here is from genome assembly GCA_938014245.1 of uncultured Actinomyces sp. Classification (GTDB taxonomy): domain Bacteria; phylum Actinomycetota; class Actinomycetes; order Actinomycetales; family Actinomycetaceae; genus Pauljensenia. The sequence goes on from CALLSD010000028.1 coordinate 4,276, forward strand.
CTGCAGGAAAGTACTCTGTGGAGGTTGAGCAGTCTGACCTGCTCAAGAAGCTGGAGCAGACCCAGAACTCGACTGCACAGTTCACCCTGAACAACGCCAGCCCCTCCAAGGACAAGGTCGATTTCGGCTTCGCAACCAACTACACCCTCAAGGGCACGGTTTACCGCGATGGTAACCGTTCCGAGGCGCTGGATACTGGCGAGAAGCTCTACCAGGGCGTGACTGTCGAATTGCTGAATTCGACAGGTAACGTTGTGGCCACCACGACCACCGATGCACAGGGCGCTTACAAGTTCCAGAACTTGGAAGCGGGCGACTACAAGGTCCGCGTCGTCAAGGATGGAGCGCTGGCTGACCTGGTTCAGACCGAAGATCCGGATGGAACCGCAGACAATACCTCTGGCGTGTACACGCTCAAGCTTGAGGATCCGATCCACGAGAACATCAACTTCGGTTACGTTTCCAACAACACTATTGAGGGAAGCGTCTACCGCGATGACTCGCGCAACGGTAGCCAGAACGGCAACGAGCCGGGCTACACCGGAGTCACCGTTCAGCTGCTGGATAAGGACGGCACCGTCATCTCGACAGTGACGACCGATGCCAACGGCCACTACTCCTTCTCCAACCTGCCCGATGGCGACTACTCCATCAAGGTTGTGAAGGATGGTGCGCTCACGGATACCGAGCAGACCGAGGATCCGGACGGGACGAAGGACAACGCCTCGGAAAAGATCACTCTGAACGAGGCCACCCCGAAGAAGTCCGGTGTGAACTTCGGTTACGTTCCGGACTACTCGATCGCCGGTAACATCTACCGCGATTCGAACCGCTCCGAATCCAAGGACGCAAGCGAAACCGTCTTCCAGGGGGTCACGGTCAACCTGGTTGATGCCTCGGGCAACATCGTTGCAACGACCACGACCGACGCTGACGGAAACTACTCCTTCTCCAAGCTGCCTGCCGGTGACTACACCGTGAAGGTCGTCAAGGATGGCGCCATCAAGGATATGGACCAGACTGAGGATCCGGACGGAACCAAGGACAACGCCTCGGGGAAGATCTCGATCGGTGCAGACAACCCGACCCAGACCGGTGTGAACTTCGGATACAACCCGAACAACATCATCAAGGGTTCGGTCTACCGCGACGATAACCGTTCCTCTTCCCTGAACTCCGGCGAGCAGGGCTACGAAGGCCAGACCGTCCAGCTGCTGGATGAAAACGGCAACGTCATTGCGACGACTCAGACCGGCGCGGATGGCAGCTACTCCTTCGAGCACCTGGCTGATGGCACCTACTCGGTGAAGGTCGTCAAGGATGGTGCCCTTGCGGACACCGAGCAGACTGAGGATCCCGATGGTACGAAGGACAACGCCTCCGAGCCCATCACCCTGGATCCGACCCAGAGCGTTAAGGAAGGCGTCAACTTCGGTTACGTTCCGGATTACTCGCTCTCCGGCACGATTTACCGCGATGGAAACCGCAGTGAATCCCACGATGCCACCGAGAATCCCTACGCGGGTGTCATCGTGAACCTGCTGGATTCGGCGGGCAATGTTGTGGCGACCACAACGACGGATGCCAACGGCGCCTACAGCTTCTCCAAGCTTCCCGCCGGTGACTACCGCGTCAAGGTCGATACGACCGGAACGCTCAAGGGCCTGGACCAGACTGAGGATCCCGACGGCGTCGCGGATTCGACCTCTGGAACGATCTCCCTGAACAACGCGAACCGCACTCAAAGCGGTGTGAACTTCGGTTACATCGAGAACAATTCGATTAGCGGCACGATCTTCCGTGACGAGGCCCGCAACGGCGTCAAGGATCCCAGCGATCCCGGCTTCCCCTCGGTCAAGGTGACCTTGCTCGATGAGAACGGAAACGTCGTGGAGACCACCACCACGGATTCCAACGGCGCGTACAAGTTCTCGCACCTGCCCGATGGCAAGTACCGCGTGAAGGTTGATACGACCGGTGTCTTGAACGGCCTCGAGGTCACTCTTGATCCCGATACGCTCAAGGATTCTCAGTCCGAGCTGATCGAGCTTGGTGAGTCGAACCCGACCGTTGAGAACGTTGACTTCGGATACATGGAGAAGGAAGTTCCTCCGGCTCCGCAGCCCCCGAAGCAGCCGAACCCGAAGGCTGTGCCCTCGAAGTTGGCGCGTACCGGCGCTGAGTCCGGGGTCCTGGGCTTGGGTGTTGCCGCACTGGTTGCCGGTGGTGCGCTCCTTGCACTCCGTCGCCGAGGCTGCATCTCCTAATGCGCGTTGCCGCCGCTGAGTCGGTGGCATAGACGTGAGTCGGTGGAGGTCCAAGTGGGAAACTACTTGGGCCTCCACTTTTATGATTTTTGCGGTGTTCTTGCGGCTTGGGGCGAAAACAGGACGCAAATGAGCGCGCGGGGCCGTAAAGTTCAAGTGTGACGACAGCTCTTTATCGCCGGTACAGGCCCGATACCTTCGAACAGGTCATCGGTCAGGAACACGTGACCGAACCTCTTCGTGCGGCTCTTCGCGCCCACAGGGTGAATCATGCGTACTTGTTTTCTGGCCCTCGTGGGTGCGGTAAGACAACCTCTGCGCGTATTTTGGCGCGCTGCCTGAACTGCGCTGAAGGCCCAACGGACACTCCCTGCGGCCAGTGTGAGTCCTGTCGTGAACTGGCTACTGGTGGCCCGGGTTCGCTTGATGTTGTCGAAATCGACGCCGCCTCCCACGGTGGTGTGGATGATGCGCGTGACCTACGTGAGCGCGCTACTTTTGCACCGGTGCGTGACCGCTACAAGGTCTTCATCATCGACGAAGCCCACATGGTCAGCCCCCAGGGCTTCAATGCTTTGCTCAAGCTTGTGGAAGAGCCGCCCGAGCACGTGAAGTTCATCTTCGCAACGACCGAACCCGAACGCGTGATCGGAACCATTCGTTCCCGCACGCATCACTATCCTTTCCGCCTGGTACCACCGGATATCTTGGAGCCCTACCTGCATACCCTGTGCGATGAGGAGAACATCCGCGTCGGTGAAGGTGTTTTGCCTCTGGTTATTCGCGCCGGTGGTGGTTCTGTACGTGACTCGCTATCCGTGCTGGATCAGCTCATGGCCGGCGCTATCGAGGGTGAAATTGCGTATAAGACTGCAGTTGCACTGCTTGGCTACACGGATACCGCGCTTTTGGATGAGAGCGTTGATGCTCTTGCCGGTGGTGATGGAAGCGCTGCGTATCGCGTCATTGAAAAGATGGTGTCCTCGGGGCATGATCCGCGTCGTTTTGTTGAGGATTTCCTCCAACGTCTGCGCGACCTGTTGATCATTGCTGTTGCGGGTGACGGGGCTAGTGATGTTCTGGTTGGTACCCCACACGATCAATTTGAACGCATGAGCATCCAGGCAAAGAACTGGGGGACTCAGGCGCTCTCGCGCGCCGCTGATCTGACCGATCAGGCTTTGCGTTCTATGACGGGTGCAACCTCGCCTCGGCTTCAACTTGAACTCTTGATCGGCCGAATCTTGGTGCCCGCCCCAAGCGCACACTCTGATGCCGGATACGTTGCGTCCGCACAAGGGCAGTCCGGTGGAGGCTCTGGTCCGCTTTCTGGCGGAGTTGGCCTCGTTGGGGGAGGGGCGCCCACGGAAAGGCCGTCGGGTGCGGGTCCTTTTGGTGCTCGCCAAGCGCGGGAGGCCTTGGCTCGAAAGAAGGCCGAAAAGAGTGGGGAGCAGGGCGCTCCTCAGGATCAGCCGCAGACTCAGATTCAGCCGCAGTCTGTTCCCGAAGCTCGCGCGGAATCCCCTGCTTCTTCCGGTGGCTGGGAAGTCGCTCAGCCGGCGCAGCGTGGGGGAGATGGCCCTGCGCCTCAGGCAGCGCAGCGTCAGGCCGAACAGAATGCTCCGGTTCCCCAGCAGCGCTCGCCCAAGCATGATTTGCATCAGCCCGAGGCCCCCGCGCAGGCCTCTGCGTCCACCCCCGCTGCTACTCCCGCGCCGGCCCCGAGTCGCTCTGCTGGAGCAGTTGCAGGTGCTGACCTCATCCGCCAGCGTTGGGGCGATGTCGTTGAACGCCTCGCGACCCACAGCAGGGTTGTGTGGAGTTTGCTCTCGCAAAATGGACAATTGGGCGCCGTTGACGGGGACCAATTGGTGCTGCTCTTCCCCAGTCAGGGAATGGTTGCCAGCTTCACCAATGGCGGCAAAGCCCAAATCGTTGAAGAAACAATCTATGACGTTCTCGGTATTCGCCTGAATGTCAGTGCACAGGTTGGACAAGCAGGTGGTGGCCCGGCGGTTTCAACGCCTTCAGCCAACGCGCATGCCGCAGCTACGCCGCCCACGCAGGGAACTGGCCAGCAGTCGGCACCCCAGCGCGGCGGGCAGCGCCGCGAAGTTGAGCATCGCGCCGAGGCCCCACAGGAAGCCCCCGTTTGGCAGGTTGCAACGCCTCCGGACGCTCCGGAAAACGCGCCCGCGCAGGGATTGCGTGTTCCAGCTCAGCCGATTGACGCAACGCAGCCCTATGACCCGCAGTCGCCCGCGTCTTACGATTGGCGCACCCAGGAGCCGCCCCCTTTTGATCCCGGCGAAGACACCGATGAAGACGGCGACGCAGAGCTCGAAGCGCCTGCTGCCTCGCAGCACGTGTCACAGCCAACGTCAAAGCCAGTGGCCCCGCGGGACAGTGCACTCGACCAGCCTGAAGACGACGAAGACGAATCAGAGTCTTTCGAGCCGACCGCGGGATGGAGTGAGGCGGTCATTCAGCCGCCCAGTTTTGATCCCGAAGAAGAGGAATCGGCGCCCCCAGTTCCTGCTTTTGCAGAGGTAACTCCCTTGCCCTCGCAGCGCTTTGCTGCGCTTGCCGAGCGCGAGGAAACGGATGAGAGTGACGCGGAAGAGGCCTCGCCGGAAACAGAAAATGAGTCCTTCGAAGCGCCCACTGTGTCCGCTGCGGAAGACGACAGTGCCAGCATCGATGATGAGGACATGTCCGAGTCGAATCTCTTCGGGATTCCCGCGGTTTTGGATATTCTCGGCGGAACCATCATTGAACAGAAGGCTGACGACCAGGGAGGGTGGTGACGCGTGTACGAAGGAGCTCTTCAAGATCTCATTGATGAACTTGGCCAGCTTCCCGGGGTTGGGCCAAAGAGCGCGCAACGCATGGCTTTGCATCTTCTCGAGGCCGAGCCTGAGGACGTCGAGCGCTTGACCACCGCGATCAACGCGGTGCGACACCAGGTCAAGCACTGCTCGGTGTGTGGGAACCTCACCGAAGACGATGAATGCTCGATTTGCCGCGATCCGCGCCGCGATCCCAGCATTATCTGCGTCGTGCAGGAACCGAAGGATATTCAGGCGATTGAGAACTCTCGGGTTTTCCGCGGTCGCTATCACGTGCTGGGTGGAGCCATTGACCCGATCCACGGAATTGGCCCTGATCAGCTTAGGATCCGCCAGCTCTTGGGGCGTCTCTCTGACGGTGTCGTTCAGGAAATCATCATTGCAACGAACCCGAATATCGAAGGGGAAGCGACGGCCTCGTATCTGGCCAGAACCCTGTCCACTATTGGCGTGACAACAACGCGTCTGGCCATGGGGCTACCCGTGGGCGGCGACCTCGAATACGCGGATTCCATTACCCTGGGCCGGGCAATGGAAGGCCGACGCAATATGTCCTGAACGTCGACGGAAACTGTGAAAGGATCTTGACGTGAGTACAACAGAGTCCAACTTCATCCGCCCCGATGGGACGCCCGCGCGCATTCTTGTCGTCGACGATGAATCCGTCCTCGCTGAGCTTTTGGGATCGGCCTTGAGGCACCAGGGCTGGGAGACAAAGACCGCAGCCAATGGCTGGGAAGCCTTGGATAAGGCCGATACTTTTGACCCCGATGTCGTCGTCTTGGATATCCAGATGCCCGGCCTTGACGGGATGGAAACTCTGGAACGCCTGCGTAAGCGCAAGCCCCATCTTCCGGTCCTGTTCTTGACGGCTCGTGACGCGGTTGCTGATCGTGTTGCAGGACTGCGCGCTGGTGCCGATGACTATGTGACGAAGCCCTTTGACTTGGATGAAGTTACCGCGCGAATCGACGCCCTGCTTCGCCGGTCTGGAATGGCTTCGGTTACCGCTGAACGTGTTCTGACCGTTGGTGATCTGACCCTGGATGAAGACTCGCATGATGTTGCACGTGGTGGTGAAGCTATCACGCTCACGAACACCGAATTCGAGCTGCTGCGGTACTTCATGGAAAACCCGAACGTTGTCTTGTCGAAGTCGCAGATCCTCGACCGCGTATGGTCCTACGATTTTGGCGGTCAGGCGAACATCGTCGAGCTCTACATTTCGTATTTGCGTAAGAAGATCGACGCTGGGCGTGACCCCATGATTCATACGGTCAGGGGAGCCGGTTATATCCTCAGGCCCGCCTCCTAGGAGCGCCAATGACAAGCTCTGCCCCCCAAGCTTCGAATACCGAATCGCAAGCGCGCGCTCCCAAGCACAGTGCTCCCCAGACAAAGCGCAAGCGATCTCGTCTTCTCACTGTTCGCCTGAGTCGTTTTCTTGCTGCAGCTGTCGCTTTAGCGTTGGTCACCATGCTTGCTGCCTCGGCGCTTGCAATGCATTCGTGGATGACTTCCAAGATCGATAGTTCGCTCGAATCCATGCTCAGCAGGCTTGAAAAGAACGCAGAGCTCAGTTTGCAGCAACCTGTTCCCCCACCCCCGCCTCCAACGGCCGGGTCACAGGACGACCAGGATGATCACGGTCCATCACAGTCGAATTCCCCAAGTTCCTCCGCTTCGCCAAGCGAACACGGACCGCGCGGCTTGCGAGGCCCGGGTTCTTCAGAAGGCCAGTTGCAGCTCATCAAAGACGACGATGAGATCGTTTCAGGTGTCGTCAAGCAATTTGATGTGGTGGAGCTCGATAGCGCCGCTCAGCAGCAGATTCTCTCTCTGCGCTGTGATGGACACGGGCACAATGTCAGCCTGACGAATTTTGGCTCTTTCAGGATCATGTGCGGTCAATCAGAGTCACGGACACTGGTCGTCGGCCTGTCTTTGGCGGCCAATAACTCGACGCTGATTATGTTGGTGGCTCTTGAAGGTGTCATCGCTCTGGTCGTGATCGCCGGTGCGACTTTCATCGGCCGCAAGTGGATTCGCAGGGAAATGCTCCCCTTGGGTGAGGTAGCGGCGACCGCGAGAAGCATCGGCACCAAAGACCTGATTGCTACTCCAACGGTTGAGGACTTCCAACGCGTTGATTACTCCATCGCCCAGCCTGGTGATGAGGTCGGCGATGTTGGTTACGCCCTGAATACGATGATCGACAATGTTGAAACGGCACTTCAGGCCCGCGCCGAATCCGAGCAGCGCCTGCGCCAGTTCGTCGCCGATGCCTCGCACGAGCTTCGCACTCCATTGGCGTCGATTCAGGGCTACACGCAGCTTCTGCAAAAGGGAAGCGCGGATGAGGAGCTTGCGCTCGCGCGTATTGCCTCAGAGTCTGCCCGCATGTCCGGTCTGGTCGAAGACCTCCTGCTATTGGCTCGCTTGGATGCGGGCCGAGAACTCGCCAGTGATCCGGTCGACCTGATCCCCCTGGCGATTGACGCGGTTTCGGATGCGCACGCGGCGGGCCCGGATCACGAGTGGGTCTTGGACCTCCCTCAGTTCGATGACGAGGACGAAGACTGCGTCTCCTGCACGGTTGCGGGCGATGAATCCGCACTTCGCCAGGTGTTCGCAAACCTGGTGAATAACGCGCGAATCCACACTCCCGCGGGCACGCGCGTCAAGGTTGGTGTGCAGGTGATTGGCGGCGGGGCCTCGGCACCGGGGTTTGTGCGCATGAGTGTTGCCGACGACGGCCCGGGTATCCCGCCCGAGTTGCGCGCTACCGTCTTTGATCGTTTCGTCCGAGGCGACACTTCGCGCTCGCGTCAAGGGAAGGGATCGTCTGGCCTTGGGCTGTCGATCGTTTCTTCGATCGCCGAGGCCTTGGGCGGCCGGGTGGATGTGGATACCGTGTGCGAAGGCGAAGCTAAGCCCGGTGAACACGGGACGACTTTCTCGGTGATCCTGCCTGCGATGGAATTGTGACCTGCACAATTTATGCGAAAAACGAATGACAGAATGGCATAAATTCGATATTCTTTAATCAATCGTTCAGCCCGCCTCAACCGATATGGTTGAGAGTGGGCTGGATCTTTTTCTTTCGAGATCGCAATATATTAAGCCCTCAAGACCAACGAGGGTGTCGTTCGGGACTCTTGTCAACCGTCGATAAGGTTGGAAAACAGCGTCGAGAGTTTAATTTTGAAAAAGGTCTTCTCTCGGTTGATAAGCAAGACCCGATTCCTAAGGAATATAACCGCAATGCAATGGTTCATACTGGTTCCTCCGGTCAGTACACGATAGTTAACTGTATGAATGTGTTGTTACTAGCAACAAATCTATAAATTTTCGCGGTAACTATTCTGAAAGAACAATGGCTGATTTTCGCTCGGACTTCTCAGAGGTTCTGGGTTCTTGTTGTCCGCATGCGAAGGAGAGCTTGCTAAAGATATGAAGTCCTATTTGGATGCTTTCACTTACGACTACGTCGGCCAGTAGCGATTGAGTGTTTTGTGCGTGGTTCAAAAGGATGCCCGTCATTGAAGAGATCTCGCTCAGTCTCAAGCTTATGAACGATAGCTTCCACTACCCATTGAGAAAGTGACCTGACATCTCCGCGAGAAAAAGAAAGCACATAAGCACCTCTGACTTCATCAGCGAGTTCTTTGGGGACTCGGAATGACATTTTCTCCAGTTCCCGACGTTCATGGATTTCATCCTCTAAGGCAAATTGAGGGCTATCAACTGTCTCGCTTGGGGTCTCAAAGAGCGGAAAACCTGGGTCGATGTCGTCGTAGATTTCGTGCCCACTTTTATCATCAACGCTGATCGGGATGTCGGTTGCTGAAAATTGAGGATGAAGAGTGGGCTGAAATGGAAAACCCTGGTCATTAACAATTTGACGCAAGAACATGTTGATCGCGGTAGACACGTCAATGCCCATGCGCGCAAGGGTATCTGCAGCAGAACGCTCAAGATTGCTGTCTGACTGCCGTTGATTCATTATTGATCTCCTAGCTTAAGTGAGATGGGGGTGCGTCAAAGTGACCTTCGTTAGTAAAAGTGTCGGGTGGCACTACTAAAACTCCACTTCGAGCGCGGTGCGCGCACGGTAGCGGGCCTCGCCAGGATCAGAGGCCTCGACAACGGAAGCAGCAGCCAAGCGGCACTGTGCCAGGCTCACCTGAGCAAGCTGCGCACCGACCGAGGGAATAGCCAAGCGTGGCATCGACAGCGCAGGCACACCCATACCCGCGAAAACGCAGGCCAGCAGCGGGTCAGCCGCGGCCTCGCCACACACACTCACGCTCACCCCGTGCGTGAGGCCAGCGTGCGCAACCTGCGCAATCAAGCGCAAAGGCGCGGGTTGCCAAGGATCGGAATACTCAGCAAGGTCTGGCGAGAGTCGGTCCGAAGCCATCGTGTACTGGATGAGGTCGTTCGAACCAATCGACACGAAGTCCACGTGCTCCATGATTGAATCGATCATTAGCGCCGCTGCGGGAACCTCAATCATGACCCCAGCATGCAGCTCGACCTCGAAACGCTCGGAGAGCTGGCGAACCGACGAGGCAAACCACTTGGCCTCGGCAGCTGTTGACACCATCGGCGCCATCACCGAAACCGAAGTCTCACGCTGACGCATCGCCGCAAAAGCAATCGCCTCGAGCTGGTTTTGGAGAATCTGCGGATGCGGACCTGAGGTTCGGATCCCGCGAACCCCAAGAGCCGGGTTCTCCTCGCCGGGAATCGTCGCATAGGCCAGCGGCTTATCGGAGCCCGCATCCAGCGTGCGCACGCACACTGAATACCCCTGGAACTCTTGGAAAATATTCGAATAAAACTCGGTCTGTTCCTCAATGGAAGGCTCGGTTTGCGCGTTGAGGAAGGCAATTTCTGAACGGAAAAGCCCGATCGAATCGGCAAGTGGGGAACGGGCAGCAGCCTTCGCGCTGGCCAGGTCGTGGATATTTGCCAGCAAACGCACGGGATGATCATCCGAGGTGTGCGCGGGCGGTGCCCACTTGAGGGTGGCCTCGGCGCGGCGTCGGTCACGTTCCACGGCCTCGCGGGCCTCATTCTCGGGAACGCCAGTGGTCACGGAGCCCACAAAAGCATCCATCAGCACATACTCGCCCGTGCGGATTTTGTTGATGCGACGAGCCGCCACGATGCAGGGGATCCCCAGCTGGCGCGCGATGATTGAGGTGTGCGAGGTGGGGCCGCCCAGCTGGGTCACGATTCCCACGCAGTGCGCGGGGTTGAGATGCGCCGTGTCCGAAGGCGACAAATCCCGCGCGCAGAGAATATAGGGGTTTTCCGAGGTCGCCTGCACCTTCCGCGCATGCACGCGCGCATCGCTGGCCTCGTCACCTGAGGAAGCAGCTAGGTGGGCAAGAATCAGGTCGCGCACGTCTTTGAGGTCCGCCACGCGCTCGAGCATGAGTCCGCCCGCAGCGCGGAAGACTTCGGTGAACTTTTCGGTCGCGCGAACAACCGCCTGAGGAGCGGGTACCCCGGAATAAATCCACGATTGTGCTTCCGCAATCCAGCTGGGATCGGTCGCTAGGGAAGCGGTCATCATGAGCACGTCGGAGACATCGCCATAGGCCTGTTCGGATTGGGCGAAGAGGTCATCGCCGACGCTTCGGCAGATCTCTTCCAAATGCGCGGCACATGCGGCGCGCTCCTTGGGGGGAAGCTCGGTGAACTCTGTGGGGGGGAGGGGGTGACGTGATGTCCATACGATCGGTGCGTAGGACACTCCATGAACAACGGGAGTGCCGTAAACCGTGTGCGACATCGTGCGTTCCTTTCTTGGGAGCCGAGCTCACACTATTCTCCCATGCCCCGAAGGCTCCGGTATGTGCGGTAACTTACGTTTGCAAATGGGCACATACGTTCACGTGTTGGTCAAAAGTCGCAGCAACCCCAAACTTTCGCCACGATTAGGGAAGGAAACCAGAACACAGACAGTTAGGACTACTCGTGGCGCTCATCGTGCAAAAGTACGGAGGCTCGTCCGTCGCCGATGTCGAAGCGATCAAACGCGTTGCAAAACGCATCGTCGACACTCGAAACGCCGGACACAAGCTCGTCGTTGTCGTCTCCGCAATGGGCGATACAACTGACGACCTCTTGGACACGGCCGCTCAGATTACCGAGCATGCTCCCGAACGCGAAATGGATATTCTCCTCACCGCGGGCGAGCGTATTTCGATGGCCCTCCTGTCTATGGCGATTAACGAGTTGGGTGTTGCCGCTCAGGCCTTCACCGGCGCACAAGCAGGCATTCACACGACCTCCGCCTACGGCCGCGCACAAATCACCGGCATGGTTCCCGAGCGCATTGCCCGCGCAATCTCGGAAGGGCAGGTCGCAATTGTCGCCGGATTCCAAGGAATTTCCGATGACGAGGACGTGACGACCCTGGGCCGAGGTGGCTCCGATACGACCGCGGTCGCTCTCGCGGCTGCCCTCCACGCTGATGTCTGCGAGATCTACACCGACGTTGATGGCCTTTTCTCTGCAGACCCGCGAATCGTAAAAAAGGCCCACCGCGTTCGCACCATCTCGACCGAAGAAACCCTGGAGCTGGCCGCTCACGGAGCGAAGATCCTCCACCTGCGTGCCGTTGAATTTGCCCGCCGCTACAAGGTTCCCTTGCACGTGCGTTCTTCTTTCTCCGAGAAAGATGGAACCTGGATTTCCGACACCCCTGCGTCCCCCTCACTTAAAGGCCTGGTTCCCGAGGCCGCATTCCTCGACCCGAAAGAAGGACAGATGGAACAGCCCATCATTTCTGGAATTGCCCATGACCGCGGCCAGGACAAGATCACTGTTGCCGGCGTCCCGAACCACCCCGGTCGCGCGGCGAAGGTCTTTAAGACCATTGCTGCTGCGGGCGCCAATATTGACATGATCGTCCAGAACATCCCCGTCGGCGATCGCACTCGCGCGAACATCACCTTCACCATTCCCGAGGCCGACGCCCAGGTTGCTCTGGATGCTTTGGATGCCGCGAAGGAAGAGATCGGTTTCCAAGAGGTCCTCTACAACCCGAACATCGGCAAGCTTTCTCTGGTGGGTACCGGAATGCGTACCAACCCGGGTGTGGCCGCACGCCTGTTCGCTGCGCTGTCTGAGGCGGGAATCAACATCGATCTGATTTCTTCTTCCGAGATTCGTCTGTCGATCGTGACTCGATTGGAAGACCTGGACCGCGCGGTTGCAGTTGTCCACTCTGCTTTCGGCATGGACGCCGAAGTTTCCGAGGCCGTTGTCTACGCTGGCACGGGCCGCTGAGAACGCGTATTTACACAAAGAGAGGCTGAAAATGGCTGGTTTGACGGTTGCTGTTGTCGGTGCGACGGGCCAGGTTGGTCGCGTCATGCGCACGATCCTGGAAGAGCGAAACTTCCCGGTTGAAACGATTCGTTTCTTTGCCTCCGCTCGCTCGGCGGGTTCGACACTCCCGTGGAAGGGCACAGAGGTCGTCGTTGAAGACGTCGCGACCGCCGACTTCTCCGGGATCGACATCGCGATCTTCTCCGCGGGTGCAACGGCCTCGCGCGAGTACGCGCCGAAGTTTGCCGAGGCCGGCGCAGTAGTCGTCGACAACTCCTCCGCATGGCGCAAGGACCCCGAGGTCCCGCTGGTCGTCTCCGAAGTGAACGGTGCAGATATCGCCGATCGCCCCAAGGGCATCATTGCCAACCCGAACTGCACGACCATGGCCGTCATGCCTGCAATTAAGCCGCTTGCGCAAGCTGCTGGCGGTATTGAGCGTCTGACCGTGTCCTCTTACCAGGCCGTGTCTGGCTCGGGACTCAAGGGTGTTCGTGAGCTCCTCGATCAGGTTCGCGGCACCGTCGATCAGAACCTCGAGGGCCTGACCACCGACGGACATGCCGTTGATTTCGGTACTCCCCAGGTTTACGTCGCTCCCATCGCTTTCGATGTTGTGCCCTTGGCCGGTTCGATTGTTGACGATGGCAGCTTCGAGACCGACGAAGAGCAGAAGCTCCGTAACGAATCGCGTCGTATCCTGCATGCTCCCAATCTGCTTGTGAGTGGTACCTGCGTGCGCGTACCGGTCCTGACCGCACACACGATGACCGTCCACGCTGAGTTCCCCGCTTCGATTTCTCGCGACGAGGCCGTGGCCGCGCTCAACAGTGCTCCCGGAGTTCGCGTCGTCGACGTCCCGACCCCTCTTGAGGCTGCCGGTGAAGATGATGTCTTGGTCGGCCGTATTCGCCAGGACCAGGCCGTTCCGGATAACCGCGGCATTGTTTTCGTGGTGAGTGGCGATAACCTGCGCAAGGGCGCAGCTCTGAATGCAATTCAGCTGGCTGAACTGGTTGCTGCTGAGCTACAGGGCTAGAGCATGTCGAACGAGCCGGGTTCTTGCGCGCACTGCGTGGGTGCCGCCTGAACGGATGCGCTCCTAGGTAAGCAATAAGTGGTGGGGACGGCTTGGTCGTCCCCACCACTTATCTGTCGTACGAAGTCAGTACTGAGTGAGGTCAGTCGTTCTGAGCTTCCTGCTTTGCGACCTCTGCGTGGACCTCTTCCATGTTAAGGGCCTGTGCCTGGGAGACGAGGTCGTCAATGGCTGCTCCGGGGATTGCGCCGGAGTTGCGGAAGATCAGGACGCCTTCGCGGAAGATCATCAGGGTCGGGATTGATGAGATCTCCAGTGCTGCGGCGATGTCCTGGTTGGCATCGGTATCGACCTTGGCGAAAACAACATCTTCGTGACGCTCTGAGGCTGCTTCGAAGATCGGGCCGAACTGGCGGCAGGGGCCGCACCAGCTTGCCCAGAAATCCACCAGTACGATCTTGTCAGAGTTGATGGTCTCGTTGAAGTTTTCCGAGGTGAGCGCGATCGTGCTCATGTGGGTACTCCTTTTTTCGGTGAGGGGCACACGCCCCGGGTTATGTTTAGCTCAACGGCGTGTGCCGGTCACTTATTCCACGATCCTATAGGAGTTTGCCAGATCACAAATGCTCATGCGCTGACCGGGCAGCGCATGTAGGCGGTATCTCCGGCTGTTTCTCTGTCATCTGCACCGTCCTCTGAGGCGTTCTCAACCGAGGAGGGACGTTGCGCGGAGGAAGTAATGGGGATATCCGCGCCGACGCCTCGAAGAATGAAGGTTTGCACGGTGGCGATCGTCGCCTCGCGCTGCTGGGGATTTGCGGGGAGGCGATTGCCTGCCAAGCATGAGTGGATCAGAGGGATCAGTGCGTGGGGATTTTGTTTGGGGATCGCGCCGCTTTCCATGCAGCGGCCGAGGATTTCCAGGAGCCTGGTCGAGATGATTGTTGCGTGATCGTGCAAGTGCGTGGAGTTCTCGCGCGAAACCTGAGTGCGCAGGTTAAAAGTCGAATTCAGGTGGTAGCGGGTCGTCATCTCCAGGTGTGCGCGGATATAGATGCGCAATTGGGCCAGGGGATCGTTGAGCTGTGCGATCGCCTCTTCGAGGCGTTGCGAGAATTGCAGGGTGACGCGACGCATGAACTCAAGGAGGAGGACTTCCTTGTCGGGGAAGTGGTTGTAGACCGCTGTGCGGCCAACTTTTGCGCGCGTGGCGATTTGAGACATCGAGATTGAATCGAAAGGCTGCTCGGCGAGTAGGCTTGCGAGCGCATCGAAAAGGCGGTTGCGCGTGAGCTCTCGATGGTCGGCTAGCGAGTCCCCAATAATCTTCGGCATGTATCTATTCTGACAGAAAAAGCAGAAGTGTCTGAATCAAAATCGGGTGTGTGGACGATACCCATCAACAGGTAGCCGCAGAAGAGTACTGCTCAATCGCAGCTTGAACGATGGGGAGATCTGCGGGAATCCACGGAAGATCAAGGACCTCGTTAAGAGGAGTCCACCGCAGTTCCAGGTGGGATTTCCCTGGAATGAGGTTCTGTTTGGGGTCCGCGAGCGTGCATCCCCACACCGCCATGACGCGTCCAGCAAGGATTGGCCACCATGGTCCCTCGGGGGAGAGGACCGGCTGGTCGACCACCAGCGCGCACCCCAGTTCTTCGTCGATTTCACGGACGAGGCCGCGCACGGGGTCTTCGCCTTCCTCAACCTTTCCGCCGGGTAGCTCGAAGAGGCCTCGTAAATCTTCCGGATAGGAGCGCGAGGCGCACAAAAGTGTGGTTGGGTGGGGGAGATGGTCAAAGATCGCGGCGGCAACAACGGGGCGCGGGTTGGGTGAAGTCACAGCTCATAGTCTATGTCCGAAGCTTTGGACTGAACTCAAGCGAGCCGCTATGATGAACGAGTTGCGTTGGTAGCACCGACTGCGTGCTCGGCGCCTCGCGGGCGTAGTTCAATGGTAGAACTTCAGCTTCCCAAGCTGACAGCGCGGGTTCGATTCCCGTCGCCCGCTCCAGTTTGAACTTGGATTTAATAGGCCTGAGCCCGTTCGATATTGTGTTTCCGTGGTTCGGAAGTGCTCAATTTGTAGGACGACTGTTCAAGATAGAACCTAATGTGCTTGTGTCCTGAATGTGCTCAGCGAGGCTAGGCAAAATCATTTTGGCTAGGTCAACAATCTGTTTGCCAGCTTCATCTACTTCACTCAGCCGTTTCGGAGTAATGAAAGGCTCATGATGAGAGGCCCTATTCCGAACATCGTTTAGCTGTCCGATGATCCGATCAATGTACTTGCGGGCAGTTCGTGCTGGGTATGCCTTGTGAAGATACGGTATCCATAAGGTCTTCTCGTGGGCTGCGTCAGTCATATGTCGCCAGAAGCCAAAGCTCAACTCCGCAATCACTTGGCTAGAGCTTGGTTTTGGCTGCTGGCAGCGACGTATCGCCTCAGCTATGGAATGGCGATTAGGAGCGTTCACATCGATGCTTTTCCGCTTTCGCTTGCGATTTAAGGGGGCAGTTACTGGTGAATCTTCAATGAATAACCAGTGATCGGAGAAATCTAGTTCCTGGCTAAGAATGGCGTTGTAGCGGTTTCTTAAAGCTATCTCGATATGTGCAGCATCGTGCATAAACGATTGTGCTATGGCGATGTTCCATTCATAAAGCGCAATGGCTAAAGATTGGTCGTGCTTAGCTATTAGTAAGTAGGTCTCCCACCGTGGGTGTGAGAGCCACTCCGGCACCCATGCTAGGCCTGTATCGGTCAAGTAATCTCGCCCCCCGAAGGGAAAACTATACCCCGGCGAGAATACCTGCTGAATCTTTGCCAGATAGCGCTCCACCGGGGTTCCATCTGCATACTACTATAGATGAAACAGGCCCGCCAAATACGTAGGAGTGCGCCTGCTTGGCCTAATCTAGAATCCCCTCAAGTCTGAGTTTGAAATCAAGGTGGGTCTCAAACACCTTTCGACGTATAAAGCGGTGGAGCACCGGAAATGTTCTACCTGTGCGGCGATGCTGTTTCAGTTGCGAAGATCGCATAGGGATAATCGGGGGATAAGAGTCGTATATCACTGCCGCTGGTGGAGGATCGCTGATACCGGTTGTGACGTTTCTTACCTGAAATTGAGCAAGGAGGAAAAGGTGGTCGAGCAGCGTTTGGAGTTGACTTGGTTCAATAAGCATATGGCGCTTATTCCCACTGAGGTAGGGAAGTATGGCTATAAGTGGGTTGATCCTTCCGACCCGCGATATTGCGAAATACATACCTTGATTTTGGATGATTACGTCCGGGGGGTTCAGTCCCCAAAGAGCGATGAGTTTGAGTATTCAGAGCGGGCCGATTTTCCTCCGCAAGATGACAACCTCCTTATTTTGGGGGAATCTGGCGATGTGCTTGAGGCTCTCACTCGCGTACCTGAATTGGCTGACAAGTATCTGGGTAAGGTCAAACTAATTTACATTGATCCGCCGTTTAACACCCAGCAAGCCTTTAGTTCATATGACGATGCGCTCGAGCACTCCATCTGGCTGACGATGATGCGTGACCGACTACTGCATATGCGCAAACTCCTCAGCGACGACGGCTCCATTTGGGTACACCTCGACCATGCTGAGAATCACCGAATGCGCTGTCTATTAGATGAGGTATTCGGATCGTCCGCATTTGTTGCTGAAATAGCCTGGCAAAAAGCCTCCCACGTCCGGAACGATTCGCGGACATTCTCGGTTGATCAGGACGTAATTCTCGTCTATGCGGCACAGAATTTTCAGCGCAACATTTTGCCACCGTCGGAGGAGATGCGGTCTCGCTTTAAGTCTCCTGACGGCGATCCTCGACCATGGCAATCCAAGGCGGCAGGTGCTCCGGGGGCTCGAACGCATCAGGGTATGGTTTTTGGTATTCAACACCCAAAGACGGGCAAATTAATTTATCCTCCAGTGGGTAATTGCTGGCGCTTTTCTCAACAAAACATGTTTGAGCATTTTTCGGAATGGGGTGACTACGAGACTCGCCAAATAGACGACCGTCTCAAGCGAGCGGAGCTTTGTGGTGTATCTGAAGACTTCGTTCGAGAAGATGTTCAGGCACTGTTGTTGATCCAAGATGAAAAAACGGCCGAAGAACACTTTGATCGCCGTTTTGCAGAAGGGAACTGGCCAATCCTATATTTCACCGGTAAAGACGGTTCTGGTGGGCCACGATTCAAGAGTTACGTCCCGGATGGTTACGGTCAAGTACCGCGAACCCTTTGGACAGATACGGGTCGGAACGATGAGGCGAAAAGAGAGATCCAATCCCTTCATCCAGGAACCGTTGCTTTCTCTACGCCGAAGCCGGAGGCGCTCCTCGAGCGCATCATCCACATTGGTTCCAACCCCGGTGACATTGTGCTGGATGTGTTTGCAGGTTCTGGGACGACTGCTGCGGTGGCTCAGAAGATGGGGCGTCGTTGGGTCACATGCGAGTTGTTGGAGTCGACCTTTAATACCTTTACTCGTCTCCGCTTAGAGAAAGTAGTCAACGACCAAGACCCCGGGGGCATCACGCGAACCAAAGGTGAGCGTGTTGCTGCCGATGACGTGGAGCTCCCCGAAGGGGTGAGCCCGGAGGATGCCGCGAAGTTCATCTCGGTGTTGAACAAGCTGATCGCTGATAATCCTGAGGCAAAGAAGAGCCCGCTGGTAAAGGCTCTGAAAGCTGCGGCTAAGACCGAGCGCACCAAAGAGGTCGTCAACTGGCGTGGCGGTGGTGGCTTCCAGGTCGCGCGCCTGTCACCCGCCTGCTTTGACTTCGACCCGGAGTTGGGGCTTGTTGTACTCACGCCGGAGGCGACTGGGGAAACACTGGTGAAGTCGGTCGCGGCCAATCGTGGCTTTCATCTTCTTCATGCGGATGACGACTACGTTTTTGATGGGCAGCGGGGACGCTCCCTACTGAAAGTCCACGAGGGTGTGGCGTCGATCGAGCTTGTAGATGAACTCCTCAGTTACCTCACCGAGGGAGAATCCCTGGTTCTTGCGGCCACTGGTGTGGCTGATGGTGTGCGTGAACATTTGCGGAAGGCTCGCCCTGGCTCGCGCCTGGTGCATATTCCCGATGACATTTTCCGTGTAAGCGAAAAAGGAGGCAAACAATGAAACGGCTTAATATCTCCTTTGACCCTGAGCTGATCGAGGCCATTGCCACGGACTTTGATCTGCGTAAACCTAACAGGGAAGCGCTACGGCAGTTGATTTTCGCCCTAGATGGGGATTATGACCCCAGCGTGATGCAGGTGCTCAACCTGGCCACCGGTGTGGGCAAGACCTATCTGATGGCTGCGTTCATGGAGTACCTGCGCCGTCAGAGCGTGGGTAATGTCGTGATCGTGACGCCTGGCAAGACGGTCCAGGCGAAAACGATCCAAAACTTTACTGAAGGTTCAGGGCGTTTCATTCGCGGTGCGGATGTGGCTCCCGAGGTGGTGACGCCACAGGATTACTCGCGTTGGATCGCCAGGCAAAACGGGGCCGCAGAACTGTCTTATGGGCGTGAAGTGCCCATGCTAGCGTTCATCTTCAACATCCAGCAGCTCATCGCCCCCAAGGATGTCGATGGAAAAACGCATGACGGCAGTGCAGCAGCAGCGCAACGTCGTCCACGCCGTTTTGATGAGAACGCGGGCGTACTGTTCGACTACCTGAAAAATTTGGACGACCTAGTGGTGATCGCGGACGAGTCCCACCTCTACTCGGACAACGCTGTCGCTTTCAGTGCGGCTTTGAAAGAACTTGATCCTGCCGCCTGCATCGGACTGACCGCCTCGAAGGGTAAAGATGACACGGTCATCTTCGAGTACCCCTTGTATCAGGCGATTGCCGACCGCTTCGTGAAGACACCGGTGTTGGCTTTTAGACGTGAAGGTTACGGTGAGGACCAGTCCAGCGAAGAACAACAGTTGCGTGACGCATTACAGTTGCGCGCGATCAAGCAAGCCCACTACGACGCTCACACCACTATCAACCAGCTCCCTCACGTCAATGCTGTCGCGTTTGTGGTGTGCTCGGACGTGGACCATGCTACCCAGGTCGCTGAGCTGTTGCGTTCGCCGGCTTACCTCGGTCGTGAGAACGCGGTACTGCAAGTGGATTCCAAGCACGATGACGAGGCAACCCAGAAACGTCTGGACCGCCTCGATGCTCCGGACTCACCCGTCATGGCGGTGGTGAGCGTGAACAAGCTCAAGGAAGGCTGGGACGTTAAGAACATCGCGGTTGTTGTGACCTTGCGTGCAATGGCGTCTGATGTATTGACCCAGCAGACCATGGGGCGCGGCCTGCGATTGCCCTTCGGCGCGTACACGGACGTGCCGCAGATCGACCAGCTCGACATTATCTCCCATAAGTCCTTCCATGAACTGCTCAGCAATGAAAACGTCCTGCGTCAGTTCGGATTGGAAGAAGCAGCGACGAACGGAGACATCAACGCGGCTGATAACGCGATCCGCGATTACATCACTAACACGAACACACAAACCAACGGTGTTCCTGTGGATGTCCCATCGGGCATGGCCATGCCTAGTGGGAGCCCGACCGTTCCCACACAGATCGCCGTCTCAACCGGTAGCACCCCACCCTCAGCACTGGCCCGGTCTTTGCCTAGTCAGCAGACCTGTGTGCTGACAGGGGTCGGTATCGCTGTTCGTACCATCGAAGCTAGTCCTACCAGTGATGCTGCGCGGACAAGTGAGGATGTGGTTCTGGAAACGGTGGAGCGAAACCCAAGGTTTGCCGACGTGTCCTACTTCTTCCCGTCCACCACGATCACCACTCAGATCCCACCAGTGCTGCTGAGTGCGATCGACCAACGCGATATTGATGCTGCCGCACGTCGCGTCACCGATACCGGGGATGTATTGATCCGAAAGGAGATTATTGCTGCCATCAATCGTGGCAAGGTTAAGATTTCCACGCGTGACACAGAGATCGCCGAAGTAGCGTCAATGCCAGTTCCTCGCGAAAAAGTCGAGGACGTCCTCACCCACCTGGTCATGTCCCAGCAGTCCATCGACCGAAACGAGCAAAACATTCGCTACGCCCGCGGTTATGTGGTGCGCAATTTCCTACGAGCAACCCAAGTGCAGGAATGGACCGTCAAAGCCTTGGCATCTGCTTCCAACGAGCTGGGGGTACTGCTGCGAACATTCGTGGCAGACATACTGAGAGGCGCCAAGGAAGTCGCTGAAGTCCACGCGCACCCCGAACCCGGAGACGCGGGAATCACGCTGCCGCTCGGGGAGCATATTCGTGAGCACGTGGAATCACGCGACGCGTTTGAGAAGTTCAAGTACTACGGACCCTGGGCAAAGTCTCTGTTCACTGCCGAGTCATTCGACTCTTACAGCGGCGAGTACCTACTCGCCAAACTCCTAGAAACCTCGCCACACATCAAGTGGTGGCACAGGTTGCACAGCCACAATAAGGCGGTCATCGCTTACACTGCGAAAGACCGCTACTTCCCTGACTTTGTTGCTCTCGACGACCAAGGCATCTATTGGATCATCGAGGGGAAAAACGAGGGCGGTCGTGCCGACGACACGGTGCAAGCCAAGCGTCGCGCAGCAGAGGAAATTGTCAACCGCCTCATCGGAATCGAGGAATTCGCAGATCAGCACTGGGGATATCTCATCGCCTATGAAGACGACATTGCTTCTTCCGATTCGTGGGACGACCTCAAGTCGAAATCCGATCCCATCACGAATGCCTGAGACTGAGAATATGGAGATAAACGGCATGGGATGCAGCACCTCACTTCGATTCTCAGAGTATTTTTCCATTACTCGGACAGATGAAGATGACTGGTTTGATCCTCATTTGAGTGTTGATACTAGGTTGTTTATTGATCCACTTCTTCTGCTCGATGCAGGCGGACGGTGGAAGGCAGCCCATGAAAAGCTTATCGATTACTTCGTTACGTGTTATGAGCTTGTTGCGAAGGGGGGCAGCCCCCAAAGTCCACCTGCCAAGGCAGTAATCCGTCTATTGACGTTTCCAGAACCAAGTGAATTCCGCCTTGGGTACACCTCGTTGGGAACTAAAGGAGCCGGATCAGGTAGAGGCTATGCGAAAGCGATCAGAGACGGTATTGCAGTTGCCATTGCCAAAGGGCTTGAGAGACCAGAGCACATTGAGGAAATTGGCATACTAAATGAGGGGATTGGTGCGGATCGAATTTCCGACATCGTCGCCAACGTTCTTAAGGACGAATTCGCTGAATACACAAGGGAAATAGCGCAACGTCATGGCATCCCCCTGAGATCGTTTGAGATACCTGCATTCAAGCTCAATACAGATTACCAGCGTTGGCACCTCGGCTATGCTGATCTGCCGGCAGCGCCAGATGGATCGCCGATTGTGCTCGTCCCCACGCGAATCCTTAACGAACTTCCCACGCTTAATCCCAACAATTGGTTCGATATGGCAATGAATGAGGATCTCCGTGAGAGCCTCAACCTCAAGGTCGGGCAGACTGCGTCGAAAGCCATGATCGTCGAGTTCGCGAGGCGTCATCCCGACCGTGTGCGCCAGTGGGCGCGGGAACAAACTTCACGTCCAGACTTAAGACACTACGATTTTGAAGGTGATCCTCTCGGTGTCGTAAAATGGGATCGCGAGCCAAAGCACTTTGCTCTGAATCATCCTTTGCCCATACAACGGGTAGAAACCCAAGACCAGCTGATGATTTTACTCGACCAGATCATCGCCCAATTTAAGCTCTTTATTGAACAGCGCGGAGGCTGGAGCTTATTGTGGAACGAGGACCGCACCGTCAAGAGGGAGGAAGCAATTCAACTTGCCTTCCTTGGGTTGGCAGGGCAATATCTGAGGCAATTTGATGTCGAACTTGACAGAGAAGTCGATCTTGGACGAGGCCCCGTGGACTTCAAAGTCTCACGCGGTACGTGCATACGGGCGCTCATTGAGGTCAAGAAAGTTGAGAACGGTAGATTTTGGAATGGCCTTCACAAGCAGTTGCCAAGCTACCTTGAATCAGACAGCAGTGGTTACGGATGGTTTATTGCAGTCCAGTTCAATGACACGAAAACCTCTTGTGACCGTGTCCAGCAACTTCCCAATGAGGTGAAAGGAATGACTGCAAACCTAGGCAAAAACATTCGCTTCACCGTTATAGATGCACGTCCTCCAAAATCAGCTTCAAAAATCACGGAATAATAGCACAACGGAGGTGCGACGCTGAGTTTCGGACGACGCGGTGAAAGGGGGCTAGCGTGCAAGCGGACCTAGATGATGAACAGCTTTGGGAAACTGTCGTCGACGCTGCGCTCGAGCTTCCCGCAAGTGAGCTTTATCCCTTTAACGAGGAGTGTGAGGTCGCTCGAGTATGCGGCAAATGGTTCATGATCTCAACCATCCGCGGGAAGCGGATGGTGAATCTCAAGGCCGATCCGCAGGACGTTCGAGCACTCTGTGAAAGCTTTGAATCAATCACTCCGGGTTACCACATGAATAAGAAACACTGGATCACCGTCATGCCGGGCCCGGGGATTAACGACGAACTTATTCGCGAGCTCGTCATGGAGTCGTACCTGCTGGTAGTCGACGGCCTGCCGAAGTATCAACGGCCCGTTGATCCCGCAAGCTATGGACACCGCGATGACTGAGGCATTTGCTCTCAGCGAGGTGTCACCTCCCTGCGCGGTGGCAGCGGCCTGATCGCAGGCCGTCGTCGCTGCTTGTTCCTACTCCGCGTCTTCGTGCCAGATCTGACGGAGCTCAACACCCATGGGGTAGGTCTCCATCGTTCCGTCGGAAAAGTTCACTTCGACGCGTTCTTCATCGTCCTCGTCGTCGGGGTCGCCCGCCCAGTCGACCCATTCGATCATCGGGGACAACTCACCGTTATCCCTGACAATTCGATAGCCCTCGCCAAGCAGCTCAGACATGACGTTTTCGATCTTGCTCTCATCCATGGCATCCTCCGTGATGATCAGAATGATTGAGTGCGTGGAGCGTACCCATAGATTAGCAGCAAACTTCCTGTATGCTTCCTGCATACGGAGCGGATGCTCATGGAGGAGAAGCAATGACCCCGGCGCGCCTTGCCGCGAATATTTCAGGTACCCCCTCAAAGGGGCGTATTTACGCGCTTCATGGCGTGACCGACAATGCCGCATCCCTCAGTGATATCTCCGCCCGATGGTCCAGTGACTATGAAGTCGTCTTGATCGACGCCCTGGGACACGGCTGTTCCCCGCGCTTTACTCCCACGCAGCTCGAGGACCCCTTCGAAGCGCTCGTCAGCAGCGCGGCCTCGTTCATCAGCACAATCGAAGAAGCCGCACCCGCACCCTTCGTCGCCCTCCTAGGCCACTCGATGGGCGGAGCGACCGCGGCCGACATCGTTTCACGAGGCCTCGCCCCCGTCGACGCCCTCGTGCTGGAAGACCCCGCACTCCTCACCCCCTCCCAGCGCGAGCACTTCCGCGCGTCCGCCGAAGACCGGGTCGCCCGCTGCGACGAAGTCACGCAGTGGATGGGACGCGAAATCGACATGCTCCTCAAGGACTACCCCCAGTGGAGTCCTTCCGAGGCCGGCGGCTGGGCTCAAGGAAAAGCCCAAGTCGACCGCAACTTCCTTGCCCGAGGAGTCGTCAGCGGAAGCCGAAGCCGCGAAGAAATCCTCGCCCCAATTTCGGTGCCAACCCTGCTCATTACCGGCGATGGCGACGACGTGCTGATCGGGCGCGGCGGGATTGACGAGATCAACGCAATGGGGAACACCGCTGTTGAAACTCTCCTCATTCCCAGCGCGCGCCACTGCGTGCGCCACTCGACCCCCACCCCCTTCTACGCGGCCGTTGACGCATTCTTTGCCCGAGTCGCACCGAGCAAGTGAGGAACGATGAGTACCTATCCCATCTACCTGCGTCCCGAACTCGCACCGATCATCGCTGAAACCCCCGAGCAAACAACGTGGGATCTGCCCGCAATGCGCGCCGGGGGAGACGCCCTTTTGGCAAATCCGCACGAAGCCGACAACAGAGTCGAAGTGAGCGCGCGCGGACGCACCTTCATTCCTGCCGATTTGGCTGAGGACGCGCCCCTGATCATTTCGATCCACGGAGGCGGGTACGTAGCAGGCCGCGCCGCTTTTGATGACGCGAAGAATGACGAACTGGCGACGCGTTTCGGTGCGATAGTCGTCTCTCCGGAGTACCGTCTCGCACCTGAATTTCCCTTCCCGATCCCCGTCGACGACTGTATTTCCGCCCTTGCCGAGGCCCTTGAGCGCTTCGGGCACGAACGTCCAACTTTCATCCTGGGGGATTCAGCGGGAGCAGGGCTGGCCTATTCCATGGTGAGTCGCCTGTGTGGACTCGGCCTGCAAATGGCGCAAGATGAGGCAATCGCGGCTCGATATAAACGAATTGCATCCGTGATCAGGGGCATTATCTTGCTTGAGCCCTGTGTCGATCCGACCCTGTCGACCCCCTCAAGCAGGTTCTTCGCTGAGGGGCCTGTGTGGACGCGTCGCGCGGCGGCCGGAGCTTGGCGTCACTACTTCGGTGTTCCTTTGGACGCAGAAGTAACAATTCCCCTGCGTCTGATCGAGGCGGCATTCCCGAAGCCAAGCGCAGAGTTCAGGGAAGAAGGATTCCCACCCGCGCTCATCGTTGTCAACCCCGTCGATCCTCTTCGAGATGAGGGAATCGCGCTGGCAACAGGCCTCGTTGATGCCGGTTGCATCGCAGAAATGCATATGTTCGCTGGGACCTTCCACGGTTCTTTGTCGATGCCGGGGTCGGTGACTTGGGGTGAAATTCAGCTGCTGATTGATCGTTTCGTGAAAGAAAACTCGGTAGCCCGTTAGCGCATTCATATACGCGTTGACCTGCGTTTATACATTTCAGTGCTCTTGATGGGCGCATCCAGCATCTTTTGTGCTCTTCGTAATCAAAGTGCAATCCATGGACTCTGGAATTGGCTTTCTACGTAGTAATACAGTTCACATAAGGACTTCCGTGTCAAAGGGGCATGAGGGGAGCGGGAATGGCGGTGTGGCCACCCGCCCGCCTACAGGAAGTCGCAGAACTATCAAAGGAGAGTTCAATGGCACGACGTGCACTCGCGGCTGTTGCCGTAGTCGGTATCGCCGCTGTTGGCCTGACAGCCTGCTCTGGATCCAAGGACAAAGCCGCCTCTGGAAGCTCAGAAGGAAAGTCGCTGGTTGTCACCTATTACAAGACCTCGTCCTTCCCGCAGATTGAAGACTTCATGAAGCGCGCGAAGGAAGAGTTCGAATCCACTCACAAGGACGTCACCATCGATCTGCAGCCCGTTGAAGCGGACGCCGATCAGTACATGACCAAGCTTGCGCTGATGAACAAGTCGAAGTCCAAGGCTCCCGACATCATCTACGAAGACACCTTCCAGGTCATGAGCGATGCGGCAGCCGGATACCTGGCCCCCATTGACGACTACGTCAAGAATTGGGATGAGTGGAGCCAGTACCCTGAAAGCTCGATCCAGGGCGCAAAGGGTCTGGACGGAAAGCTGTACGGGGTTCCCTTCGGCACCGATACTCGCGGTATCTACTACAACAAGAAGATCTTTGAGCAGGCCGGACTGCCCACTGATTGGCAGCCCAAGAGCTGGGATGACCTTCTTTCTGCTGCGCGCACCATCAAGGAAAAGGTGCCCGATGTCATCCCCATGAACATCTACGCGGGCCGTGCAGGTGGCGAACAGACCAGCATGCAGGGCTTTGAAATGCTGCTCTACGGCACCCAGGACACCCTCTACAACACCGATACCAACAAGTGGGTCACGGGATCCCAGGGCTTCAAGGACGCTCTGACCTTCTACCAGACCGCATACTCGGAGGGCCTCACCCCCTCCAACGATATTGCGCTGGACAAGGCTGTCGGCACCCGCGTTTCCACCGAGCTCCTCCCCAAGGGCAAGCTCGCCATCGACATTGATGGCTCCTGGCTGCCTTACGTGTGGATGCAGGACTCGACGAAGTGGGCAGAATGGCAAGAAACCATCGGCCTCGCAAAGATGCCGACCCAGAAGGGACAGGCACCCGGATTCACCACTCTCTCCGGTGGCTGGGTCCTCTCCGTTGGATCTCAAACCAAGGATCCCGCACTTGCAGCCGACTTCGTCAAGACCGCGCTGAACAAGAAGGGCTCCCTGCAGTACTCCATCGCAACCTCTGCGATTGCAGTCCGCAAGGACATCGTCTCTGACCCTGAGTACCTTGCATCTAACCCCTCCTTCAAGTTCTTCGCAGGAATTGTTGAGTACACGCACTTCCGTCCCGCAACTCCTGACTACCCGCAGATCTCCACAAATATCCAGACGGCCACCGAATCCGTGGTGACGAAGGAGCAGACCCCCGAACAGGCCGCAAAGGCCTACGACGAGGGCCTGGTGAAGATCGTCGGCGAAAAGAACGTCGAAGCGGCGAAGTAACATGTCCACCTCGGTTCGTGTGGGGACCGAGAGCACTGCGACCCCTGGCGGGCGACGCGAGACACTACTTTCTCGCGCCGCCCGCCAAACGGGCCGAATGGGTCTTCTGTTTCCAGCAGTTGCCCTCATGGCGGTGTTCCTCGTAGGTCCCATTGCATATTCGGTGTATGGGTCTTTGACCAATGCCGCCCTCTCGGGCTACAAAGCAGCAAATCCTGAATTTGTCGGCCTCGAGAACTACGCGGATCTGCTGACCAGCGGAGCATTCTGGAAAGCGGTCCTGCTGACGATCATCTTCGTCGTCGCCTCGGCTGTGATCGGCCAAAATATCTTGGGGCTCGCCCTTGCCATGCTCATGAGCAAAGCCCCCAAGATTCTCTCCACCCTGGTCGGTGGCGTCGTTGTTGTCGCATGGGTCATGCCGGAGATCGTCGCAGCCTTTGCGCTCTACGCATTCTTCTCCACCGATGGAACGCTGAACACGCTGCTGAGCTACATCGGCCTCGGCGGAACAACCTGGCTGCTGACCTTCCCCATGTTCTCTGTGATCATGGCGAATATCTGGCGCGGAACAGCCTTCTCGATGATGGTCTACTCCGCTGCGCTGGCCGAAGTTCCGCCTGAGATTCAAGAAGCAGCGAAGGTTGACGGTGCCCGAGGCTGGCAGCGATTCTGCTTCGTGACACTGCCAATGATCAAGGGGTCTATCTCAACCAACCTTCTGTTGACGACCCTTCAGACCCTGGGCGTCTTCACCCTTCTCTGGGTCATGACGGGTGGTGGCCCTGGCACTCAATCCACGACCCTCCCGGTCATGGCATACCAAGAAGCCTTTAAGAACTCTCTCATTGGCTACGGAACAGCTATCGCGACCGTAACCATTGTCCTGGGGGCACTCTTCGCTCTGGTCTACATCCGCGCTCTCAAGCCGGAGGTGGACTAATGGCTACCCAGCGCAAAGAAATCCCCTCCGTCGCGAACCCACGAGAAAAGACCGTCCGTCTGATTTCGAGCACAATCCTTGCTCTGATCGGCATCTCCTTTGTCGTTCCACTGGCATGGGTTCTCTTCGCATCTTTCAATCCGACAGCGACGGTGTCCTTAAGTATCCCCGAGCACTTCACGACCTCGAATTACTCGGATATCGCGACATTTGATCGCACGTGGCTGCCGCTGTGGAACTCCGCGATTCTCTCCTTCGGCACCGCCATTTTGACCGTCTTCGTTGGCGCGCTCGCGGCTTATCCGCTTTCTCGCTACAAGAGCCGTTTCGCGCGCGGATTCATGTACACGATCTTGTTCGGAACCTGCCTTCCCATAACGGCACTCATGGTTCCCGTGTATTCGCTCTTCGTCAGCATGGATTTGATCGATTCAATCCCGGGGATTATCTGCTTCATGACCGCAACCTCCCTGCCCATGGCAGTGTGGATGCTCAAAAACTTCATGGACTCCGTCCCCGTATCCCTTGAAGAAGCGGCCTGGGTCGACGGCGCCAGCGCGCTCAAAGCACTGCGCACCATCGTCCTACCGCTGATGAAGCCGGGCCTCTTGGTGGTCTTCATCTTCATTTTCACCGCGACCTGGGGGAACTTCTTCGTCCCCTTCATCCTCACGACTGACCCGGACATTCAGCCCGCAGCCGTCGCCATCTACCAATTCTTTGGGACGCACGGCGCGGTCGTCTACGGAAAACTGGCCGCATTCGCAGTGATCTACTCCAGCCCGGCGTTGGTCCTCTACGCGATCATGCAAAAGGTCTCGGGAGGAAGCTTCGCCTTGGCTGGAGCCGTGAAGGGATAGGCCTCCCCTCCAAGGCCTCCCTTCTTCCTCACTCCCGAGGAAGTGTGATGTGCCTGGTTGTCGAATCTTCGGCAACCAGGCCATCGCTTATCAGTGCTTCGATGACGCGAGGTGCCTGCTCGGGATCCGCACCTTCCAAGCGCGCCGCAGCAAGGGCCTCGTCGATGGAAAGTCCATCGGGAGAAGTGCGTAGCGCCGCCATCACCCGCCCACGCGCCTGGCGGTCCGTCCCCTTCCAGCTTTGCCCACGAGGCCGCACCTCGGCGGGCGGGAAACCGGCCTGTGCCCATGCGCAGTCCTTGCGCAGTGGACAATCCTGGCACTTGGGGGAGCGCTGCGTGCACACGAGCGCCCCAAACTCCATGATCGCCACATTCCAACGAGCGCAATCCATACCATTTTCGGGCAACCAATCAAGCGCGGCTGCGAACTCGGCGCGAGAAGGTGCACTGCGCCGAGCAAACTCCACCCCGTCACGCACTCGCGCAAAAACTCGGCGAATATTCGTATCAAGGACGGGGATGCGCTTGTGGAATTGGAAGGAGGCAAGAGCACTCGCGGTATAGGGACCGATCCCGGGCAAGGCCAACAAGGCCTCGTAGCTATCGGGAACGGATCCACCGAAGTCGCGCACAATAGCCTGTGCGCACTCGCGAAGCCTCAGCACCCGCGAGGGATAGCCAAGGTGTGCCCACTCGACCAAAGCCTCGGCGGGAGAAGCGGCAGCGAAATCCGCAGGAGTCGGCCACAGCCTCATCCACCGCTCCCAAATTGGCTGCACGCGCGGGATTGGGGTTTGCTGGCTCATGACCTCAAAGACCAAGGTTCCCCACGGGGAGACGTCGCTCGCGCGCATGGGGAGCTCGCGGCGATGGAGCTCGTACCACGCGAGGATCGGGGCGCGAAGCATCTCGTAATTTGGGGTTGGCACAAGAGGTAGCTTAGCCGTCAGCCAACGCGCCCGCCGAGGCACAATAGGCGGCCGAAACTGTGCGAGAATGGCACCATGCTGCTCAGTGATCGCGATATTTCGGCAAGCCTCGATAGCGGACGTATCCAACTGGATCCGCTGGACCGCTCTCTGATTCAACCCGCAAGTATTGACGTGCGCTTGGATCGGCTTTTTCGGCTTTTTGACAACCATCGCTACTCGGTGATCGACCCTGCGGCGGACCAGTCTGACCTCACACACAGCGTCGATGTGGGGCCGGATGATCCTTTCGTCCTTCACCCCGGCGAATTCGTGCTGGGTGCAACCTACGAATTGGTCACCCTGGGCGATGATATTGCGGCTCGCTTGGAAGGTAAGTCTTCGCTTGGACGCCTGGGCCTTCTCACTCACTCCACCGCTGGCTTTATTGACCCCGGTTTCTCGGGCCACGTCACCCTGGAGCTGTCGAATACTGCGACCATGCCGATTCTGCTCTACCCGGGAATGAAGATCGGCCAGCTGTGCTTCTTTGATCTGTCGTCTCCCGCCGAGCACCCCTACGGAAGTGAGGGCCTCGGCTCGCACTACCAAGGACAGCGCGGCCCCACGCCCTCGCGCACCCACCTGCGCTTCACTCGTACCCGTATCGAGCGCTAATCGTGGGACAGGAAGCCTCTCTGCCGCCTCGTCGCCGGTCGTTTCGCGAACGAATGGATGCGGTTCCCGCTGGGGAAGCGCACGATTCCGCGCGTGGCGGTGGAGAATCCGCGCTGAGTCAGACTGCTTCGCATCCTTTGACGCAGACCTCGATGACTTCGGTCGGCGGGCTGCGTGCTTTTGATACCGCTCTGCGCGTGAACGACACCGGCGAGATCCGCATCGATGATCACGTGGCACGTGTATCTATGGGGGCGTCGGCGGGCGAGCGTGAGATTTTGCCGCTGCCCCTTGAGCTTGCTCAGGATCACCACCTTTTCTGCGTGGGCGCGTCCGTTGAGGACGATGAGCTTGAAGCGCTTGCCGTGTCCGCTTGGGATGAGGCCCATTGGGTGGCTCCCGGACGCCTGCACCTGCGCGGGGGAGTCGAATTGTCCGGCCCTTGGTCTCTTCCCGTTAATGTTCGAGGCGAACTTGGCCTGGGTGCGGATCTGACCAGCGCGTGGGTTTTGGAGTGCGAGCCGATGCGAGGCGCGCGCGTTCCCGAGGAATTGCGCGGCAGTGATCGCTGGGCTGAAGCCTTCCCTGAGGGACTGCCTTTCGGTATCGAATACCAGGTTTTGCTTGTGCTGGAGCGGATGGCTCGTCGCCTTGCGGGTGCGCTGCGCATCGCGGGCAGTGGCCGCATTATTCAGCCCGATCCTGATTCTGCGGTGTCCTTGGCGGTCTACACGCCGCGCTGGCTGGGTCCCGCTCAGCTTGCCGAGGCCTTGTCTTCTACCTTCCCCGAGATCATCGATTCGCGTGAGCTCATTGGCCAGGATGCGCCTCCGCAGACGCGTCGAGAAGCCGCAGCAGAGAGGGAGCTTCGTTCGGTGGCCCCCGAACTTAGTGATGAATTGCGCGAGGCGCTGGCTCGTGACCGTGAGCGTGCGGAGGCCGCGGAGCAGGTAGTTGATGGATATGCGCTGCTGGCTCCCATTGCCAATCAGTCGATGATGATGATCGAGGCGCACCAGGTTGAGCGTGCTCCTCACGTACTGCGATGGGAGCAGTGGGCGCAGGGGGCAGTTATTGAGTATCGACTGCGGTGGCTCCCGAAGGGGCAGGTCCAGATTCCTGAGGCGATTGTCACACGCAGTGAGCGCTTGGAACGGATGCGATCGATCCGTGATATTGAATCCGCGGCAACTATTATCCATGCGATTACAGGCGGAGCCGTGGTTGATGAGGATGATTTCTTAGTATCACTTGATGATAGTATTAGTGCTGATCACAGCTAGTTCGTCTGAAAAAAGCCTATGAAATTCGTGCTCAGGTGCTGTATTCTTTAAGAGTATTTATTCACTCGTGAATTATGGAGTTTTGACTGTGTCAAACCTACGCACGAAACGCGCTGTGTCAGCGCTTGCAGCACTGACATTGGCGGTTGGTGGAATCGGGGCTGTTGAGGTTCTTTCCGATCACGCCCCCGCCGCGGTTGCAGCAAGCTGCCCCGCGCCCACAACCAATATCACGTCCAAAGTGACGATCAGTGACCCTGAGCTGACTGATCAAAACGGCACCCCGAAGACAAGTTTCACTGTCGCAGCGACCGTTGGTTTCAAGGTGAAGTGGTCGACCAGCTCGAAGGTTCACGCCGGCGAGTACTTCCAGTACAAGGTTTCGACTCAGTCAGCTAAGCCGATCATGCCCTTCAACTTCGACGTGAAGTCGTCGACGGGCACAGTCATTGGCTGTGGCACCTGGGATCAGGATGGTAACGTCAAGGTCGTCTTCAATGATGCGGCCGAAGGCGCAGCCTCTTGGGACGGTTGGGTGATCACTACGGCACAGCTGACCCTGTCCAAGAATGAGGTTGGTAAGAAGCAGCCTTTCAAGCTGACCGAGACGAAGTCGGTTGACGTCGATATTCAGCCTGGTATCGGCGTCGGCGTGGATTTCCGCAAGGATGGCTGGCTCTTCAACGTGTACAACAGGAACCGTACGCTTGCGTGGCGTATCACGGTTCCCGGTGGCGACACTGGTCTGAAAAATGTCAGCGTTGTTGACAACTCCGAAGACACGAAGTGGGACTTCAACTGCGATGACCTTGAACCGCTGTTGAAGAACAACGAAGCAAATCTCAAGCTCGTTGACTCGGTCGCTAACGGCTACAACGGGCCAGATGTGTCCGGCGGAGCCATTCGCCAGAACGCGACCATCAGCTGCTCGGCGAACAAGCTGGAAATCAAGCTTCCCGAGGTTCCCGCAAATAAGTTCGCGATCATTGTTCTGTACGGTCACACCCCCGAGGTTGTTTCCGGCCACTACTGGAACACCGCGACTATCACTGCGAATGACATGGAAACCCGCACGGTCTCTGCTCAGGACGTCGTCCTGGGTGCAGATGCAGGTGCAGCAGCACGTCAGGTCTTCTCCATTGCAAAGAAGGTCGATGATTCTGCCGCAGCGCTGACCGAGAACCCGGACTTCACTTTCGAGGTCACCCTGAAGGGCCCCGGTGTTGACAGGACTGAAACGGTCACTGTTAAGAAGGGACAGACCTACACCTACCCGGACAAGCTGCCTATCGGAACAAAGGTCAGCATCAAGGAAAAGAACCTTCCCGATGCAAGTGTTCTGTGGGATAACGCGACCTCCGGTGTCTTTGACCAGTCCGAAGGCGTGACCTTGGGTGCAGACAAGAAGACTGCAACCCTGACGATTAATCCTGAAAAGGATTACACCGCAACGGTGACGAACGTGACCAAGCCGAAGCCGACGCCTTCGCCGACTCCGTCCACCACGACACCGACGCCTTCGCCGACACCTTCGACGACGACGCCAACCCCGTCTCCGACTCCGTCGACGACCACTCCGGTTCCGACC
Source organism: uncultured Actinomyces sp. (assembly GCA_938014245.1). Taxonomy (GTDB): domain Bacteria; phylum Actinomycetota; class Actinomycetes; order Actinomycetales; family Actinomycetaceae; genus Pauljensenia. The sequence continues at coordinate 37,528 of CALLSD010000028.1, forward strand.
CCGAGCACCACCACCCCGGTGCCGACCCCGTCTACGACTACCCCGACTCCTGCAGTGAGCACGACGCCCACGCCTTCGCCGTCCACTTCGACGACGCCGAGCCCTTCAACGTCGACCACTGCCTCGGTGCCTCCGGCACCCTCAGAGTCGAATCCTCCCGCGGTTCCGCCGAGCACTCCCGATAAGCCGAAGAATCCCAAGTCTCCTCTGGCAAAGACCGGCGCAGACAGCGGAATCCTCCTGGGAGCTGGCCTAGCCGCTCTCCTTGCCGGTGGTGCGGCAGTCGCATCGCGTCGCAGGATGGGCTGACCATCTAGCGAGCTGACGCTCTAACGCACTGGTCCCGGTGGCGAGAATTCGCCACCGGGACTGTGTTTTATCCGGGTAAAGAGTGTGCTGATGCTCCTTCAAGCCTTTAGAGGCTTATAAGCGCAAGACTTGGCTCCCCCTCCATGCCACATAGAAGAGAGCCGTCAGAAGGGTATAGCAAACCCGTCTGACGGCGTTTCCGTATGTCTTAAAGCGAAAGAGCTCGGCTACTTTCGCGATTGCGAGGAAGGGGACGTCCAGTAATCTTCGTCATCCCAATGATCATCATCTGCAGACTGGTCATCTTCGGCGTAATCCGCGTAGCGTGCGTACAGATCATCTTCGTCTGTCTGCTGCTCTTCGCTATGCGCCTCATGCCCGGCTGCAAGCTCCCTTTGGAGTGCATCCAGGTCGGTGTCAGGGCTGAAATACTTCAGCTTTCGTGCGACTTTCGTCTGCTTGGCCTTTTGACGGCCGCGCCCCATGGCGTCGACCCCCTCTACGTCGGTCGGGTCCGCACAAGCGGTGCCCTAGGTGTTCAAAATGTTTCGTGGGAACATCATACCTAAAAACGATGCCCGATCCCCACCTGAAGTGCTAGGTGGAGCCAAAATTATGCGCTCAGCACTAGAAGCTTGCGCGAGACCTCTTGATACGCGAAACGACTCGCCATGCGACAAGACCCACAACTGCAGCCGTGGAGCACGCGACAATTCCGAGAGTCTTGAGAGCTTCAGGATCGCCTTCGCGGGCTTGCTCGGTGATCAAACGGGCGCGCACTTTGAGCTCTTCGACCTTGAGGCGAGCCTTATTCTTGGCCTGCTCGATCTGGTAGGAAGGCTGAAGTTGGCCAACAAGCTGATCGACGGTCTGCGTCAGCTCTTCGCGGGTTGCCCGAAGCTGCGCCTCGATTTCTGCGGCGCTGGGGGCGGGAGTTAGTGCCTGCTGATCATTGCTCATCTTTGTGAGCTCCCTTCTTCAAGGCATCCATGCTTTCCTTCAAGCCATCTTGAGGATGGGGAACATGTGCGCGCGACTTCTTGAGCTTTGAAATTCCAACAAACGCAAGGACCAAGACGAAGAAGAAAATTCCGCCACATACGATCAAGGATGCTGCCCATGCGGGAAGAACTAAGGTCAGAGCCAGCTCAATGCTGTGGAAAATCCAGCCCAGACCGTAGAGTGCAAGAACGCCAGCAACGGCCAACGCACCGATTCCTGCCTTCGTGTAGTTCAGGAACGTCATTGCCTGAGTCTTTGCCAGTGCAATTTCTCCGCGAATCAATGACGAAATCTGCCCCGTCATGCGGCCAAAAAGCTCGCCAATGCTGGGAGGCTGAGACCCGGAGGGAGCCTGCCCAAATGAGGGATGGTCGTTGCTCATACCTGCATCGCTTCCTATGAAGATGGGCACCGAAGTGCAGTCACCCTCTCATTTTGACACGAATTAGCCGCGAGTAGGACTCAAAGTCGCGAGTTAGTCACCCTCGACCGTTGAATCCTCGCTATCGGGGATGACCGATCCAGGCAGCTCGCCCAAAATCTTTTGCGCATGCTCAATCAGCGCCCGCTCTTCCGGGCTTGCCTCTGCAGCGGTGGGCAGGTCCTCGTTGAGCTGCTCCTTGAGCTCATCGCCCAGCGAAGCCCGTGCCTGCTCGATGCGATGGAAGCGGCGTGCTTGCTCGATTGCAGCTAACGCGATCTCCGCAGTTTCCGGGTTCTCTTCCCACTGTGAGGGCAGGGGAGTGGGTAAGGGGGAGTCCGCTGTGCGTATGACGCGGGTGCTCAGCGGGTGCCAATTCGGCGTCGCTGTGCCCTTTTTGCTCATTGCCGAGGCGTGATCTTCAACTTCTCCGCCATCCGCGGTGTCGGAAACGGAGGTTTCGTCATCTTCCGAGGCCGCGGGCGTGACATTGATGGACGCATTTTCCTCTGCGGGTGCTTCGGCATCGTCGGCGGGGGTGTCTTCCTCAAAAGCGGGTACGGATGCATCGGAAGTCACCGGCTCGCCTGCACGGGGAATAGGGCCGAGATAAGCGCTGGGATTCTCATTAATGGCATCGCAGGCCATGCGGATGAAGTGTGCATCAAGGCCGGCAGCGTCGGCGACGATCGTGCTATTGGCAACGATGAGCACGCGCTGAGCCAAGGCCGCGGCCTCGGGACTGTCGGTGAAGAAGACGACGCATGCGCCGCTGGCACGAAGAAGTTCGCAGGCCTCGGAGAAGTCCTCAAACGAGGGCGCGTCTTCGGTCTGGATGGGGAAATCGCTGACGACAACCAAATCTGCGCGGTAGATCAGTGCGCGGAGGACCTGGAATTTCAGGAGGTCGGTGGCACTGACATCACGTGCAACTCGATCGAGATCAACGCCAAGTCGCGCGGCCCGTCGGCGGATTTCACCCGGATCGACGATCTCTCCCATTGCGGCGCAGGGAACAATAAGGTTCTGGGACAGCGTCAGGGAGGGAATTAAAGCCTCGTCCGGGGAAATGAGAACGCTGCGGCTGCGCGCTGGCATCCACACCGAGCCCGCGTCCAGTGGGCGTAGGCCGGCTAGGGCAAGGGCGATTGAGCGCCTACGCACTGCCTGCGGATCGAAAACCGCAACTGTTGATCCGGTGCGCAACGCAAGATCGGTGTCTTCTAGGTAGTGCGCCTTGCTGACGGAGTCGATAACGCTGGCGCTGCGAGCGAAGTACATGACTCTTCCGCCGACACTGCCAGATGCCGTGCTCCTGCGTGTTCGCCACCAGCGACGCTTGGGTCGCGAGGCAACAAAGGCAGCGCGTTCTTCATCGGTGGGGGCGTGAGTTGTCATAGTGCAATTGTGCCAATAGCAGTGCTTAGTTGCGGCGTGCGCGCGCCGAAAAATGGCAGTTTACTGCGGAAGAAGCGAGGCGAAGACTTCGTCGATGCGTTCTTGGATGACTGGGGTAAGGGTGGCGTGGATTCGTTGGCGTGGCATGCTTGCCAGGGGTTCCAAGGCGATGATGTAGCGCATTGTTACGACTCCGTAGAGCATTGATAAGAGGAGCTCAAGCATTTCCCCGAGGCGGCGCGCATCGGCGGGATCTGCGGCCAAGAAGTGGCTCACTTGCTCAAGGACATCGCTGCGCATGTAGGTGCGGAAACGCTGTGATGTTGAGGTGTCGGTGGTGAGAGCGCGCATGAGGGCGGTGAGCGTTTCTGAGGTCAGTTTGTGCTCATACAGATCGAGGACGTAATCCACGAGGCGTCGCGCCGCATCTTTGGGTCCTGGCATGAGGAGTGCGATGATTTCCGAGGCCGGATCGAGGGGGAGGTCCATGCAGGCTCGGAAGAGCTTTTGCTTGGTGTTGAAGTAGTAGGTGATCAAAGCGGGATCACAGCCTGCGCTACGGGCAACCGAGCGCATCGTCGTGTGGTCGTAGCCCTGAGTAACGAACTCGCTGCGCGCAGCTTCGATGATGCGTTTTTTGATTTCTCCGCGGGAAGCGGAGGGACCTCGATGGATTTTTGAAAGAGGAGATGTTTCTTTATTCAATTCAGAAGTTTCAACATCTGATGAAACTTCTGAGGGCTCCTTCAGGGAATCCGAAGGCTCTTTTCGCTGTTTTTCTGCCTTTATTTCCCTTGTTTCACTCATGCCATCAGTCTAATTTCAACAGTTTGGAAATTAGAAATCTGCGTCATAGTTTCGCAGTATGGATACGCAGATCATTGAAGGCTCACGTCTACACGCCGAAAGCACGCCCGAACACCCGTGCCAGCTCGGTATTGATGTGGGCTCAACGACGGTCAAAGCCGTTGTCTTGGACGGCAACCGCATCCTCTTCTCCGACTATCGCCGCCACAACGCAGACGTTCGCGCCGAACTCGGACACCTCCTCGAAGACATCGAGGACATCTACCCCGGACTGGTCGTCCAAGCTGCGATCACCGGTTCGGGCGGTTTGACGACAGCCCGCGCAATGGGCATCCCCTTCGTTCAGGAAGTCATCGCCGGAACGGAATCCACCCAACGGCTCCACCCAGAAGTCGACGTCGTCATCGAATTGGGCGGTGAAGACGCAAAACTCACCTACCTTCACCCCACCCCCGAGCAGCGTATGAACGGAACCTGTGCGGGTGGAACCGGAGCATTCATCGACCAGATGGCCACACTGCTCCACACCGACGCCTCGGGACTGAACGCGCTGGCCGAAGCGCACACTCAGCTCTACCCGATCGCCTCGCGCTGCGGTGTCTTCGCGAAATCGGATATCCAGCCACTGATCAACCAAGGCGCCGCGCACGAGGACCTCGCGGCCTCGATCTTCAGCGCGGTCGCAACCCAAACCATTGCAGGTCTGGCTTGCGGTCGACCCATCCGCGGAAACGTCATGTTCCTCGGCGGCCCGCTGCACTTCCTTCCTCAACTTCGCGAGGCCTACAAAACCCTGCTTCCCAAGGCAGAGTCCTTCATCACCCCGGAAAACGCGCAACTGTACGTCGCTATCGGGGCCGCGCTCTTGGCCTCGAAAGAAGCAAAGAAACGAGGCGAAGAGCAGGGAAGCCCGCTGGCTGACCTCATCGACCGCCTCGCCACCGCACACGTCGAAGCGGAATCCGCGCGCATGCGCCCCCTCTTCGCTACCCCGGACGAAAAAGAAGAATTCGTCCAGCGTCACGCGCAAGAAGTCATCCCCAAGGCCGACCTCTCGCAGGCCCGCGGGCGCTGCTGGCTCGGAATTGACGCCGGTTCAACCACCATCAAAGCCGTCGTCATCGACGAAGACGACCGGATCGTCTTCACCCACTATGCTTCAAACGAAGGCGACCCCGTCGCTGCGGCCGTCAACATCGTCCGCCGCGTTCGCTCGGAACTGCCCGAAGGCACCGTGATTGGTCGATCCTGCGCAACCGGATACGGCGAAGGTCTGGTCACCGCGGCCCTGACCATGGACGAGGGCGAAATCGAAACAATGGCGCACTATCGCGCCGCGGAATTCATCCAGCCCGGTGTCACCTCGGTCATCGACATCGGCGGCCAAGACATGAAATACCTGCGGATCAAAGACCACGCAGTCGATTCAATTTCCGTCAACGAGGCCTGTTCCTCAGGTTGCGGGTCCTTCCTGCAAACCTTCGCGCAGACCATGGGAACCGACGTGCGAAACTTCGCGCAGATGGCAATGGAATCGAGCAGCCCCGTTGACTTGGGAACGCGCTGCACGGTCTTCATGAATTCATCGGTCAAGCAGGCGCAAAAAGAAGGCGCGGATGTGCGCGATATCAGCGCCGGTCTGTCCTACTCGGTCGTGCGAAACGCCCTGTACAAGGTCATCAAGCTCAAGGACCCCTCGGATCTGGGCGAACGCGTTGTCGTCCAAGGTGGAACCTTCCTCAACGACTCGGTTCTTCGCGCATTCGAACTGCTGACCGGCCGCGAGGTTGTTCGCCCCGATATTGCCGGTCTTATGGGCGCTTACGGTGCGGCGCTTACGGCCCGCATGCACGACAGTGGCGAAGGCGAGTCGTCGCTTGCGCGCGTGGAAGACCTCGAGGACTTCCAGGTTGAGACCACGCGCAAGACCTGCCGCCTGTGCCAAAACCACTGCCAGATGACGATCTCGACCTTCTCCAACGGAGAAAGGCACGTCTCGGGTAACCGTTGCGAACGCGGGGCAAGCCTCGAAAAGGTTCCACGCAAGTCGGACCTCCCCAACCTCTATGACTGGAAGTACAAGAGGATCTTCGGGTACCGACGCCTCACCGAAGCCAAGGCGTTCCGCGGGGACATTGGCATTCCGCGAGTTCTGGGCATGTACGAGAACTACCCCTTCTGGTTCACGATGCTCACTGAGCTCGGTTTCCGCGTCATGATCTCCGGGCGAAGCAACCACGAGCTATTCGAACAGGGAATGGAATCGATCCCCTCCGAAAACGTGTGCTACCCGGCCAAGCTCGTCCACGGACACATTGAATCCCTGCTGGACAAGGGGATTACAACGATCTGGTACCCCTGCGTTGATTTCGAACAAAAGCTCACCGACGCGGATAACAACTTCAACTGCCCGGTCGTTGCAACCTACCCCGAAGTCATTCGCAACAACATGGAACGCCTGAATGAGCCGGGCGTGAAGTTCATCAGCCCCTTCATCAACTTCGGCAACCGCGACTACCTGCCCGCGCACCTCGTGCGTACCTTCGCGCAATATGGCTACGACATCAGCGTTGAAGAAATGACCCGCGCACTGGATAAGGCGTGGGAAGAAGACGCAGCAGTCAAGGCTGAAATCAAGGAAAAGGGCCGTGAAGCACTCGAGTGGATGCGTGAACACGGAGTGCGTGGAATTGTCTTGGCGGGCCGTCCCTACCACCTCGACCCCGAAATCAACCACGGTATCCCCGAGGTCATCATTGGCCTGGGAATGGCTGTCCTCACCGAGGACTCCATCATCGACCAGCGCCTCGAGCGCCCCCTTCGCGTGCGCGACCAGTGGTCCTACCATTCGCGCCTATACGAGGCCGCCGCCCGCGTGGGCGATGAGCCTGACCTTGAGATGGTCCAGCTCAACTCCTTCGGCTGCGGCGTTGACGCAATCACCGCCGACCAGGTCCAAGAAATCCTTGAGGGACGCGGCGACGTGCACACGGTCCTCAAGATCGACGAAGTATCGAACCTTGGTGCCGCGAAAATCCGCCTGCGTTCCCTGGAAGCGGCGGTTGCGGAACGAGGAACCATGGCCTCGGGAACGATCGATACCGCTGTGCACGAGGACCCCGCATCCGTTGCCGCGCGCGAAGAATCCGAGCAGGTCAAGGCCGGACACATTGAAGCGCGGGCCGTCTTCACCGAGGAAATGCGCGATGCGGGATACGAAATTCTTGCCCCGCAGATGTCGCCCATCCACTTCCGCTTCCTCGAGCCCTTGTTCAGGCGCGCGGGGCTCAATGTGCGAGTCCTTGAGCACACGAGTCGCCAGACCATGGAAACGGGCCTGAAGTACGTCAACAACGACTCCTGCTACCCCGCAATCGTCGTCATCGGTCAGCTCATTGACGAATTCGTGTCGGGGCGCGCGGATCCCGATAAGACCGCAGTCGGCATCACGCAGACGGGCGGAATGTGCCGCGCAACGAACTACGCTGCACTGCTGCGTAAGGGCCTGCGCGATGCGGGATATCCGCAGGTCCCGGTCATTGCGCTTTCCGTTCAGGGATTGGAAGACAACCCCGGTTTCAAGATTGGAATTCGCCATATCCACAAGGCGATTCAGTCCTTCGTCATCGGCGACGCGATCCAGTCGATGCTTCTTCGCGTGCGTCCTTACGAGGCCGTGCCCGGAAGCGCGATGGAGCTGTACCGCCGCTGGGATCAGATCGTGCGCGAGTGGGTCGTCAGTGATCGCTCTGAGACCTTGGGGCGCGTCGGTCCGACGGGTCTCCTAACGGGGCGCCTGCGCTATTCGACGCTGATCAAGCGCTGTGTTGCAGAGTTTGACGCCCTGGAATTGCGTGATATTCCGCGTAAACCTCGCGTTGGGCTGGTGGGAGAGATCCTCGTGAAGTTCCACCCCGATGCGAATAACCACGCGGTTGACGTCATCGAGGCTGAGGGCTGTGAGGCTGAGCTTCCCGGACTCATGCAGTTCTTCCACAATTCGGTTGCGACCGCAGAGTGGGATTACGAGAATCTGGGTATCGACGGCAAACAGCGCAAGATCTTGCCCATGGCTTTGTGGCTCCTCAAGAAGTATGAGGTTCCGGTCCATCGCGCCTTCGAAGAGACGAATGGGAAGTTCGAAGCTCACCGCGACATCGAAGAGATGATCTCGCGCTCGGAGGACATCGCACGCCTCGGTAACCAGGCAGGTGAAGGCTGGTACCTCACGGCTGAGATGGTCGACATGATCGAACACGGATGCCCGAACATCATCTGTGCGCAGCCATTCGCATGCCTGCCCAACCACATCGTTGGAAAGGGCATGTTCCGCGCACTGCGTAACCGCTACCCGCAGGCAAACATTGTCGCGGTCGACTACGACCCGGGCGCCTCGGAAGTCAATCAGCTCAACCGAATCAAGCTGATGCTGGCAACCGCTGTGCAACAGCACAATGCTGCCGAGCGCGATGGTGAAGACGATGGCGTGCTGCAGTTGGTCGGGATTGATTTCGATTCCGAAGACCTGGGCGGCGAGGTCGTTGCTGGTGCCTCCTGCGGTGGCTGCGGGTGCGGCTCCGGTGGCGGTTCCTCTGATGGTGAGGGACGCCGCGTGGTCGGCTTGGGCATGCCCGCAATTCCGCCGAGGCGAGGTGCTGCTTTCCGCTGAGGTGAGTGTGAGCTTGCTGGCTGGGTAGCGCTTGTGCGGACAATCGCTCGGCCGGCGCGCTCCTTCCTAGCGGAATATCCTCAGGAATAACCGTGTTTAAGTAGCGGATATTTTGTGAAACGGAAGGGTAACAATGCGTCTCTCAGCCCTGGAACAGGTTCCGCTTTTTGACGGATCCACGCCGCATCAGGCACTCGAAGACATGGTGTCCTTGGCTCGCGGACTGGAAGAATTGGATTTCCATCGCTTCTGGATCGCAGAGCACCACAACACACCGGTCTTTATGTCCTCCGCTCCCGAGCTGGTGATGACCCACCTTCTGGACCGGACCTCACGCATCCGTATTGGTTCGGGCGGCGTGATGGCCATGCACCAGGGCAGCTTGCAGATGGCAGAAAAGTTCTTCACTCTTGCCACCTTGTTCCCTGGACGCGTCGACATGGGATTGGGACGTGCCCCCGGCGGTGACATGATTTCTGCCCGCGCACTCAACCAGGGGACAACGATCGATCCACAATCGATCAATGCCCTAATCGATGAGACTCTTACCTTCATGCGAGGGACTTTGCCGGAGGGACACCCCTACGCCTCGGTTGGTGTCTACCCGCGCCCCGAGGAGCTTCCCGAACTCTGGCTTCTGGGTTCTTCGGGCCAGAGTGCGGCTTGGGCGGGGACTCGAAACATGAACTATGCCTACGCGCAGTTCTTTAGTGGCCAACAACAGCCCGAGGTCATGGACCACTACCGCGCACACCTGCCCGAAAAACTGGGTGAGGGCCAAGGACAGACCCTTTCCTCACTCGCGGTGAGCGCTGCAGAAACTGAAGCGGAAGCCCTAGAACAGGCGCTTCCCGCATTGAGCTTCCGCATGTGTTTGCGTTTGGGACGTCCCGTGCGATTCCAGCGCCTAGAGCAGATGAGCGCCGAAGACCGGGAAGACGCACTGCGATGGGCGCAGCGCGATCGCTCGATCATCATCGGTACCTACGACCAGGTCGCTCAGACGATTGCAAACTTCGCGCGGAATCACCGCGTTGATGAAGTCATGCTGATCAGCTACATCGCTGATGTTCAGCAAAAGCTTGCTCAGTATCAAGAACTCCAGACGCGTCTTGGATAACGCCTGTTGTCGGTTCTGAATCTTGTCAGTGGAGAATGCCGTGGCCCCCGCCTAAAGGCGGGGGCCACAAGCTTTGAGGCTAATGAGCAGTGATCACAGGGCTGCTGCGAAACGCTGTGCGACGTTCTCCCAGTTCACAACGTTCCACCAGGCCTTGACGTAGTCGGCCTTGACGTTGAGGTAATCCAGGTAGAAAGCGTGCTCCCACATATCCAGCATGAGCAGCGGAACGGTTGCAACGGGGATGTTGCCCTGCTGATCAGTCAGCTGGTAGGTCACGAGGCGCTTACCCAGGGTGTCCCATGCGAGAACGGCCCAGCCGGAACCCTGCAGTCCGAGGGCCGCGGCAGCGAACTGTGCCTGGAACTTCTCGAAGGAACCGAAGAACTCGTTGATGGCGTCGGCCAGATTGCCTTCGGGGCGAGAAGCGCCGTCACCGGTCATGTTCGTCCAGAAGATCGAGTGGTTGGTGTGGCCACCCAGGTTGAAGGCCAGGTTCTTTTCCCACAGGTTGATTGCGGCAAAATCGCCAGCTTCGCGAGCTGCTTCCAGCTTCTCCAGTGCAGTGTTTGCGCCGGCCACGTAGTTGGCGTGGTGCTTGTCGTGGTGCAGCTCCATGATCTTTGCAGAGATGTGGGGCTCCAGTGCCGCGTAATCGTAGGGAAGTTCGGGAAGGGTGTAAATGCTCATCGGGCTCTCCTTACACTTAGGGGTTGATACCCCAAGCCTAGTACTTAAGTCCCTATGTGTGAGTGCATAGGTGGGCGAGTTCACTCAGCGCTCAACGCGCCACGCAAAAGGGGAGAGGGGAAAGGGTCAGTGGCCTCGGCCTCGGCGGAAAAGATGGGAAACCCCAACAACAACTCCGGTGATCAGCGAGCCGAGCACAATGCCAAACACTGCCGCACACGCGGTCTCAACAAGCCAGCCAAGGAAACCGCCGCCCGAAGCGAGCGTGTGCTCAATCGTCGATACGACGCTGTGGAAGAAGCCGACGCCCACCTTCGCAAGGTTCTCGATGACGAGGTGGCCGCCCACCCACAGCATCGCAATCGTTCCAACGACGCCGATTGCGTTAAAAACCTTGGGCATCACGCGCACAATCCCACGGCCGATATTATCCCCGGGACCGGGGCGGTTATCGTCCGGATGCGTCGCGCCCTTGGCCAAGCGAAGCCCGAAATCATCCATGCGCACCAGGACAGCAACGATTCCGTAGACAAAGAAAGTCATGAAGAAAGCGACCGCGATCAAGACCGAGACCCGCATCGACATGGACTCGGCGTTCAGTCCGTCCATGGAGACCAGCATGATTTCCGCCGAAAGAATGAGGTCCGTGCGTGAGGCTGAAGAAACGATGCTTTTTTCGAGGTCTTCCGCGCTTTGAGGGGCCGTATCTTCGGCTGAATCTTTGTGTTCGGGAAGCCAGTGCAGGGCCTCGAGAACCTTCTCTCCGCCCTCAAAACAGAGGTATGCGCCGCCCGCAATGAGGAGGAAAGGCAGGACCTGCGGCGCAAACCACGTGAGCAGCAGCGCGACCGGCAGAATAACAACCAGCTTGTTGATTAACGAGGCCTTGGCGATTTTCCCGATAATCGGCAGCTCGCGCTTGGGGGAAAGCCCGGAGACGTACTGCGGAGTAACAGCGGTGTCGTCGATGACGACGCCAACCGCTTTGGCCGATACCTTCACCGCGCTTGATGCGACGTCATCAATAGATGAAGCCGTGGCTTTTGCGAGGGTTGCAATATCGTCCAGAAGTGCTACCAGTCCGCCAGACATCCACTCATCCTTTTCCTTGGGGACACAGGCATTCTAATGGGCGAGTGGGAGGGCCTGCGCGGTGGGGGAGGACGTGGGAATATGTGCCTGAGAACTTGCATGAATAAGTCGACGCAGATGCAGGTCAGGCGTGAGAAAGTAATGCTATGACGGAATCATTGATTGACACTCTTCCCAGTCCGACGCCGGGATTGGAACCCGGATTGATCGCGCGCTTGGCAGCAGACCTGGGTAGCGCCGGGTGGAGCGTTGACGCGATGGAAACCATGATCAGCCCGACGGCGCGCGCTGCGCTCATGCGCAATCAAAGGGTTCCTGCCGTTCGCGAACTTCAGCGGAAAGATTCCCCAGCTGCGGTGTTGACGCGATTCTTTGTCTTGGGCTGCGCGGAAAGTGGGGATGTTCTTGCGCAGGCTCTGCCCAGTCTTGGGGTGCGCGGCGCGGTCGACCTGGGATTGATTTTTCCTGCACTCGATGTGGATTCGCCGTCGGGGCAGCAACTCTTTAAGGCAAATTACGACCTGCGTCCTCACGCGGCGCAGCTTCAAGGCGGCCTCAAGAACTGGTGGATCCTGTCGGACCTTGGTGAAGACGTGACGGGAGAACCCATTCGTCCAGATCACGTTCTGGGAATCGGTGGGGCAACGACCTCGCTCTTGAAGGCGACGCTTCGAACTCCTGTCGAATCCGCCTTGGACCTGGGGTGTGGATGCGGAATCCAAGCCTTGTATTTGGCCACACACGCTACTCGCGTTGTTGCAACAGACCTGTCGTCGCGGGCGTGTGAGATCACGCGCTTCAATGCTGCGCTTAACGGTGTCGAATTGGATGTTCGTCAAGGATCTCTATTTGAACCGGTCGAAGGCGAAGAATTCGATCTCATCGCCTCGAACCCGCCCTTTGTCATCACCCCAGATTCGCTTCGGACCTCGGGGGTTCTGGAATACCGCGATGGCGGAATGAGCCGCGATCATCTGGTGCGCACAGTGATCCGGGAAAGCCCGAACTACCTTAAGCCCGGCGGCGTTACGCAACTCCTTGCGAATTGGGAGATTCCCGGACGCTTGGGGCACCCTGATGACTGGAAGAGCGTCGTGCGCTCGTGGGTTCAAGATCTTCCCGTTGACGCATGGATTGTGCAGCGCGACCGGCTTGATCCCGCGCACTACGTTGAAATGTGGCTTCGTGACTCCGGTCAGCAATTGCACCAGCGTGAAGACTACGAACGCGAATATGCCCAGTGGCTTGAAGACTTCGTCCAGGCAGGAGTCGTCGAAATTGGCATGGGCATGGTCGCCCTGCGAAAGCTCGATACGTCGCGCCCGGGCGTGTGCGAATGCGATGAACTCGAAGGGGGAGAATCCCCATCCGGCGAAGACGTCCAGCGTGCGCTTGCGTCCTTGCGGCTTCCCGATGATCTCAGTGATCTTCACCTGTACTTTGCTTCCGACGTGACGGAAGAACGGCATTTCCTACCCGGAGCGCAAGATCCTTCCGCTTTGGTTCTTCACCAAGGCGGAGGGCTTGGACAATCGGTTGCCTCGACCACTGCGCTGAGTGCCTTGGTTGGTGCATCGGATGGCGAGCTCAGCGTGGGGCAGATCTGCGGGGCTCTTGCAGCCCTATTGGAATGCGATTCCCGGCAGCTTCAGGACGAACTTTTCCCGCAGGTACGCACCTTAATTCGGTGGGGATTCCTTCGGCTCGAATCGGATCAGGAGTAACTGCGATGCCACTACCCGCGCCTCTGAGCCATCAGCCGCCCCTGTGGGTGTGGTTCCTTGTCGGCACATGTGAATTAGTGATCCGACTGGTTGCATTGGGCGTAGTCCCGAAGCGGAGGCGCGCATCCACGTCAACCGCGTGGCTTTTACTCATTTTCTTATGGCCAGTTGTTGGCGTTCCCCTCTATCTGATCTTCGGATCTTGGTGGGCGATGGGAAAGTCTCTGCGCTCTGATCCAAAGGCGCATCAATTGGTTAAGCGCATTCTGGGCGCGGCTTCTCACAAAGCTCACAGTGGCGGAAACCCCGAAGGACCCGCAGAAATTGACGAAGGCAGCAGCGCTCTGCCTGAGCGAACGGCCTCGTTAATGCAGCTCAATAGGAAGCAGACTTCCTTCCCTGTTAGCAGCGGAGAAGTGGTTCAACTTCTCAATGACACCGACGAGACCTTCAAGGCAATGGCCCGTGAGGTTGATCGGGCGCAACACCACGTCAATGTCCTGTACTTCCAAACCTCATGGGATCAGTCCACTGATCCGCTCTACAAAGCCCTGGTTCGTGCCTGCGCTCGCGGGGTGAGCGTGCGTTTGCTGGTGGATCATCACGGGGTGCGAACAATTCCGGGTTGGCGCGACTTTTGCCGAGTCTTGGACGAATCCGGCATCCAATGGCACATCATGCTTCCCTTCAATCTGTTCAAGGGGGAAATTCGACGGCCGGACCTGCGGAACCACCGCAAACTTCTGCTGATTGACGGTGAATTCGGTTTCATCGGTTCGCACAATATGGTGGCCGCGGACTATGACACTCCCGCCTATCAAAAAGCGGGGATTGAATACCACGACACTTCGGTTGAAGTGCGTGGCGAAATTGTTCGCCAGATGGAGGCAGTGTTCGCTGCGGACTGGTACTACGCCTCGGGCGAAGAGCTGACTGCCGACGATCTTAACCTTGCCCAGGCAGATCCAACCCCGGGCAAACCAATGCAGATCATCCCCTCAGGGCCGGCTTACCCGACAGAGCCGAATCTGCGGATGTTCGTTTCGATGATCTCGCAGGCGCATACGCATGTATCTATCGCCAGCCCGTACTTCATTCCGGATGAACCGCTCCTGACGGCATTGACAAATGCGGCGATGTCGGGGGTTGACGTCCATCTCTATGTCTCCGAGCAATTCGATCAGTTCTTGGTGGGGCACGCGCAGCGCAGCTACTACGGTTTCCTTCTGCGATCAGGGGTAAAGGTTCACCTCTACGCTCTGCCCAATATGCTGCACTCAAAGTACGTCGTGGTTGATGGGGAACTTGCAGCAATCGGATCATCCAACATGGATTACCGTTCCTTCGGCTTGAACTACGAAGTCATGCTGCTGGCCCAAGATTCGCATCTTGTTGATCTTCTCCTGGAAAACGATCAGCGCATCATTGCGCGATCTCGTTTGCTCACCATCGACGAGTGGGAAGCGCTTCCCTGGTACAAGCACTACATCGATAACATCTGCCGTCTAGGTAGTGCGCTGCTCTAGAACCGTGGGCGCTACTGGCCGTAGTGATAGCGGCAGGAGATAATCCAGAGAGTTTTACCGTCGTCGCTGATCTGGTAGATCAGGCGGTGACGCGAGTCGATCCTGCGCGACCAATAACCCGAGAACTCGTAACGGAGGGGTTCAGGTTTGCCAATGCCCTCGTTCCCGTTGCGCTGAATGTCCTTGATAAGGGCGTTGATGCGTCTGAGGGTCTTGCGATCCTCAAACTGCCACCAAACATAGTCGTTCCAGGCTTCCTCGTCCCACGTGATGTGCATGGTCAGTTTTCGTCTAAGTCAACGAGGTCGTGGACGACACCCTCACCAGCGCGGTGACGCGCGATCGATTCGCGCAGGTGACGGGCATTCGCGGGGGACTGCATGAGGTAGACGGTTTCCATGAGGGACTCGTACTCGTCAAGCGCCATGATGACGGCGCTTTCGTGTCCCTGGCGGGTGATGATGATTTCCTCGCGGTCGTTGACGACCTGATCGAGGACCTCGGCATAGCGTGCGCGCGACTCGCTGTAGGTCATGGTCTTCATGGAGGCTCCTCACTTCGTCACGTATGTACAGAACATTGTACATATCCTGTTACTGTGTTCCCAGTCAGTGAGTGACGCGCGAGGGGACAGTGACTCCGTGCGATGTGGGACTGTTCGATGTGGGGGTCCTTGCTTCCCTCACGTCCCGCCGAGTTGATGGATTCTGCCCCACCAGCGGGTGATCAGCCACTCGTCGTGCGTTGAGATAACCAGGGTTCC
>CALLSD010000029.1 GCA_938014245.1 uncultured Actinomyces sp.
GACCTCCGGGTTATGAGCCCGGCGAGCTACCGAACTGCTCCACCCCGCGTCGGTACCTAAAAAAGATACCTGCCTTGGCCCAAAAGCACAACTCGAGGCGGGTGACATGGGTCATGTAGATCCACACGCTCAAACTGGACGCAGATGAAAGTGCCAGGTTTTAGCATCGCTCCATGACACTTCAGAGCCTTTTCTTCTTCCTCCTCTGCGCACTCCTAGCCTGTTTATCGTGGGCAGTGGGCAAGCATAGCGGGGCGCTCCACGCGCGCCTCGAACTTTCGCAAGATCTCGCACGCAGCCAGGCCCAAGTGGCAGAACTGCGCGAACGCCTCACACAAGAACATACTTTCCAAAGCTTCTTGGCCGATTCTCAATCCCAAGCAGCACAGCTTGATTCTGCGCAGCACCAACGGCTCATGCAGACAATCCTTCCGATCAACGAAGGCTTAAAGCTCCTCCAAACCTCCGTCAGTTCTTTAGAACGACAGCAGGCCGCGCAAATCGGTGCGATTGATCAACAATTGAAGTGGACACGCGAATCGGAAGATTTACTTCGGCAGTCCACCCAAGAACTCACGCGAACACTCTCCCATGCTTCTCTTCGTGGAACTTGGGGAGAAGCCCAGCTGCGTTCTCTCGTTGAGTCTGCCGGGCTGATCGAACACGTCCACTTTGAGACCCAAGTGGAAACGGCAGGCCGATCCAAACGCCCTGACATGATCGTCCTTCTCCCCCAAGACAAGTGCATTCCAATCGATGCGAAGGTTCCCCTAGACGCCTACTTGCGCGCCCAAAGCGAAGACACTCCACTACATGTGGATAGCGAGGATCCTTCGGATCAGACACTCACTTACGAGCAGCTGATGCTCCAGCACGCAAAGTCCTTGCGCCGCCACGTCAGTGAACTCTCCCGAAAGGAATACTGGAAAGAACTCCCCCATGCCGCTGACTATGTCATTGCTTTTATTCCCAGTGAATCGGTTCTCTCTGCAGCATTGCATACCGATCCTTCACTCATGCATGATGCATTGAACATGAATGTTGTTCTTGCATCCCCCACTTCCCTGTGGGCAATTCTGCGAACGGTTGCCTTCACCTGGCGTCAACAAAGCCTCTCCACACAGGCTCAACAGATTATTCAGCTCTCTCAAGAACTCTACGAACGGCTCCAAACTCTTGGAAAACACGCCTCCAAAGTCTCCGCTGCACTCAACAATGCATCACAGTCCTGGAATTCCTTCCTCGGCTCTTTTGAGTCACGCGCATTAGTCAGCGCACGAAAGCTCTCAGGAATAGATCTCAGTCCTGAGCCCCTCGAGCACGCTGAGGTAGAGGCAAAAACTCTCACGATGCCCTTGTCACAGGCGGCGGAAGACCTCGACTCGCCAGCGGAGGGCATCTCCTGAGGAGGGACGCCAGGCCTCGTCGCTGCGAAGAGGGTCAAGCCCCCACTCGTCAGGGGAAATCTCTGGCGCAAACACTTTATTTTCACTGGTCTTGATCTTTTCAAGACAGGGGTCGTCAAGTTCTAAGAAAGAGACGACAAGCTCATCCACCAGCGGCATTGACTGCGTGTAGATCTGTGCGCCGCCCGTAATCCACACGCGCTCACTGCCCCGCTCGCCTGCATCCCCTTGTCCAAGTCGCACAGCCTCGTCCAAGGAATGCGCAACCAGCGCACCATCCAGTTTCAGATCTGGGTTCCGGGTGATGACAATGGATGTTCTACCAGGTAAGGGACGCCCCAAGGCATCCCACGATGAACGACCCATAATAATCGGGCAGTTCATTGTTGCGGCCTTGAAGTGAGCAAAATCCGCAGGAACCCGCCAGAGCATTTCAGTCCCCGACCCCAGCAGCCCATCAGCAGTTTGCGCCCAAATCGATGCAAGAGGGACCAAGCGATGCTGTGCTTGTAATTCCTCCCCCACCGTCATTTCCCGGGCAGCGCCTCCGCCGTGGTTCACACGGCCACCGGCGCTTTGATCGTCGGGTGATGTTCGTAGCCCTCGATCTCAATATCGTCGAAATCGTAAGAGAACATTGAATCCGCTTGGCGCAGCTTCAAAGTTGGGAAGGGATAGGGCTCACGCGAGAGCTGCTCATTCACCTGTTCGACATGGTTCGAGTAGATGTGGCAGTCTCCACCGGTCCAAATAAAGTCGCCAACTTCCAGGCCGGCCTGCTGGGCAAACATGTGGGTCAAGAGCGAATAAGAGGCGATATTGAAGGGAACACCAAGGAACATGTCGGCACTGCGCTGATACAGCTGGAGGGACAGGCGCCCCTGGGCGACATAGAGCTGGAAGAACGCATGGCAAGGCTCAAGAGCCATCTGCGGAAGATCCCCAACATTCCAAGCCGATACAATCATGCGACGGGAATCAGGGTTAGTCTTCAGCGTCTCTAAGACCTGAGAGATCTGGTCGATCTCACGACCATCCCCGGCATTCCAGCGACGCCACTGGACACCATAAACGGGCCCCAAGTCACCATTTTCATCGGCCCATTCATTCCAGATACGAACGCCATTTTCCTGAAGCCAGCGAACATTTGAATCCCCGCTGAGGAACCATAAGAGCTCGCCAATGATCGACTTCATGTGGACACGCTTGGTCGTAATGAGCGGAAAACCCTGTGAGAGGTCGTAGCGAAGCTGAGCACCGAAAAGGGAACGCGTGCCCGTACCCGTGCGGTCGGTCTTTTCCGCACCCTCACGCATAATCTTTGCCAGTAGGTCTTCGTATTGCCTATCAACCTGGTTCATTACTTTTCCCTTCCGGCTTTGTTCTGCCTCTTTCGCCAGCGCCTACAAGCCTAGTGGCACACGCTGGCGAAAGAGACAGCAACTCTCAAGATTCGCGAACCTCTTCGGAGGCGATATGCAAGGTGTGAGGCAGTGGCTCAGAAATGCTATGCGAGATCGTGCAATTGCGCTCGATAGCGGAGCCAGCACGACGAAGAAGATTAACTGTCTCTTCTTCACTGAGCGAAGAGAGGTCCTGAAGAAGTTCGACTTCCATCGAGGTGAAGCGGTCAGCGGCCTCGTCATATTCGGCGGAAACGCCGGCAATCTGCGCGAAATCCTCGCCCAAAACTGCGGCGAAACGCGCATCAGAGGACATTGCCATGCAACCGGCCAGCGCAAGCTTGAGCAAATCACCTGGGGTGAAGCGTCCTGGGCCGTCACCGACCAGAACCTCAGCTCCGCGAGCATTACGAGCGACGTACTGACGCACTCCTGTCCGTTCCAGGTACAGAGGCCGTGAGGGGCCACCCGCAGCCGCGACAGACTGTGTTGTTTCGTTGATTTCTTCAGCCATGATGTGTCCTTCCCATGTTCTTTATCAGTTCACAACCCGAAGCAAAAGGGTTTTATTCCGCGATGTAGTACTCGCCCGCATGTCTCTTGAGCCACGTGTCAACTATTGTGTGCTCTCGCTTGAAGAAGTCATCGAAATGCGAGGCCACCGTGGCCTCGACCATGCGTCCAATAAGAGGGATGGCAATTCTGTATTCGCCGCTGAGCGCCCACTGACACTGATTGCGATCCCACTCCACGGGACTCACGCTTTGGGTCAGGTGCGCGCTGACAGAGACCGCCTCGGCGCTGAGCGTACATGTCGCTTGAAAGTGCCTGGGAGCGACCTGCGTCCACACCTCGTCGTATTCGATGAAGACTTGGTTTTCCACCGCCGAGCGCGCCCGCGCAGGAAGTGCATCGGGGTTGAGTTGTCCGCGAACGCTCACGGCGCCTGCCTGCGGATGCTCCACCACGGCCTCGCGAATAAGTTCCCCAAAGCGCGTCTGAACGAAATCCCCGTTCGTGCTGATTTCGACGAATGCCTCAGGCGAGCATTGATACTGCGCATCCCCATTGACCTGCATCATTGTCCCATCTTCTTGCCTGCTTCGCCCGTTTGTTGAAGCGAAGTCCACAGGAGTGATTGTATCCTTGCCGCCCGTTGATTCTCACAATAAGGCGAGTGCCGCTATTGTGAAGACATGTCGGACATGTCAAGCTTTGCCCAATCTGCAGAAGTCTCATTCACTCCTAAGCTGTCCCCGGGAGCTCACGATCATTTGCACCAGCTCTTGGCTGATTGGCAGGTTCTTGCAGACCTTGCGGCTGCCGACTTGGTGTTGTGGCTTCATACAGACGATGACCGTTTCTTCGCCGCAGAGAATTGCCGCCCGTCAACCTCGATCACCGTTCACGCTGATGATCCGCGGGGCCTGTATCTTCCTCTTGCTCGCGAGGCCGAGCTGCGTGAGGCGATGAGAACCGGCAAGGTCGTGCGCCCGACTTCGCCGCATTGGGCCGGCACCTATTCGGTTCTCGAAGTCTGCGTGCCCATCCCCTACGAGGGCGAAGTTATCGCAGTGCTCACGCGCGAAACGAATCTATCGTCGCCTCGTCTTGCTCAAAACTTTGATACCTGGACCAGTGACGCGGCGGACATCATCTGCGAGATGATCACTCGGGGCGAGTACCCCTACAAGTCTGCTCCAACAGCTTCCGCCCATGGCGTTCCCCGCGTCCAAGACGGAGCGATTCTCATCGATCAAGATGGAAAGGTCCTTCAGACGACCCCCAATGCTATGTCGTGTCTGCGTCGCATTGGAATCCGTCAAGATTCCGTATTCGGCGAAATCTTGGCCGAACGCATCACAGATGCTGTGAGCGATGAGAACAGCGTTGAAGAGTCTTTGGCAGTCGTCGTGATGGGACGCGCCCCCTGGCGCGTCGAACTATCGGTTCAAGGGGTCACGATCTCCTTGCGTGCGCTTCCGCTTGTCGATGGTCACAAGCGTCTGGGCGCTGTCATCTTGACGCGTGATATCACCGAGATTCGCCGACGCGAACAAGAACTCATGACAAAGGACGCAACGATTCGCGAAATTCACCACCGCGTGAAGAATAATCTGCAGACGGTTTCGGCTCTGCTGCGTCTTCAGTCTCGCCGTTCTGATCTGGAAAGCGTTCAGGCCGCACTCAAGGAAGCCGAGCGACGAGTCCAAGCGATTGCGACCGTTCACGAGGCCCTCTCACAAGACGTCAATGAACAGGTTGATTTTGACGATGTCGCGCGAACGATTGTGCGAATGGCCGGAACGCTTGCCTCAACCGATCATGCGGTCGATGTGACGACAACCGGCGAGTTCGGCAGCCTTGCAGCAGCGCAAGCGCAGGCCATGGCGACTGTTCTCAACGAGCTCGTGTCGAATTCGGTTGAGCACGGTCTTGCGGATAAGGACGGGCTGATCCGCGTCCACGCGCAGCGCAACGGTGACCAGCTCATTGTCACAGTCAGTGACAATGGTGCAGGAATCCAGCCCGGTCGGGCAATGACGGGTTTGGGGACCCAGATCGTCAATCAGATGGTTCGCGGCGAACTACGAGGCAGCATCGATTGGGAGCCTGCTGAAGGCGGTGGAACCGTCGTCACATTGAAGGCCCGTTTATCCGACTGAAAGTTTGTACCCGTATCCTTCCTTGAAGAATTAATGGGGAATGGCCTAGATACAACGCTTGTGATGTGAATGTCGTTGGGGGCGGGAGGATTTCAATCCTCCCGCCCCCAACGACATCAATCATGTTTCAGCACATCAGGAACCAGAGCCCTTTTGTCCTTCCAGTGCCTTTTGAGCCTCAATAGCCTTGGCAAGGGAATCGTTCAAGCGTTTTTGCGATTCACCATAAGCTGCCCAGTCATTGTTCTTCAGGGCATTTTGGCCATCTTGGATGGCCTGATTAGCGTCCTGAAGAGCAGAGGCGAGCTGCTGTGAGGGCTCAGAATTCGTATCGGTATTTTGGTTCTTATCCTTGCTGGAGGTGTCCTTACCCGTCACCTTTGCAGCTGAATCCCCACCGAAGGTTTGATCCAGCGACTCTTGCAAAGTCGGGGCGAATCCAACGCGATTACCAAAAGCCGTCAAGACGAAACGCAGCACCGGATAGTTCGCGCCGCCCGATCCTTGAATGTACACGGGCTGGACGTAAAGAAGGCCTCCACCCACGGGCAGGGTCAAGAGGTTACCCCTAATGACCGTTGAATCCGACAGGTTCAACACGTTCAATTGCGAGGCAATTGTCTGGTTCGTGTCGTAGGCATTTTGGATCTGTCCGGGGCCAGGAACCGTCGTCGAGGAAGGCAGTGCAATCAATCGCAGCTTGCCGTATCCCTCGCGAACTTGCCCAGCTTGGCTTCCCGTTTCCGAATCGACTGCGAGGAAGCCAGCCATGGCCTCGCGCTTGGACTCGCCACCGGGGACGAACACAGAGGTGAGGGAGAACTCTGCGGAGTCTTGCCCAGGCATCTGCATGGTCAGATAGTAGGGCGGCTGCACTCGGATCGCTTGCAGCTGCGAGGAAGTCATGGTCTGAATCGAGCCATTGGCTGTTGCAGCAGTCGAGGTTTCTTCTGCCAGTCGCCAGCGGTCGCCACCGGTGTAGAAATCAGCGGCATCACGCACGTGGTAGGACGTGAGAAGGTCACGCTGAACCTTGAACATGTCCTCCGGGTAGCGCAGGTGCCCCATCAGGTCGGCAGAGATGTTTGCCTTGGGTTCCACGGTTCCGGGGTAGATCTTCGTCCAGGTATTGAGGATCGGATCGTTATCGTCCCACTGGAACAAACGCACCGATCCGTCATAGGCGTCGACGATGGCCTTCACCGAGTTACGCATGTAGTTGATGGAGTTTCCTTGGATGTACTCTCCCACCGACTGTGAACGCGAATCGACCGTGCTGGAGGACAGCGATTGGTGCTGGGCATAAGGGTAGGAATCCGTGGTTGTGTAGGCGTCAACAACCCACACCAGACGCTTCGGAGTCGAAGGATCTCCATCGGTATCAACAACCGCCGGATAAGCCTTCTGTTCCAAAGTCAGGTAAGGCGCGACCTTTGCGACTCGCAGCAAGGGATCACGGTCATACAGAATCTGGGACTCTTCATTCGTTTGAGAGGAGAAGAAGATATCCGTTGACCCGAACTTGATCGAGTACAGGAGCTTATTCCACACATTCCCAACCGAAGGACCACCATTGCCGGTGAAGGTTGTGGAAACCTGACCGCCGGGAGCGTTGTCATCGGGGTAGTCAAGTTCTTGGGGCGCGGTGCCCTCTGGGCCGCCGACGATCGAGTAATCGGGCGCCGACTGAGAGAAGTAGACGCGAGGCTCGTAGGCTCCCATTTCACCCGTCGAGGGGATGGACTGTTCCCAGTAGGCGGGAAGGCCATCTGAGGTGATGGTGTTACCGTAGGCCGCCACAACACCGAAACCGTGTGTGTAGACGGTATGGCGGTTCACCCAGGTCTGCTGTTCTTGCGAGAGTCCAGCAAGGTTGAGTTCACGCATCGAAATGACGGTGTCGCGACGCTCACCGTTGATCGTGTAGCGGTCGACAAAGAAGCCAGAATCGAAAGAGTAGTAGGGACGCGACTGCTGGAGCTGCTGAACTGTCTTGCGGATCACCTGCGGGTCGAGCAGTCGAATCTGCGAGGTCGATTCCGAGTCTTCACGCAACTGACCGGGTTGAGCACTGGTCGTTGCGTCATAGGTCGTGTAGTCCAAATCATCCAGACCATAGGCACTCAAGGTCGCGTCAATATTGTTCTGAATGTAGGGAGCGTTTAGAGAACGTGCGTTCGGGCGGACCCTGAACTGTTCGATGAGCGCGGGGTAGGCGCCGCCGATGACCAATGCGGCAACCACGGTGACAACGACGCCGATCGTGGGAAGGCGCCAGGTGCCTCGGAAAGCGGCAATAAGGAAGAGAACCGCAACCGCGAGCGAGATCACCGCGAGAATCGAGTGCGCGGGAAGGGTGGCGTTGACGTCTGCATACATTGCGCCGTCAATGTTGTCCCCACTTTGAGTGAGCAGTGAGTAGCGGCCGATCCAGTAGTATGCGCCGATGATTACCGAGGCCACGGCTGCGAGGATCCCCAGGTGGCGTCGCACCTTCTTCCGAGCGTGCGGGCGCGGAGTGAGCTGCAGCCCTCCGTAGAGGTAGGACACAGCAACCGAGACCGCCAGCGAGAGAAGGACAAGGCGCATCAGGAAAGAGACGACCAGCTCAAGGAAGGGAAGAGTAAAGACGAAGAATGAAACGTCCCACCCGAAAATTGGGTCGGTCTTCCCGAAGGGCGTCGCATTGAGCCAGGTGAGGACAGTCTGCCATCCTTCGGCGAGCCTGATTCCAACGGGGATACCGATCAGTAGAGCAACCAGCCACGCAAGCCCCTTCTTATGGGGCTCAATTGCTTCTTGGTATTGGCGAAGATTCGCGCCTGCTTCTCCCCTGCCCGATGGCACGCGATGACGATGAGCCAGACCGATCATCGTACGCAAGAGAGCTACTGAAATCACTGCACCGATGAGTGCCAGTGCAGCGATAGCTCCCCACCGGGTCAAAATGATCCGAGTCGAATGCATCTGCTGGAACCAGAGAATTTCAGTCCAGAACGATGAGGCAGCGTAGACAAAGAGCCCTACGAGCACCAATACCCCAACGGTGATGGCTCCGGGGCCGATCTTGGGTCGGCGGAACTCAATTTTGGGCAATTGGATAGGGTGATTGCCGGCGGAGAAGGGAGAATCGCTCACAAAGCTTCCTCTCTAAAGAATGATCACGATATGTGTATTCTAGCCAGCCGCGCATGCATCTGCGTGTGCCAAGTGCCTGTGGGAAAATGAGCGCATGAATGAACTCACCCCAACTGCTGACCAGCTCGCACTCGCTCATGTCGTCCTCGACATTGAAAAAGCGGCTTCACTGGTTGGCTGGGATCATGCGCCTTCCCTTTATGCTCTGGTACGCACAGCAACTCTTCTCGATCAGCCGGATCTTCCTGAAGAACTCAAAGACGCACTGCGCCAAGAATGGGATGGCACTGATACGCATTTGAGTGCCATCATCCAAGAAGACTTCCAAGGGGAAGACCTCGAAGACATGCTCGCCCACCTTGCATGGCCGCCTTCAGTCGTCGGTGCAGCACTGAGCCTCGAACGCGTCATTGTTCCCCCCGAGGTGGAAGCACAGGCTCCGGAAGACCCCGATGAAGCTCTTGCCTTCATTTCGAATCATCCGAAGGCTACCGATGTTCGCATTGCAGCGGGCGCCCTGCGCAGCGGTGAGACGTGGAGTGCTCTGCGCGCGCGTACTTTTGACAGCGACGACAAGGTCGGTCAGGGTTCGCAATTGGTCCCCGGGCTAACGGACGCGCTCTTGGCTTCACTTTCCTAAGAAATTGCCGAGGCGCACCTGCCCCTAGCGTTCTTCGGCTTACTTGGCTTCGCAGGTCGGAAGGGAATCCCCACGATCCGCGGCAATCGCATCTACCGCCTCGTGAGCTTCATGAAGGGTCGACACGCGCACGACCCGCAATCCCTCCGGGACGTGCCCAATGACCTGATCGCAATTGCTTTCAGGGGCAAGGAACCAGCTGGCCCCGTCGCGTTTTGCCCCCTGCATTTTCTGTGCAATTCCACCGATTGCACCAACTTTTCCGTCATAGGACATGGTTCCGGTTCCGGCAATCGACTTCCCGCCCGTCATGTCTCCTTCGCTGAGGCGGTCAATAATGCCCAGCGAGAACATCATTCCCGCGGAGGGGCCACCGATGTTCTCCAAGGAGAAATGAATATCAACGGGAAGATTTACCTGTGCGTCCAGGTAGATACCAAGCTTTGAGCCTTCTGTTTCTCCGGCAGAGGCAGCGGAAACGACCGTTTCTGTCCGTTGATCCTCGCCATTTTTCACCGTGACTTTGAGTGTCGAGCCGGGAGCGACCTTACGCATAATCGCAAAGGGATCAGCCGGGGTTTCGATTGCGTGAAGGACCCCATCGGGGGTTTCAATCGATTGAAGAATATCGCCCTCGCGCAGTTTCCCCTGTGCATCAGAGCCCTCAACGGTGCCCGTAATCTTCACCGTTGCGGGGACTTTCCAGCCAAGCTCCATCAAGGCTGCGACTTTCGCCGTCGACTGCGATCCCGTCATCTGGGCTTTGTTGGCGTTATCAACTTGCTCGCGGGTCACGTTATTGGGGTAGACCTTCGAATAGGGAACCAGTTCCGAGGCCGGGGTCAGTTCCGCTTGAATCCACCCATAGACGTTGAGTCTGCGCCCGGGCCCTCCCATCTCAGAGACGGTCACCATCCGCAATTGACCGCTGTCAGCATTGGTCGAGGGATCTGGGTTTTTGATTTCTTCACCCGTCAGGGGGTTGGTGCCTGTGATGGAGAGAAGCTCCTCAGTACCATCTTTCGTCGCCGCGGCCCCCAAAATATTCACCGTCGGCCCGGGGAGGCGGGCGACATAGGGCAGCGGGACAACCGCCGCGGCAACACCAAGAATGCTGATGACGACAACCGTGACCGTTAGTCTACGTAGCCAGCGCAGGTTTCGAGCATTGGACTGCGTGTCTTCTTCGCTCACTTTGGGATCGTCATGGAGTTCATTCATACCTGTCATTGTCCCTCAGTATGGAAGCATTCGTGAGGCGGAAGTATGTGCAGGTATGGGAAGACGATTGCGCTGTGAGCTAAGTTCGTTCAAAACGAGGCATTGAGCTAGAACGCGGCCCAGCTCACAGCTAGGCTCAACACATGAGCGACAACGAATCGAACATGGAAGAGTTTCTCCGTAACCTGCTCGGCGAGCAGGCAGCCCGAGCGGCAATGGAATCCATGCGCGCTCGCGGGATTGACCCGGAAAGTCTCAACAGCCAATTCCCCGATCCTGAGGTCATGCGGCAGGCATTGACTCAGTTCTCCATCATGATGAATGGTCCTTCGGTTGGACCGGTGGATTGGAAGAGCGCCCTTCAGCTCGCTCAGTCGAAGGCATGGGATTCACGAGAAACTGCGGTGACTGCCGCGCAGGCACAGCGTGCCCGTGAAGCGATGACTGTTGCAGATCTGTGGTTGGATGCCACCGTCGAGTTTTCTCCCGGCCCCGTCAACCGACAGGTTTGGACTCGCGCCGAGTGGATCGACGGAACCGCTGAGGTATGGAAGAAGATCTGCGAGCCGGTTGCGGCTAATGTCGCCAAAGCCTTCGAGGACGTGCTCAACGAGCAAGAACAGCACCTGCCCGAACTTGATCCCTCAACGTCAGAAGACATGCCTGATATCGCCAGTTTGCTCAACTCAACGCGCAGCATTTTGCCGAAGATGTCTTCTTTCCTTTTCGCGAGCCAGATCGGTGTCGCCCTTGGCAAAATTGCGCAGAGCGCCATGGGATCCACCGATGTTGGTATTCCTTTGACCAATGGTTCGACAACTGCTCTGGTCGCGCGCAATGTTGAGGATTTCGCCGATGAACTGGACATCCCCTTCGAAGAGGTTCTTCAATTCATCGCCCTGCGTGAGTGCGCACACCGCCGCCTCTTCTCCGGAGTCCCGTGGCTTTCTGGGGATCTGACCCGCGCGGTTGAGCGCTATGCCCAGCACATTGCGATCGATTCACAGGCAGTCGCCGAGGCCGCAGCACATTTCGACCCAGAAAACGGTGAATTCACCGAAGACACTCTCAACGAGCAAATCTTCGCAGCTGCCCCCACTCCCGAGCAGATCGCTGCAATGGAGCGAGTAGAGAACCTCCTTGCCCTCATTGAAGGCTGGGTTGATGTCGTCACTGCTCAGGCGGCCCTCCCCTACTTGCCTCACCTTGAACAGCTTCGTGAACTCATGCGTCGTCGGCGTGCACTGGGCGGTCCGGTTGAGAAGATTCTCGCTAGTCTCATCGGGTTGAAAATGCGTCCGCGACGCGCACGAGATGCCGCAAAGCTCTTCCAGTTGGTATTTGAAGACGGCGGAACCCATGCGCGTGAGGATTTGTGGGCGCACCCGGACCTGATCCCCAATAGCAATGAGCTTGATTCCCCGGAAACCTTCGTTGCTCTTCGCCATGCCGAAGCCGAGGCCAGCGCCGATATGGATCAGGCACTGGAGTCTCTCTTGGACGGTTCGATGGGGTGGGCTGAGGGCCTTGACCCCTCAATGGATCCCGAGGCCGATACCCTTCGTAAGGCGGGGTACCAGATTGGGCAGCCAGACGAGGCCGCTCGTCCAACAGATTCGGGGGAAGATTCCTCAGAGGAACCGCCTGGCGGATCCGACAGCGATCTTTCCTGATACTGACAGGCAAGTATCGAGTTCGTCCACAGGGTGTGCGGGCCTTCGGCGTTTTCCACAGATTGCGCCGAAGTGCCCGCACGAAGTGTCCTTGCGTACACAATGGAATTTATCCATGACAGTGCGGAGGAACAATGACGAACTCTCTCAGCCTTGAAATTAACGGGATTGACCCCGTCACGGTCGCCGCGGTCGACCTCATCGTTCAGACCCTGCCAAGCACCAGAATGCGCTTGGTCGATTCTCGGCGGCTCAGTGCAGAATTAGCGCGCTTATTCCCAGATGAGCACCCGTTTCCGCGCCGTTCTCAAGCAATGCGTGCTCATCTTGAGCAGCGTTACCCTGATCTGCGTTATTGCAATTCGTATTCGCCCGTCGATCTGGCAATCGTGTCTTCTCAAGGCGCTCATAACCTTGAGCAAAGCGATTCTTTCATGCTCGAAGATATTCCCCACATCTTGAGCTGTCAGAGTGAGGGCTGGTGGGATATTGGCCCTCTTGTCATTCCAGGACTCACCTGCTGTGCTCGCTGCATCGATTCGTCCTCGGAAGAACGTAGCCCTTCAAAAGGACGAGGCATTGCTCTGTGGCGCCTCGAGGCACCACTTCCGTGGCTCACACATATGGCGGCCTCGTGGCTTTCTTTGATGATCTACGATTTTGCGCGCTTTGGCTGTGAACACTCGACCTGCACGAATCGTTTTCTCCGAATCTCAGCTTCGGGTGATGTTTCGTGGCACGAACTCAGTATCAACCCCGACTGTGGCTGTCACTGCGCGGCGTCGAAGCACGCATCCCGTGTGTCGGAACCCATCTGTGAAGTTCCCTCCCCCGCAGGCTTGCACTGCCTCGCTTCACTGCCGCGTACCGAGTTTGACCTCCTGAGCCACAATCTTCGCTATCCCCTGGCTTCTTAAGCAGGATCGGTATCGACTGTGACCTCTTCGCCTCGAATAATCGCCAGAATTTGGGGTCCGAAGTAGTCGATCTTGACTTCGCCGATTCCTTTGATGACGCGAAGCTGAACAAGTGTTTTTGGCTGAGCGATTGCAACATCGCGCAGGGTTTTATCGGTGAGGACCGCAAACGCGGGGATCAAACGCGCCTCGGCCTCGGCTTTTCTCCATGCACGCAAGCGCTCAAAAAGCTCAATGACTTCCGGGGAATTGTTTTCTTCAAAATCCGCACGGGCCGCTCGCGCTGCGCTCTTCTTGGAGCTTCCTCCTTCAGGCGCGCTTCCTCGGCCCACCCGGGTGCGGCTCTTGTCGTCCCGAGGCCACAGATCCTTCAAGAAACGCGAGGCCTTGCGTTTACCATTGCCGCCATGACGAGAACGCGAATACGAGACACAGAGGCGATCGCGAGCGCGCGTCATTCCCACATAGAGCAAGCGCTTTTCTTCTTCGATCGCGTCTTCTCCGTGAGCTAAGGAAATTGGGATCAGTCCCTCGCTTACTCCCGCGACAAAGACCTTGTCCCATTCCAGTCCTTTGGCGGCATGAAGCGTTGAAAGAGTCACTCCTTGTGTTGCAGGTGCCGCCTGTGAGACCTCTCTTTCGGCAAGATCCGCGACGAAAGCTACGAAAGACGCGTCCTTTCTCTGGCGCGCCATCTCAACGATTGCGTTGAGATTATCCCAGCGTTCTCGAAGGGCTCCTTGCCCGCTGGGCGCCTTCGCACTCCACCCGGCAATCCCTACTAGGTCTTCGACCAATTGGACAAGGTCGCTCTCATCCTTGCCTTCGTTGCGCAACATGGTCGCCTGTTTCTTGAGCAGGTACATTGCGCGCCGCACTTCCTCGCGTTCGAAGAAGCGCATTCCGGAGTGGACAATGAAAGGAATCCCGGCCTCGGCAAGCTGTGCTTCAAAGGACTCAGACTGCCCATTGGTGCGGTACAAGATTGCGATCGAAGAATACGCAGCACCAGCCTCGTGCAGTTGACGAATCTCTTCCGCGATACCTCGTGCTTCTTCCGCGTCATCGTCAAAACTGCGATAGCTAACGGGAACGCCGTCTTCTCTCTGAGATACCAGCTTCACTGCTCCCTTGAGCACCGAAGAATGCTCTCCCTTCATCAAAGCATTGGCAGCACTGACAATCTGCGGGGTTGAGCGATAGTCGCGCACGAGTTCGACAACTCGCGCACCCTTGTGCGCCTCGGCAAAATCTTGGAGGTAGCGCGGAGAAGCACCGGCGAAAGAATAAATTGTTTGCGCAACATCTCCGACGACGCAAATATCGTGGCGCCCGCCCAACCACAAGTTGAGCAAGTGCTGTTGCAAGGCCGACACGTCCTGGTATTCATCGACGACGAAATAGCGATACTGGTCGCGGATCCTCTTGGCGATCGCCGGGTAATCTTGCATAATCCCCGCGGTAAGGACCAGAACGTCCTCAAAATCAAGGACGCCGCGCTCTTCCTTAGCGATCTGATAGGCATCCATCACAGAGAGCACGTCATCCACGCTCAAGTCCCCCGGCGTGGTGCGAGTATTCGTGCGAACGGCATCGGCATAAGCATCGGCGTCAAGCATGGAGACTTTCGCCCACTCAACTTCCGCCGCAAGATCGCGAACCAGCGCCTTATCCGCACGGATCCCCAAGCGCGCCGCTGCCGACGAAATCAACGAGGCCTTGTGCTCGATCAGCGGGGGCATCGACCCGCCAATGGCGCTGGGCCAAAAGAACTGCAATTGGCGCAGTGCCGCTGAGTGGAAAGTACGCGCTTGGACACCGGGAACACCTAAGGCTGCCAAACGTTCGCGCATTTCAACGGCCGCACGTTTAGTAAAGGTTACGGCCAAGACATTGGCCGGCTCATAAATCCCACGCGCGACGCCGTAGGCAATGCGATAGGTAATCGCACGAGTCTTTCCCGTCCCGGCTCCCGCGAGTACGGCCATGGGGCCGGCCGCATACTGAGCGACCATACGTTGGTCCGGGTCGAGAGCCTCCAGAAGTTTCTCGGCTGCGGAATGGTCGCGGGCGTTCACGAAACCCGTCCAAGGTGATGGAGCCACATGTCGATCATCTTTCGCGCGATCGCGGTGTGAGTGGGAATCTCGAGTTCTCCCGATTCGACAAGGGCCATCAGTTCATCGCGAGTGACCCAACGCATGGCATCGACTTCGTCCATATCGGGTTGAGGAGTTGGGGTACCGTTCACCGAGGCGGTGAAGCCCATCATAACCGAGCGTGGGAATGGCCAGGGCTGAGTTGCGAAATAGCGGACGTCTTCAACGTCGAGGTTTGCTTCTTCCTTGGCTTCGCGAACAACAGCGTGCTCGGGGGTTTCTCCTGCCTCCACGAATCCGGCGATCAGCGACATGAATGCGGGTGTCCACGATCGATTGTGCCCAAGGAGAATCCGGTCTTCTTCATCGGTAATCAAGACGATAACCGCAGGATCTTGGCGCGGGTATTCTAAACGATCGCACTGCACGCAGCGTTGGATTTCTCCCCCATTTTCACTGCACATCTGCCCGCCGCAGCACGAGCAATACTGGTTATTTTCTTGCCAGCGCAGTAATGCCAGTGCCCGTCCAGCACTGGTGCGATCCGCACTTTCCAAGTACGCGGCCTCGTGACGCAAGGAAAGCCAGGAAAGTTCCTCCAACGGCACCTCCCACTTATTGCGCAGGGAGGCAAGGCTTTCTTCGGATACGATCGCGACAAAACGCACAACATCGCGCGAATCTACTCCGGCAAAGAACACGCGATCGCAGTCTTCAACTACTGCCCCCATATTCCACGCTTCGTAAAGCCCTTTGTTCACAGGGAGCACCGCGAGCTTACCTTCAGTCGTCATCGCGAGGATGCGAAGCTCTTGTGCGTCTTTTTCGAGTTCTTTGAGGAGTTCACTATAGCCCCCGGGTGTGCTCAAGCGCTTCACCCACGCGCCAAGTTCACGCGGGAAAAACAGTTGTTCATCGGCAAAGGGAAGACCATTGATCGTGTCGAAAAGGGGCATGCTGTAACCGTAGCCGTCCTTCGCTTCAACCACAACGCAAATGAGCGTTAGGCTGGACTCATGACTACTTCTCAGCTTCGCGCCGATGGGCGCACCCCCTCTCAGCTTCGCCCAATGTCTATCACTCGTTCCTGGGCAGGAACCGGCGAAGGATCTGCACTGATTGAATGTGGGAACACGCGCGTTTTGTGCGTTGCCTCGCTGACTGAGGGCGTGCCGCGATGGAAGCGCGACAGTGGAGAAGGCTGGGTGACCGCGGAGTATTCAATGCTCCCGCGCGCTACTTCCGAGCGCTCCCAGCGTGAATCCGTCAAGGGCAAAATCGGCGGCCGCACCCACGAAATTTCGCGTCTCATCGGCCGTTCGCTTCGCGCGATCGTTGATATCAAGGCCCTCGGAGAGAACACTCTGGTCCTTGACTGTGATGTTTTGCGAGCTGATGGCGGAACCCGCACCGCTTCCATTTCGGGCGCCTATGTTGCGCTTTACGAGGCCATTTCTTGGGGTATTTCGAAGGGGATCGTTGCGGCTTCTTCTCCCGAGAAGGTCCTCTCCGATTCTGTAAGCGCAATTTCCGTTGGCATCATTGATGGCACCCCCATGCTCGATCTTCCCTACGTTGAAGATGTGCGCGCGCAGACGGATATGAACGTTGTCCAGACGGGTTCGGGTTCTTTCGTTGAGGTTCAAGGAACCGCTGAGCATGCGCTCTTCTCCCGTACCGAGCTCGGCGAGCTCCTTGACTTGGCAACCACCGGTAACGCCCAGATCCGCGACCTCCAGGCACGCGCGTTGGCAGCGCAGCCGAGAGTTACCGTTTCTTCCGAGGCCGCACTGTGAGCTCCGTACGCAGCGCAGATGCACCTCGCCTGGTTTTTGCGACCGGAAATGCACACAAGGTTGCAGAACTCGAGGCGATCATCGCTCCCCTTCTCCCCAAGGGGGCTGGCCACATTGGCCGGATGAGCGATTTCGATGTTACCGAGCCCATTGAAGATGGCGCTTCCTTCGAAGAAAACTCCCTGATCAAAGCACGCTCTTTGTGCGCAGCAACCGGAATCGCTGCGCTCGCCGATGATTCCGGCCTGTGCGTGGACATCATGGGCGGCGCGCCCGGGATCTTCTCTGCCCGATGGAGCGGAGCTCACGGGAACGACCGCGCGAACCTTGAGTTGCTTCTTGCTCAGCTCAGCGACGTCCCACTCCATTTACGAGGCGCTGCATTTGTTTCCGCAGCAGCATTAGTATTGCCCGATGGCACTGAGTTCGTTGAGCTCGGACGCGTCGAAGGACACCTGACGACCGCTCCGCAAGGCGAGTGGGGATTTGGTTACGATCCAATTTTTATTCCCTCGGGTATGGATCGCACTGCAGCACAGCTCACTGCAGAGGAAAAGAATGCAATCAGCCACCGCGGGATTGCTTTTCGCGCGCTTGCGCCGCGAATTATTGAGGTTCTAGCAGGCAACTAAGCAACGCACAGGAAAACGCGTAGTCGGATGATGAGATTCCGGCTACGCGTTTCTTTTTCCCGGAATCGGTGTACCTACGCGTTCTAGAAATCGACAGACATACCGGTCGTCGCAAGCTCCACGTTCCCGCTGTAGACCTGCTTCGCTTGGAATCGCGCGCCCTCGGGATTATTCCAGGGTTGGATATGCGTAAGAATGACACGGCCAACTTCGGCACGCGCGGCAAGGG
The DNA here is from genome assembly GCA_938014245.1 of uncultured Actinomyces sp. Lineage (GTDB taxonomy): Bacteria > Actinomycetota > Actinomycetes > Actinomycetales > Actinomycetaceae > Pauljensenia. The sequence goes on from CALLSD010000029.1 coordinate 17,821, forward strand.
TACCTGCACGGCTACCATCCATGTGGATCCCCTCGACGGTGTCTTCCTCAGTAAAACCTGCTTCACTGAGAAGAAGATCTACCCCGCGAGCGCCTTCAACGATGCTGTCACACAGATCAGTATCGCCGGTGTAGAAGAAAGTGCTGCGCGATCCAGAGGTATCGTCTTTTGAAAAACCAGAAGGGCCGCTGATGCGAACACCGAAGGCTGGTACAGAGTGCCATGCCTGCGCTGCACTCACGGTGAAGGGACCAAAAGACCAACTCTTTGCGTCTTCGAGTTCCTTGAAAATAAACTCTGTCGAATAGGTTTCATCTTCGTCAGCACCGTCGATCTGGCGAACACGGCCGGGCAAACATGCCGGCCCTGCAAGAACCATGGGATCACGATAAGCACCAGGTCCCCAGCGCCGGTAGACGTGCAGAGAAATCACATCTCCCATGTGGTCCGCGTGACAGTGCGAGAAAATCACCGCATCAAGATCTGCTGGCTCAATGTAACGCCACAACTCACCGAAAGATCCTGGCCCCATGTCCAAGACAAGGTTCCAGGTTCGCTGCCTCCCAGTTCTTTCATCGGGACCGTGAGCTTGAAGCAGGTAGCAGGATGCAGGTGAATCAGGTCCAGACATTGAACCCGTGCAGCCGATGATACGAAGCCTCACTGAGCATCTCCTTCTAGCGGGAGGGATGGGACTTCACTCACGCTTTGGACCTCAGGGCCAAGGAAACGGCGAGCAAGGATCGGGAAGCGCGACGAAGCATCGGTAGTGAGGAACTGGTGCTGCGGTTCATCGCCTGCACCGCGGCGCGGCGCATGGAGCAAATCGCGATCAACCAACTCGTTGTAGGTAACATTCGCCGTTGTGGCCGAGGAGGTTACCAGACGAACGTTATCCCCCATCACTCGACCGATAACTCCGGTAAGAAGCGGGTAGTGCGTGCACCCCAGAATCAAGGTATCGACCCCTTCTTCTTTCAGGGGCGCAAGGTACTCGCGGGCGATTCCTTCCAATTCGGGGCCAGCCGTTTGCCCGGCCTCGACGTACTGGACGAAAAGTGGGCAGGCCTGCTGGAAGACCCGAAGACCCGGAACTGCAGCAAGAGCATTGACATAGGCTTCTGACTGGATAGTTGCTTGAGTTCCAATCACGCCGATTTTACGATTGTGCGTCGCGACAACAGCAGCGCGCGCAGCGGGGGTCACGACCTCGATGACGGGAATGCGCTGGCCAACCCAGTAGCGTTCGCGGGCGTCCGACAGCGCAGCAGCAGTTGCAGTATTGCAGGCAATAACCAGCGCCTTCGCCCCGGCCTCGACGAGGCGATCAAGGCCCCACAGTGTCAATTGGCGAACTTCAGCGATCGGACGCGGGCCATAGGGAGCGTGAGCCGTGTCCCCCAGGTAGACGATGTCTTCATCTGGAAGTTGATCGATGATGGCACGCGCAACCGTCAGCCCACCCAGGCCAGAGTCGAAAATACCAATCGGCGCGTTATCCATACAATGAAACTAACTCGCTTCACCCTGGAGATGCACTGATTTGAGCAGTGACTCTTGCCACCATGTCATCAGAAGGTAGATGGCTGCTGCACTTTGCTCGCGTGTTCCCTCAGGTTTTTCCTGAGCAATTGTCTCAATCCGGATCAGGTCCGAATCGTCGTGAATCCCAAGTTCCCCGGCCAAAGCAAGGCGCATGTCGGTCAGAGCACCCAGCCAATTCCACGTCGATTCTTCATCGAGAACGAGGTAGTTCGTCCCGTCGACCAGCACTTCGTTGAGTTGGTTACACACGGTGCGCAGACGCGCAGATTTTTGTGAACGCAGGGTATCTTCGGTCAGCGCGCGCAGCCGCGCAGCCTCCTGAGGATCTGCGCTCATGGGGGGAAGAAGGAAGTCGAGGGCAGGATCGATTGCCGCTGCACGTTCACTTTCGAGTCCTGTCGCAGCGGATAAGAACATGGGGAAATCCCCCGGGTCGTCTAAGACCACGAGTATTTCGTGAATCAACTGCTGGATCAGAAGGTTGTAGTCCCTTCCAATCGGTGCGCTGATTCCCCGTCGTGAGACGGTAAAGGGGCCGATCACGTGGCACGCTCCAATGTTGATTGCACTCCGTAGTCGTGAAGTGTTTGTAGGTCTGCTTCGACGCGTTCACGTAGCCCAGTGGCGATGATGGCCTTTCCATCACTGTGCACCTGCAAAGTCAGTGCTTCGCACGTAGGACGCGGGTAACCGAAGTGCCGGTGAAGGACTTCGGCGATGTAGCCCAATGAGTTAATCGGGTCATCCCAGACAATGAGGTTCCACCTCGGCACCGACGCTTTTACGGTCCCGACATTGGGATTTTTCGCCGTCACAGGAACGCCCGACATACCTTAAGCCTACGCAGGAAATGCCCTCCTGTCTGCATTTTTGGCATTTCTTGCACATATTTCCACAGATGCGATTAGATTTGAGATATGCCCGCATCATTTGAAACGTCGCTTCTGACGGATATGTACGAATTCACCATGCTCGATGCCGCAATGAAGTCGGGAACTGCCAACCGACATTGCGTCTTCGAATTATTCGGGCGTCGTCTTCCCGCCACTCGCCGCTACGGCGTCGTCGCGGGGACCGGTCGCGTTCTCGAGGCCATGGCGCGCTTCGAGTTCTCCCCCGAACAAATCCAGTGGCTGGCTGAGAAGAAAATCGTCTCAGACGCCGCGCTGGAATACCTTTCCGATTTCCGCTTTAAGGGCACGATTTCGGGCTACGCGGAAGGCGAATGCTATTTCCCAGGCTCCCCCTTACTCACCGTTGAGGGCACTTTCGCCGAATGTACCCTCCTCGAGACACTCCTCCTGTCGATCTACAACTACGACTGCGCAGTTGCTTCTGCTGCTTCACGAATGACAATTGCCGCGCACGGACGCCCCTGCCTGGACATGGGTGCACGCCGGGGCCACGAGCGCGCAGCTGTCTCTGCAGCACGCGCCTCAGTTATCGGCGGCTTTGCAGGCACTTCAGATCTCGAGGCCGGCAAGCGCTACGGCATCCCGGTGATCGGTACTGCAGCGCATGCTTTCACGCTGCTCCACGACAGCGAACGCCAGGCCTTTGACGCTCAGATCGCTTCTCTTGGTCCTTCGACGACTCTCTTGGTCGATACCTACAACGTCACCGAGGGTGTGAAGACCGCTGTCGAGGCCGCGCGCGCAGCAGGTGGAGAGCTTGGCGCCGTGCGCTTGGACAGTGGCGACCTCGTCGCTCAGGCCTTTACGGTTCGCGGACAACTGGATGCGCTCGGTGCGACCTCCACGAAGATCACTGTGACTTCCGATTTGGATGAGTACGCTATTGCTGCTCTGGGGGCTGCGCCCGTCGATTCTTACGGTGTTGGCACACGTCTGATTACCGGTTCCGGCGTCCCCACCGCCGCCTTGGTATACAAGCTCGTATCCCGCGAGGACAGTGACGGAAATATGGTGGGTGTTGCGAAGAAGTCTGCTTCGAAGAACACCGTTGCCGGTAAGAAGTATGCCGGTCGTCTTTACGATGAAGACGGATATGCCAGCGAGGAAGTCTTGGTGACGGGAAGCGCTGAAGAAGCTGCAGCTTTCTTTGAGGAAAACGGCGCGCGTCCCCTGCAGGTTCCACTCATTGTTGACGGTGAGATCTTGGCCGAGGGATGGAGCTCTGAGGCTCTGGCTCAGGCACAGGCTCGTCACTTGCGCTCGCGTAATGAATTGCCTTACCAAGCATGGCGCCTCTCCGAAGGCGAACCCGCTATTCCGACGCGTTACATCTGAGCACTCAACATTATTGACGGCTGTGGGGGCTGCGGTGGAAGAATTCACCGCAGCCCCCACAGCCGTATATCGTCTTTCAGTTAACCAGCCTCGAATAAATGCCTACCCGCGGCCGACAAACCACTCACGCAAGAGCGCGATACGGGCTTCGATCTGCTCGGTTGTTGCCTGAGCAACCTCGGGGCCGCCGGCTCGCCTGCGCAGTTCCGCATGAATCGTCGCGTGAGCTTGCCCTGAACGCCTCGACCACGACGAAACCAGACGCGAAAGTTCCTTGCGTTTTGCCGCGCGCACGCGGTGGGCGGGGATATTCGCGTTATCCTCGCGCGCACGCCTCGCACTAGCCTCACGGCGCTGGGTCGCAAGCTGTTCTTCTTGGCGCGCGCGAAGCAATGTCGTCACCTGTTCGGGTTCCAAGAGACCCGGGATCCCCAAGTATTCTTGCTCTTCAACAGAACCCACATCGGCCTCGGTCCCCCAAGCCGCTCCGTCAAAGAGGACGGAATCAAATTGTGCGTCCGCGCCCAGAGCCTCAAATTGGTTGAGAAGATCACTCGAGGCGCTCTCGGTCTTATTCGCCTGCGCAACCATGGCGTCTTCGGGGTTCCACATGTCCCCCTCTTTCGAGGGTGGACGATTCAACGCGTGATCGCGCTGAACTTCCATTTCCCCAGCCAAACTGAGTAGGGGAAGAACCGAAGGAATGAAAACCGTCGCGGTTTCGCCTCGGCGCCTGGCGCGCACGAAACGCCCAACTGCCTGCGCAAAGAACAAGGAGGTCGAGGCATTGGTAGCGTACACTCCCACGCTCAGGCGGGGAACGTCCACGCCTTCGGAGACCATGCGCACCGCGACCATCCACTTATCGCTCGATTGACGGAACTCATCGATGCGCTCGGAGGCATCGGCATCGTCCGAGAGGACAACGGTTGGCCTATGCCCAGTGATCGCACGCAGCTGGCGAGCATACGCGCGAGCCTTGTCTTGATCTGCGGCAATCACCAGACCGCCGGCGTCAGGGACTTGGCGGCGCACTTCTTCCAGGCGTTGATCAGCTGCTTGGAGAACGGCGCTCATCCATTCTCCCTTGGGATCCAAAGCGGTTCGCCACGCCTGTTTCATGAGGTCCTTCGTGAGAGGTTCTCCAAGGCGCGCGGTGTAGATATCTCCCGCATTCGTTCGCCACGACATCTGTCCCGAGTAGGACATGAAGAGCACCGGACGCACAACGAAGTCACGCAGAGCATCACCGTACCCGTAGGTGAAGTCGGCTTTAGAGCGCTTAATCCCTTCCTCGTCTTCTTCGTAGCGAACGAATGGGATAGCGGAAGTGTCGGAGCGGAAAGGAGTACCGGTGAGGGCAAGGCGGCGCGTGGCCTCGTCAAAAGCATCGCGAACACCATCGCCCCACGACAGGGAATCTCCCGCGTGGTGAATCTCGTCGAGGATCACCAAAGTGCGGTGCAGGCGCGTGCGCGCGGCGTGAACCATGGGATTAGACGCAACCTGCGCGTAGGTGACCGCCACACCGTCAAAGTGCGAGCCCGCCATTCCCTGAGAGTTCGAAAATGCGGGATCGATGTGGATTCCTACGCGGCCTGCTGCCTCGGCCCACTGGCTTTTGAGGTGCTCGGTCGGACAAACGATCGTAACTTTTTCAACAATGCCAGCGCCCATGAGCTCAACGGCGATACGCAGAGCGAAGGTCGTTTTACCGGCTCCGGGCGTTGCAACGGCAAGGAAATCCTTGGGAGAGGCAGCCATGTACTGTTCCAAGGCTGCAGCTTGCCACGCTCGAAGGCTACCCGCGGTCCCCCAGGGGGCTCGCCGGGGAAAGGCAGGAGGAAGAGAAGTGACTGCGGAAGAAGAAGCGTGCGAGGGGCCTTGCGCGGCGGGAGTCACTGCGCGCTGCCCCCCTGATCTCCCCCATCAGAGAAGGGCCAATTGCGCCCGTTCTTGCCCATGGAATCGCGAAGTTCCTTGCATGTGGGGCACACGGGGTACTTAGAGGCATCCCGAGTGGGAATCCAGACCTTGCCGCAGAGGGCAACAACGGGTTGCCCCGTGATCATTGAGGAATCAGCCTTGTCGCGACGCACGAAGTGGGCGAAACGATCACCATCGCCGGGGCTTTTCTCTTGTTCAACCTCGGTGCGCTCAAGCAGACCTGTCGAAGACTGGGTTTGCGGGCCCTGCGGCGCGGAAGGCCCCTGGGGTTCATCGAGAAAAGACATGTGCCCTATTGTATGACGCGGCCGCTTCCGATGCGGATCAGAAACGGCCGCGAATACAGGAATTACGCTTGGTGCTTAGCCCAGACCTCGCGGTAGAAATCGGCCAGTTCCAGGCCGACTGCTGCGTCTTCGTCCAGGAGGACGACCGCGTTGGGGTGCATCTGGAGGATCGTCGCAGGCCAACGTGCAGAAATCGCGCCTTCGACCAGCTGACGAACGGCCTCTGCCTTACCGGCACCGGTGGCAATCAAGAGTGCTTCTCCGGATTCCATGATGGTTCCTAGGCCCTGGGTGATGCAGTGGGTCGGAACCTTGGTGATGTCTCCGTCGAAGAAGCGCGCGTTGTCGCGGCGGGTCTGCTCGGTGAGCACATCGACGTGGGTGCGCGAGGCGAAGGACCCGCCAGGCTCGTTGAAGCCGATGTGTCCGTCTGCGCCGATTCCGAGAATCTGGAGGTCAATGCCGCCGGCGTCGCGGATCGCCTTGTCGTAGTCTGCTGCAGCCTGATCGTTGTCACCGGTCCACACGTTGGGGCCGTGCGCGGCGCCCTTGGGGAAGTCCACGCGGTCGACAAGGAAACGGTGGATGAAGTTCGCGTAGCCTTCGGGATGGTCTTCGGGCAGACCGACGTATTCGTCGAGGTTGAAGGACTGGGTCTGGGCGAAGGAGATTTGGCCTGCTTCGCAGCGTCTGGTCAGTTCGTCATAGAGAGGAAGAGGGGTCGATCCCGTTGCGAGGCCAAGAACAGAGGCGGGCTTGCGCGCGAGGAGCTGTTGGATGCGGTCGGCTGCGACGACGGCAATATCTTCGGGGGTGGGCAGGATGGCAATCCGCATTGAAACTCCTCATTGATGGTGGGATCGCAGGGCGCGGGCGAGGCTGTGGCCGCTTCAGTATGGGGTAACGAGGCCAAGCAACGAACACGCCTGTGTGTACAGTTTGTGCACCTTCAGCTTACACCCAGCTTTGGGGCGAGGAGAAATAGGAGGGTGTGATCTGCGCGAGATACAGTTGTGCCCCGATCACGAAGACCGGGGCACACTATTCACGCGTGCGTTGGGACGCAAAAGATTGCGTCAACGCATTTCAGCGCAGAGCTGAGGTCACTTGGCGACAGCCTTCTTCAGGGTGGAGCCAGCGGAGAGCTTGACACCGAAGCCTGCGGGGATCTTGATTTCTTCGCCGGTACGGGGGTTACGGCCGGTGCGGGCTGCACGCTCAACGCGCTCGACGGAGAGCAGGCCGGTCACCTTGACGGTCTCACCCTTGGACAGGGACTCAACGAGGACATCCTGGAACGCAGCAAGGGCGGCGTCAGCGTGGACCTTCGAGATGTTGGCGCGCTCGGCGATCTTGGCAACAAGTTCAGTGCGGTTGACGGACATAGAAAAACCTCATTCTTGTCGGTTATGGATGCCACTTTGGTGGCTTCAGGGAACAGATTAGGGAATGAATCCCAGTTTTGTCAGCTTTTCCGCGACTTTTCGGGGCGTGTCTTAATTTTTTGGAGTTTTTTGGGTACTTTTTGTGTCGAGCAACACAGAATCGCTCTCCTTGCACCTCAGTTACGACTTGATCGCACTTCGATGACGATTGATGAAAAATGTCTTCAAACCGGCATAAAGGACGGTAGTGTGCGAACTAGTCGACGAAGACCGCTTGGAGGATGGCTGTCATGGGAGTTTTAAATGTCGCGATCGGAGAAATTTCGTAATGGTCAAGAGACACCCAACAGCCCTGCTTCTGAGCAGCACTCTCACAATCCCACTTTTACTTGGCGGATGGGCATACGATCCACCACTGCCTGGTTATGACGGTGACCTCATTGAAGGAGAGCCTGTCACAATACCTGGCACCGGGACCTTCGAACTCATTGGCATCACTCTTTCACACTGGGGGAACTCGCCAGAAACAATCATTTTCTGCTTTACACCCGACCCCAATCTGCTCGACAACGCCAAAAAACACCTACCACCAGGCCAAACACTCCCACCCCAAGACGAGAACTAGGAGAACCTCATACTGCGACAGCGACTTATGCTTGAATCATGAATTCGTCCGCGCTCTGGCCTTCATCCCTATCCCACGATTACGACATCGCACTCGTGGTAATTTTCATTGGCTTTCTGAGTATTGCAGCATTTAAGTACTTCATGCTGTGGGCCCTTAAAGAAACAGACTATTCCACCCAAAAGAAACAGAGCATTGTCAATAAATGGGGGATCCTCCCCTACACCGCACTGAGCATCTATTCGTTGATGCACGCGAAAGCACTCTTGTTTTGTGCGTCAGAGTGCTCCTTTCGTCTATCCAATGTCGCTATCACGTTTTTCTTTCTCCCCACGCTTGCGACCATTGCCTACATCGTGACAGAGGTTTCTTTCGTCCAAAGTGCCATCATCTGGATTCTCGATAGAGTCATTCCCGGGCGGAGAAGAACTCAAAAGCATGCAAAGCCGCGCCATCACAAATAGAGCGAACGCCTCAGTCCTCGAACTCCAAGAAGGAGAAGAAATCACACAACAAGTTCACCACATCAAAAACTGCTGAGCGTACACTGAAAATATCCCAACACATACAGTATTCAATTTGAAGGATGCCCTCCCGTGCGCTCGATTTCTTCCGCTGATCGTGATTCAACAGATCCCAATCCCACTTCCTCACCCACCCAGCAAGCAACGGCCTCACCCAGCCGGAGACGCGGAATCCTTGCGCTCTCCGGGGTGGCCATCATCGCGATTGCAGCAAGCGGAGCTTATGCCTTTACCGCGCACTCAACTGCCGCAGCTGTGAAGGATGTTCAAGCTCAATTAGTCGATGCAGAAAACGACTTCATCACTGCCCGCGAGTCCGCTCAGGGTGCAATTGCTTTGGCTGACGAATACGGTCTTGCTTCCGAGAACGTGACCGCTCTCAAGGCCATTTACGCTGATTCGGACGCGACTGTTACCGCTCTGGCTGAGGCTCCCAACAACGCGAAGGCCAGTAACGAGAAGATCGAGTCCTTGAAGAAGGTCCTCGATCAGGCTAAGACCTCCACTAACAAGCTCAACGCTGCTCTCGCCCCCATCGCGGGTGAACTCGACGATCTGACCATCAGGAAGCTTGATAAGGCTGTCAGCAAGGCAGATCAAGCCGTGAATGAGGCGAAGAATCTCATGGGTGAAACCGATGGGAAAGTCAAGGACAATGCGACCCGTGACGGACTGCAGTCCACCATCAACTACACTGCTAAGACTATTGACGAAGCACGCGAAGCTGTGAAGAATCGTTCGCACGTGGGCGATGACCGCAAGTGGAACATCGATGAGGAGAAGAAGCTGACCGATGCTGTGAACGCTTTGAGCGAGAAGTCGAATCAGGTTCGTGACTCGCGTGGTCAGTGGGAAGCTGAGCAGTCCTCTGCGGCTTCGTCTAACGTTGGGGCTTCTCGCTCGACCGGCGTTTCCTCTGCCCATTCGCGTTCTAACGGTGGCGGCTCTGCCTCGCAGTCAACCGGTTCTGCTGGCGGTTCTCAGGGTGGGGCTTCCTCGCCTGGGCAGTCTTATTGGGTTGAAACTCAGACCGAGGACCCAAGCTTGGGTTGGAGCTGTTCTGGAAGTCTTGGAAGCGACCCTACTCGCTGCTGGGGTAACGACGGCAAGGAAATGCACCGTGGTGAAAACGGTGTCTGGCACTGACCTTATCTCTCAACCAAAAGCGCAAACTATCCAGTAGACAGCTGAACCAGTACGGTTACACAGAACACGTTCACTATCGTCGGTAGCCGCCCACGCAACCCCGGCCTCGGCAATCAATTCGCGCACAGAACCTAGCGGGTACGGAAAGCTGAATAAACGCGAGCGCCGAGGCCTCGAAACCCACCTGGATTTCAGACCTCGGCGCTAGTTTGTATCGAATCAGTCGTCGTAGTGCTTGGTGCGCTCGATATCCTCTTCGATCTGCTCACGAGTTACTCCGCGAACGTCAAGTTCAGCAAGCGGGGTCATGCGGTCCTTCTTGATGAGGTGGTATCCCAGCCAGACTCCCAGGAAGAGCGGAACACCAATGTATGCCGAGATGATCTCCCACATCTGGCCAAGGAAGATCGCCTCATAGTTCTGGCCAAGCAAAACGATTAGGCACATACCGAAGGCCAGAATCGGTCCGAAGGGGAAGAACGGGGCACGATAGGGCAGGTCCTCAAGCTTGTACCCCTGGAGCAGATAGGCGCGACGGAAACGAATATGGCATGCCGCGATACCTAGCCACATAAAGATTCCCGAGACACCGACGATACTCACCAACCAGGTGTATGCCGTTCCCTCGCCAACCAGCGCCGTGCAGAAGCCGAGAGCCGAAACGGCGGCAGTAGCGAGCATCGCATTGAGCGGGACTCCCCTCTTCGTCACGTGGCAGAAAACGCGGGGGGCCTGGCCAATGAGAGCCATCGAGTGCAGCATTCGCGAAGAGGCATAGAGGCCCGAGTTACCGGCCGAGAGAATCGACGTCAAGATGACCGCGTTCATCACGGCTGCGGCGGCTGCAATGCCCAAACGGTCGAAGACCAGGGTGAAGGGCGAGTATGCGATATCCGATTCGCTGCTGCGCAACAGGTTCGGGTCAGTGAATGGAATCAGCGTACCGATGATGGCGATAGCACCAATGTAGAAGAACATGATGCGCCAGAAGACGGACTTAATGGCGCGAGGCACATCGCGGTGAGGATTGCCCGATTCCGCTGCAGCAACGCCAACAAGCTCGGTTCCTTGGAAGGAGAAGCCGGCGATCATAAAGATCGTGACAATGGGTAGGAAGCCGCCGTGGAAGGGTGCGTCTTCAATGTGCCAGTTCGCAAAACCAGGCGAGCCGTTGCCCAGAATGCCGAAGATCATGGCAACACCGGAGACCAGGAAGACGATGATGGTCACGACTTTAATGGTCGCCAGCCAGAACTCGGCTTCGCCATAAACCCGCGCACTGAGCGCGTTCAAAACGGTGAGAAGGACAAGGAAGCCCGCTGCCCACATCCACCCCGGAACGTCCGGGAACCAGTAGGACATGACGATTCCCGAGGCGACAAGGTCAGCTGAGACCGTCACGGCCCAGTTAAACCAGTAGTTCCACCCCATCGCGAAGCCAAAGGAAGGGCTAATGAAGCGCGCGGCATAGGTTTGGAAATTGCCGACAACCGGCATGTGCGCGCTCATTTCACCGAGCGACTGCATCAGGAGAAGTACCATGAGGCCGATAGCCGTGTAGGCGACGAGTGCGCCACCCGGTCCGGCCGTTGAAACCGTTGCGCCCGAGGCGACGAAGAGACCGGTTCCGATCGCACCGCCGATGGCGATCATCTGCATGTGTCGACCGCTCAGACCACGCTTGAGATCTGTGCGCTCAGCGACCTTCCCGCAACCGCCGCATTGCTGCGCGTCGGGACCTGCAGAATCTTCTTTTGTTTGAGGTTGCGACCAGAACATAATGATTCTCCTACGAATCTTTTGTGACCTGAGCCTAGGCTCAAGTTAGTGGTACAAGTGTACTACTATGCATCGCCAATACTATTCATTCCCAGCACAATCGCAGAAATTTTGCAGCAGAAATGGCAAGATTGCAGACTTTTCTTTCTTTTTACGATCCCATTAATTGGACAAGGAGGCAAAGCTTGTAAGAAGCAGCCTCCGTTTAGACCAATCCACACGCCTAAACTATGTCTATTTTCCAATATTTATGCAATGCACTATCAAGAAGCTCAAAGGCGGTGGCGCGAACATCACGACCTTCAGAAAGCGCAGAAACGGCAGCACCATCAACAAGGGCAATAACAACTTCAGCTGGAAGGTCAACTCCGACCGCCGACAAAACAGTTGTTACCGCAATATTGAGTCGAACACGACCGAATTGATATGCACTGGCCACAAGCGCCGCTCCGCCCGCGGAGACGAGCTGCTCATAGTGTCCTTTAAGATTTTCATCATCAGGAAGCGTCGCAGAAAGGATCAAATCGATCCTTTCCTTTACCGAAGCGTCACTCTTGAGCTTGCGAGCTCTAAACGCAGCACGTTCGGCACGCTCAGACCAACGACTCATGTTAGCCAGACCCGCTTGATGAAGAAGATCCTCAAGACCGTCAAAATAGTATGTTGTTGCGGATAAAGAGCACCCGGCAAGCCGCGCGACGGAACGGTGTGAAACCGCTTCCGGACCACCCTCACGAAGCAAGGTGGCAGCAGCGTCAATGATCAGCTGGCGCTTATCGAAGCCTTTTCGCGTACTTGCAGTGTGCGAAATTGCGCCAGCAGACATCTGGGTCCCCTTTCTAGTACGAGCGTCCTAAAAAATCTTATTTATTCAGGGTATGCGCTTAACGGTCATACTATCCCCCACCTATATCTTTTGCTGATTGAAATAGGTGAGAAAAAGAACTCGGAACCTTTGCCGTCGCAACACCGTGCAAAGGTTCCGAGTTCTATTTTCCTGTTACCCCTGAGACTGGGCGCTTTCCGCTTGCTCGCGATCGAGAGCACTTGTCGCGTGCTGTGGAATCGCAAGCATGGCAGTGAGCGCCAAGAACGCAATGAATGCCAGGTAGTAGGCGGGTGCCAGGGACGAACCCGTGTATTGGATCAGTGCCGTGGCAATTGTCGGAGCGGTTCCACCAAGAAGAGCATTCGCCGTATTGAAGGACAATGCGAATCCGGTGTAGCGAACCTCGGTCGGGAAAGACTCGGCGAGGAAGGTCGCCAAGGTACCGTCGTTGATCGTCAGCATGATTGCAAATGCAATTTCACACAGAAGGACGACCCAGACGTTACGAGTTCCCATGAGCATGAAGATCGGAACTGTCAGGACGATGAAGGCAACCGATGCAATCAGCAGCATCTTTCGCCGTCCGTGCGTATCTGACAGGTGACCCATCACCATGATCGAGCCGATGTAGACAATCAGCGGTGCAGTCGACAGTGCCGTAGCCAAATCTGACGAGAAGCCAAGTTCCTGCTCAACATAGGTCGGCATGTAGCTCAGCAACAGGTAGAAGGCGACTGCATTCAACGATGCCACGCCGAAGGAGACACAAATCGTACGGGTATGATCCCTGAGGACCTTCGACATTGGCACGCTCTGCTTTTGTCCTCCGCTGATCGCTTCCTTCATCGCGATGTAGGTTGGCGAGTCTTCCAAGTGGAGTCGGATGTAGCGGCCGATCATCCCGAGGGGACCTGCAAGGAGGAATGGGATCCTCCATCCCCACGATTCGATCTGCGCATCCGACAGGAAGTGGAAGAGGCAGGCGGTCAAGAACGATGCCGCCAGCAAACCAACAGCAGTCGATGCAGGAACCAGTGCGGTGTACATACCGCGCTTCTTCGGCGGTGCATATTCTGCAAGGAATGTTCCCGCTCCAGCGTATTCACCCGAGGCCGAGAAGCCCTGGATCATTCGGAGGACCAGAAGGCAGATTGCCGCAGCAAGACCGATTGTCTTATGTCCTGGCAGGAACGCAATCAGGAATGTCGAGCCCGACATGATGAGGATCGACCAGGAAAGGGCCGATCGACGACCATATTTGTCACCCCAAATTCCCCAGATGAGACCACCAACGGGACGCAGGATGAAGGACATTGCGAAGATTGCGAATGCTGAAATCAGCTGGACATTCTTATCCTCAGAAGGGATAAAGACCGTACCGATGACAGCTGCCAGGTAGCCGTACGAGGCGTAGTCAAACCACTCAATAAAGTTACCGATGAACGAGGCGCCAGCAGCGCGCCTGAGAGTCTTGAGTTTCTCGTGTTCTTCGGTGCTCATTTCGTGATGGAGAAGTGTGTGGTGTTCGCTGCCACTATCAGACTGTGCTTGACCACTCATCGCGCCTCGACCTCCTGAAGTGCATCCCCCTCCTCTACGGGAGCCGTGGTCTTATCCTTGAACAAGATCGGACCAATGCCGCCGGCGATGATCAGCAGGCCACCGATGGTACCAATGACGGTCATGCTCTCGCCCCAAACGAAGATGCCAAGGGCAATTGCAACCGGGCATTCCCAGTAGGAGATCGTCGAGATCTTCACAGCGACAAGGTTACGGCCAGCGACAACAAGTGAACCAAGGGCGATCAAACCACAGACGATGAAGAGAACAACGGCCCAGCTCCAGTTCGAAGCGGTGAAGGATGCGACGCCGTGCCAGGGACGCAGAATGATGCTCATGACGAGTGCAGCGCTGGCTGCGAAGACAAAGTTCCAGAATCCACGAACGGTGGAGTCCATATCGCGGCGGTAGCCGTAGAAGAACATCGAGAGGCCGTAGAAAACGCCGGAGAGGAAGCCGAAGAGGTCACCAAGAGGCTTCTGCGGGTACTCTGCGCTGGCACCTGAAAGGTCAAGACCGAAGCTCAGGTGTCCGTTCTCCCAGTCGATGATTCCTATGGTCATGAGCATGCCGATGAAGACCATTGCCAGGAATCCGCCCGCCATAAGGCTGATGTGTTCCTTACGGAAGATTCGGGCCAAAATCGCGCAGAACAAAGGACCGGTGTAGATCAAGAAGACTGCGTTTGCAATCGACGTCATCAGAGTCGACGAAATGTAGAAACCGAGAGACAGGCCAATACTCACGCCACCCATGATGACCGAGAAGGAAACCTTAGCCTTCCACAGATCATGGAATTTTCCGGTAATGATCGCGATAAGCAGGAAGCCAAACATCGCGGTGGTCATACGACCGAAGGACAAGAACGAACCGATAACCGCTTTATCTTCGGGGAGCAGTCCCTTAGTGGCGCCACGCGAGAAGGTACCAACCATTGCCATACCGGTAGCAGCAATGAGGATCGCAATGACACCGAGCTTGTCGTTCATTTTGTAGCTGGATTCTGTGGACATCTTCGTCCTTTCTAAAACCTGGAAGTGTTAATGCTTCAGCAGAACCAGGTCCGCGGGCTAAGGGGAACAACAAGCTCGATTAGCGTTCCCGATTGGGCAACCACGTCCCCGTTAATCCCCCGGTCAGTCACGGCATTCACCACCGGTGGATTTTTTTGTGTAGATAGGGGCTAGGCCCCCCCGATACAGAATTGGAGGAATCGGGGGGGCCTAGCCTTTAGATCGTCAGACCAGCGTGGGATCGTCGACCTGGTTGGGGAAGTAATCCTCGCAGCCGCCTTCACGGTAAACGTCAGCGGTCGCGCAGTGCAGGCCGCCGCCGAATGCGTAAGCATCGCGGAAGGGGACGGGGATGACGTTCATGCCCAGCTTGTCCATCTGCTCCATCTGGTGGACCTCGGAGGCCTCAACACAGACGGTCTTGTGGTCGATGACCAAGCAGTTCATGGACAACCACACCGAGGAGTAGCACAGCGGCGGCGGGGTGGTGTGTGCCGGATCTGCGGCGTCAACGATCTGCCAATCGTTGGCTTCGAAGATCTTGCGCTGCTCTTCGGGCAGACGACGGTGGGGGTTATTGATGACCAGGCCCGGACGAAGCGGCACGAAGGTCGCGTCGATGTGGATCGGGTAGGGATCACCGGGGAAGTTCACAGCGTGAACGCGGAAATCGGGGTAGTAGCGCTTGAACCACTCCATTGCCTTGCGGTTGGTGGTAAGGCCGTGCTGGATGAACAGGTCCTTACCAACGCGCATGACGTCAGCTGCGTCCCACATGGGTTCGAACTCGGTGGTCACGAAGTCCTTGTTAGCGGTACGAACGAGGCGCTCCTCGATGGTGATGCGCTCATCGTAGTAGTTGTGCTTGTAGGACTTGTCGGTCAGACGAGGACGGGGAGCCTGGGTCCAGAGGAACTCGGGGTCCTGCTCGAAGTACTCGTTCATGAGCGGCCAGTAGGCCAGGTACTCGAAGTAGCGGCAGCGGAAGGAGTTTGCTGAAGAGAGGATCTCGTTGCCCATCGTGAGCAGGATGTCACGAGGAGGCATCTGGGTGAAGCCGGACTCGGTGCGGAAGTCGGGAGTCTTGATCTCCTGGTTCCACTGCAGAGGAGTCGGGCGGTCAACCTTGACGCCGAGGCCTTCGAGGATCTTAACGTAGTTGTCGAGCTGCTCGTTAGCTGCTTCAACGGTGGCGGTAGGACGGGGTCCCCACATGCCGCGCATCTCGGAGTCAACCGGAACCTTTTCGGAGGTTGCGGGCTCTTCGGGCGGAATTACGGAGAAGTCTGCACGGCCAACGATAACGTGCTTCAGCGGATCGAAATCATTCCAGGAATTGACGATCTTCGTCATTGTGTTCACTCCCTTGTGAGTGTGTTGTTAATTTATCCCCAAATTTCTTTGAGGGATGGCGGAGAAAACCGCTCTCGAAACAGTTGCCAACCAAGGTTGGCGATCTCCAAGTGGGCGGGTTTTCCCGCCCTTCTTCGGTTCCCCGAAGAAGCTTGGTTCCCTTGGGCACTGTGGCCCTTGGGTCCGCTTCCCCCTCGGGAGGTGTGTGGAGCGTGAGGGGGAAGCGGAAGTGCTATTGAGCCTTATCAGGCGTTGTAGGTTCCGTCGGGCGTCACGATCGTGCCGGCTTCACCGGCGATGATCTTCGTGGCATCCTCGAGGCGACCAATTGCAGCGACGCCGCCGGTCAGCTCGACGAAACGGCACACGGCCTCGACCTTCGGGCCCATTGAGCCAGCGGGGAATCCGTATCCACGCATCTCGGCCGGGGTTGCGCGATCAATGCGACGGGCGTTGGGGGTGCCGTAGTCAAGCTGTGCACCATCAACGTCGGTCAGGATGATCAGCATGTCCGCCTCGAGGGAGTCTGCCATGACAGCTGCCGTGAGGTCCTTGTCGATAACAGCCTCGACGCCTTCGAGCTTGCCTTCGCCATTGCGCACGACCGGAACGCCGCCGCCACCGCCACAGATCACCGTGGCACCGGCATCAAGGAGGACCTTGATGAGCGGGGTTTCAATCACGCGCTGCGGCTTGGGCGAACCCACGACGCGGCGGAAGTATTCACCGTCAGCCTTGACAACCCAACCGCGCTCTGCGGCAAGCTTCTCAGCTTCTTCCTTCGAGTAAACCTCGCCAATGAACTTGGTGGGGTTTGCGAAGGCGGGATCGTCGGCCAGAACCAGAGTCTGGTTGATCAAAGCCATGACGTTGGCGCTGGGGAGAGCATTCTTGACGCCCTGCTGGAGCCAGTAGCCGATCATGCCCTGGGTTTCTGCACCCAGCGTATCGAAGGGGTAGGGCTCGGACAGACGAGCATCGGATGCGGATTCCAGTGCCAGGACACCAACCTGCGGGCCATTGCCGTGGGTGATAACCAGTTCGTGGTCCTTTGCGAGCTTAGCGAGCTGCTCTGCTGCCAGGTTGACGTTTTCAATCTGGTTGCGAGCGTCCGGCTTTTCGCCGCGCTTGAGGAGGGCGTTACCGCCCAGTGCAACTACGATGCGCATGTTACTTTTCTTCTCCGAGGGTGGCGACCATGACGGCCTTGATGGTGTGCATGCGGTTCTCAGCCTGATCGAAGACGATCGAAGCGGGCGACTCGAACACGTCGTTGGTCACTTCCAGGCCGTTGCCCATGCCGGTCTTCTCGAAGATGTCCTGGCCAACGGTGGTGTTGATGTCGTGGAAGGAAGGCAGGCAGTGCAGGAACTTGACATCCGGGTTGCCGGTTGCTGCCATGAGCTCTGCGTTGACCTGGAAGGGACGGAGCAGAGCGATGCGCTCATCCCACTTTTCCTTGCTTTCACCCATCGACAACCAGATGTCGGTGTAGATGAAGTCTGCACCCTTGACGCCCTCTTCGATGTTGTCGGTGACGAGGACCTTGCCACCCGACTTTGCTGCGAGTTCTTCAGCAGCTGCAACGACCTCGGGAGCGTTGAAGAGTTCCTTGGGAGCAACCATGCGGACATCCATGCCGATCATGGCGCAGGAGATGAGGATCGAGTTGCCGACGTTGTTGCGGGCGTCGCCCACGTAAGCGATGCTGATTTCGTTCGGCTTCTTGCCGGAGGCCTCGAGCATGGTCAGCTGGTCAGCAAGCATCTGGGTGGGGTGCCAGTCATCGGTCAGACCGTTCCACACCGGAACACCGGACAGAGCAGCAAGCTCGTCAACGTGTGCCTGCTTGGAGCCACGGAACTCAATGCCATCGTAGAAGCGGCCGAGAACGCGAGCGGTGTCGGCGACGGATTCCTTGTGGCCCATCTGGGAGCCGGAGGGATCCAGGTAGGTGACGTGTGCGCCCTGGTCGTATGCCGCAACCTCGAAGGAGCAGCGGGTACGGGTCGAGGTCTTTTCGAAGATCAGTGCGATGTTCTTGTCAACGAGGTACTTAACCTCGCGGCCGGCCTTCTTTGCGGCCTTCAGTTCGGCTGCCAGATCCAGAAGGTAGAGCCACTCTTCAACGGTGAAGTCGGTTTCCTTCAAGAAGTGACGTCCGTGCAGGGGGAACTCCATTGTTGTTTCCTTTCAGAGAGTTTTGTTGTTTTCTTCCGCGTGGAGGGCAGGCCGCTCAGACCGCTTCACGCACGACCGGGCACGACATGCAGCGCGGGCCACCACGGCCTCGGCCAAGCTCGTCGCCTGGGACAGTGATCACTGTGATGCCGTTTTCGGTCAAGAAGTCGTTGGTGGTGATGTTGCGCTCGTAGGCGTAGACAACGCCGGGGGCGCCAGCGAGGACGTTGGAACCGTCGTTCCACTGTTCGCGTTCTGCTGCGAGGGCGTCCATCGGAGGAGTCAGGACCTTGATATCGTCCAAGCCGAGGGCGTGCGCGATGACCTTGTGCATGTCCTGAGGATCGTGGGCTGCTACCTTAATGCCGCCTTCACCATCGGAGGTCAGGGTCATGGATTCAACCATTCCCATGCCCGCGTACTTCGTGAAGACTCCATAGTCGGCCTGGGTCATGACGGTATCGAGGTGCATCTGTGCACGTTCCTTGGCCATATCCAAGGCGATAACCTGCTTGACCTCGCTGTTGCCGAAGAGACGGCGGGCCATGCGCTCAACACCGGCGGGGGTGGTGCGTTCGCTCATGCCGACCAGCACAGCGCCGTTTCCGATAACCAGGACGTCTCCGCCTTCGACGGTTGCCGGGCCTGCCTCGTTGCCATTGCACCACTTCTTAATCGAGGGGTCCTGGAAACGCGGGAGGTAGTTGTAGATCGCTTCGTAGTTAATGGTCTCGCGGCGACGTGCTTCCTTGCGCATCGAGTTGATTGCAACGCCGTCGTAAACCCAGCAGGAGGTATCGCGAGTGAAGAGGTGATTCGGCAGAGGGGCAACGATGAAGGAAGTCGGACCCATTGCGTCGTAGATCACGGAAGAGATGGGGCCGAGGTTGAGTTCGGCGAATTCTTCCTTGGTCAGGCCTGCGACCATGAGTTCTGCCAGCTGAGCTCCCGTAAGAGATTCACCGTAAGCGCGCATTGCCTCAGCGATCGCAACGCCGTGGCTCTCTTCGGTGAATACCGAGGTCAGAACGTGCTGACGAGCGGCAGGAATATCCATTGCTTCGGCCAGCAGATCCTGGAAGTAGAGGACCTCCGTTCCCTGAGTACGCAGGGAGTTCGCGAAGTCATCGTGCTCTGCTTGAGCGTGCTCAAGCCAAAGCATGTCATCGAAAAGGAGGTGTTCCATATTCGATGGGGTCAGGCGCAGCATTTCGCGTCCGGGGCGATGGATAATCACCTGGCGCAAGCGCCCGATCTCGGAAGTTACACTTGGTTGCATTTCTTGTGGTCCTCTTCTGCTTCATCGCATCATGAGTTAGATCACCTGGAGATGGAACAAGCGTACCACTTCGTTTCAGAAAAATCACTTATCCAAAGCTGTGAAAATGCTCAGATTGCATAAATATGCGGACAAAAGTCCCTTATTCCCACGGAATATAACGATCGGACTAGGCCAAGCAAATTTGTCCGATAAGTAAACAAAAGAATATATTCCTGAAATATTCGTCACATGTGATGCAGAACACACTGAAAGCCTGGGGGACAACCCAGGCTTTCAGTGTGAAGAGATCGACGAGGCGAATGCTCAGCGCTTCACGCAGCGCTCCGCGGCCTCGACAACATTCATCAGAAGGAGAGCGCGCGTCATCGGCCCCACTCCCCCAGGATTAGGGGACAGCCAAGCAACAACGCGATCAACACCATCAGCAACATCTCCCATCAAAAGCGCTTTCCCAGTGTTTGGGTCCACCACGCGAGAGACACCGACATCAAGAACCACCGCGCCGGGTCGCACCATATCAGGAGTAACAAGCCCTGCATAGCCTGTTGCTGCGACAACAACATCCGCGGCTCGAGTATGCATCGCCAAATCGCGGGTCCCCGTGTGACAGATAGTCACTGTGGCATTAACGTCCTTGCGCGTCAGCAAAAGCCCGATTGATCGCCCAACCGTGACGCCTCGCCCAACAACACACACATCCGCACCATTGAGATCGATCCCATTGCGCTCGATCAGCTCGATAACAGCGCGCGGGGTGCACGGCAGTGGAGAGGTAATAGGCTCACTCCCCCGCAACACGAGTCGCCCAAGATTTGTCGGGTGCAGGCCATCGGCGTCCTTATCCGGATCGATCGCCTCGAGAATTCGATTGGTATCAACGCCACGTGGAAGTGGCAGCTGAACAATGAAACCCGTGCAAGCGGGATCAGCGTTCAGCTTTTCGACTGCCGCAAGGATTTCCTCCTGCGAAGCCTCGGCGGGCAAATCGACGCGAATCGATTCAATACCCACTTCCGCGCAGTCACGATGCTTACCGGCCACGTAAGCGACCGAACCAGGGTCCTCCCCCACCAAGACGGTACCAAGGCCTGGGATTACTCCCTTTTCGCGCAAGGCCTGAACTCGGCCTCGAAGCTCATCTTTGATCTGAGCCGCACACGCCGTACCATCCAGAACGCGAGCATCGCCTTCCCACGGAGCTCTCATTGGTTGAGCCCCGCGTACAGGGGGTGAGCATCGGTGAGAGCGCGCACGCGTGCACGCAATCCATCGACATCGATACTTCCGCTTGTGCCCTGAATAAGAGCAGTCGCAATAATGTCGCCGACTTCTTCGAAATCAGCAACGCTGAAACCGCGTGTTGCCAGTGCAGGGGTTCCAACGCGAAGACCCGAGGTCACCCTTGGGGGACGCGGATCGAAAGGCACCGCATTGCGATTGACCGTGATACCAACCTCGTGGAGCAGATCTTCGGCCTGTTGGCCATCCAAGGAGGAGTTCACCAAGTCCACCAAGACGAGGTGGACATCGGTACCACCCGTGACGAGGCGAATTCCCGCTGCCTGTGCATCGGGCGCCAAGAGGCGCTGAGCAATTGCCTGCGCACCGTCAAGGGTTCGTTGCTGACGATCCGTGAATTCCTCGGTCTGAGCGACCTTCATGGAAATCGCCTTGGCTGCGACGACATGCATCAGCGGACCGCCCTGCTGACCGGGGAAGACCGCACTGTCAAGTTTCTTACCCCACTGCTCACCGCGCGAGGACAGGATCATCCCCGAACGAGGCCCGCCCAAAGTCTTATGGACGGTCGTGGTGACGATATCAGCATGAGGAACCGGGGAGGGATGCAAGCCTGCAGCAACCAGGCCAGCGAAGTGCGCCATGTCGACCCACAGCGCCGCACCGACCTCGTCCGCAATTTCGCGGAACGCAGCAAAGTCAAGGTGACGAGGGTAGGCCGACCATCCCGCGATCAGCACGCGGGGACGCTCACGAAGCGCGGCCTCGCGAACTTGCTCAGGCTCAATGCGCATGGTTTGCGGGTCAACCTCGTAACCAACAGCGTGGTAGTTCTTACCCGAGAAGTTGATGCGCATGCCGTGAGTGAGGTGGCCGCCGTGGGCAAGGGAGAGACCGAGGAGAGTATCACCGACGTTCGCCATTGCCATGAGAGCGGCCGCGTTCGCCTGCGCACCCGAGTGAGGCTGGACGTTGACGTAGTCCGCGCCGGTAAAGACTTCCTTCGCGCGCGAAATCGCAAGAGACTCCGCAACATCGACGAACTCGCATCCACCGTAGTAGCGACGACCGGGGTAGCCCTCGGCGTACTTGTTGGTCAGGACAGATCCCTGCGCTTCAAGAACCGCACGCGGAACAAAGTTTTCCGAGGCGATCATTTCGAGCGTGTTCTGCTGGCGTTCCAGTTCCTGATCCAGAACCGCTTGAATTTCAGGGTCGAGTTGGCGCAGTGGCAAATCGTTGAGCGTATCCATCTTCAGTCCTTCTGCGAGTCCGGGGGCCACGCGTGCCCGGCGAATTTGGATCAACCTTACCCCACAGCGCCAATTTGGCAAGATCGCGCCCAAAAATGACGTGCATAGTGCGTACTGAGCGCTTTGAGAGCCACAAGCGCGAGGCCTCCTCGGGAACAAAGGCCTACCTAACTTTCGTGAATTGTGATAACCTTTATCAAAGTTCGGTCATGCGAACTTTGATAAAGATATAAGCAAACATCACCCCAATGAAGAGGAACCTCAATGCCCACCGCTTACTCGCGTTCATTTCTAGCCGCCGCAGCGGTCTGCCTGCTGGGCGCGACTTCTCTCGCCTCGTGCTCAACTGCGTCTTCACAGTCAGGCACCCCCTCACTCACCCTGGTTGCAAGCACCACCCAGATCTGCGACTACGTCACCCAAATTGCGCAGCAGCCCTCGGCTCAAAACTCCATATCACTCGATAAAACTGATGCCTCGGGAACGCAATCCCATATTGGGGCCCCCGCTGAGAAAGCCAGCGCAAAAGTGCAGCTCACGTGCCTGCTTGCCCCCAACGCCTCGGCACACGAGCACGAAATGACTCCCCAGCAACTGCAAGCACTCTCTCAGGCGAAAGTCTTGCTTGTCTCGGGCGTCGACCTCGAGCACTTCCTGGATCAGGCCGTGAGCGCCTCTGGTTTCAAGGGAACGATGGGAGTGACCTCGGGAATTCTCACTGCCGCCGACCTCAAGGATCCCCAGGGCCAGGAACAGCGCGACAAGCAACTCCCCTATTCCGTTTCCCGTGGCACGCACACTGTCGAGGCCGCACCTTGGCCTTTCCCACCGGAAGAAGGAGAGAGCGAGCCGGAGTTCGCCTACGATCCTCACGTCTGGACCTCTCCAGCGAACGCAGCCCTGCAGGTCCGCAACATCGGTGAATTCCTCTCAGCGGCGGACCCCGATCACGCCGAGGCATACAGCACGGCAACCGAAGAATACGCAAAGCGTATCGATTCCCTCGATGCGTGGGCGAAGGCCAGCTTTGACAGCGTTCCCGCTGATAAGCGCGTCCTCTTTAGCTCCCACGATGCCTTCGGATACTTGTCGAAACGCTACGACATTCGTTTTATCGGTGCTGCACTGTCTGATTTCAACGAACAGCAGGATGCAACCGCTGAGCACATCGCACAGGCAACCGAGGAAGTGAAGAAATCCGGAGCGAGCGCGATTTTCGCTGAGAACTCCAATAACTCAAAGTCGATTGAAACGATTGCGCGCGCCGCTGGAGTCAAGGCCATCATCGGCGACGACGCACTCTACGGGGATTCACTTGGCCCCGTGGGAAGCGAAGGAGAAACCTACATCGGCTCGATCATCCATAACGTCACAACCATGACAAAAGCCTGGGACGGAACGCTTGCTCCCCTGCCCGAGCAACTCGCGCATTAGGCGAGCATGATGAACGCAGACGCTCATATGTTTTCGGAGCCTGACGAGGGCAGCGATGCTGGCGCCACTGTCTTCTCAGCCAAAAATGCCAGCATCGGCTACTCCCAGACACCGGTTCTGACGGGAATCACCCTCTCGCTCAGCCCCGGGCATGCCCTCGCTTTGATCGGCCCAAATGGATCGGGAAAGACAACGCTCATGCGAGCGCTCTTGGGAAGCGCCCAAGTCATCTCCGGAGAAGTGAGCTGCCCGCTGGATTTCCTCGGCTACGTCCCGCAAAACAGTGATATCGACTTGAGTTTCCCAATCAACGTTCGTCAGGTCGTCGAAATGGGAATGTACCCCAAGACAAAGCTTCTCCGTCCACTCAGTCGCGAACAGAAAGAAGCGGTCAGTGCAGCATTAGAACAGATTGGCTTAGTCGAGCGTGCCCGCGAGCGCTTTGGGACCCTTTCCGGCGGCCAACGCCAGCGCGTTCTGGTCGCGCGCGCCTTGGTCGCCAAGCCTCGCATGGTATTGCTTGACGAACCTTTCAACGGTTTGGATGAGCCCAACCGCGAAGCTCTTCTCTCGCTCATCAACCAAGCGAAAGCACAGGGAACCGCATTCATGATTTCAACCCATGACTATCGGGTCGCAACCGAAGTGTGCGATGAGAGCCTCATCGTGGCTGGACGCCAAGTTGCCTACGGGCCGACCTCTCAAGTTTTCCGTCCGGAAATCATCAATGAAGCTTTCGGCGGGATTAACAATGTTTAGCGCGATCGTAAGCGCTCAGCCCCTGTGGCTCTCTCCCTTTTTCCTCCGTCCTCTGTTCTTCCTTGTTCTCTTCGGGATTGCATCGGGCGCGGTTGGAACCCTGGTCAATCTACGCAACTGGCAATTCGGCGCCGAGGCCTCGGTCCACTCGATCTTCCCGGGGATCGTCGTTGGCGCGGTTTTCGGCGGTATCGATTGGATCCCCGCGGGCGGGGGAATCTGCGCGATATTCGTTGCTGCCGCATTGACCTGGGCGATGCGGCACCGCGCGCACGAGGCCGCTGCGGCAGTTGTCCTGACCTCCTTCTTCGCGCTCGGCGTCATCATTTCCCTCAAGAAGGGCGATATGTCGGGCCAAATGGAGGCGTTGATGTTTGGCCGCCTTCTGGAGGTTACTCCCCAGCGCATGGTGATTTCCCTCGTGTTTTGTCTTTTCGCTTGCGTCCTAGTCGTTCTTTCGTGGCGTGCTCAGCTCATGTGCGCATTTGACAGTGCGGGAGCTGGTGCCGCGCGAGTACCCACGACGCTGTGCGATGTCTGCCTCAACGCCTCGATGTGCGCAATCGTCGTTGCGGGGGCCTCGGCAATTGGTGTTCTTTTAGTCGTGGGATACCTCATTGTCCCCGCACTCGCCGCCCGACTTCTTTCCTCATCGCCGAGGCAGATGCTGGCCTATTCGGTACTTCTTTCCTGCGCGGGTGGAGCGCTGGGGATAGCAACTCTTCTGATTCCCCTTTCCCGTCCTACTTCACCCCAAGCCTCGGTTGCTCTGACCCAAGTGGCTCTATGCGCACTCATCGTCGGACTGTACAGAGCACGAAAGCGAGTTCGGACATGCTAGCGATCCTTCTCCTTCCTCTGTTAGAACTGGCGCTGCTAGGAATTCTCTCCGGAATCGTTGGGACAATGACTGTCCTGCGCGGGCGCGTGTTCTTTGCTGAGTCGATCACACACGGAGCCTTTCCGGGTGCGGTGATCGGTGTCGTGTGTGCATCCGCCTTCACCAGGGATCACAGCATTCTTGCCCTCTGTGTTTTCTTGGGCGCTCTGGGTTTGTGTTTGCCGCTTTCTGCGTTGATGAGTGCTCTGGCGCGAATCCCAGGAGTCTCGAGCGGAGCCGCTGCCGGGGTCGTCTTGACCTTCAGTTTTGCCTTGGGCTATTTCCTTTCAAAGTGGTTTGCCCCCTTGCCCCTGCAGATTTCGAGCTTCCTCACGGGGTCAATCATGACCGTGACTCCGATGGATATTGCATTGGCCGGCGCAGCAACGCTTGGAGCACTCTGTCTTCTCGGGCTACGCGGACGCCATATTCTTTTCTTGTCTTTCGACGTACAGGGCTACCGAGCAGCTTTCCGCTCTTCCCCCAGCGCCTTTGCGTTAACCGACGCGCTTATTTCCGCTCTTATCACGGTTTGTGTCATCGTGATGATTCCCGCGGTAGGAACTTTGCTTCCACTGGCTTTGCTGGTTGCACCAAGCGCCGGTTTAATGCGCTTCATTTCCCGCCCCGGGGTCTTGATGGTCGCTTCAGTGTTCGCTGCTCTTGCGATCTCGGCCTGTGGTTTCGGGATTTCTCTTATTGCCGAACTGTCCTCGGGTGGGTGCATTGCCTTGGCTTCTGGACTTTTCTTCTGCGGGTGCGTGGCTTGGGAGGCTCTGGCCTCGAGGCCGAAAGCAGGCTCAACCCCAGCGCGGCTACGCGTTATGCGCCAGAGAAATGAGGCATGAAAGCAGCACGTGAATAGATAAAAAGGGGCGCCGCAATGCGGCGCCCCTCAAACAGCTAGACCAAGAAACTCAGGCGAACCGACTCTTAGTCAAACCGTAAGTTTCGGCGAGATTCACTTAATGAAGCCGAGCTCCTTGACGGTGTTGTATTCGTCCTGGAGAGCAGCAATGTTGTGATCGATGCCAGCGCGAGTTGCCTCAGAAACCTCCAGGCCTTCGACAACCTGCCACTCGCCACCATCAGAGGTGACGGGCAAGCCGAAGCACAGGCCGGCGGGAACACCATAGTGCTCTCCATCAGTCATGATGGCGGCGGTGGTGAACTCACCTGCCGGGGTTCCCAGAACCCAGTCGCGCATGTGGTCGATTGCAGCGTTTGCTGCGGAGGCGGCCGAGGATGCGCCGCGAGCCTCGATGATGGCAGCGCCACGCTTGGCAACGGTCGGACGGAAGTAATCCGAGAGCCAGGCCTCGTCAACAAGTCCGGAAGCAGCCTGTCCACCAACGGTCGCGTAGGAGACATCGGGGTACTGGTCAGCGGAGTGGTTACCCCAAACAACCAGGTTCTTGACGTCGGCCACAGCAGCGCCGGTCTTGTGTGCCAGCTGCGACACCGCACGGTTGTGATCCAGACGCATCATGGCGGTGAAGCGCGATGCGGGAACGTCGCCTGCTGCGTGAGCAGCGATGGTGGCGTTGGTGTTGGCAGGGTTGCCAACGACCAGGACGCGCACGTCTTCAGCTGCGCCGTCGTTGATGGCCTTGCCTTGAGGACCGAAGATACCGGCGTTCGCCTCGAGCAGATCGGCACGCTCCATGCCTGCACGACGGGGCATTGCACCCACGAGGAATGCGGCATTGGTTCCCTGGAATGCTGCAGTGGCGTCATCGAAGATATCGACACCGGCGAGCAGCGGGAATGCGCAGTCATCCAGCTCCATTGCGGTGCCTTCAGCAGCCTTCACGCCCTGGGGGATCTCAAGCAGGTTGAGCTTGACGGGGGTATCGGGTCCGAAGACAGCTCCCGAGGCGATGCGGAAAAGAAGGGCGTAACCGATGTTTCCGGCTGCACCGGTGACGGTGACAATACGAGGTTCTGCCATGATTGGGCACTCCTTCAGTTATTTCGTGCGACGCGCAGCGCCGCGACGATCTGATGATCGTTACCCCTTAAGCCTATTGCCTCTCCCCTGATCTTCGCGGTGTCAGCAGTCCCAAGTGGGACTCGAATACCCCATTTTTCCTTGTGATGTCCATCACGAGCTCGGGTGTTTCAAGTCCCACTGAAGTGCAAGCGGCCGGGACTACCATATTTGGGTGAGTGAAAAGAAGGACTCTCCTCAACCCGGACGCATGACACGCATCGGGCATGTCTGCGCAGCCCACCGATCGCTACTCGCCGTTGTCGCAGCGATTGTGGGAGCAATCGTTGGTGCCGCAGCCGTCCTTTTCAACGCCATGATCGGCGCATGGACCTGGGTAACGACAGGTTACTGGGACTACACGCAGCACATTGGCAGCTCTCATGGCCACCTCCCCATCCCAGCATGGGTCTTCCTTCTCTTCGCCCCTGTGATCTCTGCGCTAATCTACGGGCCCCTCATTTCCCACTTCGCACCTTCTGCGAAGGGACACGGAATCCCCGAAGTCATGCTCGCAGTCCAGCAAAAAGGCGGATATATCCCTTCCAAAGTCGCTGTCGTCAAACTTATTTCTTCTGCCCTCACCATCGGCGGCGGAGGATCAGCGGGTCGCGAAGGCCCAATCGTTCAAGTTGGTGCCTCACTAGGATCTTCATTCGCAGCTTCGCTCCGCCTACCCAAAGAACGCGTGATCATGCTGGCTGCCTGCGGAAGCGCTGCGGGAATCGCAGCGACTTTCCATGCTCCCCTTGCTGGCGCTTTCTTCGCTCTTGAAGTGATCTTGACGCGTTTCACTGCCGAGGCCTTTGGCTACGTCGTCGTTTCTTCTGTCCTCTCTTCCCTGGTTGCACGCGCAGCAAGTGGAGATCATCCCCTCATTGATTTGGGCGGAACTTTCCCCTTGCAGTCCCTCCCCGATATCGGATGGGTTGCGATCCTCGGAATCATTGCGGGACTTGTTGGCCTTGCCTTCTCGAAGTTCCTCTACCTCAGCGAAGACTGGATCGATGCCTTCTGGGCTCGAATTCCACTCCCAAATTGGTCTCGACCGGCGGTTTTGAGCATTGCCCTTGGCGGAGCTCTCATCTGCTTCCCCTACATGTACGGCTCGGGTTACCCAATCGAAATTTCGGCGATCTTTGGCTCCTACTCGATTCCCTTCCTCGCTCTTTTGCTCCTCGGTCGGATCCTCTACACCTCCTACACCATCGGCATCGGCGGGTCGGGCGGAGTCTTTGCTCCAACCTTGTTCATGGGCGCAATGACCGGAATGATTTTCGGTCAGCTTGTCGATCCTTGGGCCGCCTCACAAAGCGCGATCTTCGGCGTCATCGGAATGGGAGCCGCCTTTGCCGGTGCTGCACGCGCCCCCATGACAGCGGTCCTCATCATCGTTGAAATGACCGGACAATATTCCCTGATCATGCCCATGATGTTGGCCGTCATCATCGCAACCTTTGTTTCGCGGTTCTTCACTCGCTCAACGATTTACACGGAAAAGCTCCGCCGCCGAGGCGATATCCTCCACGAACCCGTCGACGACACCTTGCTTGGTCGTCGAAGTGCTCGCCAGCTCATGACCACGCCCAGCCGCATGTTGAGCGAGGACATGACGCTGATTCAGGCACAAGAGTGTTTCCAATCAACACCAGTGCCCTGCCTTCCCGTTATCGCAGCGAAAGACCGTTACCAAGAAGCGCCTCGATATCTAGGAATGCTCACTTTGAGTGAGCTCACTTCCTATCTTTCTCGAGGTCTTCCCCCACATACTCAGATCAGCTCTCTTGCTCTGGATGAGTCCTCCTCGATCTCCCCGTCGGCTCTTCCTTCCCACGTCCTTGCTCGCCTGAGTGCTCCTGATAATCCCTGGGCACTCGCGGTCATCGACGAGGACTCCCCCACCCCCAACTTCCTGGGATGGGTGACCCAGCAGAGCCTCGTGAAGGAAATTGCGGCGCAACAGGGGCGCGCAATTAACGCCGGACACCTCTCATCATGGGGATCTCGCTGGCAAGATCGCCACCCGCGCGCCTCTCGACACGTAAACTAAAACCATGTCTGACGAAGATCCTGACCTGTTAGCCTTGTCCGCTGACGAAACCTCGGTTTCCGCTTCCTCCCCCGAGTCCGGAGAATCGCTTGAAATTGATGGCGAAACTCAGGCCCTTGAGTGGCATGCACCTACTTTGGTGCGCATCGACGAGAACACGACGATCCCCCATCTTCTTGCGCGCCGCGTTCAGCGTTCGGCGCGCCGCCCCCTGATTGCCCGCAAACTCGAAATGGGCGATACCTGGCAGAATATGACCGCTGCAGAATTCTACGAAGACGTTCAGGCAACGGCAGCGGGACTCATCGGGCTAGGCCTCGAACAGGGCGATGCGCTCGCGATCATGTCGCGCACCCGCTACGAATGGACGCTTCTGGATTACGCCTCGTGGTGCGCAGGGCTCCTTCCAGTGCCGATCTACGAAACTTCCTCAGGCGAGCAGATTGAATACATCATTCAAGACGCAAACGTTCGGGCAGTGATCACCGAAACAGTCACTCAACGCGAGCTCGCTGAGTCAGCGTGCCGCCACCTCGGACGCAGTGACGTTACTCTGCTTTCCCTTGATGCCGAGGCAATGCAGACCATCCGTGATGCGGGGGTCACGATCCCGCGCACAATGGTTGCTCAGCGCACTCAAGCACTGACAACCGATGATCTGGCAACAATCGTCTATACATCGGGGACAACCGGACGCCCCAAGGGCACAGAAATCACGCATGGGAATTTCACGGAGCTCGCGCTCAACGCCCACGCGTGGATGCCTGAGGTTGCGATGGGCAAAGACTCACGTCTCTTGCTTTTCCTCCCCCTTGCCCACGTATTCGCGCGTTTCCTTCAGGTCTTCCAACTCAGTGGCGAAGGGATTTTAGGGCACACTCCCGATACCAAGAATCTCCTTCCTGATCTTGCGACCTTCAAGCCCTCATACCTCTTGGTGGTCCCTCGAGTACTTGAGAAGATCTACAACTCAGCCGACGCGAAGGCCGGCCGTGGTGGCAAGCAGAAGATCTTCCGTTGGGCAGCCAATGTGGCGGTTCAGTACTCTCAGGCACTTGAAACCCCTGAAGGCCCCTCAAGGCGTTTGAAGATGCAGCACGCTGCAGCGTCGCACTTGGTTTACTCGAAGATCATTCAGTTGGTTGGCGGAAACGCGCGCTTCATCATTTCAGGTGGTGCGCCCCTTTCGACCAGGCTGGCACATTTCTACACGGGGCTTGGACTCCCCGTTCTCGAAGGTTATGGCTTGACCGAAACGGTCGGCCCGCTCTCGGTTAACACTCCCCGATTGTCCAAGATCGGAACCGTTGGCCCACCTCTTCCTCCCCTGTCGGTGAGGATCTCCGACGAAGGCGAGATTCTCATTCAAGGCCCCTCGGTCTTCCGCGGCTATCACAACAACCCAGAGGCCACTGCCGCGTCATTCACCGAAGACGGCTGGTTCAAGACCGGAGACTTGGGTTCTCTTGACCGCGACGGATACGTCCGCATTACCGGTCGCGCAAAGGACATTATTGTCACCGCGGGCGGAAAGAACGTTGCACCTGCTTCCTTGGAAGACCCCTTGCGTGGCCATCCCCTGATCTCGCAGGTCGTCGTCGTTGGCGATAAGCGTCCCTTCATCTCCGCGCTGATCACTTTGGATGCAGAGATGCTGCAACTGTGGCTGAAAAACCACGGTCTACCACCGATGTCGATTGGCGAGGCCGCGACCAATATCGAGGTCCTCTCAGCTTTGGAGCGTGCAGTCGACCGCGCAAATGAGCATGTCTCACGAGCAGAATCGATCCGAAAGATTCGCGTGTTAACCACCGACTTCACGGAAGCCAATGGGTTGCTGACACCTTCACTCAAGGTCAAGCGAAAGGCTGTGCTTGAGCGCTACGCCGACGTTATTGACGACATCTACGGAGGTCCCGTTCAAAACGGCTAAGCAAGACTAGTTGCAAAGAAAACCCGGTACATCGCTCACCACGACGATGCACCGGGTTTTCTTTTATTGCGAGGCCAATGCAGCAGTTGGCGGCGTATGTGCCGCCCGCAGGGCCGGGTAGAGACCTGCAATTGCTCCAATGACCAATGGAGCCCCGAGGCCAGCGGCGATAACGTACCACGCGATAGTGACGGGCCATCCGTATGCGAGACACATTCCCCATGTGACCGCCGCGCCAATAACACATCCCACGCATCCGCCAAGGAAGGAGAGGAGCAGAGCCTCGGCAAGGAATTGCATGCAGATATGTCCCCGTTTGGCTCCCAGGGAACGCCTCAGTCCGATTTCACGGCGACGTTCAAGGACGGAGATGATCATCGTATTTGCGACTCCGATCCCGCCGACCAGCAGTGCGATAGAGCCAACGCCTGCCAGAAGGGTTGTCAGAGTCTGATCGGCTGCGTTCTTTGCAGCCAGTGCATCCGATGGACGTGAAACTTTCAGACCGGTTGCTCCCTGAGGAGCCAGGGTTGGACCAATGAGTTCTCGAACGTTTTCGACCTCAGAATCCAAAGAGCGTTCATAAATCGTCGTTGGTGCTTGTCCTGCCCCGAAAAGCTGAGAAGCCACCGGGATTCCGATAAGAGCTGCGTTATCGAGTTCTTCGGCAAGGGGTGAGGGTTCAAGGATGCCGAGCACGGTAAAGGAGGTATTCCCCAGCCACACTTGGGTTCCCGGAGTGGCAATCCCCAAAAGATCCGCAGCTTTCGATCCCAATACGACACCCGGATACCGTGATGTTGCATCATTCAGCCACGTTCCACGCGCGACTTTCGCCGAAACAACGTCCAGGAGATTCGTTGGCGCAGCCATCGTCAAAATGCCACCCGTCGCATTTGGATCAATCAAACGCGAGCGGTACACCGAAACTCCCGACAAGGTCGACGTCGAGGAGGCATCGGTTACTCCCGGAATCATCCGCATGCGCCCCACTGAGTCTTCGGGAAGGATCAGGTTTGCGCCGGAAAGATCAGCACCTGAGCGAGCCGTAAGCATATTGGTTCCCAGCGCTTGGAGCTGTTCATGAAGACGCGCCTGGGACGAGGCAGACACCCCGACAACGCCGACCATGGCGGCGATACCAATCGCGATCCCCAAGGCCGAAAGGATTGCGCGCATTGGCCTCGCGCGAAGGCCGCTCACTCCCAAGCGCGCGACGTCACTGCCACGCAGGCACGAGGCGTGGGTGATTGTTTCCCTATCGAGGCTCATTGGCTCACCTCGCTTGCGGAGTCAGAAACCACTTTCCCATCGCGGATCATGACTTGGCGCGGAAGTGAGGCCGCGAGATCGTTGTCATGTGTGATGACGATGATCGTCGTCCCCGAATCATTGAGTTCGCGCAGGAGTGAAACGATTGCTTCTCCTGAGCGCGAGTCGAGGTTACCAGTGGGTTCGTCAGCAAGGAGCAGCGCCGGTGATCCGACCAATGCACGAGCGATAGCCACGCGTTGGCGCTCACCTCCGGACATTTGGTGCGGACGGTGCTCGATTCGGTGTCCGAGCCCGACCTTTTCAAGAGCTTCTCGCGCTTTCTCACGCCGTTTCGCGCGCGGGACACCCCGGTAGAGCAGTCCGTCGGCGACATTGTCCAAGGCAGTAACTCCCGGCGAGAGGTGGAATTGCTGGAAGACAAAGCCGATAAGGGATGCACGCACCCCGGACAGTTCTGCATCACCTAGAGCGCTGACGTCCATTCCTTCGATGATGACCGCCCCCGAATCCGGGCGATCCAGAGTGCCAATCAGGTTGAGGAGAGTTGACTTCCCAGATCCAGATGGACCGACGATGGCAACGAATTCTCCTTGGTCAACACTCAAACTCACTCCATCGCAGGCAGTAACGGGCGGAGAACCGTAGCTGCGACGAACCTCGCGAAGTTCAAGTAGCGGACTCATCGGTTCGGCACCGCCACAAGTTGTCCCTCGTGGAGATCATCGGAGGAGATCTCCACCCTGTCTCCAGCAAAGAGGCCGGTTTGCACCGGAACTCGCGTGACTTTCCCATCTTCACCAACGAGCTCCACACCGAATTGGTCGGGAGTGATCGCCACGAGGGCTCCCAGAGGCACTGAAAGAACATTCGTTTTCGTCTGGGAGGTAATACCCAGTGAAACCGAGGCCTCTTGAAGTTTCTCTGTCGCAGCGGAGTCATCGGGAGTGACTGTGATGGGGATGATGCGATCCTTGGTCGCCTGTGAATCGCTTGCCCCTTCAGCGCCTGCTTTCTCCTTGGGAGGCTCGACGGACGAGATGGTGCCCTTCGTTGTTTGCGCGCCGGGGAGCCGGATGGTCACCTTGGTACCGACGACTCCCAGAGATTGGTCGGAGAGCTTGAGGTTTGCGGAAATGATCTGCCTGGAGGACGAGGCCGAGAAGAGATCGCCCCCTTGGGAAACAGCGTCGCCGACGCGGGCTTTGAGACTACCGATACGCAAGTCTTCGGGAGCAAAAAGCACACGCCCAAGCGGAAGCGTACCGTCTTGGCTCAGCCCCCGTTCTTTTTGCCATTTGTTGATGGCAGCCTGGGTGCGCCAGTCAAAATGGGTATCCGCTTGCCCGTCAAAATAGCCAAGTTGAGACAGTGCCTCTTCGAGTTGGTGGATGTCTTCTCCGTTGCTCATCCCCGCTTCGAAGCTGCGCCATGCGGGGGTAGAACCGTGGAGAAGATAGCTGCTTTCGCCGCCCACCGTGTAGATCTTCTCCCCCTGTTTGAGGGTAGAACCGGGAGTTGGAAGAGCTGTGATGACACCATCGAAGCTCGATTTCTGAGTGTAGGAGTCGGCGTAGTGCAAGGTTCCTTGGACGGTTGTCTCACCGACAAGGTCTCCGCGAGTAATCTCCGCGCTTGCACCGCTAAATTCCTTGGCGTCATTTGATTCTGCGCTGTTGCTTGAGCACGCTGCAAGAGAGCAGACGATCATCCCCATTGATGCAGCCAGCGCACCTATACGACGGTATGTGCTGCGTTCACGAGTGGTCACTTGTTGCCTCCGACGCTTCCGAAGCATTTATTGACTGCTTCAGAGGGGACATTCCGAACGTCGACGACGCCATTTTGTCCCGGATCAGGAACGTCATAGCCCAGGTCGCGCAGGCATTGAGTCCCCTTTGTTAAAAGCTCACGTGCGTGCGGATCGTTTGTCAGGTCGTTCTCTTCTCCAACGAGTGAGGAAACCTCTTCCATACACGCATTGACAGCGGAATTGAAGGCGTCGGTGGCGTTGGCGAATTGATCGGGAGTCAGACCCGTATCGGGCACGTCGAAGCCCTTGTTTCGCATGCACTGTCCGAAGGCGATGTTGGGGTCTTTTGATCCCGAGGCCTGGGCTGCGCTCTTCGAAGTGGTGGCTTTTGACCGTGCCGATGCTGACGATGAGGATGACGTTCCCTGCGAGCAAGCGCTAAGCGCAAAGACCAGCGTGAGTGCGCCGACTACGAGGGTGCGTGACGAGCGATTCTTCATCGAATCTCCTGGGAGAATTTATAACAATTCGATATCTTTTGATAACGACTTGATAACATTCTATACCCAGAAGTTATCGAGAATCAATTCCATTAATGTGATTCAGGCACACCTTCCGCCTGATCATAGGCGGCCTTAATATCCTCGTGGTGACGAATCACTTCGCGCACCATGAAGTTCAAGAATTTCTCGGCAAAATCAGGATCCAAACCAGACTCTGTAGCCAGCGAGCGAAGGCGCGCAATCTGCACGCTTTCACGAGCAGGATCCGCAGGGCTCTTCCAAGTTGAGTGTGGGTGAGCGGGTGTTGGTCGGGGGTTGCGGGTAGAGGTCGAGGTCCTTG
>CALLSD010000030.1 GCA_938014245.1 uncultured Actinomyces sp.
GCGCACTTGACTGGGGGTCAAGGGGTCGTGGGTTCAAATCCCGCCAGCCCGACAGTGATCAGGACCGAGTCATCGGTCCTGATTTTTGTTTATGGGGTTTACTTCTCATGTGCTCTACCTTCGCGCGCTAGGGATATTGCAGCGGCCGACGATGCCGATCCTGCACCTACGACCGGCGCGCTGACGCAAGCTTCTCGCCCCAGTCGCGCAGCGAGCTAAGACAGTCACGCTCATTTCGTCTTGTGATGGTCTTACTACACAACACCCCGCTATTCAGGTGTTTGATCTTGAAGTGGGCCACTTGCCCTATACCGGTGGAAGGGGAATTCTGCCCTATATTCTCCTCGGCTTACTCCTGCTCGGGTCTGCAGGAGCGATGCGAATGACGAGAATCTGATTTCCACATAAATTCCTGCTCGCATCGTGTGAGGCCTTCCACTAATTGCTGTTGTTCGTGTGACAGATGTGTATAGTGTTACGAAAGTGACAAACCATCATCACTGACGGAGTTTTTCGATGCGATTAGTTTCTCTTGCGGCGGGCATTGCCTTCGCAAGCTTGGTAGTTCCACAAGCGGCAGCTACTGCAGCCCCCCAAAGTAGCGCGCAAGCGGCAAGTCAGGCCGCGGCCTCGTCTGGGCAGGAACGTCCGGTCCAAAAGATCATTTTGACCCGCGCGCAAGGCGAACCCACGCAGCTTGCGCAAGCCGGCCTCGAGACGGTCAACATCGGAAGTGGACACGCGCTAACGCGGATTTCTCGCGCAACTTTGCAAGGCCAGGGGACAAGCAGCTTCGATCCAAGCCAAGATGCCGCGATTTTGACGCAGCCCTTGAGCGTTGATCCATTTTTGGTCACAGGTTTGTCATGGAGTGGGAAAGACAGCCTTGCCTCAGGCACCCAGATTTACATCCGCGTACGCGAGCGGGGCGAATGGAGCCAGTGGTACCTCACTGATGGCGATGGTGGCGCAGGTAAAGACCGCGTTGACGGACATAATGTTCGCGGAGGAACTGATCCCTTTGTGACCGCCGGTGCCGACGCGATTCAGGTTCGCGTCACTGGAAAGGAATCTGACCTTCCCTCGGACCTCGAAGTCGCAATGGTTCCCGAAAATCCTCAAGGCGAAACCGTTTTGAGCGAGAATGATCTTGACTCGGTCGCGGCCGCGAATACCGATCTCAACCAAGACTCTGTTCAAGAGAACTCGCCGAGCTTTGCCTCTCAGATCGAGTCTTCTCCCGCTGCTCAAAGTGGCGAAGGGGAAGAGGCAGAATTTTCTGCCCAGAACACCGATGTCGATCAAGAGGCAGTCGAGACTGATAATGCACGCTCTGGCGTGATCACCTCCGGCGTAGG
Organism: uncultured Actinomyces sp.; assembly: GCA_938014245.1. Taxonomy (GTDB): domain Bacteria; phylum Actinomycetota; class Actinomycetes; order Actinomycetales; family Actinomycetaceae; genus Pauljensenia. Next base: position 1,359 of record CALLSD010000030.1, read on the forward strand.
TTCCGGTCAGGCTCGTGGGCTTAACGGAACGAAACTTGCTCGCGCTTTCCCCGCAACTGTTCAGCCAAATGGGCTGCCGGTCGCTGTAACCAGCAGGAGCGGTTGGGGAGCAGATGAGTCCTACCTTGACTGGGATCCGGAGTACTTCACGGCAAGCCATGTTGTTGTTCACCACACCGCAGGGACGAACAACTACACAATGGACCAATCAGCATCGATTGTTCGCGGAATCTATCACTATCATGCGGTCACCTTGGATTGGGGAGACATCGGGTATAACTTCCTCGTCGATAAGTGGGGACGCGCCTTCGAGGGACGAAAAGGGACACTCTCCTCACCGGCCGGCAAGATGGTCGCTGGTGCTCACGATCAGGGCTTTAACTCCGGGACGATGGGGATCTCGATGATGGGAACCTATCAATCCGAGGCGCCGTCTCAGGCAACCCTTAATACTGTCGGTGCTCTTGCAGGGTGGCAGCTCAGGCGTGCAGGAGTGACAAATATGTCCGAATCTGCAGGCTTTAGGCCCAAGGGATCCAACCCTAAATATCGGGCCGGCACCTACATCAATCTTGCCCGTATCTCCGGCCACCGAGACACTTACCCGACGAGTTGCCCGGGAGATGCCGGATACTCGAAGCTTCCAACAATTCGTCAAATTGCACAGAATGGTGCGCAGGATTCCCGATCGGCCTCGGCCTCGGCGAATAATCGTCCGGATTCCTACACCGTGAAGGGCGCGATCTGGGGACTATGGAATGACAACAAGTCGCTCATGGGCAATCCCAAATCAAATGAGGAAGCAAGTGCTCCTGGTGTCTACCAACTCTTCGATCGCGGGACCGCGTACTGGACTGCGCAGACCGATGCGCACTTTGTTGGCGGGAAGATTTTCGTCGAATACGGTAACCAGCGCTATGAGCGAGGCGTCTTAAAGTTCCCAACAAGCAACGAATACTCTGCGGGCTCTGGACGCGCGCAAGAATTCCAAGGTGGAACAATCACGTGGACCCAAAATTCCGGTAGCCATACGCTTCGCTATGGCACTGGCATTGCTAATGCTTTTAGAGAATTAGGTGGCGCGAAGGTACTGGGTGCTGCGACGTCCAATGAGACTCGTTCTGGTAGCGGTGTTTTCCAAGTCTTCGAGAAGGGGACCGCCTACTGGAAGGCAGAGAACGGCACGCATTTCGTGCGCGGTCGTATTTTCGACAAGTACGGTTCGACTGGGTATGAACGCGGAAGTTTGGGATACCCCACCAGCGATGAATACGCAGTTGCCTCGGGGCGCGCGCAAGAATTCGAAGCTGGAGTGATCAGCACCTCGAACTCCGGTACGTACGTTCTGCGCTACGGCACCGGGATTGCAAACGCCTACCGAGACCTCGGAGGGGCACAAGTCGTTGGCCTGCCAACTACGGCTGAAACGCCTTCCGGGAAAGGCGTCTTCCAGGTGTTCGAGTATGGAACTGCGTATTGGACCGCCGAGGGAGGAACGCACTTCGTGCGTAATGGAATCTTTGGTGCCTATGGTGCATCCGGATACGAGCGAGGATTCCTTGGTTACCCGCTGAGCGACGAATACTCCGCGGGATCCGGACGCGCGCAAGAATTCGAAGGTGGAGTAATTACCTGGTCTTCGGATTCAGGAACCTACGTCTTGCGTTACGGCACCGGCATTGCAAACGCCTACCGAGACCTCGGAGGCGCGAAAGTATTGGGCGTTACAAGGAGTGCTGAGACAACCTCCGGTAAAGGAGTATTTCAACTCTTCGACAAGGGAACCGCCTACTGGTCACCTACTACCGGTTCGCACTTTGTACGTGGACACATCTTCGAGGCCTACGGTCGCAGTGGATACGAACGCGGAGGCTACGGCTATCCCACCAGTGATGAATTCTGGTCCGGAGGTAGTAGAGTTCAATACTTTGAGGGCGGTAGAATCGCCTCATAATTCTGCCCCGGCGGCGTAGATGAGGCAATGATGGCGTACACGCAAGAAGACTTTCAGGAATGGATTTTCTTCATTTCTGACAAGCTGGACTACATGACCGATACATTCGCAAAGGAAAACGGTCTGAATCTTGACTTCTCAGTCGAGTCTATTGATGCCCTTGAAGAGTGGATGCTTGCGCATTACTCATCGCCTCAAGACCTCATTAACGATCCGCGGATGCACGATCTACTCACTGTGTACATCGGCGAGACCTATCGTCATCATCTCGGTGGCAAGTGGTTCATGGATCTGGAGAACAAGAAGAACGCATACTATGCGATGCCTATTCTGAAAGATCTGAATTCGCGAAGGGCTGGATCGATGACGCCCCTCATCGATGCGACAGCATCTCTCAATCGGCGCACGGGAACGTACTTGAGCACAATCTTCCGGTATAAAATCGAGCTTTCGAAAGAAACTGATGACTGAGCACTGATGGTTTGAGTGCCGTTAATACTAGTGGTGTGGCCTCCCCGATGGGAGGCCACACCACTACTCATGTCCATCAGACTAACGACGACGACGCTCGCGCACACGTACCGAGATCTGAATCGGCGATCCTTCGAAGCCAAAGTCTTCTCTCAGACGACGTTCGATGAATCGGCGATATCCGGGATCTAAGAATCCAGTCGTGAAGATGACGAAACGTGGAGGCATGTTTGATACCTGAGTCGCGAAGAGGATGCGAGGCTGCTTCCCACCGCGAAGAGGGTGCGGATGCGCTGCAACCAGTTCGCCGAGGAAGGCATTCAAGCGACCAGTTGGAATGCGTGTTTCCCAGCTCTCGAGAGCCGTATCCATGGCGCGCGTGAGGCGGTTGATGTGCCACGTTGTCTTTGCTGAAAGGTTAATGCGCGGGGCCCAAGCGACTTGCACAAGCTCGCGTTCTAACTCGGCCTTCAGTTGGGCTTGACGCTCTTCATCGACCAAGTCCCACTTGTTATTGACGATAACGACCGCACGGCCAGCATCAACTGCCTGCTGCACGACTCGAATGTCTTGCTCCGTCAGCGGCTCTGAAGCATCGAAAAGAATCAACGCAAGCTCTGCCTTCTCCAAAGCTGCCTGGGTACGGATCGATGCATAGTAGTCAGCGCCGGTCGTTCGATGCATCTTGCGACGGATGCCAGCGGTGTCAACAAACCACCATTTCTCACCGTCGAGCTCAATGAGTTCGTCAACGGGGTCGCGAGTCGTTCCTGCCAGTTCATTCACAACAACGCGTTCAGCGCCAGCCAAGGCATTGAGTAATGATGATTTACCGACATTCGGGCGTCCGATGAGCGCAACGCGACGGGGACCGCCTTCAGGAAGAGCTGAAGCGACAGCGGACTCTGTAGGAAGAACAGCCATGACTGCATCGAGCAGGTCACCGGTTCCTCGCCCGTGTAGGGCAGAGATTGCGTAAGGCTCTCCCATGCCAAGGGACCACAGATAAGCTGCCTCGGCTTCCTGCATAGCTGAGTCGACCTTGTTCGCGGCCAATACGACCGGCTTGCCGCTGCGTCGAAGCATTGAAACGATACGCTCATCTGTGTCAGTCATTCCGACCGTCGCGTCGACAACGAAGAGGACTGCGTCAGCGCAATCAACCGCGACTTCTGCCTGCTGGGCAACGGAACGATCGATACCTTTTACATCGATTTCCCAGCCGCCGGTGTCAACAAGTGTGAAACGGCGACCCGCCCACTCGGCGGGATAAGAGACGCGGTCGCGAGTGACACCGGGAGTATCTTGAACGACGGCCTCGCGCCTTCCAATAATGCGATTGACCAGTGTTGACTTACCGACGTTTGGCCGACCAATGACAGCAAGAACCGGGAGGCCAAACTCATCTTCAACCTCGTCACCGTAGTCAAAGTCCTCGTCTAATAGGGCGAGGTCTTCTTCGTCGAGGTCGAATTGTTCAAGGGAGTCACGCATCGCGCGTGCACGAAGCTCCCCCTGAGTTTCGTCATAGGGGTCTTGGATGTCGATGTGCTCTTCACTCACAGGCTTATCCTATCGGTTGCAATGCCTTAGAGTCGCGCGCGAATGTCTTGTGCGAGCACTTCCTGTGCAACAGGAACGTCATTGTAGGCATGCTTAATTCCGCGGATCTCTTGGTACCACTCGGCTCCCTTACCCGATATCACAACGATATCCCCGGCCTGGGCAGCAAGGATAGCTTCACGAACTGCGTCGCGGCGGCAGGTCAAAACTTCAGTCACATTCTCAAGATCGGGGCGGATCGAGCGGATTCCGGAAAGAAGCTGGCGGCGAATAGAAGAAGCGTCTTCTGACCGTGGGTTCTCGTCAGTCACCCACAAGACATCAGCTAGCTGCGCGGCGATTGCGGCAAGGGGCTCTCTCTTCGTCGCATCACGGTCGCCATCGGTTCCAAAGACCAGGACGAGTTTGCCGCGTGTCAGTTCACGCACTGACTTGAGAGTCCACTCAAGACCTTCGGGAGTGTGGGCGAAGTCGACAATGACGAGGGGTTGATTTCCCGGATCCGGATTCACAGAAGTCATACGCCCGGGGACCTGCTCTGCATTCTCCAGAGCCAGGACAGCAGCATCAAAGTCGGTGCCCATTTGGACTGCACTCACCAAAGCAACGACGGCGTTTTGCACATTGACTTCACCGAGCATTGGCATTCGAATGGTGCGCAGTTGCGATTGAGGTTTTTCAAGATCAAAGGTGACGGCGGGAATATCGCGATCGAATGTAATCTTGGCGACCTTCCAATCGGCCTCGTAGTCAGAAAAAACTGCGACTGTTGTTACAGGTACTTCGCTCTCGCGCACGAGGCGCTGGCCCCACTCATCGTCCACGCACACAACGCCCTGCTTGGAGTGGGCAGGAGTGAATAGGCTCTTCTTGGCAGCGAAGTAGGATTCCATGTCACCGTAGTAATCCAGATGATCGTGCTGAAGATTCGTGAAAGCTGCTACGTCGAAAACGATGTTATCGATGCGATTCAGACTGAGCGCATGAGCGGAAACTTCGACAATTGCGGCACCGCAGTCTTCCTGCCTAGCAAGGGCAAGGATTCTTTCAATTTCGGGAGCCTCAGACGTGGTCTTCTCGGAATTGATCAATAGATCTCCAACCCGGATCTCAACTGTTCCGCACAATGCTGGATCACTAAAACCCCCTCGAAGAATGGAGCGCAGAAGATAGGTAGTCGTCGTTTTGCCATTCGTTCCAGTGACCGCAGCAGTCTTCAGTGACGAGGCCGGGTGGCGATAGACATTCGCAGCGATGAGGGCACTTGCCTGACGTGGGTCGGGAACAACAACGATCGGAAGACTTGGATAGTCCGCGCGGGCCCGCGAAGCCCCTTCAGGATCGGTAACGATAGCGCAGGCGCCGGAGCTGAGCGCCGAATGAAGGAAACGAATTCCGTGCTGCACGAGGCCCGGAATTGCAATAAAAATCCAGCCCTCTTCCATATCAGTGGAAGAAACGCTCACACCATTAACAGGGAGCTCGGGATCGGGGCACAAGGTCCAATCCACGTCTGCAACGCCTTCGAGTGCCTGGCTAAGAGGCATGGCGGGGTTATTAGGACGAATTTCATTGGCTTGTGTCATACCGTTTAGCCTAACTTCTTGGCCCATGAAAAGCTCTTTCATCGACACGTCGGCAGGCAAATACCTAGAATGGCATCATGTATGTCCTGACCCGTGAAAATGCCCGCCAACGCTCTGCTGCCATTAAGGTGCGACACATTGATGTGTCCCTCGATCTGAGCGGAGCGACGCATGAGTCGCTTTTCCCCGTATGTTCGCGTATGACGCTTGTAAGCGCCACCCCCGATCTTTTCATCGATTGCGCGGGGATCGTTGAGCAGGTCAGCGTCAATGGGATCGCAGTGCCATACACGCACGATGGCGAGCGGATTGACCTCCACGAACTGCCAACAGACCAAGAAATCACGATCTGTGTTGAGGCTCAGTGTCGATACTCGACAACAGGGGAGGGGCTGCATCGCTATCGTGATCCCGAAGACGGTCGTTACTACCTCTACACACAATTTGAACCAGAAGACGCTCACCGGGCATGGCCGTGTTTTGACCAGCCTGACATCAAGCCCCAGTGGACCTTCCACGTGATTGCCCCATCTTCTTGGGTCGTTACTTCAAATGGAGTTGCGACGATGGTGGCCATGGAGGATAAAAACACGCGGTGGGACTTTTCAACGACACCACCACTGTCGAGCTACATTACGGCCGTTGTCGCCGGTCAGTGGGCCATTGTTGATGGGGGAACCTGGGAAGGCAGTGCGGGAGATGGCGCCTCGGCCTGTCTTGACTTGCGTCTGATGTGTCGGCAGGCGCTTGCTGGGGCGATGGATAGCGACGATATCCTGGCGGTTACGCGCGCCGGCCTCGATCACTATCACGCACGCTATGGATATACCTATCCTTGGGGAAGCTACGACCAGATTTTTGTACCCGAATATAACCTCGGGGCAATGGAAAACCCAGGATGCGTGACTTTTACGGAGAGCTATCTCAGCCGCGATACTCCCTCTTTCGCCCTTCGACAAAAACGAGCAAACACGATTCTTCACGAAATGTGCCACATGTGGTTCGGTGATCTTGTCACTCCCGCTTGGTGGGACAACCTGTGGTTGAAGGAGTCCTTTGCTGAAAATCAAGGAACGACTTCGGCAGCACAAGCAACTGTCTACACGGGGGAGTGGGCGTCCTTCGCCATTGGCCGTAAAGCATGGGCCTATGCCCAAGACCAATACCCGACAACACATCCGATCGTTGCAGATATACCTGATATCCCGGCTGCGACGAATAATTTTGATGGCATTACCTATGCAAAGGGCGCCTCTGTACTCAAGCAACTCGTTGCGTGGGTCGGCGAAGATGCTTTTTATCAAGGTGTTCGCCTGTACTTCCAGCGCCACGCGAACGGTGCAACGAATCTTGACGACCTGTTAACCGCGTTGGAAGAAGCCAGCGGTTACGATCTTGCATCGTGGAAAGATGCGTGGCTTTTGACCACGAGGCCGTCGAAGCTTTCCGTGAATTCAACCAATGATGCAGATGGAAGGGTTACATCTCTGAGCCTCGTGCAGGAAGGCCTCCCGCGTCCTCACTGCCTGAATATCTCGTATTGGACACTCCAAGGCGATGCCCCTCGATGCGTCACTAAGGATCGAGTGCGTATCGAGGGAAGGGATCTCTCGCTGAGTGTTCCCGAAGAGTTTTCAGTCCCGGGTGGCGCCGATATGCTCCATCTCATCGTTGTCAATGACGATGATCTGACCTACGCGATTGGCACCTTGGATGAACGCTCGACTCAAACCGCTTTGAGCCGAGTTTCGCGCATCGAAGAACCGATCACCCGAGCGGTCATTTGGTCGCATCTCTTTGCTGCCGTGCGTGAGGGAGAACTTGATCCCCGGCGCTATATTGATGCTGCATTGACCCACATGACGGCAGAGAAGGAAGACGCGATTTTTGAGCGTCTTCTGGCGACAATCGCTCAATCTCGCACTTTCTTGCCAGGGCATGTCAGAGGAGAATGCGACAGCAAGATTCTCCGGGCACTTGCGCAAGCCATGCGCGCAACCTCCTTGGACCGCTCGCGTTCACTTCTTCATCTCTTTGTCGATATTTGGAGCGGCGGTGGAGATACAAGGTATTCGGATTCGCTTGCGGCCCTTGCGCGAGGAGAAGAGGGCGACTTGCTTCCTCTGATCGCGGGGGAGGAGAGCGCGTGGGCGGTCCGCTGCGCGTTGGCGGCGCGTGGCCTCGTTGATGAAAAGCAACTTGATGCGTGGCTCGATGAGTCGCCGACGGGGGAGAACAAGACGCGCTGGGTTCGTGCGCGCTCTTCCATTCCCGACGCGTCCATTCGCGAGGCGGTATGGAAGGAAGTCTTGTCGCTGAAGCTGTCGAATCATCACCTGAGTGCATCGTTGCAGGGGCTCAATGCTTCCTCGTGGGAAGGCAATGAATACACTGATCATTTCTTCGCTGAACTTTCGTCATTCTGGGAGCGTGCGTCAATGGGATTGGGATTGCGCTACATCAACGCCGGTTTTCCCATGAGTCTTGATTCTGACCGTCCAGACGAGGCCGAGCACCTCCTTACTTTGAGTCGTCAATGGCTCGCCGATAATGAGGGTGCCGCCGTCGCGCTTGCCCGCCTCGTTACCGAGAAACTCGACGATTGTGAGCGTGCTTTTGCGCGCCAGAAACAGTGGCAATGAGTACCGACAACGCACAGGAGACTCAGGGGAGTCAGCAACAGGTAGATCCCGCCGCGTCGATGTCTTTACTCAAGGCGATTCTCGAGAATCCTCTTGACGCGGGTTACGGTGCCTACCATGATGAACCGGTACACGGCAGGGCTGGTGTGCTCAAGCAAACCATTACGATACTGATTGCTATTGCGCTCGGTGTTGGCAGTGGTATTGCGATCAGGGGATTGCGCGCACAATCCTTAAGTGAAGTGCACTCATCGTTGCTTAGCCATGCTCAGCAACAGACGCAACAGATTTCCTCTCTCGACGAAGAAGTCTCAAAATTGCGCGGGCAGGTTAAAGAGCTTTCCCATGATCAAGACTCGGATGCTGACCATCACGACGCGGCAACTAATCTTGCGAATGCTGATACCGAGGTACGTGGCCCTGGGTTAAAAGTGACGCTGACAGACGCTCCCGGAGCTTCTTCCTCACGACAAAGCGATAAGGGACAGGTCCGTGATCAAGATATCCGTATGGTTGTCAACGCGCTGTGGAGCGCCGGAGCCGAGGCCGTAAGCGTCAATGGGCAGCGAATCGGGCCTGGCTCGTTCATCCGTACCGCGGGCTCGACAATTCTTGTCGACGTTACGGCGATTTCTTCGCCATACAACATTGAGGCGATCGGGAATGCTAACGAGTTGTCCCTGTCTCTAGTTCGAGGATCAACGGGGGACTATCTTTCCAGCGCGGAATCACTGACGGGAATTACACTGAATGCGCAGTCAGTCAAAGAAATGACTCTGAGTGCGCGAGAGAATCGGTCGACTCGTTGGAGTACGGCTGTTGAGGGGGAACACTGAGGTGTTAGCGGTACTTGGATTGATTTTCGGAATTGTTGTGGGTGTCTTAATTGATCCCACTGTTCCGACGTGGCTGCAGCCCTTCCTTCCAGTCGCGGTTGTTGCCGGACTCGATGCTCTTTTGGGGGCTGGGCGTGCGTGGCTTGAAGGGACATTCCGCGATCGTGTCTTCGTGATGTCGTTCTTCTGGAACGTCGTCGTTGCTTGCCTGTTAGTTTTCTTGGGGACACAGCTTGGGGTTGGTTCCGCAATGACCACTGCAGTCGTGGTCGTCTTGGGAATCCGAATCTTTTCGAATACGGCGTCCATTCGACGTTTGATCTTTAAGGCCTAAGTAATGGGACAGCACGTCAAACACGAGGATGCCACGCAGGCTGAAGAGTCTTTGCAACCGATTCATACGCGCTTACGCGCGGCAATCTTGGCCGTTCCCCGAGGAACTCACCTTCTTCTCTTCGTGATCTGTCTGATTTTGGGAATCGCTCTGGTCACTCAGGTGCGGGCGCAACGCACAGATCCCCTGAGTTCTCTGAGCCAAGAGCAATTGGTTGAGCTCCTTGACAACCTTTCGGTTCAAGAACAGAACTTGCGCGTGGAACGCGGACGATTGGAATCTCAAGTCAGCCAGCTTCAAGACGAGTCTCAAAAGGAAGAGGCAGCTGCGGCTGCAGCAAAGAAAGCTGAGGAACAGGCGAAGATCAACTCTGGGCAGGTCGCGGTGCACGGCCCCGGAATCGAAATGGTCATCGCTGACTCAACGCATTCGCTGAGCTCAACGCACTTTGTGATGGCGATGGGAGAATTGCGCAATGCGGGTGCTGAGGCGGTGGATATCAACGGACATCGCATCACTATCGCCTCGAGTTTTACGAGTGATGGGGGAGTGATTCGCGTTGACGGCGAGGAAATTACTTCTCCCTATGTCTGGAAAGTGATTGGGGATTCGCAGACGATTTCGACCGCGCTCGAGATTCAAGCCGGTAGTGCTGCTCAGATGCGCGCCAAGGGCGCGTCAGTGACGATCACGCAGATTAAAGACCTCACAATTTCCTCGACGTCGACACCGAAGGTCCCTGAATTTGCCAAAGAAGTTCAATAGATCCTTCGCGAAGGTGACGCCGCCACACTATACTGAGCCTATTGTCCCTATGAACTGGAGTATGTGATGGAAAACCAGCGCCAGGAGTTCGACCCGACGGCAACTTCCGTCTTCAGTCTGAACACTGTTGACGAGGCCGTGGATGCGCCTCTGCCTTTGTCTGCGCGCGATCAGGATGCTGTTAACGCCCTTCCCGCGGGTTCCGCGCTGCTCATTGTTCAGCGTGGTCCGAACTCGGGCGCGCGTTTCCTCTTGGATGCAGAGGTCACTAACGCGGGTCGTTCGCCGCGTGCCGACATTTTCTTGGATGACGTCACTGTTTCTCGTAAGCATTGCCAGTTCCTCTCTCGTGACGGTGGGCATACCGTGCGTGATTCGGGTTCTTTGAATGGCACCTACGTCAATCGTGAGCGTGTCGACCAGTGTGAGTTGCACGCAGGCGACGAGGTACAGATTGGCAAGTATCGTCTGACCTACCAGCCTTCACCGCAAGTCCAATGAACGCGCGCGCACAGCGCAAGGTCACGGAAGAAACGATCGAGCCGTGGCCTCGCGGTATCAGTCGTGAGCCGGAACTCTCAATCGGGCAGCTTGTCGAGCGCCTGAAAGGGGAGTTTCCTGCTATCACACAGTCAAAGGTTCGATTCCTTGAAGATAAGGGCCTCGTTGTCCCCGCGCGAACCTTGGCCGGGTACCGCAAGTATTCCCGTGCTGATATCGAACGCCTTCGCTATGTTCTGGCAAGCCAGAGAGATTCATATTCGCCTCTGGATGTCATTCGTGATCAGCTCCGCGCGCTTGATGCGGGCCACGAAGTCTCTCAGCGCCGAGCCGCTCAAGTCGTTGCCTCGGAGGGAAAGGTTGTCTCCGTCGGTAATCGTCGTGCGATTCCCGCCGCTGATCTTGCTGATCTGACCGGCTGTGACTTGAGTGCCATTGAGCGTTATGTGACCTTGGGATTAATTTCCTCCGATATTGCCGGCTATTTTCCGGCTCGTAGCGTTCAGGTCGTGCTACAGATTCGTGAGCTTGAATCGATGGGCGTAGACGCACGCACATTACGCTCAGTTCGTCAGGGTGCCGAGCGCAGTGCGGATCTTATTGACCAAACCGTTTTGTCGCAGACTCCGCGCGATCGGGCTGTCGATCGAGAGCGACAAAATGCGCGTTGTCTTGAGCTAGGGGAGCGCTTCGCTCATTTACATCAAGAAATGTTGCGCGTGGCGATTTCGCAATTGACTGACGGCGGGGTGTAACCTTCAACTTGAACTTGAAGGCTCGCCGTGTTGTTGATTGACCCTCGTCCTTCATGTTCGTAGTCTTAACCTCAGATCGTCATTCTTTCGTATCAAGGAGCATTCGTGAGCGCAGAACCGCTGGATGGCATGCAGGGGCGTCAGCCTATGCTCTTTGGTGACCCTTTGGAAGGTCGCGATGGGGACGATGTGGGTTACCGCGGTCCCGTTGCCTGTGCTGCGGTCGGAATTACATATCGTCAGCTCGATTACTGGGCACGCACTGGATTGCTTCAGCCATCGGTCCGAGCTGCTCGTGGATCAGGTTCGCAGCGCCTCTATTCCTTCAAGGACATCCTGGTCTTGAAGATTGTGAAGAAACTGCTTGACGCAGGAGTTTCTCTTCAACAGGTTCGTACGGCTGTTACACAGCTTCATCGCCGCGGCGTAGATGATCTTGCCTCCATCACTCTCATGAGCGATGGCGCTTCGGTTTATGAATGCACTTCAACCGATGAAGTCATCGACCTTCTCCAAGGAGGTCAGGGTGTATTCGGTATTGCAGTCGGTCGCGTCTGGCGAGAGTTGGAAGGTTCGCTGGCCGAGCTCCCGAGCGAACGCGCTGAAGAGAATGTGCTGGTCGATGAACTTGCCGCCCGTCGTGCACTGAGGCGTTCAGTTTCCTAATCCCATTGCCGAGGCTGCGCCTGCCTTTGTGTTTTCCGCTGTAGTTTCGTATAGGGAAGTGGTGGGAATCGAAAGTTCAGGGTGTTGCGTTCCCCCTCTGCATTACTTGACATAATGTACATTATCGGATCCGGATGTATCTTTTATTTATGCTGGCGTTCTCGCCGCATGTGACGATTTCGGCTAAACTTCTATTCATTCAATCAATACTGTGGGAGGATCAAGGTGGCAGATCGCGCGCTACGCGGAATGCAAATCGGTGCGAAGTCGATGGAGTCCGAGGATGGAGTCGTCTTTGCGGATCGCTTTACAGCTCAGTACCTATGCTCAAACGGACACCAATTTGATGTTCCTTTTGCCTCTGAGGCAACGCCTCCGGCTACGTGGGAATGCCGCTGTGGGCAGATGGCAGAACTGATCGGTGAAGCTACCGAGGATGAAGAGCAAAAGCCTGCAAAGCCTGCCCGTACTCACTGGGACATGCTCCTTGAGCGCCGCTCAATTGAAGAGCTTGAAGAAGTTCTTCAAGAACAGCTGACTCTCCTACGGGAGGGACGCCTTCGTCTTGAAGGACACTACCGTAAGGGCTGATACCCTAGCTGCACGACTTGACATAATCTGCGCTCGTCCTTTTCGACGGGCGCAGATTTTTTATTTCTACTTCTTGCGACGCGAAAACTTTCGCTTAATGCCATTCTTTGTCACCATGACAAGCTCCTCGACAAAGATCGACCCCGAGAGCTTTGATTCTCCCAATTCACGTTCATCGAAGGTAATAGGCACCTCGACAATCGTTGCCCCCATCGCCTCGGCCATTGTCGTCATCTCGACTTGGAACCCGAAACCGACGGTCGAAACCTTGTCAAGAATGGCCGTTTCGCGCAACCAAGAAGCCTTGTGAACGCGCAAGCCTGCGGTCGCATCCTTGATTCTCGTACCGAGCCAGAAGTTGATATACGCATTTCCTGCACGCGAAAGCGCCACGCGCCAAGGCGCCCACCCGTTGGTCTTTCCTCCGGGAACCCACCGAGAGCCGATCACCATATCCGGATGATCTGGACCAGCCGCGCGAACGAGAAGCTTAGGAAGATCCTCTGGACGGTGCGAGGCATCGGCATCCATCTGAATGAGGTAATCGAACCCCATCTCAAGTGCCCGTCCAAGGCCTTCAACATAAGCGGTTGCGAGTCCCGACTTTGCAGGGCGCGTATGTAAATGAAGACGAGAATCTGATTCCATCTGTTCACGAACCCACTCCCCCGTGCCATCGGGCGAAGAATCATCAACGATCAAAACATTGAGCTCAGGAAGGACAGCATGCACGCGTGAGAGCAAACCGGGAAGGGACTCCACTTCGCAGTAGGTGGGGATAACTGCCACTACTCCCCTGCCGGTTTCATACATCTGTTCAGAGTTCGTCATGAGCGGCGTTTCCCTTGTGATCGACGAATGGTTTGCATGCACAGCAACACCAGAAGAATTCCAGTTGATGCCCAGCTAATTTTAGCGGAATATGGCGCTATTCGCGCAGCCCAGGTTAGAGAAGAACGCAGTGGTACCTCGGCGGTTAAGATCGCAGATTGCATCCTACCGCTTTGAGCGACAACGCTTCCGTCAGGACGAACAATTATCGAATTTCCAGTTGTTGAAGCCTGAACCGTGGAACGTGAAAACTCGATCGCACGAAAACGCGCAATCTGAGTCTGTTGTGACCCTTCGGCACTAAGCCCAAAATGATAATTATTTGACGGAATAACGATTATCTGGCCACCGGAAGCGACGCCTTCGCCGAGGAGATCCTCGTAAGCGACCTCAAAACAGATTCCCATCGCTAGAGGTACCACTCGCCCGTCCTGCACAGTGACATCGAAACGCGAAGAGTTATCCACAGCCTCGAGATCGATATCAACTTGTGCAGCCTCAGTTGCTAGACGCGAAATGATTGAGCGCGCTGGAATGTATTCACCGAAAGGCACCGGGATCTGCTTGCCGTAATAGGACTCGCTCAAGCCTGAACCCGGATACCATACGCCCATGTAGTTGTAGCGACGATCGTCTTGGACACGCGTAATACCCACCAGGATCGGTGCTTGGACATCTTGCGCTGCGGATCCAATCAGCCCTGAGACGAGGCGGTTATAAAGTGGATCGCGATCCGTTGAGGACTCCCCCCAGATGACAAGATCGACGTGGTCCTTCGACGCAGCTAGATCTTTCGTTAAACGCGCATGGTTTCCCGTGACCTTCCCGGGCTGAGCATAGGTTTCGAGAGCAGGAAGCTCGATGTTGCCCTGGATAGCTGCGACTGTGAGTGCGCCGTTTTCTTGGGAAGAATGTAGAGGAATGGCGATTGGCGCGCAGAAGATCGCAACAGCACCAACCAAGGCGAGCGGGCGCGAATACCAGTGCAGGCCTCCACGCTGGGTCAATTCAAATGCGCGCCGGAGACATACAGCGCATGCAATGACTGCTGCGCTCACAAGGACTTCCCCACCCCAGGGAGCCAAGTGACCTAGAGGCGTTGCAACCTGGGGATAAGCAAGATTGCCCCAGGGGAATCCTGACCAAGGAAAATGACTCCGTATCTGTTCGACACCCACCCAAGAAACCGCGGTTACAACCACCTGCCCGAGCGTGAAACGCGCCCAGGATAAACGCATGAGTCCGCTATAAATCGCACCCCAGAACGAGAAAAACACAGTCTCAACGACACTCAAGGCAATCCACGGTAGAACGCTCCCTCCAGTTGCCTGAGCGGTCCATGGAATAAGCGGAAGCCAAAATGCGAGCCCCACAAGAAACATATAAAAGGCTGCGCGCCATGCACCGACTCTATCCACGCGGGAAATCATCAGCGCTGCCGAGGGGATCATGACAATTGCGATGGACAGATCCGGGAATGATGCCCACAAGCCGCATCCTGATAAGAGACATACCGCGCCATCGAAGAGGGTTGGACGAAGACCTCGTGCTACTCGGCGTCCCACGTGACCACTCCTCGAAGAAGAAGCTGGCGCGCATCTCGCGCTTTGGCGGCAAGAGCAGGTGAAGCAACATGACGGAGCTGATCAAGAAGATCAACAACTTGGCGAACCCAGCGGACGAAATCTCCGGCAAGAAGAGGAGTCCCCCAAATTGCTGTCGTTAAAGTTGCGCCATTCGCCCACGCGATTACCGCCTGTGCAAGTCCGGGATCAAGCTCAGGAGTTAAAGGAACCCCGAGTTCCTTTTCGACCGAAATAACCGATTGTGACAAGGCGAAAGTTTGTTCCCAGGCGCGCGCAAGAACTGTTGAACTTGCCGTCCACGGCTCAACCCCGGCCGATTCTTCTCCTCGTGCTTGATAAACGCAGGTTGAGGCAATGGCAGCCAATTCTGGGGCCGAAAGATTGTCCCAAACCCCGCGTTGAAGAGCTTCGACAACAATAAGATCTCGTTCGCCAAAGACACGTCTCAACACTTCGCCGGAAGGCATCACGCGATCATCAACTAAAAATCCCATGCGGTCGAGAACCGCACATACGCGGTCAAACTGAGATGCGACAGAATTTGTTCGACCGTCAATCCGCTTGAGAAGCTTCTCATACTCAGCATTCTTCTTCGCCCACGTATGCCCCGCGCGCGCATGCTCATCGCGGTGCGGGCATGCGTGGACTGGGTGCCGTCGAATATCTGCCCGAAGTGCGGCGATCTCACGATCAATCGGCAATGCCTGTGGTGAGGAATTATTCTTCGCCTTTCCGCTGGCTCGAAGTTCGCGGAAACGATGCGCCCACTCTTCGCGTCCCCGATGGCGACGTAATGCCTCGGAAGGAGGAACGCGTAGCACGGCAACAAGTTCGAGGCTTCCGCTCAAGTCCTCCAAACTCAAGGTATGGAAACGCCCATCGCTTCCTAAAGTCTTGAGCAAGGGACGCATGCCCGCGGAATGCTGAAGTTCAAGCGCAAGGTATCGACGGGCCTTACGTTTAACACCAATATCGAAAACCTGACCGGGCTTCAGAGAGCGGAATAGCTCTTGGTCTTGCCTCCTGCGCTCGCTCGTATGTTCACGAGACGCTTCCTTCTCAAGGCGTGCGAGACGGTCACGCATACTGAAGTACTCGTGGGCATCGCCTCGAGAGCACTCAACATGCTCTCCTAAAGAATCCAAGTCCTTCTCAAGAGCGCGCGCGCTCTGAGCGAGATGCACGACTGAGGAATCGGCTTGGAACTGGGCAAAAGACGATTCCAAGACTTTTCTCGTTGCCTTGCGCGAGGAATGCGCAAGCAGATTAACCACCATGTTGTATGTCGGATGGAATGCACTCACAAGCGGATAAGTACGTTTCGAGGCCAGAGCCGCGACTTCCTCCGGGGCAATGTCTCGACGCCCGCTGACGACCACATGACCTTCGACATCAATCCCGCGCCGTCCTGCACGTCCTGAAAGCTGCGTAAACTCGCCGGCCGACAAACGAACGTGCTCAGCACCGTTCCACTTTTGCAAAGACTCAATCACGACACAACGCGCAGGCATATTGATACCCAAAGCAAGAGTCTCTGTGGCATAGACAATGCGCAAAAGCCCCATGGTGAAGAGCTTTTCAACCGTTTCCTTCATCAGTGGGAGCATCCCCGCGTGATGCGCAGCCACTCCCCTCTCAAGGGCGCGAATCCACGGATCAATCCCTAAAACCGCGTAGTCCTCAACCGGAATGGAGCTCACCGCTGATTGCGCAATATTGCGGATACGTTCAGCCTGGGAACGAGTCGTCAGACTCACTCCGGAAGCAAGGACTTCACTAACCGCGTCCTCGCAGCCCGCACGAGAAAAAATGAAAACGATCGCCGGTAGAAGATTTGCTCGGTCTAAAGTGATCACGGTTGCGGGACGCGAACGAAAACGGCGTTGACTCAGACGTCGCCCCTGGGGTGAACATGCGTAGAGAAGTTCAGGGTTGAGCCGCTCGGATTGTCCAGTGCCTCGACGTGAGGGCGCATAGACATCATAGAGTTCGCCGTCAACGAGCATGTGCTGGAACAGGGGAACAGGACGTGTTTCAGAAATGATGACCTCGCAAGAACCACGAACCTGGCCGATCCATTCCCCAAACTCCTCGGCGTTCGACACGGTCGCGGACAACGCCACAACCCGCGTGTGCTGGGGCAAATGAATAAGCACTTCTTCCCAGACCGGGCCGCGGAAACGATCCGCGAGATAGTGCACTTCGTCAAGCACAACATGACTGAGCGTGCTCAAGTCTGCACCCATGTAAATCATGTTCCGCAAAACTTCGGTGGTCATGACGATGATGGGCGCATCAGGATTAATCGACGTATCGCCGGTGAGGAGGCCCACTCGGTCCTCGCCGTAACGCTTCTGAAAATCAGCAAACTTCTGATTAGACAGTGCCTTAATTGGTGTTGTGTAGAAAGCACGTGAATCGGTCGACAATGAGAGCGCCACAGCGAACTCACCAACAACCGTCTTTCCAGCCCCGGTCGGCGCTGCCACAAGGACGCTGTGTCCAGCTTCAAGCGCATCCATCGCGCGGATTTGGAAGTCGTCAGGCCTAAAACTCAAAGTATCGACGTACTTCTGACGGAACGAGCGGTCAATGCGCTGCTGACGTCGAAAGGCCTGCATTCCCTGTGCGGGAGACCATTCGCTTTCATTCGGTTCTTGTGCGTCCATTGATGCGCGACGTCGCTTCCGTGCTGGACTCACTCACCGCTCCTCATCTCTTGAAAATGATCCCAGTCTTCAAGCGCCTGTAGTGCGTAAGTAGCCATGCGTAAGCGCCATGAGGCCGGGCAATCAATGATATCTGCCGAAATATCGCACAGCAGTGCGAGAACCCATGCTTCATTCCACACTGGCAAACTCAGCGTCACGGTTTCAGCGTCTTCTCTCAGCAGCGTGCACTCATAGTCTTCGCAGAGCCACCGTGCACCCTGGGAGACGGTGAGGGTGAGGGACTGAGGTGCCGCGGCATCGGGAATCGCGACTCGAGGTCGCCGCCCGCCGATCTGTAGTGAATCGATATGGGTAACGTTATAGCTTCGATGGAGCTCTCGGTGCGGATCCCAAGCATCGAGAATCCACGCATCAGCAAGGCGACGGAGCCCAAGCGCAAAGACGTGACGAGGGGTGCGGATCTGGCCCGTCTGATATGTGAATGACACCTCGAGACGCTCTGCGATGGCCTCGCGAAGTTGAGCAACCGTATCGTCTTTGCCGTTCTTCGCGCGAGGCTGCTCCTCATCGAGTATGTGGATAATCTCCCTGTCCTTGGAAGACGACGTAGCCTGTTCCTGCGCAAGGCGAGAGAGCTTAGCAGCAGCACTCAAAAGTGCGTTTTTCTCCGCTTCCCGCAGGTGCGGAGAGAGCGCACGTAAAGCGACAAGCAAAGTTGCGGCCTCGGCAGGGGTAAATGAAGGCAGCGACGGAAGGGTACTCCCCCGCATCACGACGATTTCTTCTTCGTCGTAAAGTTGCCAGTCGATCCCATAGGAACGATCAAGCATAGAATCACCGATCTCCCCCATGTACTCGATATCCCTGCGCACTTGGCGGGAGGTACGCCCAAAGTGCTGTGCAATTTGGCGAACGGTGTGACCGGGATTGTCTTTAATCCACGAGGCCATGGCGAGAATGCGCGCGACCTGCAGTTGGGATTCTTCAGGCATGGCTTACCTCTCCGTAGCGAGAAGCCTTTTCAAGGCGGGATCGAAGATCCTTAACGAAGGGCTCGGGAGAGAGAGGAACACAATCGGCAGCGTGGAGAAGAACGAACTGGAGCCAATAGTGATAGGGAGCAAGATGGCCAGTGAAGATAGGCCACTCCCCCAAGGTGTCTTCCTGAGGAAGATCATGCATCCGGGCTTCTTCGAATGCTGGCGATGCTTCACGTACGGCGAAGAGGGGCTGCAGCGGGCGCGAAATGTCGATGGTCTCACTGCGGGGTGAATGAGTACGAGCATCCCCGGGCTCGCCGAGCACCTCGATCGGCCCAAGGATTCGAGAGAGCCTGAAAGTTCTTTCGCCTTCGCGGTCAAGATCGAAGCCTTGAAGATAGATCGCTGCCCCTGAAACCACGAGGTTCCAAGGCTCTACCGCTCGAGTTTGCGTTGACTTTGGACTGCGATAGAGGAATGAGACCACGCTTTGGCTTGTAATGGCTTGGTAGAGAGGCAGTACGTTTTCGGAGCCTGAGAGACGAAGCTGGATGGCCTCGCGCGAGCGCGATTCCATGTGTGCACGGAGTTTCGACGATGCAATCTGAGTGGTATCCGGGGTTTGCCAGGCAGATGCTGCCAGGTCGATGAGGGTCATCTCTTCGGCTGTAAAATCAATACCTTGTTGAGACGGGGACGCTAGTCGATAAATGACTTCGTCACCTCTGCGTAAAACGGTGATCTCGACTCCAACTTTCTTCAAGCTGTTCTTATCGCGCGAAAAAGCTGAATCGAAAGCATCATCGCTGAGGGTGCGATAGTGGGTGAGCCGACGGATCTGAGACCGAGAACGCCCACGTTCTGCAGAGGTGAGGTCAAAGAGAAGGTCGAGGATTCGTACGCTGGTATCGTTGCCCTCCACGATGTCTCCTCCTTGTGACAGAATTGATCCAAGCTTTAGCCTAGTAGGCCTAAGGTACGCCAGCGAGCAAAGACACGGTCAGACGACGGGAGTTGGCTGTGAGGATCCTTCTTTCGGCAAGTGACTATACGAACCTTACAAACGGTCTTGCGCGCTCTGCCCGTGATTTTTATCAAGGATTGCGCGAGCGTGGGCACGAGGTCAAAGTACTGTCTTACGGTGAGAAATCTTCACTGGATTACCCGCTTCCAGAGTTGCGTATTCCTATGCTCAACGCATATATCCACGCGCAGAACTTCCGCATCGCGCGTCCAGATCTTCACGTGATGAGGGCTGCGCTTCAGTGGGCAGATATCGTCTATGTTGAAGATCCTTTGCCCGCGAACGCCGTCCTGGTTCGGGAGGCGAAGCGGGTCCAGATCCCGATTGTCGGAAGTTTCCATGTCTATCCGGAGAATTTCCTTGCGCCGTTCCCGGCATTGAACCGTCCGAGCGTCAATCGAGCTTTGTATAGGTTGTTCTACACGTCGGTCTACTCGTTCTGCGATTGCATTCATGCGCCAACTCAAGCGGTCAAGGAACGTTTAGAGCGCTTTGGGTACAAGGTTCCAATTGAGGCATTCTCAAACGGATTGCCGCACTCGTGGATTCCCGATGTCCTACCGTCATCTTCGCGCGGGGAAATTAAAACATCGCAGGCAACGCGCAGGTTTACTCTTGTCTCAACGGGACGGTACGCGCCAGAAAAGAACCATGAAGTATTGCTGCGTGCTCTTGCATACTCGCGACATGCACCAGCAATTGATCTCTATTTGCCAGGACGTGGCCCTCTTGAAAACAAACTACGGCGTCTAGCTTCTCCCCTATCTGCCACTGTTCATTTTGGCTTCATTTCACATGAGGACTTGCAAGGGCTTCTCGACCGTGCGGATTTGTATGTTCACTGCGCAAGAGTCGAGATTGAAGGTCTTGCGGCTCTTGAGGCGATGGCCCGAGGAGTCACGCCTTTGATCGCGCGATCTGAAGAGTCTTCAACCTGGCAATACGCGCAAGATGAACGCTGCGTGTTTCCCTACGACAATCCTGTGAAGCTTGCCCGGCTCATTGACTATTGGCTTGACCACCCTCGCGAATGCCGCAGTATTGGAATGAAACACTACGAGCGGGCACGGGCACTCAGCATGACACACAGCATTGATGCTATGGAGTCTTTGCTTGTGCGAACGTATCGTTCGTACACACGCTAATGCCCTCAGACAACAATTGGCTGTCTGAGGGCACGCGGAAAATACTAGAACTACGACCGTGGTACGTAATCGTTAGTCATCACTTGATCAAGCGACACGTCTTGTTGAAGTAGCCCGGAAACCGATGACATAAAGCTCAGCATTTCGTTCCATCTGCTCGTATCCTGTTCAAGCGAAACTGTCGAATTCGCGCCAAGAATCAGCAGATTCGTCGCAGTCAGAATCTTCGTCGCTGTTTCTCGAGTTTTCTCGTCGCTCAGTGTCGTATCGCGTTTCTCGGTCGCTGCAAAGGCTTGGTCAGGGTGTTCGACAGCGGTCGTCATGCCTTCCTGAGTAGCTGCCAGCAACTCTTTAAGTTCGTTCGCATGATCTTTTGCCCACTGGGGTGTTGTTACCAGAGAGGCTGACACGAGTGGAATAGTGCAGTCACATTCCACCGCCTGTGCATCAACTCCAGCGGCGGAAAGCTGTACGGCCTCGTTATTTGCAAAACCGACAATTGCGTCGACGTCCCCCGTACTCAAAGCAGAGGTCTGGGTATAGCCAATCGAGATAACATTGACGTCAGAAGTCGTCATGTTAGCGCTTGCAAGGTACGCCTGAAGAGCGAGCCAAGAAGATCCGTACTCCCCCGGGATCCCAACTTTCTTTCCTTTAAGGTCACCAACGGTCTTAATTCCGGTGTCTTTCCTCGTCAGAATCACATTGGGTTGTTCGCGGTAGTAGGTCGCTACCGAGATGACGTCCATGCCCTGAGAGCGCGCTTGGACGACTTCGTCGCCGGTTGCCAGAACAACTTGTTCGTCTCCGCTCACGAGCGCCGTGAAAACGCCTTCGTCGTTGCCGTGATGACGAAGCTCGACGTTGAGTTTGTGGGAAGAATAGTTCCCATTGTCTAGGGCAAGGTAGATGCCAGAAAACTGGACATTGGGAACGTAGGTTAGACCGATAACGGTTGCACCGCTTGAGTGAGTTCCACCGTGACATCCACCGAGTAGAACGACTCCCGCAGCCAGTGCGGCAACCTTACGTAATACAGGACGCATTATGCTCTCCAATCACATGTTCGTACTAGTCGGTTTCCACCATGACGCGTGCCCGTGCTTCCCATGCGGACATGAGCAAGTAGATCAGTACCGCTTGGAGACACAGGAGAATGATGACAACAAACATTCCTGCTGTGTCGACATTCGTTCGCATTTGTGAGAGCAACATTCCGAGGCCCTTTCCTCCCATTACCATTTCGCCAACGACTGCACCTGTAATTGAGAGGGTGAAGCCGTTACGGATTCCGGCAAGAATTGCCGGTGAGGCTAATGGAGTCTCAATTCGCAGAGCCATCGTGAGGCCGGCCGCTCCATCGAGCTGAGCAGCCTCTAAGACCTGACGATCAAGGGATCGAAGACCCACAAGCGCAGAAATGAGGATCGGGAAAAAAGCGATCAATGCGCAAAGCATAGAAATCGGAACAAGACCGTATCCAAACCAGAGCACCAAAAAAGGAGCGAGGGCAACCGCAGGGAGTGCTTGAGAGGCCCCAAGGAGAGGTTCAATCGCATCCGATAGTGTCTGAAAACGGAAGATGCAGTAGCTCAGAGGCAGTGCGATACACACGCCCACGAGTCCGCCGACTAGAGCTTCTCCGCCGGTTCGCGCAAACGCGAGCCAGAGAGAGGACTGTTGAATAAGGGAGTATCCTCGGGCGAGGACGGCGTACGGCGAAGGAAGACGCCACGCTTGAATCCCGCTCCACGCAGTGATGCCCCACCAAATAAGGACGATACACGCAAGAACAAGCAGCGGGGCGAAAACAATGAGACGGCGAGAGGCTCGACGCTTCACGGTATTCCTTCCCGCACTTCGAGCTATGCAGCCGCTCAGCGGGGTATGAACCCGCTCAACTACTTCTCCCATCCAGGCTTTAACTGTCGGTACTGGAGTTTCACCAGTTCAACCGCAATAGGTATTGCGGGTCGCGGACTATCACCGCCGGCTCGGACTTACACCGACCCCGAAGTACACGATCATTGTGGCACGCTGCGATGCGTGTGTCATTTCTAGTGCATGTGTGAGTGAGCAAGAGAACGCAAAGTTGCAATCTCTTCATATGCGTCTTCTGCGCGGAAAATTGCAGAACCTGCAACAAAGTTTGTCGCTCCTGCTTCAGCGGCCTGCTCGATCGTCGAACGAGAAACTCCCCCATCGACTTGAATTGAAATATCAAGTGCGGAAGCATCGATTGCTTCGCGAGTCCTGCGGATCTTGGGAAGCATCGTATCTAAGAAGCTTTGACCCCCAAATCCAGGTTCAACAGTCATAACAAGAATCATGTCGAACTCGGGAAGCAAATCGATGTAGGGAGCGATATCTGTTGAAGGCTTAAGGGCAAGAGCAGCTCGCGCTCCAAAATGACGGATCTCGCGGGCGGTTCGGATCGGCGCACCTGCGGCCTCGGCGTGGAAAGTCACGGATGCGCAGCCAGCCTCGGCATAGGCAGGCGCCCAGCGATCGGGGTCTGCAATCATGAGGTGCGCGTCGATGGGCATAATACCGGTTCGAACGCAGGCCTCGACGACGGGAAGCCCCCACGTCAGATTCGGAACAAAGTGGTTGTCCATGACATCAACATGGGCGATATCAGCGCTCGAAATCTTCGTGAGTTCATCCTCGAGTCGAGCGATATTGCAATTGAGAATCGACGGCGAAATGACGGGGATCGTCATGATATCTCCTGGCGGTCTTAGAGCTTTCTGAGTGCAGCAATGAACATAAGGTCAGTTTCGTTACGGTGTTCCCACAGCTGGAGCGTTGAGGCAGCAATGCCTTTGTTTGGGGGAAGATCAAGGGGGCGTGGCGTGATCTGTGCTGCTACAGGCGCGAGATTAATCAGCTCAACCTGGCCGCCTGAAAGCACGTGGGAAACTTGCTCATGCGTTTCAGCAAGAACCGGCGAGCAGGTCACATAGACAATGACACCGCCACTTCTGGTCAGAGCAATTCCTCTGTCAAGGAGTCGCTCTTGGATTGACACTAGTTGTGAAAGGTCTTCGGGCTGTCTGCGCCACCTGGACTCCGGACGTCGACGCATCGAGCCTAAACCAGAACACGGCGCATCAATGATCACGCGATCGAAAGTGCCCAATTGCCAGCGGGATGTTTCTCCACCAAATTGTGTTCCGTCAGCGCACACGACCTCTGTGTTATCAAGGTGTTCGAGGGTGCGTTCAACGAGGCGTGCGCGGTGTGGGTGGATCTCATTAGCAATAAGGTACGCTCCGCGAGCACTGCCAAGGGCTGCGACTAACGCCGCTTTTCCGCCAGGCCCCGCACACAGGTCGAGCCATTGAGCATCCGAGCCCTTCACCGGGACAGAAGCCGCGACGATGGCTGCAAGCTGCGAACCTTCATCTTGGACTGCGGCCTTGCGCTGCCGGATCGCAGGAATGCGCGCTGGATCCCCAGATTCGAGGAGAATCGCATAGGGTGAAACCTCGCCGTCAGCAATGCGCGTATGCAAATATTCGTCGCATTGATCAGCGAGCTCATCAACATCGATTAACCCCGGGCGCGCAACCAAAGAAACGTAAGGAGCTCGATTGTTCGCCGCTAAAAGTTCGCGAATTTCGGAGGCTTCGCAGCCATTCGCCACAAGCGCTTTCGTATATTCTTCAACCATCCACTGCGGGTGTGAATACTCGATTGCAAGGCGCTGCGTCGGATCACATGCGTCGAGTGCTTCACGCCGCGCGTCATCGCCTTCTCGGATAATCGAACGCAAAACAGCGTTAATAAACTTTGCGGGCCCCGCACTGAGATACTGGCGCGCCAAATCGACAGTCTGGGAAACTGCAGCATGGTCAGGCACTCGCATTCGCAAGAGCTGATAGGTTCCCAAACGGAGGATGTCGACAATTGCTCCCTCGATCTGGGCCAGGGGACGCGTGGAATTTCGCCCGATCACCCAGTCGAGAAATCCTTGTTCGCGCAGTGAACCATACGTGAGTTCAACTGCGAAAGCACGATCTCGTTGATCGATGTGTGCCCTGTGCTCGAAGTCCTTAAGTACCTTCGGAAGTACAAGGTTCGCGTAGGCGTCTTCTTCGCGAACCAAGCGCAGAACTTCGTACGCAATCTGCCGCGGCGCATCTGCCTCACGAAAGGAGCGATAGCCGTCGGAGTACCTGTGAGTCGCCATCAGTGCTCGAGCCCCTCACCTAGACAGGCATCATCATTCAGCCTGGCACCACGAGCCCATGCAGCAGCTTCCATCCACTTCTTGCCCGCGGGGGCAACTTCACCGAGCTCGAGGCAGAAATCAGCGCACCCTACGAGAACGCTCTTCTTCGAAACGATCAAACGTCCAGTGCCAGGAGTCGGGACATCAGTCAGGGAAGCTTTGCCAAGCTTGAGACGTTGGCCATTCAAGAGCGCGAAGGCACCGGGGCTTGGAATAACAGCACGAATCTGCTGCCACGTCTGCCGAGCGCTATCAGCGAAGGAAATAGCACCATCAGTAGCTTCTAAACGCCGGGCATAGTGAAGCTCAATAGCTGGATCGATGATCTGCGGCTGAGCGTGCGCGCTGCCGGAGGCAATCGAATCGACGACTTCAACAACCTGCCGAGATCCTGCAAGCGCCATCTCTTCAAGGAGCTCGCCGCTGGTTTGATTCTCGATAGCAACGGGAAGTCGCGAGAAGACCGGGCCTGTATCAAGGCCCTCTTCGAGCTGGAATACGCATGAAGCGGTTTCTTCGCACCCCGAAAGGATTGCCCATTGAACGGGTGCTGCACCGCGAAATTCCGGAAGATCCGAAAAATGCAAATTAAGCCAACCGTGGGGCAACATATTGAGAATACGCAGTGGGATCAACGCGCCGTAGGCAACAACGACTGCGATATCAGCCTTCCAATGAGCAATACGCTCATATGCCTCGTCGCTCTTCAACGAGGAAGTTTCATACAGGTCAATACCAAGCTCGGCTGCGCGTGATGCCACAGGAGACGGAACAAGTGCACGTCCGCGACCGCTTCGCGCAGGCGGTCGCGTAATCACTCCAACGACTTCATGAGAAGACGCAACCAGGGCATTGAGGGTCGGCAGCGCCGCTTCGGGGGTACCAGCAAAAACAATTCGCACAGGCATAGTCTAGCGGTTCTTTAGAACAGTTCAGGGGGATTCAATGTCAGTCGTAGAGGATAGAGTTTGCGCGCTGAACGTACTCCCAAGCGCTCACGCAGGACACGTGCAAGTTTCGGATATTCTTCGGTGTCGCATCGAATGAGCGCACGGTGGCTTCCCTGACTCGCTGTGTGTTTATCGCTGTGTGGTGCGTCAACGATGCCGATCAGCTCAGCGGGTAGGTCTTTGCAGAAGGTATTGAGCTGATCTTCGGGGCCGTCAATTGCAACAATGGAAGCGGTGGGCGGAAAACGGAGTACGTGGCGTTCGTCCAAAATACGCTGAATGTAGTCTTCGGGATTCCAGCGAATGAGCGCCTGCGCAAGAGGTTGATCCAATCCCGCAGAGACCCAAATCTGGCCTTGCGGCCGAACCAGAGCTGCTGTAGCGAGCCACCGGCGAAGCGCTTCTTCGGGCGCCCAAAGTTCCGGTCGTGAGGCCAACGCCGCTGCAGAGGGAATGATCAAAGCCGCGTACCCCGAGTCGGAATCGGGTTGTGCACCTGGGGTAGCGACAACAATTCGCGGAGAGGAATTGATTGCGGGACGCTGCTCATCAACGCCCTGAGAAATAAGCAACGGAACCTGTGTAAAGGAACGCCCGAGCTCTTCTCCAATGCGTTCAGAGCCAATCCGCCACCACCGCAAAGCGGTCCCTTGGCATTTCATACATCTCCAGTTATGTGCTGCCCGTGAACACCACGAACAGACGATGCTCTGATCGCGTGATACTTTGAGCGGCCCTGAACAAATTTCACAACGCGCTGGTGCTGCGCAGCGCTGACAACCAACAACGGGAATATAACCCGAATGTGGGGCGAGGATGAGTACTGGGCCTTCAGTGAGGCCTCGGCGAATACATGCATACGCATCGGGCGGAAGCAAAGCATGTGCTGCACTCCCCTGACGTTCATCGTCAAGGGCATCGGACACAAAGAAACGCCCAGTTGATTGACGTAGCACTTCTCTATCCGGATTCAGGGAAATCGCCCACTTACGCGCCACAAGATACTGGGCCTTCACCGAACGACTGAAACTGCCAACCGCCAAAGCGACATGCTCAAGGTGCGCGCGTGCAACCGCAATATCGAGTGCATCCGTACGCGGATTGCGAATCTCTCGAAGGTGATCGTCTCCATCGCCCCAGATAATGATCAAACCTAGGTCTTTCAGGGGAAGCCACGCTGCTGAACGCGTACCAACGACAATGCGATGCGAGCCTTGGCTGCTTTGTCGGTAAATCCGATAACGTTCAACGGCGGATTGCTCTGCAGTGTAAAGCGCAATGGGGAGCGAGAGAAGATCTTCAAGGTCGCAGCTCAGACGGTGTGCCGCACGCTGCGTAGGTGTAATGATCAATGTGGAACGCTTGGACCTCAAGCTTGCGCTGGCAAGTTCAGCGATTTCTCGTGAGGAGCGTCCCGGAATCGAAGTCCAGACACAGCGTGGATGGTCGCCCTGCTCTACATGCTCAATGAAGTTTGCTCCGTAAGGGTAGGCCGTCCACGCACTGACCTCACTCTGCTTCTTGATTTCTTCGCAAAAGGAAACGTGTTTCTCTTTTTCGACGGATGCTCGTCGTGGCGGAACCGCGAGGCTTAGAACCGCGGAGACAGTCGATAAATAGCGGTCAGCGATATATCGAGCAAGCGAGAAAGTCTGCGGGGCCACGACAGCGCACGTAGAAACCACGTCTATCAGTTCGCGGATGGCTGGACTTGGAGTATCGACGCGTTCGCATGAAAGAACCCATCCCATGCGTTTTGAACCGCTCAAGGGAACCTGAACGATATATCCCGCAAGATCGATATTCTCCCAAGCTTGGGGAACCAGATAGTCCAAGGGACGATCCAAGTGCGGAAGATCCGTATCAACGTACACACGTGCAACCAGTCGAGGCTCGCTGTCCTCGAGCTGGAAGCCTGGGAGCGCGATTTCTTCCATCACCATGCCTCTAGTTCATCACATGGCACTGGCATTTGGAGACCGATTCAGTCTGATCTGAATTATCCGAAGAGAAGAGGACCGTACCTGAACGCGATCATTGCGAGAATACCGGTGATCACCAGGACAGCGACGAGCCAGTCGCCACCGGACTTCATGACTGCTTTCCACCACTTCGGAGCTGGCAGCACGCCTTGCTTAATACACACCCGAGTCAATCCAAACCAAACCAAAGTTGTTGTGATTGTGATCAGCAAACACCACGGACACAAAACATGAATGACGAAGTACGACTGAGTGAAGAGCCAATAGGCAAAGAGCACGCCAATTGTGTAGAGCGCTTCTACGCACAGGATGTACCACTTGGGAAAGCGAACCCCCGCGATGAGGGCAAAAGAAACTGCCAGCACAATGGCCTCGAAGAAGATCCCGAGGAAAGCGTTGGGGAATCCCAGCACGCGCGCCTGCGGCGTCGAAGCAACAGCTGAACATGAAAGGACCGAAGAGACATCGCAACTAAACCTGCGGCCATCATCAGAAGCAAGCTGCCATGCTTCGATTGAAAGAACGAAGGAAGCACACAGGCCGATGACACCGGAAATTGCCATCTCAATGGCAGTCCCCCGGTGCGGTGCTCGCGACGACTGCTCAAGCTCGTTCATCCGAGAATATCCTTCAGCATCGATACTCGATCAGTCTGTTCCCACGGGAAGATATTACGGCCAAAATGCCCGTATGAGGAGGTACGTGCATAAATTGGACGGAGCAGGTCAAGGTCCTCGATGATACCGGCCGGGCGAAGATCAAAGCAGCGAGTAATCGCGTCGGTCAAAGCATCATCGCTCACACGCCCGGTTTCAAAGGTTTCCACGTACAAACCAACCGGATGTGCGCGACCAATCGCGTAAGCTAGCTGAATTTCGCAGCGCTTGGCATATCCGGCAGCGACGATGTTCTTTGCAATCCACCGAGCAGCATAGGCGGCAGAACGGTCAACCTTGGAAGGATCCTTACCCGAGAACGCTCCGCCCCCGTGACGGGCCATGCCACCGTAGGTATCAACGATAATCTTGCGTCCGGTCAGGCCAGCATCACCCGCGGGCCCGCCGATGACGAAGCGCCCAGAGGGATTGAACAAAAGGTTCATCGAAGAAGTCGAGAGCTCCAAGCCAGCTTCTTCAAGGACCGGAGTAACGACCAAGGCTCGCAGCTGCTCATCTAGGTCTTTCATCGAAAGCTCGGGATCGTGCTGCGTTGAAATGACGAGGGTATCAAGTTCGCGGGGAACTCCCTGTTCGTCATATGCCAGCGTGACCTGTGTCTTGCCGTCGGGACGTAGGCCGTGGGCAATTCCCTTGTGACGAACGTATGCAAGACGTTCGGCGAGCTTATGGGCAAGCCAAATCGGAGCCGGCATAAGGTCCGGCGTCTCGTCAGAGGCATAACCGAACATCATTCCTTGATCGCCGGCGCCTTGTGATTCACGGCGGTCCTCGCTTGAGGATGTACGCGTTTCGAGTGAGTGGTCAACGCCCTGGGCGATATCGCTACTTTGAGCGCCGATCGAGACCGAAACGCCACAGGATGCTCCGTCAAAACCCATGCAGGAGGAGTCATATCCGATCTCAAGAATCTGCTCGCGTACAATCTGGGGAATCTCGACGTATGCATCCGTCGAAACCTCTCCGGCTACGTGCACCAAGCCGGTGGTCACCATGGTTTCAACAGCCACACGTGAGCGGGGATCCGCCTCGAGAAGCGCATCCAAGATTGAATCAGAGATACGATCGCAGACCTTATCAGGGTGGCCTTCGGTCACGGATTCGGAAGTAAAGTATTTTCTCATGTCACTCACGCTTCTATCGTAGTTAGGCGTTCGGCAATTAGATCAACTAGGGTGCGGGCGACGTCGGCTTTCGTCCCGCCTCCTTCGGTGACAAGGGAGCCTTGAGCATCCATCACATACACATAGTTCGGTACGTCCCCAAAACCGAGGCTCTCCCCTACGGCGTTCACTGCTAAGTAGTCAGCGTTCTTCCGCCGTGCTTTCGCTCGACCATATTCAAGAACGGTCTGAGGATCGCCGGTTTCTGCAGCGAATCCGATGACAACTGAGGGACGTTGGGGCGAAGAAGTAACGGCTTTGAGAATGTCCGTCGTCTCTTCCAATTCGATTGTTGGCGGCGTTGCGCCCTGCTCTTCTTTTTTGATTTTCGAGGCCGCGGGAGCCTTTGGTCGATAATCCGCGACCGCCGCAGCCATGACCAGTGCGTCACACGACTCGAGTCTTTCAAAAAGCTCCGAGTAAACTTTGGCGGCGCTAGATGCTTGGATAACAGTGCACTGACGCGGAAGAAGCGAAGCCTCAATATTGGAGGCAACCAGGGTCACATCCGCACCACGCCGCGCAGCTTCTTTAGCAATCTCGATTCCCTGTCGACCACTGGAACGATTCCCGAGGAAACGAACTGGGTCAAGCGCCTCGCGAGTACCACCTGCGGTAACGATGATTTTCTTGCCAAAAAGCTCGCCGTTCGAGGCAAGAATACGGCTTACCTGTGCGGCGATATCCTCCGGTTCGCTCATTCGCCCAGCGCCAGAGTCCCCCGAAGCTAAATCGCCTTTTTCCGGACCGACGATAATAAACCCACGTTCGTGAAGGGTTTTGATATTGTCTTGCGTCGCCGAAGCGTTCCACATCTGCGTGTGCATCGCCGGAGCCACGATAACTGGACACGAACTCGCTAGGACAGTTGTAGTAAGCAGATCATTTGCCTGTCCGTGTGCAACGCGGGCGATAAGGTCGGCAGTAGCCGGAGCAATAACAAGCGCATCGCAATTCCGAGCAAGCTCCACATGATCGGCGCCTCCGCCATGAAAAACGTCGGTGAAGACGCACTCCTGCGTCAGCCCTTCCCACGTAGTCTTGCCGACAAACGCAAGGGACGCTGGAGTTGGAACAACCGATACTGCGAAACCTTCCTTTTGGAGCAGGCGGAGCAGGAATACGGCTTTATATGCAGCAATGCCCGCTGAAACACCGAGAACGATGTGCGCGGGCTTGTGCTCAGGCTTGAGGTGCTGACTCAAGGGTCAACAGGCCTTCATCAATCTCACGAAGTGCGATTGCCAAAGGCTTCTCGTCAACTTCAGTATCGACAACGGGGCCAACAAACTGGATCATGTTCTGCTCCAGCTGGATGTTGTAGGAATTGATCTGACGTGCACGACGGGCCGCAAAGATCACCAGGGCGTACTTCGAATCAACGTGTTCGAGCAGATCATCGATTGGCGGGTAGGTGATACCTTCTGGCTGTGCAACAATTCCGGACATGCAAATCTCTCCTGATGTAATGAGCGAGAACTAAATTCTATTCTAGCCCCATGATTTGGGCGAGTTCCTCGACGGCGGTTTCCAAATCATCATTGACAACAGTGACATCAAACTCATCTTCTGCTGCAAGCTCAGTCTTTGCCGTGAGAAGTCGACGTTCCTGCTCAGCAGCATCTTCAGTTCCTCGATTCACGAGGCGAGCAACAAGCTCTTCCCACGAAGGAGGCGCAAGAAAAACGAACTGTGCATCCGGCAATGACTCCCGGACTTGGCGCACGCCTGCAATATCGATCTCGAGGAGGAAGGGGACTCCCCTCTTCACGGCATCATCGACAGGCCCTCGCGGAGTTCCGTAGTGATACTTGCCATGAACAAGCGCCCATTCGAGCATCTGCCCTGAATCGACGAGCCGAAGGAATTCCTCTTCGGAAACAAAGTGGTAGTGCACTCCGTCTACTTCACCGGGGCGAGGTGAACGCGTCGTCATTGAGATTGAAAGTTCAACCTGAGGAAAACGCTCACGCAAACGCGCAATAACGGTGCCTTTGCCGACAGCCGTTGGGCCGGCGATAACGGTAACTTTGGAAGTAGACATGCCTGTATGCTGCCACAGTGAAGCCGAAACTTCAGCCGAAGCGGCGAATCAGTTCCTCTCGCTGAACCTGCCCAAGACCACGAACACGTCTAGAAGGCGCAATCTTGATCTCATTCATGAGAGCTTCAGCAGTACTCACACCGACTCTGGGCAGGGCTTCGAGCAAAGAACGCACCTTCATCTTCGCGATTGCTTCATCACTAGCGGCCATATCAATGACCTCTGAAAGAGTGAGCTCTCGCGATTTGAGCGCATTCTTCACCTCAGCGCGCCGACGACGAGCGCGCGTCGCCTTTTCCAGAGCCTCGGCTCGCTGTTGCGGAGTTAGATCTGGCAGTGCCATCTCACTACGCTCCTTTTCTAGATTCCCCTGACAGGAATAGCATCGCACTTTCTTGACGATTTTTGGTGCAAATGCAACCGACAAATCGCGAATTTCCACGAGCTAAAGGCGTGAGAGGAAGCTTCGCAACGAGCGACTATTACGGAGCAGAGACTCGCAAACCCGGAAAAACTGCAGGGCTTCAGTTTCTACTACACGCATTACTGTCTACGAGAAACTGCCGCTGACCTGCATCGGATGTGCATCATCCTTGCCGACCCGTCACCGATTGACGAAATTAAGAGAAGACGTTGAGTTCCACGTGTAGTGATGTCCATCGGAAGTATGCGCGTCAACACAAATTACTAAATATGGTATATCTCACACTGTTGGAAGTGTCGCCAATAGTGTAAACGGGATGCCCGAAGGCACCCCGTTTATCATTTCGACGATTTAATACTCGTCTAAGAGATCATCCAATTCGCTTATTTCATCGGCACTGAGCTCATCGTCGATGTCATCTTCAGATTCCTGAACAGATTGACGAGACCAACTCGGTGATTCAATATCTCGGCGAATGGCGTCAAGGATGGCGTTAACGAAGCCCGCAGACTCTTCGGTGGAAATCGACTTGACGATGGAAATCGCCTCGTCAATCGCAATCACCGGAGGAACGTCTTCGGAGTTTGACAGCATTTCCCACACCGCGACGCGCAAAACTGCGCGGTCGACCGCAGGAACTCGATCTAAGCCCGTTCGCGCATGAGAATCAATGAGCCGATCAATCCGATACAGCTCATCGGCAACTCCTTCGATAATTTGAATCGAATAGTCGGGCAGCGGAGTCAGCGCGGCGGTGATTACCTTGCGTTCGCGAAGAAGATCGCGCAGCACGCTCGCATTCCTGCCCATCCCACGCTGGTCGGCCTCGTAAACGACGTCGGCAGCACGCTTGCGAGCCTTCGTCCGAGAAGTGAATTGGTGCTTCTTGTGGGACATTATCAGTCGGTCACGCGTCCGGAGTAAGAGCCATCACGGGTATCGACCTTGACTCGTGTTCCTTCTTCCATGAAGAGCGGAACCTGAATCTCGTAGCCGGTCTCGAGAGTCGCGGGCTTGGTGCCAGCGGAAGAACGATCGCCCTGCAGGCCGGGTTCGGTGTGAGTGATCGTCAAGACGACGGTTGCGGGAAGTTCGATAAACAGAACCGCGCCGTCATGCTGAGAAACAATGACGTCCTGGTTCTCAATCATGAAATTACGGGCATCACCAACGACCTCGGCAGGAACGTTAATTTGCTCGTAGGTCGAAGCATCCATGAAAACGTAATCGGAGCCATCCTGGTACAGGTACGTCATATCGCGACGATCGACTGTAGCGGTTTCGATCTTGACGCCCGCGTTGAAGGTCTTGTCAACAGTCTTACCAGACAGAACGTTCTTAATCTTGGTGCGCACAAAGGCAGGGCCCTTACCCGGCTTCACGTGCTGGAATTCGACAACCTGCCACAGCTGGCCGTCAATCACCATGACAAGGCCGTTCTTCAGATCATTTGTCGTAGCCACTATAAAAGTCCTCCCAAATCGGGTGAGTTTAAACCGTGGCCATCTTACACGCCACGATGATGTTCTCCGCTACCTCACTCGGAGTTTTTAAACCAGTGTCACAAGAAAAACTAGCAAACTCAAGGTATGTGCGATCCAATTCGCGGGTCATCATCGCAAATAGCGAGCGTGGTGCGCCAAGCCCCACCGAGCGTGGAGCATTGAGACCAACGCGTCGCGCGGCTTGATCAATGGGAAGCTGGAGAAGAACAACAGCGCTCCCCTGTTCCTTCAAAGCAATCAAACGGTCGATAATTCTTTGATGACGCGCCTGCGATGGTGAGAGCACCGCAATATCGCATCCGCCGCTCAAAAGCCTCTCACCGGCCTCTTCAAGTGCGCGATCAAATGGGAAATCTTCATCCACGATGAGTTCGTCGAATGAACGCGAATACTCCGACTGAAGAATATCGATGTCTTCAGTGAAGCTGAGTCCGCATCGAGCAGCGATCTCACGTGCAATTGTCGTCTTCCCGCTCCCCGACGTACCCACCAAAACAAGCTTGGGGTTAATTGCCGAACTCAATGCTTCATTCCCATTGACTCAGCGCATGCGCGCACTTCATCGGGACTAACAGGAAGAGTCACAGGATTCTCAATCCCGTCAAGAAGCACGAATCTCAAGACTCCGGCGCGCACCTTCTTATCGGAAAGCATGACGTTAAGAAGATCTTCGATTGACGCATCCAGATAATGCGTTGGCAACCCAAGAGAAGCAAAGTCGTGCTCGTGACGAAGGACGTCTTCTTCGGTAAGAAGACCTCGCTGGCGGGCAAGATTGGCCGCAAATACGCAGCCGATGGCGACCGCTTCACCGTGACGGAAATCGAAGTGCTCAAGCTTTTCGACGGCGTGGGCAAGAGTATGACCATAGTTGAGAAATTCGCGCGGTCCACTCTCGTGTAGATCCATGCTCACTACACGTGCTTTGACGGCAATAGAGCGTTCGATGAGTTCAGCGATCACCTCAGAGCTCGGATCAAAGATCGCCTCAGGATCAGACTCAATAATCTCCAAGATTCGCGGATCCGCAATAAAACCACATTTGACGACCTCTCCCAAACCCGCTCGGTAGTCGTGCTTGCTCAGTGTCTTCAAGTGGTCAAGGTCGACGATAACGCGACGCGGAGAGTGGAAGGCACCAACGAGATTCTTACCCACCGCAGTGTTAATACCGGTTTTTCCACCAACTGAGGCATCGACCATTCCCAAAAGCGTCGTTGGAACCGCGATGAAGTCAATTCCCCGAAGCCAGGAGGCTGCAAGGAAGCCCCCGACATCGGTCGTTGCTCCCCCACCAATCGCGACCACGCAATCGGCTCGGCCGATTCTTTCGCGTCCGGCGAGGTCCCAAAGATCAGAAAGATTTTCGATTGTCTTTGCATCTTCTCCATCAGGAAGAACGTGGGTGATCGCCATGTAGCCCTGAGCTTGAAGTTTATGTGCAATAGAAAGCGCATAGCCGTGAAGCGGCGGCGCACACAGGATCAAGATCTTCGTCGCATTCGAACGAAGCTTCTCGGTCAAGGTATTGATAGGAAAATCCCGACCGATCACAACATCGTAGGGTTGATCCACTTCGACAGGAATGGTGCGAACCACGGTTGTTTCTCCCAAAGCATCAAGGATTTGCTGGACGACTTCTTGGGATGGACCAGCATTCGTCTGAACAGTTATTGAGGCAACCTCATGGAAATAGTCTTTTCGTTGTTCCCAAAGCTCTTTGAGGCGCTCTTCCGCGTTTCCGGCGAGGAGCGGACGCGCCGATCCCGCAGCGCGCCGAAGTAACTCGCTCAGTTCAGCTTCGATGTAGATCACGCACCGATCGCGTAGACGTTCGCGTGTGCGCGCACTGATGAGTGCACCACCTCCCAGAGACAGAACGCCTGGAATTTCAAGGGCCTGAGCAATGACCTCTTCTTCGATTGCCCGAAAAACATCCTCACCATCGTTGGCGAAGATCTCGGGAATGCTACGCCCCTGACTACTCTCAATGAGTGAATCAGAGTCACGGTGCTGGACGCCAAGTGCGGCGGCGAGCTCGCGTCCGACCCGGCTCTTGCCACTCGCTGGCATCCCAACGAGAACGATCGCTGCCGGGTTCACTGCGTCAGTCCAAGCCGCTCACTGATACGCGCGCAGTAAGCCTGAAGATTGCGCTTGCATTCCTCCAAGGAATTGCCACCCGCATGATCACTCAGAGCGCGGGCAAGAACCAAGGCAACTTCGGCCTCGGCGATCACCGCACCGGGGACGACCTGGCAGGTGTCGGAACGCTGATGAAGAGCTCGTGCGTCCTCACCTGTCGCAAGATCAACCGTTCTCAACGCATGGGGGACGGTTGAGATCGGCTTGAAGGCAGCGCGCACGACGATCGCTTGGCCGTTCGATGTTCCGCCTTCGATCCCGCCGGCGCGGTTTGAGGCCCTCGTGAGAGTTCCATCAGCGGCTCGAATAATCTCGTCGTGGGCCTGGGAGCCCAGTAGGCGCGATTGGGCGAATCCGTCGCCGATCTCAACGCCCTTGACAGATTGAATGGACATGAGTGCCGCAGCAAGCTGAGCATCAAGACGGCGATCTGATTGGACATGAGTCCCTACCCCGATCGGAACGTTCCACGCCACAACTTCAACAATTCCGCCAACGGTATCGCCAGCGGCTCGGGTTTCCTCGACACAGGCCAAGAATTCGGATTCATCGTCTTTGTCGAGTGCGCGCATCGGCGAGGCATTCAGATGTTCTTCATCAGATGGCACCGGAAGACGACTCGACTTCGCTTCGCATGGCCCGACGCCAACCACGTGGGACACCAATTCGATGTTCGCAAGCTGGCGCAGAAAAGCTTCTACGCACGCTCCTAAAGTAACGCGAGCAGCCGTTTCGCGTGCACTCGCTCGCTCGAGAATTGGACGAATCTCATCAAGATCGTACGACAAGACACCGGGAAGATCAGCGTGCCCGGGACGCGGTTTTGTCAGCGCGCGGTTTCGCGCAACTTCTCGCTCATCGCCTTTGCCAGCGTCGATGAGAAGATCCTCGGGTGAGACGGGATCGGCGGACATGACCTTTTCCCATTTCGGCCACTCAGAATTCGCAATCTCAATGACGATTGGCGCGCCAGTTGTCAGCCCGTGGCGGACTCCCCCAAGAATTCGCACGTCATCGGCTTCAAACTTCTGCCGCGCACCGCGTCCGGCACCCAAACGACGTCGAGCAAGGGCATCGCGAATAGTCTGGGTGGTGAGTTCAACCCCTGAAGGCATGCCCTCAAGAGTTGCAACCAGTGCGGGACCGTGTGATTCACCTGCAGTAAGCCATCTGAGCATGTTCGTAGTTTCTCACACTAAAGCTCAGGGCTTCCAAGGAAGCCACACTATGAGGCCGGTGCCGTCGCAAGGATATCGATAATGATGCACAAGGTATCGTCACCGGTTGCTTGATCAGGAGGAAGGGTGATCGCCAGACGTGAACCAACTTTTTGGTCGATCAGAAGAGGCCGAAGACCCGGCATAAGTTCGCTCAGTCGGACGCGTTCAGGCACACCCGTTCGCCAGGTAGATTCGCGTTCAATTCCATCGCTCCACCCGCTGACGAAATACTGAACGACGATGTCATCATCGGCGCGCACCTGGCCGCCAGAACCGGTGAGTAACGGCTGGACAGTTGGGCCTGAAGGAAGTTGATCACCGTGGGTAATAACAGGGCCTTCATCGCGCATCGTGACTTCAAGCGGACCGCTTCCATTTACTTGCGCGGAAGCTTGTCCCGAGGCCAAGGTCGGCAAGATATCGATAACGACGACTTCGCCGGTATTTGAGCGCGCCGTCGGAGTTGTACTCGCGTCCAAGGCCGGAGAACTCGAAAGAGGACGAGCAATGAGGAGCCGGCTTCCTTCGCTTCTTCCCGTTACTTCACGAGCCATATCAACGCCCAGCGAGTCATTGTCGGCCCGACCGACGACGAGGCGTGGGCGCCCATTGGGGGAAAGCAGCTCACCGGTGCGCGCATCGAAGACAGTCACCGATAAAAGAACCGGGGAACCCGCTGTAATCGCGCGACCTTCTCCCTGCGAAATAATCGCATGTTTTGTACTGACAATTTGAAGCGGTTCACTCAGCTTGACCGTGGGCGTCGCACCAACGCGTCCAGAGACTTCAACTGAGGCGAGGACAGAACGAGGAGCATCGCCCGAGACGGAGCTAGCATTCCTGTGCGCCACAAACCACACAGAAGAAGCAACCACTGCGCACACAACAAAAAGCGCGATCACTACAAGGAGCCACCGTCGCCTCGGGCGCTGCGATTGTCCACGGCCGCCACGCATACGCTGGCGGCGAGAACTCAAACTCTGAGCGTGTTCACTCATGCTGGAAGGAATTCGTCTCGAGCACGCAAACCTGAGATGAACTGATCAACTGATTCAGATCCGGTTGCGAAAGGATCATTCATCAGGACGTAGCGGCTGGGATCGTCAATTCGTGAAGCACGCACCCAGTCAATCGCCAATTCAACACCCGCCGCCTCCGCAGCGTTGATGATCGAAGAGCGAAGATGCGCACGCGTTGATCGCGGTGCCTGAATGCACGCTTGTTGAACGTGATCATCCGTGGTCAGGCGTCGCATGAGGCCGCTATTTTCCAATCCGCGACGAAGCCCGTTGGGGCCAATATCGTGATACGACAACAGCAAACGTGCAACTCGCGGATCATCAAGCGTGGTCTGTTTGCGCTTGAGATACTCCTGGATCAGACGGAACTTGATGGCGAAATCAAGTTCACGATCAACGGACGACCAGTCACCACTGCGCAGGGCTGCAAGTGCCCGTTGCCATAGGTCAATGACTTGGCGGGTTGAGGCATCGCATGAAGAAGCACCGATATCAATTCCGAGTACATCGATCACGCGCTGAAGAATCCGCTCTTGGATGTCAAGGGCAGAAAGC
Source organism: uncultured Actinomyces sp. (assembly GCA_938014245.1). GTDB lineage: Bacteria > Actinomycetota > Actinomycetes > Actinomycetales > Actinomycetaceae > Pauljensenia. Next base: position 40,182 of record CALLSD010000030.1, read on the forward strand.
TCCCCGCCATGTGCCATCGGGACCTTCACTTCAGCCGACAGGTCTTGATTAATCTGACGAATTGCGAGCATGGGATCAGCCAATTCAAGATCAGACAGATTCATCCCGTCTTCGACCGCGTCTAATACCAGCGAAGTCATTCCTACTTTCAGGAATGTCGTCGCCTCGCACACGTTCGTGTCGCCGCTGATGACGTGGAGCCTGCGGTATTGACCGGCATCGGCAAGGGGCTCGTCACGCGTATTGATGATTGGACGAGTTCGCGTGGTCGCTGAGGAGACAGCCTCCCACATCTGCTCTGCGCGTTGTGAAAAGCAATAGGCGAGTTTGCTGCCTGAACGCCTCAGGTGCCCAGCACCCACAAGCACCAACCGCGTGACAAAGAAGGCAACCAGGCCTTGAGCGACTTGCCGGAAGTCACGACGACGGTGAAGAAGATAGTTTTCATGGCAGCCAAAACTGTTCCCCGCGGAGTCCACATTGTTACGGAACAAGTAGATCCTTTCGGGATCTGCCAATCCCTCAAGTTCTGCGCGGGTTCGGTCATTGAGTTGGTTGAGTAACTCATCACCGCAGCGGTGCTGGGCAAGAAGGTCCTCGAAAGAATCGCATTCGGCAGTCGCGTACTCGGGGTGCGCCCCCACATCAAGGTAGAGTCGTCCGCCATTTCGCAGGTAGACATTGGGAGCGCGACCGCTTAAGGCCAGCGGCGCGAACAACAAACGTGCGGCAGCATCAGCATCGTGAGTCGGAGGTGCACCTGAACGCGTCGCGCAGGTTAGTCCGTACTCGGTCTCGATGCCGACGACTCGGCGCCTCACCTCACTGTCCTCCCTTTTGGACAAATCCTTGAACGAATGATTCCGCATTAGTTTCAAGAACGGTATCAATCTCATCAAGCAGTGCATCGAGAGAATCAGTCTGCGCGGAAGACGAAGCGTGGATCTGGCCCGCGGCCTCATCATCTTCGTGTCCACTACCGCCAGCGAACAACTGTGAAAGACTCATCTTTCCTCCTCTTCTGCACGGATCAGTGTACCGCGCTCAAGATCAGCCAAAAGTGTGGCGTCGACACCGGCCGCTTCAACCAGCGGCCTACGAATCATATGATCGCCGCGGCGCTCACATAGTGAAGTCCACGAGGCCGCGGTAAGTGCGGGAAGATTTCTTACAGCATAGCCGCGTAGGTAGGCGCGGGTGTTTTCGGGAGCCCAGTCGGCTGCATGTTCAACCTGCTCGGCAGTGAACATCCGCTTGACACGCCCCGCCCGCTCAAGCGCGACAACCAAGGAACGGTCCTCACGCAAATCCGCCCACTGCAGGTCCATTGCAGCAAGCCTGGAGTCACCCCAAGAAGTCCCCAAACGCACACGTTGGCGATCAAGAAGTTGGTACTTGCCCACCCATTCGACTTCTGTTGCCACGCTGTACAGTTCACTCGACATGCGATTGAGAATGTCCTCCCAGTACCGCATGACAAGTTCTTCATCTTCACTTAAGCCAATTCCCTTGCGAGTGAGGTTCTCATGAACAAGCTCAAGATAAATCTTTTGGATATCGAGCGCGCTGCGCGCACCTCCTGCGCAACTGGCTTTGTACGTCAAGGTCGGATCGTGACTGATATTCCATGTCTCTTGAACGGGATCATCGAGGGCAAGCGCATCCCACTCCATCCCAAGGCCGACCTCGATTGCTTTTAATACCAGCGCGGTCGTTCCCAAGCGCAGGAAGATCGACGAATCGAATTGATTCCCATCCCCACCGATCACGTGAAGACGCCTGTAATAGGCGGGATTGGCGTGGGCCTCATCGCGAGTATTAATAATCGGTCTGTTGAAGGTCGTCTCAAGGCCAACCTCGTTTTCGACGAAGTCGGCGCGTTGGGCAATCTGAAAGCCAGCGACTTCACTGCGCTGTCCGATTCCTACACGCCCCGCTCCGCAGATCACTGGACGCGTGACGAAGAAGGGGGTCAGTCCTCGAACAAGATCGTCTAAATCGATGGTGCGGCTGATCTGATAGTTCTCGTGAGTACCGTATGCTGCACCCTTGCCATCAGTGTTGTTCTTGACTAATACGATGTCTTCGCCAGCCTCGCGGGCAACCGCCATCATTCGTCGCGCAATGACTTCCCCGGCTCGATCCCAAAGCACGCCATCGCGCGCATTAGTTGTCTCAGGCGCGGAATATTCCGGGTGCGCATGGTCAACATAAAGCCGTGCTCCATTCGTAAGAACCGAGGAAACCGCTGCTGGCAAATATCCCTGTGATCGCCGAGGCAGTGGCAGAGTCTCACTTCCACCCGAGGGAGCGAGGTGGTACGGATCGTCAGTGAGCATCGAGGGGTCAGCAGCCGCGCGAGTCAATCGCATTCCACGTAAATCATTGAGCGGGTCTTCGGCTGTGTAATCCCAGCGAACGGGTTCACTACCTTCACTTCGAGTCCCGCGACGCGAAATCTTCGAATAGGCATCAACGATCCGACACGAAAGATCGACGGGATCAGCTCCAGGATCTGAAGGTGAATAGATGCCGTACTCGGTTTCTGTGCTCATCACCAGAGCCGACATCATTCCTCCTCTTTCTTGATCGGTCGGATGTCAACGATGTCTTGGTCGAGGCCAATTGTGCGCGCCCAGTCCGCCGGCGCCTGACGGGTCGCAAGCTCCATCGATTCTCGGATTTCATCGTCGAGGCCACGCATCAGGTGCTCAATCGTCAGTCCGTTTCGGGAGTTTTCGATTGCGTCCAGAATCGCGTACTTCTTTGCCCGTTCGACAATCCCAGCAATCATGGCTCCCGAAACGATGTCTGCGAGATAAATCGTTCGATCAGTACCCCTATGAGTGCGCGCACTCAAGAGCGCAGTATCAGCTTCACGCCGATACAGATGAGCAACCGCGCGTGAGATCATCTCATCATGAGAAAGCCCATCTGGCCCCGTTTGAAGTGGAACAGATGCATCAAGGTGCTTCACAAAGATTGCGTGTGCCGAGGCCTGATCCGGTCGATCAATGCGGATACGAACATCGAGTCGACCAGGGCGCAAAACCGCGGGGTCGATCATGTCTGCACGGTTCGAAGCACCCACAATCACGACGTTATCAAGACTCTCAACGCCATCCATTTCGGCAAGAAGCTGCGGGACGACCATGGTTTCAACATCGGATGAAATACCCGTTCCACGCGTACGGAACAAGGCCTCCATTTCGTCGAAAAAGATCACGACCGGCACTTTCGCCGAAGCAAGAACTCGGGCACGCGCAAAAATCGCGCGGATCTGTCGTTCAGTCTCTCCGACAAACTTGGTCAGAAGTTCTGGCCCCTTGATCGAGAGGAAATAACCTTCTCCAGAGGAACTGAAATCACGCAGCGAATGCGCAAGCGCTTGCGCAATCAGTGTTTTACCGGAGCCAGGAGGGCCATACAGCAGGATGCCTTTCGTTGGGCGCAAGCCATACTGCCGGTAGAGCTCGGGATGCCTAAGCGGCAACTCGATTGCCTGACGGATCGTTGTGATCTGTTCATCAAGACCACCGATGTCATCAAAGGTGACCTGAGGAATTTCAGGAGTAAGAAGCTGCTCAACATCTTGACGAATGACGCGCTCATAGGCAAAAGCCGTGCGAGTATCGACCAGAACACTTTCGCCGGGACGCAAAGTTCCGTGGCGAAGTGGTCCAGCAAGCTCAACAATGCGATGGCTTCCAGCCTCCGCTGAGACAACCGCACGATCGGTACCGATCAGCTCGGCAACCTGCGCAAGTTCACCGACGCGCGAGTATTCGCCTACCCCTACGACGACCATCTTGTCGTCGATGAGGACGTGCTGGCCCGGAGAGATCGAGGTGATATCAACCTGCGTTGCTACGGCAAGACGCATCAGTCGGCCAGAAACATAGACCTCAACACTACGCGCATCCGTATCGCCACGGTGAAAAACCCCAAGGGTCAACGGAGGCTGATTCACATGTTTGAGTTGCTCACGGAGGCGAACGAGTTCTTGACGAACTTGAGTAAGTGCTGCGCTTAGGTGCGCATTCTTTTTTTCGAGAATCGACAATTCTGTCTGTTCAGCGCTCATCGCTGTCTCTTCCCTCAACCCATGTGCGGGCCTTCGCCTCAAGATCACGGCGAACCTTACGAATCTTCTTATCTGAGCTCAGGCGCAAACCCACGCGAGACTCGCTCCACTCGTCTTCCTCATCCCATGCTCCTTGGAGGCCTTCAGCTGCCTTCGCGGGACGCGTGGAACGCTCCTGAGGAAGGGTATTGGGTGCTAAACGTCGACAAATCATTAGGAAGCCCGTGTGAGCAACCATTCGGTGTTCGGGGCGAACAGCAAGACCGTCAACATGCCACTCACGTGAAAGGCTTTCCCACGCGAGAGGCTCGGTAAAGTTCTGCGTAGCTCGCAGGTCTTCAATCAAACGCGACATCTGAGTAACGGTTGCGATGTAGCAGCACAGAACTCCACCGGGAACAAGCGCGTGAGCAACCGCATCAAGGTTCTCCCAAGGCGCAAGCATGTCGAGGACGATCCGGTCGACGCTGGCCTCGGGCAAACGTAGTAATTCCTCTGCAAGATCGCCGACACGTAAATCCCACGCGGGGTGTGACGTTCCAAACCACAGTTCAACATTGTCCCGAGCGATCTCGGCGAATTCTTCGCGGCGCTCAACAGAAATAAGCGTCCCCTTCTCCCCCACAGCGTTGAGGAGGGCCATCGACAAAGCACCTGAGCCGGCACCGGCCTCGACGACAACTGCTCCTGGGAAAATATCCGCGTAGTGAACAATCGTCCCAGCGTCCTTGGGGTAAACCACAGCTGCGCCTCTGGGCATCGACATGACGTAGTCAGCTTGGAGAGGACGCAGAATTTGGAACTGACGTCCTTCCTCAGTAGTGATCACTTGGCCATCAGGGCGGCCAATCAGATCATCATGGTCGATAAAACCACGATTTGATTGGAAGCGACCACCCGCAACCAAAATCACCTGGTGGAGGCGTCCCTTGGGATCGCGAATTTGAACCCTCTCGCCTTCGCGGAGGGGGCCACGATGGCGTTCTTGACCGAGGCCATGGAGTGCAGTTTCATGAGTACTCATCACCTCTACACTACCGTGAGCCAAAGATGAAATTCCTGTTAAAAGCGCGCCTCAGAAGGTGGAACTCGTTACGGTAGGACCATGAGGAATTCCCGTCCGAGTCATCCAGCATTGTCAGCAAGCCGCGCAAAAGAGTATCAGCGCTGTCCGCTTCAGTTCCGTCTCCACGTTGTCGACCGAATCAAAGAACCTCCCAGTCAGGCGACTCTCTTGGGAACTACCGTGCACAGCGCGCTCGAAAACCTCTATGCGGCTCCGCGAATGCAGCGCAATGAAGCACTCGCTCAATCTCTCTTGGAACGCGAATGGAAGACTACCCTCGAGCAAGATCCCACGGTGATGAGTCTATTTACGGATCATGCGGATTTTGAGCGTTGGTACGCACGCATGCGTTCGATGATCTCAAACTATTTTCAGATCGAGGAACCTCGCGCACTTGAACCTCATTCAAGGGAGGCCCTTGTCGAGGGAACAACTCAAGATGGCGTGCACCTCTTGGGGTACATCGACCGCGTCGATCGGGCTCCAAACGGTGACTTACGTGTTATTGACTACAAGACCGGTAAAGCACCCTCTGAGCGATTCCAAGAAGAGGCTCTCTTCCAAATGCGTTTCTACGCGCTTCTTCTCAGCCTCACTGAGCGTTTACCTAAACGTACCCAGCTCGTTTACCTCGCCTCGCAAAAGGTCTTAACTTTCGACCCGGACCCGGCAGATATTGATCGTCTCAGCGCACAGCTGGGCGCTCTATGGGAGCAGATCAGAAATGACGCAGTGAAGGAATACTTCCCGCCTCGCAAGAATCCCCTGTGTAATTGGTGCGGAGTTCAACAGTTGTGCCCGCTATTTAACGGAGAAACCCCCAAGATTCCGCAAGAAGGACTTCAGCGTCTTCTAGCGGTAGGACCTGCTCCCCGTTAGGAACTTGCACTCTGGACAAAGTTTGGGCGCTCACCTGCCATAATCGCCTGAATGACTTCCTCATTCAGATCTGACAGCTCACGGATGTATGGGTAGTTCTTCGCAAAATCTTCTGCTGCCGCGCCTTTGATCGCCACAGGCACCCCGCCGCTGGCCGAAGCTGCTTGGAGGCCCACGGGGGAATCCTCGACGATCAGACAGGAGACGATATCAACTCCAAGAAGACGCGCGGCCTTAAGGTAGCCCTCGGGCGAAGGCTTTCCCTCAGCGACATCGTCACCATAAACCGCTGTCGTAAACCCGGGGGTGGCTGGTGCATGGGCAAGCACGCGAGAAGCAACGTGGCGCCGTGTTGCGGTCACGACCGCGGTGGGGATTCCCTTGGAATTCGCCCATTCGAGAAGCTCTCGAAGGCCAACTTTCCACGGCAGCCCCTCATCAAGGAGATCGATCACTCCCTGCTCAACGCGCTCCCCAACCACGGCCTCGCCAAGGGGATGAGCGGCGAAAGAACGCAAGAGAGCCACCATTCGCGGCAAGGTTGACCCTAGAAGTTGAGCACGCATATCAGGGGTCATTTTCGTGCCCATATCGGCAAGAGCCCGCGCTTCGGCAGCTTCCCACAAGGGTTCTGTATCAACAATGGTTCCATCCATGTCGAAAAGAATTGCCTGAGGTTGTGTCATTCGTGCGGTCCTCTCTTCTTCGAACGATTACGCGCCTGCACCCGTTCCCAATGCGGAAAGCACTCCGGTAACAAGGCCAAGGGCTACAAGAATACCAATGGCTATGCGGTACCACACAAAAGGTGCGTAGGAACGCGTTGAAATGATCTTGAGGAACCACAAAATAACAACGATTCCAACCCCGAAAGCAATCACTGTCGCGAGGATGGTCGGGCCAACCGCAATCGCATCGCCGCCGGTAAGGACCTTGGCAACTTTATACAATCCCGAGGCCATAATCGCGGGCATCGCGAGAAGAAAAGAATAGCGAGCTGCAGCTTCGCGGGAATATCCGAGGAAACGCCCCATGGTGATGGTTCCCCCCGAACGGGACACTCCGGGGATCAAAGCCATTGCTTGTGCAAGACCATAAAGTATTGCGTCTTTCCAACTCATCGATTTCAGCTCACGCGTATCCGGCGCATAACGGTCGACAAAACCAAGAAGAAGGCCGAAGACAATCAGCATCACAGAGGTAATCCACAAGTTACGCAGTGTCGTGTCGATCGCGTCTTGGAAGAGTAGGCCCAGAATTCCGATGGGAAGAGAGCCAACGATGATCATCCACCCCATGCGCGCATCAGGATCCGATGAAGACACGCGTGACTCTTGAGAGCCGAGCGGTAATGAGCGGAACCATGCTCGAAGAATCCGCACGATGTCTTTCCAAAAGACGATGAGGACAGCGAGTTCTGTCCCAATCTGCGTAATTGCCGTGAAGGCTGCTCCCGGATCTGATGATCCCATGAGTTCTCCAACGATTCGAATGTGCGCCGAAGAAGAAATTGGAAGAAATTCTGTCAGACCTTGGACAAGCCCGAGAATGATTGCATCAAGCCAGCTCATGCATCCACTGTAGGGCCCAGGGCCCCGTCAAAGCGAAATTTGCGCATGTGTAGGCCGTCATAGAGCTGGCGTTCTACTCTAGTGACATGGATATTCGACACTGCGGAAAACACGGCCTCGCCGTATCGAGTCTTGGGCTTGGAACATTGACGTGGGGGCGCGATACCGACGAAGAACAGGCCTGTGCAATGTTGGCTGCCTTCGTTGACGCGGGTGGAAGCCTCGTCGAAATTAGTCCGCTTCACGGCAGCGGACGCGCGCTCAGTGTCCTTTCGCAGGCGCTCAAACAAGTCGGACGTCACCGCATTGTTATTGCCTTGCGAGGTGCAATGCGCTTTTCGCAAGGTTCTAACGAAGTTTCGGCCTCCCGCGGAGATATGTTGCGTTGCCTGGACACAACACTGGCGATTCTTGACACCGATTACGTTGATCTCTGGCTTGCAACGCCTTCACGTGCATCCGTCCCATTGGAAGAAACACTGTTAGCGCTTGAGTGGGCGTATTCCAGCGGCCGCGCGCACTACGTGGGGTTGAGTCACCGTGATACTTGGGATTGCGCACTTGCCTGGGCAAAATCCGAAACTCTGCCCTTGGCCGCTGTCGAAGAAGAGTTCTCGCTTGTGTGTCCTTCTCCCCTCCTTGATCGTGCCCGAGACAAGAATTTTGGTTTTCTTGCCCACTCGCCACTTGCTGGAGGCGTGCTAACAGGAAAGTACCGCCACGCCACTCCCCCAGACTCACGCGCAGCCTCCACGCACTTACGTCACACTGTTGCGCCTTACCTTGATTCCAGCGATCCCATTGTCGAGGCCCTCTCTCAGGCAGCACAGGGGCTGGAGTCTTCAATCGCAGATATTGCGCTTGCTTGGGTGCGCGATACTCCCGGTGTCACCAGCGCGATTATCGGGCCGAGGAACCTCAAGCAGCTCGAGCAGCTTCTTGCCGGGCAGCTTGAACTACCTTCGCCTATCCGCAGCGTACTCAACGAGCTAGCAGATTAATAAGCAGTGTGGGGCAGCCCGAAGGCTACCCCACGCTCATTGATGTATGTGACCTTTAGACGACAATTTCAGTCGTCATCGTCCTCGTCTTCCAGATCGATGAAATCATCATCATCGTCATCGTCGGACTCGTCATCATCTTCGTCGAGATCGATGAAATCGTCGTCGTCCTCTTCTTCGTCTTCATCATCGTCAGAGACAATGAGATCGAAAGGAAGCTCGACTTCATACTGCGTGAAAAGGACGTCGTCGTAGGTGAAGAAGGCGTCACGAAGTGCCTCTTCAGCGTCGAGCAGTGCCTGTTCGTCAACCTGGTCTGAAGACGTAACTTCATAGTGGTTTTCGAAGGCTGCGATCAATTGATCAAGAACGAGGCGCGGATTCGTGGTCATGGTCACATATCCTACACGAAACTCTAGGGCAAGTTCAGCTGAGAACGAATGCCCGAAACCATGAGATCAGCACCCTTGATCTCGGCAGTTTGATCCGCGCCTAAAATACGAGCATTTCCCTCATTGTCGAGAAGCTGGGATACGCCATGCTCGGGGCCTAGGGGCAAAATCACCCATTCATCACTGGGAACGTATTGAACTTCGGGAGTCTTTCCAGCCAGCTGTGCGGAAATATTTGCGATAACGACACGCGCCTGAGCACGCGCGGCATCCGCACGCTTTGATTCGCGCACATCGGTGAGGTCACCGACTGCATAGACACGTTCTTGTCCAGACACAAGCAGCGTCGGTTCAACCCTCAGAGCACCATCGGGACGCAGCGCAGCTTCCAAGGAGGTACCGACAACGTAGCCAGAATTTGGACGTGAACCATAGCACTGGAACCAGATATCCGCTTCGATGTTATGGCCATCCTTGGTTTCGACATTGAAGTGGCCGAGTTCTCCGACATTAAACGGAGGAAGGTAAGCAAGCTCTGAACCTTCCAAAAGGCGGATGTTCAGTTCAGCCAGCTGCTCACGTACCTGCTCACGCAGAGCCTCAGAGAAGCCGTAGGTCGGCAGGATTTCGGGGCTCTTCTCGACCAAAGTGATGTCAATGTCGGGGAAGGCATGACGCAGTTCCCCAGCAAATTCGATACCAACGGTTCCGCCACCGACAAGCAACACAGAGCGCGCGCCATGCAGATAAGCGGAAAGTTGGCTCAAACGAGCTTTTGCGACGTCTGAACGCGAGGCTGTGTACTTCGCGGGGAAAGGATAGGTAGAGCCAGTTGCGAGCACGACGTAGTCCGCATCAATCGGATCCTGTCCGAAAATGTGAACCCGAGTGCCATCAACACGCGAAACGGTTCCGTGTACAACCCGGCCATTGGTCAAAAGGTTCGTGTAGGGCATGAAGATCGAGTGCTGCCACGCCTCGTCAACAGCTGCACGCAAAGCGGCAGCGTGATGAACGAATTGATCCTTTTGTTCAACCAAGATGACTTCAGCCAAAGGATCAAGTCCCTTGGCGACGGTGACACCACCGTATCCGCCACCGACAACGACGACTCGGGCCACAGCGCTCTCCTTTACTCGTTCGCTCCCCTTCATTGTCCCCGAAAACTTTCTGCGCGACGAGCGCAAAAAGTGTGTTATTGCTGACCGAGGGCTCGTGCGATATTCGGAGTGAAGAAGTTCGGGCCCTTCAAAACCTTGCCATCCTCGCGGAGCTTGACGCTTCCATCCGGCATCAGTTTCGACAAATTGGATGCCTGAATTTCAGCGAGGACACGATTCAAGTCAATGCCCGACTCGAGGGCCATGCCGTAGATGACATAGACCAAATCCCCTAGAGCATCCGCTGTCTCAATAATGTCGCGCGTCCCATCGTCGGCAGCGGTCGCGCACTGCGTCGCTTCTTCAACGATTGCGCGAGCTTCCTTTCCGTACACCGCGCCCAGGAGTTCAGCGAACTCTTCGCGAATCAAGCTCACGCGCATGTGGAGGCGCTCATAATCAAGGGTCGGTTCCTGACCGTCTCGCACGCGATCAGGCATGAAGTAGGTGCTGTGGAACTGCTGAACAAGAGCTTGCGGACGCGATGAGTCCAAAACTTCGGGTGTCCCAGCGCTAGGCCCGTCCCAGGCAGTGGCGGGAGTACGCGGGTCAGTAGAAAGGATGCCACCCACCCAGGCCTCGTAACCGGGAAGACGCACAATGCCTTCCTTGCGGAAACCGTTCTTCCACACTGCTTTCCACGAACCCCAATTTCCTACATGCGCCGCCCACTCAACTCTGGAAGCGCCCAAGGTCCCAAAAGCAGCATCGAGGGCACAAGCGACCGCTTCGGTTGCAATGCCCTGTCCCCATTCGCTGTGGCACACGAAATACGAGACTTCATAACGGTCAGAAAAGTGAGCATTTCGAATAAGTTCGAAGCGGCCAAGGAAACGTCCATCATCATTGCTTCGGATGGCCCAATCCGCGCTCCCCTGTTCCCACTTCGCTGGAACTTTGGCGAGGTTCCCTTCAGCCATCGATTGCGTGTAGGGATAGGGAATCGATGTTGTTTCGTGAAAAATCGGGTCCTGGAGAGCTGCGGTGAGGTCGGCAGCATCCTCAACTGAGATCGGAACAAAGACGATGTGCTCGCCGCGAACGTCAAAGGGCTGCATTAGTGTGTTTCCTCCGTCGTATCTGTGGAAGCCAATGATTGGCTCCACGCGCTTTCCAAAATACGCGTCGTCGCCTCGACGCTGTGTAGACCTTGAACAACGAAACGCCGATCAAAGAGATAGGTCGGTATTGAGTCGATCCCCATCTGAATGGCAATTTGGTAGTCCGAAAACACTTCGGACGAGGCCACGGGGTCGCTGAGGGCGTCAACAACCAGCATTTCGGGGATTCGTACGTCCTGTGCGCACCCGATCAACACGTCGGGGTCGGCAAGGTTTAAGCCAACTTCGAAGCGGGCGCGGAACAGGGCCTCGGCATAGGTAAATTGATAGGTCCCTGCGCCCGTCGTGATTCCAGAGCGCTCGTCCATTTCTCGAGCTGCAGCCATAGCCTTATGGGCAAACGAGGTCGGTGCGACAACCAAGGATTCAAAGTCCAGGGAAATTCCATCCGCGCGTGAAAGCTCACTCACTCGCTCAAGTGCCTCAGTGGCCTCGTCCAGACTCATGCCGGGATGAGTATGAACGAGGAATTCGGCCTGAGACATTTCAAGGACACTCGATTGCTCAGGATCCAGCAAATAGGCATGGAAACGAACCTCAACCTGATCACGATGGTCGAAACGAATCAGAGCATCACGCAGATGATGGATACCGAGGTAAGACCAGGGGCACGCAAAATCTGCCCACACGTCGATATGCATGCATTCTCCTTGAAAAACGGTATCAATCGTCCTACCCAAAAGGGTACGTGTGCCCCTGAAGAGTTACCACCGCAAAACGCGCCTTAAACCGCGCACGGCGCGTTTTCATCCAACAATGATGCGCGGAATATAAAAGAAAACCCGGGGATCTTTCGATCCCCGGGCACTTGTGCGCGGAGGGGGACTTGAACCCCCACCCTCGTAAAATGAGGACTAGCACCTC
>CALLSD010000031.1 GCA_938014245.1 uncultured Actinomyces sp.
TCGAGAAGTACGCTGCTCTAGCTACTCATACCGCAGAGGATACGTGTCCTCTTACCTTGCTAGGTTATTCTTTGTCGGGTCTGTGCAGCCTCTTTGAGATGCAAACAACCTGCCGCTTTGACCAGTATCTTCTGGCTAGCCCAAGTACGTGGTTTCCCGATTTTGTTGAAACTTTTGATACGAGCCACGTGCGTTCGGATGTTCGCTGGTGCATCGCTAGCGGTGAAAACGAAGGTAAATATCATCCTGAGCCCCTGCGCTCTGTAAGACAGACAACAGACGCACTGGTAGAGAAGCTGGCGCCTGCTGCTCCGAAGTATCAACGTCTGCTGGATTCTTACGATCATCACAAGGGTCTTGAACTGAGATTGCAGCGTTTGCTGCAGTTTAGCTTTGACGCGTAGAGGCGTTTTTCTGAGCGGAAGCAGTTCTTGTGCGTAAAGGCGATTCTTGTGCGTAAAGGCGATGTTGGTGGCTTGCTCAACGGCCTGCTAAGACAGCCGCCTGAGCAGCGCCGATTACTAACAAAAAACCCGCCAAGAGCGGGTTTGAAATTCTTATGGTCGCGGGGGCAGGATTTGAACCTACGACCTTCGGGTTATGAGCGAGTCAAGCTGGAGGTTCCGCAAGTTCTCCCTCGCCTACCTCGTCTGGACGCACTGCGCTAAGCAGGTGATTTGTGTTTTTTTGCGTCTCCAACGTTCTGTAGGAATCTGCTTCTTCTGCATCTCCAACCTCGTTTTGGCGGTCACTTTGGCGGTCACAATGTCGGTCAGAAACGGCTGTTGAAAACCGAGTGGATGGAAGTGGAGATGCAGAACCTTACCTATATCAGCCGTGGCCTGAGGAGACGGAGAAACAGTGACCGATGGGAGGCGGTCCTCTCGCACGCCGACCCCGTGACGAGCGAGGTCATGAGGACGTTCCACACAGTCGAGGGCAAGACGCGCCGGCAGGCGTAGCGTACACGCGACGCGCTCATCCTCGATCTCGAACGTAAGGGAGGGACCGCTGGGAGAAAATCCCAGCAGTCCCTATTTCTCATCGCCACGTCCACAGCCGAACCCTCCCACGGCCGCCCTTCCCGCCGTCAGGAACACCTAACGACGGCAGGAAGGAGGAAACCATGGCCAGGTCGTCATGTACGTCTACTGCTACGGAAGCATCGGGGAAAGATCCATCTGAGCTGACTGTTTCCTGCTGAGTACGAGGTAAGGCCTGCCGCCCAGCAGTCGCGTTGAATCAGCTGAAATCAGCACCGGTATCTTCCAGCCTAAAGTCATACTCATGCCACGTCGACGAAGGAGACATCATGCTCTCATAGAGAGCACCAGGGTTATTTACAGCTATAGCCACCGACTGCTGTGCACGCGTCACTGCGACATAGAGTTTTCTGGCCGATTCTGGCTTGAGCTTAGCACCGCTTTCCAGCATTTGTTCAATTGGATTTGTCGCCAGAATAACAACATCACGCCTGGTCATCCCCTTGCATTCACCAAAGTTTGCGACTTCGACCCCATCGAAGTTACCTGCCCTCTTATTTAACCTGAGCACAGTGGCGTGATGCTCGCGTGCGTACCTCTCAACATCTCCCTTGTTAATAATATACAAGCCCGTATAACCCTCTGGTTTCACATTAGATATGGTATCCGGAAAAGCACGTGAATGCTTAATAACAGCGTCTGAGAACCTAGCAATTTCTTGAGTAAATCTATGTGTCTCTGTTTTCCACTCGATAGTGCACCTGCCGCTTTTTTCCATTTCAATGAAAAAATCGGCAATGCCATCATCTCGATATTTTTTATATTTTGTATCGGATCGCGATGTGTGCACAACGGCCTGCCGTGGATCGCAGACTATCGTTAGCTTAATCCTTGAAGCCATCAGCATTTCAAGGACTACAAGGTCATTTCCCCTTAAATCTTGCATCTCATCTACGTAGATTGCATCAACAATTGATTCCAGACGGTTGATTGCCGCTCCATTGCTTGCCTGAATCACCTTGACTGCAAGCTGCGCTAGGTTTTCCGAGTACGCATCTCCATTCCTGGTGAAATACCTACTCGATCCATTTCTATATCTGAGATTCGCAGGCTCCTGCGTACATAAAGAGCCAACATCAACATTCGGCCAGCAATACTTCGAATATGGTCTGACAATCTCATTGAGTAGAAAACTAAACCACCCCATGATACGGGGATATTCTTCGTACACGCCCAGCTTTCCGGCAATTCGAGCTGAGTCCTCAATCTGATTTCGGGTCAGATATGTCAGGAGCATCGTACGCCTAAGATTTGGCTCTGCCGCAATTTGCCGCGCAACAAGCTCCGTCTTGCCGGCACCAGCTACAGCAACAATCACAGTGGTAGCACCCATAGCGACTCTAACCTTTAGCGATAAAATCAATGGCGGCTCTGATATAGCCAGGAGCCTGAAGTCCTTTACTGCCGTCTTTGTCAAGCAGAATTCTGAGCGCCCAATCGGTCTTATGACTTTTCATATATTTAACTAGGAGATCGGTTTTCGCTGAGTCTTCACCAACTATCTTCGCCAAAACAGAAATAGCCGACGTGTTCGCCTTAACCATTTGCGGCTCAAGAGTACTGCCATCCTCAGGCTTGCCAATGAACATTTCCCGCTTGCCCTTGCATATAAAGTCTTTCGTATCGTTTATCCACTTGCTAGGCTCTTCGCCGTCATTATCGCGCAGCACCGATACATTCGCTCTGTCAAGGGCATGACACAGCTCCAAGGCTCTTTTACCGCGTATACCGTACTCCATAACATCAATAGCATCTACCTCGGGATAATGCCCATATTGCTTCTTGTATGCCCATTTGAAAATCATCTCGTCAGAAGGACCCTCTACGAGGACGAGCTTTCTTGCAAGTATGATTCTTAACGTGTCGTAGCCACTCAATCGCTTGAAATACTGAACTGTTTCCTCTGATAAATTTTCGATTGATATTGGGCTATTGCCCTCTGAAACCAGAGCGAGCCGGTCTAGGCCCAAGCGATTTAGCACAAACGGACTGTGAGTAGATACAAATGCCTGCCTACCATTGAGGGAGCTTTCAAGAAGGTCCAAAAGCTCAAAGAGCGACGTGTGCGACAGGTGGCTTTCCGGCTCCTCTACCAGAAGTACTCTCTTGTCCGCTGAATTCTCTAGCGCAATATGCGCTCGCGCTGTAATTTCATTGCCTTTTCCCGCAAAGGGAAGCGGCACATCATCGAACTCTATGATAACTGAGTTTCTCCAGTCTGACCTGGGCGATTGATCCATCTTGAAATCCATGGAATCAAGCTGATGAGGAACGACCAGGCTGCCGTTCATTTCCGACAGTATTGCCTGATCAACTTCCTGGCGCAGGTCGTGGTATTTGTTCGATACCTTCCTAACTTGCTCATCCGAGAGCACCTCATCGAGCGCATTCCTGGCATACGAATCGATAGCACGCGATGAGGTGCGTGGAAGCGAGTCAATCCTTGCACAACTTACATCTTTTGGAGTCTTGAGAATTGGTCTTCCCTTGAAAGTCCTCCATTCGAGCCTGTAATACTCCACCGGGACTGACCTAAATTGATGATCATCCGATTTGCAGACACTCAGAAATTCGCACCGCAATTCTTCAGGCACATCTATCTTCAACTGAAGGCCTGCAGCGTCTTCATTGTTTGAATTATTTAATCCTCGAATGTCACCTAGTCCTGAGTTGCCAAAATACGCCTCGATACAAATTTCTGGCAGTTTTATCGAGCTCTGGTCAGCGCCGGAAACTTGTGCGTAAAATTCTGCAACATCTTGCAGATTGAACCAGTATGGAGAAAGATCCGCGTGTGCTGATCTCCCATTTGTACGACAGGTCATGACAAGCTCAATTGCATCGAGTATCGTCGACTTACCCGCAGAGTTGTCACCAACCAGTATGTTCAGACCATCAGAGGGAGACCAGTCAATGTCCCGCAACTTACGGTATCCCTTAACGCTAAGCCGTCGAATCATTATACAATCACCTTCTACGTACCCACTGCCCCTCAAGATTAGCAAACCGGGTG
>CALLSD010000032.1 GCA_938014245.1 uncultured Actinomyces sp.
CTTGAAGAGGGTACGCAGGGGCTCGACCAGCTCGAAGGTCATGTCCTCGGGCAGACCGCCCACGTTGTGGTGGCTCTTGATGTTCGCTGCGCCCTCGCCGCCGCCGGACTCGACGACGTCGGGGTACAAGGTACCCTGGACCAGGAACTTCACCTCGCCACCGGCGGCGCCGACCTCTTCGATGACCTGCTTCTGGGCGGCCTCGAAAGAGCGAATGAATTCGCGGCCAATGATCTTGCGCTTGGTCTCGGGGTCAGTGACTCCGGCCAGAGCGGACAAGAAGCGCTCGGACTCATCGCAGGTGATGACGCGGATACCCATGCCGCGCGCGTAGTCGTTTTCAACCTGCTCACGCTCGCCCGCACGCAGCAGACCGTGGTCGATGAAGAAGCAGGTGAGCTGGTCGCCGACAGCCTTGTGAACAAGCGCCGCGGCCACAGAAGAATCCACACCACCGGAGAGCGCGCAAATCACCTGCGCGTCACCGATCTGCTCGCGGATCTTCGCGACCTGCTCGTCAACAATCGAGCCCGGCGTCCACGTGGGCTCGATTCCCGCGCCCTTGTAGAGGAAGTTCTTCAGAGCATCTTGGCCGAACTGCGAGTGGCCAACCTCGGGGTGCCACTGCAGGCCGTAAAGGCGACGCTCGGCGCATTCGAAAGCTGCGACCGGGGTCTCGGCAGTCGATGCGGTGACGGTGAAGCCCTCGGGCGCGCCCTGAACGGCATCGCCGTGGCTCATCCACACGACTTGGCCTTCGGGAGTCCCGTCAAACAGACAGGATTGCTCAGAAACAGAGGCGTCGGTGTGCCCGTACTCGCGAGTTCCTGTGCGTCCCACGGTTCCGCCCAGTGCGTGGGCCATGGTCTGGAAGCCGTAGCAGATTCCCAGAACCGGCACACCCGCGGCGAAAATCGCGGGGTCAATGGAAGGAGCGCCCTCTTCATACACGGATGAGGGGCCACCGGAAAGAATGATTGCTGCGGGTTCTTTCGCGAGCATTTCGGCGACCGGCATGGTATGCGGGACGATTTCCGAATAGACGCTGGCTTCGCGCACGCGACGAGCAATGAGCTGGGCGTACTGCGCGCCAAAATCGACAACAAGGACGGGATGAAGATCAGCTGAAGTCACCCCACCATGCTACCTGCTGTGCCCCCTCTTCGACGAGGCCAAGTAGCGAGCGCTCCCCCACACCCGGGTTGGTTTAGTTGCCGGGTGCGTCCTCTTCTTCCGAGGCCTGAGCCGCCTCAGCGTCGTCCCCGAGGTTCTCCGCGACCTGAGTTTCGTCGGCGACGTTCTCAGCGGCTTCATCCTCACGTGTATCCACACCGTCGGCGACTTCGAGCGAATCGCCAGCAGTTTCCTCATTGGCCGCGTCTTCACTAGGAACCTCAGGCACAAGCTCCACGGTCGCTACTTCCCCTGCTGCGGCCTCGTGATGGCGATGCTCATGGACACGCGCTTTCCCAGCGCTCACAAGCTCACGCGCCCACGCCACACTCACCGGGTGCGAAACCGCCACGGTCAGCACGATCCCAAGCGCCACCTCGGCAAAAAGACACAGCGCGGAAAGCGACATACGCGGCCCAAGGAAAGCCAAGCGGCCATTTCCCAAAACCAAGGCCGAACCCAAGGAAGTCACCAAGTAAACGGCTGCGATCACCACGGCTGCGATTCCGCCTTGGTACAGGTCATCGAGAAGCGATTCACTGCCCTTGCGTAGACGTAGGTACACGCCCACTCCCACGCCGAAAAGAACAAGCGCAAGAATCACCCAGGTCCCGGGAGCACTCACAGGGGTCGCTCCAAAAAGCGGGATCGCGGGGATCGGCATGGTCGGCGCGGATGCCGGCGAATGCAGAGCATCGCTCCCCATGAAGAAACCAGGCCCTGCAAGCCAGGACAGCGCCCACACAATCGCGTTGGGAATAAAGAGCACCTGCGCGAGCGTGATCATTGTCGAATCAACCGTGGAGGTTGGCAGCAAGAGCTCGTGAATTCCACGAATCCGCGACCAGGACTGGGTCACCGAAATCAACAGGAAAAGTCCGCCGTAAGCGGCCAAAACCCACGAGGTGCGCCACCCTGTGCGCACACCCGAACTCAACCACCGCGGCATTTCGAGCCGCAATTCCAGGCTGTGAGGAGCCAGGGCAACTTCCCATGCGGCCGCAATGAGCGGGATCGCGACGGCCAGCGGGAGTGCACCCAAGACGCGCACGTGCGTCCCAATACCGCCGGCCAAAAGCAGCGCGGTCACGGTGAAACCGGGGATCGCCATCCACTGCGCTGCCGCGGGAAAACGCCGTCCCTGCAGCAGAAGCAACTTGGTCAGACCAATCAGGACCAGTACAAACAGCAAAGGCACTGCGCGATAGGAAACCTCGCCGGAGACTACCTGTCCGCCCAGAGCCGCGCCCCACAAATCCGAGGCGAAATGGAAAGCATCTTCCCACGTCGTCGATACCAGCCACTGGTTCGACGCCACCGCAGCATAGGCGATCAAGGTGGGGACAACGACCAGTGCCCACCCGAGCAGTGCGGCCTCGATTCCCGAGAGCACTGCGCGCGCCCACCCCTGCGGGAGGGCAACGCGGATCGTGGGGCGAGCCGAGACCGTTGTGACCGTGGTCCGCTCTGCTGCGGTGGTGTCTTCGCTCATCGAGCAGCCAGCGCCTCACGCGCAAGGAGCGCAGTCTGCGAGGGAGTGCGACCGACCTTCACGCCAACCGCTTCCAGTGCCTTCGCCTTTGCCGAGGCCGTGCCGGAGCTTCCCGACACGATCGCGCCCGCGTGGCCCATGGTCTTGCCTTCGGGTGCGGTGAAGCCCGCGATGTAGGCGACGACCGGCTTGGTCATGTGCTCGCTGATCCAGGCTGCGGCGCGTTCTTCGGCGTCGCCGCCGATCTCACCGATCATGACGACGAGATCCGTGTCGGGGTCGTTTCCGAAAGCTTCCAAGGCATCGATGTGAGTGGTTCCCACAACCGGGTCACCGCCAATACCAATGCAGGTCGTAAATCCCAGGTCGCGCAGCTCGTACATAAGCTGGTAGGTGAGGGTACCCGACTTAGACACTAAACCCAGGCGGCCAGGACCCGTGATATCGGCCGGAGTAATGCCGACATTGCACTGTCCGGGGCTGATAATTCCGGGGCAATTCGGGCCAATCAGGCGCACGCCGCGCTCAAGCGCGTAATCAACGAAAGCAGTTGAATCCTGAACGGGGATGCCTTCGGTGATGACGACCAGGGTTTCAATCCCCGCGTCGATTGCCTCTATTGCCGCGTCCTTTGCGTATGCCGGGGGCACGAAGATGACCGAGACATTCGCGCCGGTTTCTTCGCGAGCGTGTGCAACCGAGCCGAAAACGGGGACCTCAACCTCACCGGCAGCGCGGTCCTCAGCGCCAGGCCCGTAGGGATCAACGTTGAAAGTAACGGTGGTTCCAGCCTTGCGTGGGTTCACGCCGCCAACGATCTTCGTACCAGCAGCGAGCATGCGAGCGGTGTGCTTCTGCCCCTCGGAACCGGTCATTCCCTGAACGATGACGCGCGAAGTGGAATCAATAAAAATTGTCATGATGAGTCCCGTCCCGTCTCAGGCGTTCGCGGCCAGCTCGGCTGCGCGGCGAGCAGCGCCGTCCATTGTTTCTTCCATGTGCACCAGGGGGTGTGCGGCCTCGCGCAAGATTGCACGGCCTTCTTCAACCTTGTTGCCATCCAAGCGCACGACCAGCGGCTTAGAGGCTGCATCTCCCAGGGTTTCCAGTGCGCCGACGATGCCGCGAGCGACCTGGTCGCATGCGGTGATTCCGCCGAAAACGTTGACGAACACGGAGCGAACCTGCTCGTCTCCCAAGATCACATCGAGTCCCTTGGCCATGACTTCTGCCGAGGCGCCGCCGCCGATATCGAGGAAGTTCGCGGGCTTGACGCCCCACTCTTCACCCGCCAGGGCCACAACGTCCAAGGTCGACATGACCAAGCCGGCGCCGTTACCGATGACGCCCACTTGGCCCTCCAAGCGCACGTAGTTCAGTCCGGCTTCCTTCGCCATGGCCTCGCGCGGATCCTGCGCGGACTTATCGGCAAAGGCCGCGTGTTCGGGGTGACGGAAAGCGGCGTTGTTATCCAGAGACACCTTGCCGTCCAGCGCCAGAACATCGCCCTGCTCGGTGAGGACCAGGGGGTTGACTTCAACCAGGGTGGCGTCTTCGCCTCGGTAGGTATCCCACAGCCCGATGAGCACCGGGGAAATCTTGTCAATCATCGAGCGGGAGAAACCAGCCTGCCCTAGGATCTGAGCGGCAACGTCCTCGTCGATTCCGACCTTCGGATCCAGCCCCACACGAGCCAGGGCCTCGGGGTGTTCGCGGGCCAAGGTTTCAATGTCCATACCACCCTGAGCGGAGCACATGGCCAGCTCTCGGCGTCCCGAGCGGTCCAAGAGGATTGAGAAGTAATACTCTTCGGCGATATCGGCGCCCGCAGCGATGAGGACCTTGTGGACAGTGTGTCCCTTGATGTCCATTCCAAGGATTTCTTCGGCCTTTTGGCGCGCTTCTTCGGCACTGCGAGCGAGCTTCACTCCACCGGCCTTTCCGCGCCCGCCAATCTTGACCTGTGCCTTGACGACAAGGAGGTCATTTTCTCCAAGCAGCTTCTGTGCAGCTTCGAAAGCCTCTTCTGGCGTGCTTGCAACGATTCCCGCGAGCACGGGGACGCCGTGAGCAGCGAACAACTCCCGTGCTTGGTATTCGTAGAGATCCATTGTGTCCCTTCACTTTGTGCCCGAGGGGCGTTTGTACGCGCGGCAACTCGTTCGCGCTACTGTCTTAAGCCTACAGCGCCTCAGATCTTTTCCATCGGGGCCATCCGCAACAACAGGCGTTTTTTAGCTGACGCAAAGGCAACCTCCGCAATGGTTCGCTCACCGGCTCCTTCCAAGCCAATAATCACGCCTTCCCCAAGGGTTGCGTGACGCACGCGATCCCCAACCCGAGTTTCCTCGGGCTTGAGGGTCTGCTTGGGGGCACTTGCACCCATCGGACGCGAAACTGTCGTGCGCGGTGCTGGTGTGCCGCGCGAGCCGCCGAGGCCTCGGCCCGCAAGCGGACCGCCGTCGCTACCCGCACCGGAGCCGCCGCCGAAAACGTATCCACCGTCATCGTCTCGCCGACGCGAGTACCCGTAATCGCTGCCGTATCCGGAGCCACCCGGATATCCGCCGTAGCTCGAACCGTAACTCGATCCCGCGCCGTAGCCGCCGCGTAGGCGCTCCATGGAAGTACTCGAGCGACGCACCTCAAGCAATTCGGCGGGAATATCATCCAAAAATCGCGAGGGTGGCATCTCCTGGGGTGCTCCCCACGCGCTTCGAACTGCGGCGCGCGTGAGATAGAGCTGCTTGCGAGCACGCGTGATCGCGACGTAGGCAAGGCGCCGTTCTTCCGCGAGTTCCTCAGGCTCACCCAGCGAGCGCTGGTGCGGGAAGGTTCCATCCTCCATGCCGGTCACGAAGACGACCGGGAATTCCAGGCCCTTCGCGGTGTGAACCGTCATGAGGGTCACCTGACCGCTTCCACTTTCTTCCTCGGGAAGCTGGTCGGAGTCTGCGACTAGGGCGACGCGCTCGAGGAATCCCGCGAGCCCAACCTCCCCGCTGGTTGTTGCGAAGTCAAGTGCGACCGCGTGCAATTCGGCAAGGTTTTCCACTCGCGAGGCGTCCTGCGGGTCTTGGGAGCGTCGCAGAGTTGCCAAGTACCCCGTGCGGTCAAGAACTTCTTCGAGGATCTCCGCAGCATTCGCACCTGCTTGTTCCGCGCGGCGCATGGCCTCGATCAATCCCCAAAAATCACCGATTGCCGAGGCCGCGCGCGGGCTGAGTCCAGCCACGCCACCTCGTGCTTCCTCAGTTTCTTCCGCGGGAAGTTCCACCAAAGTCAGGCCGGTTCCTTCTGCTTCTCCGAGGCCTCGGCCCTGAGAAATCCAGCAGTCCCTGGCGGCCGCGCCCATAGAAATCCCATAGCGATCACTGTGGGCAATGAGGTCAGCTTCAGCTTTCGGGCCGATTCCGCGGCGGGGAGTGTTCAGGACGCGACGCAATGCGACAGTGTCGTCGGGGTTCGAGATCACCTGAAGGTAAGCCAAGGCGTCTTTGATTTCCGCACGCTCGTAGAAGCGAGTGCCTCCAACTACTCGATAGGGAACCCCCTGGCGGACCAGAAGTTCTTCAATTGCTCGCGATTGCGAGTTCGTCCGGTAGAAGACCGCGATATCAGCCCACCGGGTCCCGGCAGCACTGAGCTTTTCCATCTCTGAAACGATAAAACGTGCCTCGTCGCGATCCGAGTCTGCGGCGTCGACAGTGATCAGCGCACCATCCCCCGATGCCGTCCACAAATTCTTTGCGCGGCGACCCTCATTTCGGGCAATGACAGCATTGGCTGCGGACAGAATATTTTGGGTGGAACGGTAGTTTTGCTCGAGCAAAATGGTTCGTGCACCGGGGAAGTCCCGTTCAAATTCTTCAATATTGCGAATCGTCGCACCGCGGAAGGCGTAAATCGACTGATCCGAATCGCCCACAACCGTGAGTTGACCGGGCTCTACTCCATCGTCCCCAGTGCCTACCAGTTCGCGGACCAGGACGTACTGTGCATGGTTCGTGTCTTGATACTCATCGACCAGGATGTGGCGGAAGCGCCGGTGGTAGTGCTCGGCGATCGCCGGATTGTCTTTGAGCAGTCGAACCGTGCGAGCAATGAGGTCGTCGAAGTCCAGGGCGTTGGCCTGCGCAAGGCGCTTTTCGTATTCCTCATAGGCCGAGGCGACGACCCGCGAAATCGGGTCATTCGGCGCAACATCTCGGTATTCCTGCCAGGTGACGAGCTCGTTCTTGAGGTCCGAAATACGCGCGGCAACCAGCTTAGGAGTGAATCGTTTAATATCCACGTCCGCCGCTTTCAACACCATCTGGATGAGGCGCTGAGAATCCTGCGAATCATAAATACTGAAGGTCGATCGCAAACCTGCTGCACGATATTCCGCACGCAGCACTCGCACGCACGCCGAGTGGAAAGTCGACACCCACATTCTGCGCGCCGCTCCCCCGCCCACCAGGGCCTCGACGCGCTCACGCATTTCGGCAGCCGCCTTATTGGTGAAGGTGATCGCCAAGATTTCACCCGCGCGGGCCTGGCCGGTCGCCAAAAGGTAAGCGATTCGATGCGTGAGGACGCGAGTCTTCCCCGAGCCCGCACCCGCCATGATCAGCAGCGGTACTCCGCGGTGCTCGACCGCCGCACGCTGTTGATCGTTGAGTCCCGCAAGCAAGCTTTCGGGGTCTTTCTGCGGCGACGAGGCCGCTGCCCACGGCGCGCCGGTGCTCAGGGGATCGCTATCGCTCCCGAGGCCTCGGCTATCGGCGACTGAACCCCAGTTTCCCGCCGCCTGCGAGGTTGGGTCGTAAAGGGGCAGGTCTTCCTGGGAATCGCTGCCGAAATCGAGGAAAGAACCGAGATTGGGAAGTGAGTGTTCCTGATCCATTTTCAGTGCTTGTGGTAGACGCCCTTAGTCGCGTGAACGGGTTCAGCAGTGACATTCATGCCGAGTTGGCGCAAGATTCCCTCATCAACGCTGCCTAGCAGAACCGAAGAGTGAACATCGCAGCCAGCCAGCTTCGACAATTGCTTCAGAGCCAGAGCGGCGCGTTCATTGGAGCGCGCGGAACCGGCAAGAGCGATCAGGACCTCATCAGTGTGGAGACGAGGATTGCGGCTGCCCAGGTGCTCGGTCTTGAGCTTTTGGATGGGCTCAATCTGTTCGGGGGCAAGGAGCTTCTCATCATCGTCAATACCAGCAAGGAGCTTCATCGCGTTCAAGAGCATCGCAGAGCAAGGACCCAGCAGGTCCGAAGTCTTTCCAGTGACAATTCGCCCATCGGCCAGTTCCATTGCGGCCGCTGGGTAGCCGGTCTCTTGCGCGCGCTTCAGAGCGGGCGCAACGACGGGGCGGTCCTCGCTGGTCAGGTTCATTGCCGTCATCAAACGCGCGGCGCGCTCAGACTGAACGGGAGGAAGATCTTCTCGCGCTTCCAAGGCCAAAGCCTTGTACCAGCGGCGAATGATCTCCTGCTTGGAGGCTTCGCGGCAGGCCTCGTCATCGCTAATGCAAAAACCGGCCATATTGACGCCCATGTCGGTGGGCGACTGGTAGGGGGAGGTTCCCATGATCTTTTCGAGGAGGCGGCGAAGCACCGGGAAGGCCTCGATATCGCGGTTGTAGTTGACCGTGGTTTCGCCGTGAGCCTTCAAGTGGAAGTGGTCGATCATATTGACGTCGTCCAGGTCCACGGTTGCCGCCTCGTAGGCGACGTTCACCGGGTGATCCAGGGGGAGGTTCCAGATCGGGAAGGTTTCGAACTTCGCGTATCCCGAGGTCAGTCCGCGCTTGTGATCGTGGTAGAGCTGAGAGAGGCAGGTTGCGAGCTTGCCGGATCCAGGTCCGGGAGCGGTGACAATCACCAGCGGGCGAGTCGTATGGACGTATTCGTTACGGCCCAGCCCCTGATCGGAGACAATGAGGTCAATATTGTTCGGGTAGCCCTCGATGGGATAGTGGCGTGCGACGTTGATTCCACGGGCTTCAAGCTTGCGTTTGAAGGCGTGTGCCTGCTCATTAGAGTCGCTCCAACGGGTGATCACAACGTTGCCGACGTAGAGCCCGTATTCGCGGAACATATCGATGTGGCGGAAGACGTCGTCTTCGTAGGTGATTCCCAGGTCTTCACGCATCTTGCGGCGCTGGAAGTCCAGTGCGTTAACGGCGACGACAATTTCGGCCTCTTCAGCAAGCTCGGCCAGCATGACGATCTTGTTGTCGGGAGTGAAACCGGGGAGCACGCGGGAAGCGTGCATATCGTCGACGAGTTTCCCGCCGAACTCTAGGTAAAGGGTTCCTCCGAACTGCTGACGGCGCTGCGCAATATGCTCGGATTGAAGGGCCAGATACTGATCGCGATTGAAACCAATCTTGTGCATGAACGCCACTCCCTGGGCATCGAGTTCTGGGGACTTCTCATGGTATCGCCGTTGACACTCAACTCCCACTGGAGCGCGCCAGAGCCGAGGTGAATTGCACCGCAACCCTAGATAATGTGCCTCTGCATGGCCCAGTGCGTGAGTTCGTTTCGATTGGAAAGCTGGAGCTTGCGAAGCACCGCAGATACGTGTGTCTCAACGGTTTTAATCGAAATAAAGAGCTCGGATGCGACCTCTTTGTAGGGGTAACCGCGAGCGATCAAACGCATCACTTCTTGCTCGCGCGCGGACAAAAGGTCCAGTTCATCGTCGTGGGCAGCAATCGGGGCATTCCCGCCACCGAAAGCATCAAGCACGAAACCCGCTAGGCGCGGCGAGAAAGCCGCATCCCCCGCTGCAACGCGGCCAATGGCCTCGACCAGTTCGGGGGTCGAAATTGACTTGGTGACGTAGCCGCGAGCACCCGCGCGGATGACCGAGACGACGTCCTCGGGGGAATCCGAAACGGAGAGTGCAAGGAATCTCAACCCCTCAACATCCGCGCACGAGGCCGCAACTTCAGCGCCGCCACCGCCCATTCCTCCTGGGAGATGAACGTCGAGGAGCGCGACATCGGGGTGGAGCGCATGGCAGGCGGCAATTGCGCCTTCGACGTCACTGGCCTCGCCAACGATTTCAAGGTCGGCGCCGCTGGATTCCAATTCACTACGCACTCCTGCGCGCACGAGTGCGTGATCATCAATGACCAGAATCCGGATCGTCATGACGGTGTTCTCCTTCGTGAAGTGCGCTTATTCCAGTGTAGCTGCGGGCATGGAGAGGTGAACTTCTGTTCCACTGGGAAGATGGCGGATCGAGGCTTTCCCGCCTGCGCGTTCCATGCGGCCGATGATCGAGTTACGAACCCCGTGCCGGTCTTCGGGAATTTGCGAGAGATCAAAGCCGTCGCCACAGTCTTTGACGTAGATATCGGACCCGCCCGGCCCGACTTCCAGGTAGACACTCAAGGGCGGCTTCGCGTGGCGAATCGCGTTTGATACTGCTTCCGATGCGGCAGCGACCATCGCGAGTTCGCCGGGACCTGGACGCGTATCAGAAACGGTCACGACGCCCACTTCCACACCAAAGGTGGTTTCCAGGGCTGAGACGGCTTCGCGCAGGGCCTCGGCAAGAGAGTCCGCGGCTTCTTCGCGTCCGGTGTACAGCCACGAGCGCAACTCGCGCTCTTGCCCAAGCGCCAGAGCGCGCACTGACGTTGGATTATCAGCATTATTGCGGATCAATGTGAGGGTCTGAAGGACGGAATCGTGCAGGTGCGCGGCCATATCCGCACGCTCGGCCTCGCGCTTTTCACGTTCCTTGCTGCGCGCACTGTCTTGGGAGGTGCGCACCCACAAGGGGATAATGGCCACTCCCAAGGCAAGGATCAGGGAGGCACCCAAGATCGCACCTCGGGCAAGATCCCAGGGCGATTGCCCGCGGAAGAAGGCCAAGGCCAAGCCCGCGGCGACCAAGAGCATCCCCGCGAAAGTGATGAGGATGAACAGCGGACTCTTCCAGCTGTGTGCGCGCGTGCTTTGGGTCCACACCGCGGAGATTCCGCCGATGACCAAAATCGCGGAGGCGATGTCGCGCAGGCCCGCAATCCCCGCAAAGAGCAGGTAGGCGATCGCTAGAGCGAGGCCGAGTGAACCGAGGCCCACCAAGAGCATGCGCAGATTGCGCTGTTGGCTTTCACGTCTGGCGATTTCGTCTGCCGAGGCCAGGGGCGAGTGCAGGCGGCCAGTCCCGCTTTGTTCGCCACCTGAGTCCTCGGGAACAGTGAGCCAGAGCCAGAGGTAGACGATAAGAGAGAGCCCGTAGGCGGGAAGTGCGATGAGAAAGGCGAAACGCACGACGCGCACTGAGATACCGAGCATCGAAGAGATTCCCGCGCACACGCCCCCAATCCAAGGAAGAGGCATATCCGTCGAGTGCGCACTGGAGCGTCGCAGGGCGCGCTGAGGCGGCACGATTTGAGGCGGGGTCCACTCGTACCCCGTCTGCCTGCCTTGAGGCGCATCGGTATTGTCCTGCAGGTGACTCACCCGTTTATCTTCACACGTTTTCTGCGATTCGGGGAAAGAGAAAGCGACAAATCGGGGATAGATCAGGGCATCCCCCTATATCTTCTTCGTGCATCTTTGGGCAGAGTTGAAGCATGGATAAAGGATTCATGAACACATTGCGATACTCCGGTTTCTTCCGTGGTGAGCCTCGCGTCATCGGCGGCGTGTGTCAAGGTCTGGCACAACGCTACGGATGGGACGTGAACTCGGTGCGGATCCTCATCGTTGTCCTCGCCTTCCTTTTCCCTGTTGTGTGCATTTTCTATGCATTCGCATGGGTCTTCTTGCCTGAGGCTCGCGATGGTCGAATCCATGTCGATGAAATGCTCAAGGGGCGTTTCGATATGGCGATCGTCGGCGCTGCCTTCATGGCGATCTTCGGCGGCGGTGCTTTGGGTATCACGACGGTCTTCTTCAGGGTGCCTTTCTTCCTCATGCTCCCCGCGGCCATCGTCATCATCGCCATCTTGCTTTCGAAATCAAATTGGACTTTCCAAGGAAACACCATGCCTCAATCAACTCCCGACTGGCGAACTCAAGGGGGCCCTGAGCAATTCCCGGGATCCCAGCCTTCGCCAGAGGCAGCCTCCACCACGTCCTCCCCTTTTAGCGCCTCATCTGCGGGCACCTATCCTCCTCCTGCCTCAGATGCTCCTGGCCCCCAGATGCAGGGGGATCAATGGAGGCAACAATGGAATGCCTCGAACGCGTCCTCGGGACACCCAGTTCCGCAAAGTGCCGGAACGCGTTTTACTCCCTTCCCCACCCAAGCCCCGCTCCTTCCTCGCCGTCTTTCACGCGCAGCGGTCTTGAGCATCTACGGGCTGGTCATGTTGGTGCTCGCTGGAACCTTCTGGCTCATGTACCGCAATGGCCTAAAGACAACAAGTGCGGCTGACAGTTGGGTGCAAATCGGATTAATTGGCGGTGGCATCTGCCTTCTCATCGTCGGTTTTGCTCACCTGGTTGCAGCGATTCGCGACCGCTCCTCCGCAGCACTCAGCGCTCTATCAACCATCGGTATCTTCTTAGCTATCCCCGCAGGGCTGGGTGGAATTGGCTACGCGGCCGTCACCACTACAGACGGCTGGCACTGGGGAAATGTTTCAACGTCCAGTTACGATGCAACGTGGAAGTCTGACGAGATCGCTGGCCAAAACGGTTCTCAGGTCGTCGTTCTTGACTTGGATCTCACCCATGCGCCTGATGGGCTCACGAAGGATATCCACGTCCGCGGAAATCTCATCCCCTCTGCGAATATCCAAGCGCGTCAAGACCAGCCGGTACGGGTGGTCGCACAGAATCGTCCCCTGAGCGTCACTCTGGACATGAATGGAGATGCGGATTGGCAAGGATTCAATGATTCCACGCCAACAATCCTCAAGTCCCCGACCTGGAAAGAAGGCGAAGGAATCACGGTTTACCTCGATGCCCCACAGATCCTCAACGTGAACGTTGAGGAAACGGGGAGGTCCGCCAATCGCGATCCCTGGCCATCTGGAACGCCTTCACCTTCACCAGCGACGCCTTCACCAAGCGCATCAGCTGGGCAAAAGGCAAGCCCAACGCCTTCCGCTTCCCCTAACGCCTCTGAGTCCGCCGCAGGCGCGCACTGAAAGGATCCGACATGAGTGTCAACGACTTTGATCAGACCGTTCCCCTGCCCACGAACGGGGAAGAAACGACCCCGCTTCCCGTGGGAAATGATGCTCCCGAGGTCCCCCAGCCCGCCAGCGCCTCGGATGAGACCGCAACGCTTCCCTCCGGCCTTGTCCCCGAAACACGGGAACTTCCAGTGACCGAGGACGCGGCCCCCTCTTCCGCTGAACAATCCGAGGCCGACGCTGAAGCGTCTGACGCCCCTGCCGGTCCTCCCAGCGAGAGCACGCCTCACGCATCTTCAGGCGCGTCTTCGACGTACACCAGCCCTCAGGCTGGATCGAGCGCCTCTTCTGCGGGCACTCCCCAGGCCTCTCAAGGCGATGCGCCGACCGCTTGGACGAGCGCTGCAAGCGGGGCTGCGGCATGGGCAACAAGCACGGACCAGACACAGACACCACACTCAACTCCTCACTCAGGTGTTATTCCTCCCACCCGAGTCTGGTCTGCGGAGGAACTCAAAGAAGCGCCCTATCGCGGAGTACGCATCGGGCAGCTGGTGTGGGCATGCATCGTCATTTTCACAGGCGTTGTCCTCATCGCGCTGGCCTTTGCGCGAATGATGGACTTCGCTCTGATTGCGATCTCCACCCTGGCTGTCTTGGGCGTTCTACTCATGACAATTGCGGGAATTAGTTCGTTTACATCGCGAAAGAAGGGGTCAAGCAAGTAAGGACGAATGCCTGAAAAGGACTTCTCGACGCAAAGAGTTGGCGCCAAGCGGCGGAATACACCGTCTGCTTGGCGCCAACTCTTAGCCAGATCAGTGGCTCAACGAAGCCTTAAGTCACGCTCCGGTCACGTCATCGGGACGAGACTCCGCGTAGCGCGCGAGTTCTTCTTCCACGATGGCCTCGTCAAGCTTTTGGAAGACCGGGGTCGGCTTCTCGATCGGGGTACCAACGACAATGTCGTGACGCTCCCACGTGGGAACATTCGTGTAGTCGCCGGTAATGACCGGGTAGCCTGTACGACCAGCAAAATCGGCGGGAAGAACCTCGGGGTCCAACTCCTCAACTTCCTTGATGTAAGGCATGGGAGCGATCTCACCCGCGCCACCCATGACGCGGTCAACGTCATTTGCCGCGTGGGGCAGGAAGGGTGAAAGCATGAGGTTGAGGTCAGCCACAGCCTGCGCCAGCGTCCACAGCACGGTCGCCAAACGCTCGCGCTCTTCGGGTGCCTTGAGCTTGAAGGGCTCGGTATCGGCAACGTACTTATTGGCTTCGCCAACCAGACGCATCGCAGCGGCAAGAGCAGCCTTCTGACGATGATGACGGATCAGGTCCCCGACCTCGTCAAAGCCTGCGGCAATAGCATCCAGCAGCGCGCGGTCGATCTCTTGGAGTTCGCCCGGTGCGGGGATTTCGCCGAACTTCTTGTGGATCATCGACGCAGTGCGGTTCACCAGGTTGCCCCAGCCTGCCACCAACTCGCCGTTCGTGCGGCGCACGAATTCCGCCCAGGTGAAGTCAGCATCAGAGGACTCAGGACCCGCAGCAGAAATGAAGTAACGCAGCGCGTCAGCCTGGTAGCGACTGAGCATGTCACGCACGTAGATGACGATGCCGTGAGAAGAAGAGAACTTCTTGCCTTCCATGGTGAGGAATTCAGAAGAGACGACCTCAGTGGGCAGGTTGAGCACGCCCAGATCACCGGGCTGGCCGCCCTTTGCTCCCTGACCGTTGTAGCCCAGCATTTCGGCCGGCCAGATCTGCGAGTGGAAGACGATGTTGTCCTTGCCCATGAAGTAGTAGGTCAGGGCTTCGGGATCGTTCCACCACTTGCGCCATGCTTCGGGATCCCCCGTGCGGCGTGCCCACTCGATCGAGGCGCTCAGGTAGCCGATGACCGCGTCAAACCATACGTAGAGGCGCTTTCCGGGCTGGTCTTCCCATCCGGGAACCGGGATACCCCAGTCAATGTCGCGTGTCATGGCGCGAGGACGGATTTCCTCCAGGAAGTTCTTCGAGAACTTGATGACGTTGGGACGCCACGTACCCGAGCGGTCACGCTCGTCCAGCCATGCCGAGAGGGCATCGGCCAGTGCAGGCAGGTCCAAGAAGTAGTGTGTGGACTCGACGAATTCGGGGGTTTCACCGTTGATTCGCGAGTGAGGGTTGATCAGATCGGTGGGATCGAGCTGGTTACCGCAGTTATCACACTGGTCGCCGCGAGCGCCTTCCGCACCGCAAATCGGGCATGTGCCTTCGATGTAGCGGTCGGGCAGAGTACGTCCGCTCGAGGGCGAGATCGCCGCGCGAGTGACTTGCTCGATCATGTAACCGTTATCGCGAACAGTTCGGAACATGTCCTGGACGACGCGGTAGTGGTTTCCCGCAGTGGTACGCGTAAAGAGGTCATAGGACAGGCCCAGCTGGACCAAGTCTTCGACGATGAGTCGATTGTTCTGGTCGGCCAGCTCGCGCGCGCTGATTCCCGCGCCATCGGCGGCAACCAGAATGGGGGTTCCGTGCTCGTCAGTTCCGGACACCATCAGTACGTCGTGCCCGGCCATTCGCATGTAGCGAGAAAAGACATCGGAGGGGACTCCGAAACCGGCGACGTGACCAATATGGCGGGGACCGTTGGCATAAGGCCAAGCAACGGCAGACAAAATTCGACTCATGGTCCCCTAGTTTAATGCCTATTGGCGCTCGAGTCGTCTCTGCCCTATTCTCAAGGTATCTGCCGCTTATTTTTCGGGAGGATCCAATGCCCCGCGCGCTTGTCATTGTCGATGTTCAACCTACTTTTTGCGAGGGGGGAGCTCTTCCCGTTGAGGGCGGAAACGCCTGTGCTCAGCGCGTAGCTGATTTTGTTGCCGCTCACGCCTCGGATTACGACTGCATCGTGACCTCGCAGGATTGGCACATCGATCCGGGTTCGCATTTCTCTGACAATCCCGATTTCGTTGACACGTGGCCCCCACACGGCGTCGCAGGTACCGCCGAGGCCGAGCTCCACCCCGCTCTTGCCGACCTCCATGCCGATGTGACGATCCACAAGGGCATGTACGAGGCCGCCTACTCTGCTTTCGATGGCGAGGACGTGGCAACGAAGCGTCCCTTGCTTGACCTTCTTCGAGACAAGGGCATCGATTCCTTAGACGTCGTGGGCCTTGCTCAATCCCACTGCGTGTGTGAAACCGCGCTGGACGGGGTGAAGGATGGCTTCAAGGTGCGAGTCTTCACCGACCTGACCGAACCCGTCAGCCCCGAGCTGGGCGAGCTAGCCACCGCACGTATGGCCGAGGCCGGAGTTGAGCTGGTCCCCTCTCGGGCCTGATTCGCCTACCGCACTCCCCTAGTTCGTGCGGGCGAGCGCTGCCCGGTACAGCTCATTCTTGCGTAATCCGGTCGCTTCTGCGACTTCCGCCGCAGCGTCCTTAAGCCGCATGCCTTCTGCCGCCAAAGCCAGCACGGCCTCGACGTGGTCGTCGGCATTGCCCTGCGCTCGCCCGGGAGCAATAACCAGGGTGATCTCCCCAAGGACCTCTCCTTCGGTGGCTTCAACCAGTTCCGCGAGGCTTCCGCGAATCACCTCTTCATAGGTCTTCGTGAGCTCCCGGCATAGCGCTCCCTCGCGCTCTGCGCCGAAAACTTCAGCCATAAGAATCAGCGTCTCGTGAACCCGCTTCGGGGATTCAAAAAAGATCAGGGTATGCGGGTCGGCGGCAAGCGCCTTCAGGTAGCGCGTCGCTTCCCCCGTCTTGCGCGGGAGGAACCCCTCAAAAGCAAAGCGGTCGGAGGGCAGTCCTGAAACCGCGAGCGCAGTGACCGGCGCGGAGGGACCGGGGAGCGCGCTGACGTGAACTCCAGCGGCAGTGGCCTCGTGAACGAGGCGGAATCCGGGGTCTGAGACGGTGGGCATTCCCGCGTCGGAGACCATGACGACGCGTGCGCCCGCCCGCGCTTGTTCGACGACCGCCGAGGCCTTGGCGGATTCATTGTGGTCGTGGAGGCTGATGAGTTTCGCGCTCAGGTGGATTCCCATTCTCGAGGCCAGGGCGAGAAGGCGGCGCGTGTCTTCTGCGGCGATGATGTCGGCTTGCTCGAGCGCTGGGGCCAGACGCGAAGAGGCATCGCGTACGTCACCGATTGGGGTTGCTGCTAGAAGAATCGAGGCGGGGGCCTGAATAAAATCCTGGTCTTCACTCACGGACCAATCGTCCCACCTTTGGGTGTACTACTCCAGTTGAGGGTGGGCATCGGTAGACTGAACTGGTGAACGACGAAACTCTTTCCAATTCAGATAACCCTGGGGCCGAGGCGACAGCTGGCGACGCGCACACAGAAGAGCTCGCACAGCGTGAAGATGACGTCTGTGCTCCTCCCAAGGCCGTGGCTCAGGAAGAGGCCGAACCCGACACTGATACGCAAGCTGCAGATGCCGGGACGACAGTTGATGGAGACGATGAGGAGCCTGCCTCGGAGAGCGGGGAAGAGTCTGCAGATATTGAGTCTTCCGAAGACGTCAGCGAGGCTGAGGCGCGCAAGTGGAAGCCCGTCGCTATCCCCCGCTGGGCACAGCTGCCCATGTCTGCGCGTGCGGGTTGGATCGCTACGTGGGTGACGACGATTCTTGCCGCTTTTATTCGTCTTCCGGGACTTGGAACTATCCGAACGCTCATTTTTGACGAGACCTACTACGTCAAGGACGCCTACTCGCAAATCGCTTTGGGATATGAGGGAAGTTGGGCGAAAGATACCGATCCCGCATTTATTTCAGGCAATTTTTCGGGACTTTCTGCCGAGGGCGGCTACGTCGTTCACCCTTCGGTAGGAAAGTGGCTGA
This sequence comes from uncultured Actinomyces sp., assembly GCA_938014245.1. GTDB lineage: Bacteria > Actinomycetota > Actinomycetes > Actinomycetales > Actinomycetaceae > Pauljensenia. The sequence continues at coordinate 17,611 of CALLSD010000032.1, forward strand.
TCGGACTGGGAATGCGGGCATTTGGTCCGACGAATCCTGTCGGTTGGCGCATCAGCGCCGCGATCGCGGGAATCATTTTGGTCTTCTTGACTGCTCGTATTGCACAGCACCTGTTCCGTTCCCCTGCTATTACTGCACTTGCCGGATTCTTCATGGCTACCGATGGCATCGCGATTGTTTTGTCGCGAACGGGCCTATTGGACGTCTTTTTAGCAATGTTCGCCGCGGCGGCTTTCTTGGCGGTGCTGAAAGATCAAGAGATTACTCATCCGCGATTGGTCTCACGGCTCTCTGAATGGACGCCTGATCCCGATGATCCCAAGAGAATTGGACCTCACGCAGGCTCTCGTTGGTGGCTCCTCGCGGCCGGTATTTTGAGTGGCTTGGCGATGTCGGTCAAGTGGTCGGGCCTCTATGTCCTGGCTGTTCTCGGTTTATTTGTTGCCGTCCGCGACTGGATGACTCGCAGGCGAATGGGTCATCCGCGGGCTTTTTCTGCAACGCTCATCAACGACACTTCAGTCGCTTTCTTGGCAATGGTTCCCCCGGCGATCATCACCTATATTGCCTCGTGGTTCGGCTGGTTTGCTCATTGGAATGCGTATGGTCACCGCAATCACGGCATTGCCGGAGCCTTCCAAGACTTGTGGGATTACCACGTGGGAATGTTCAAGTTCCACACTGGGCTGACGACGCCTCACACCTATCAGGCGCACCCGGCGCAGTGGTTTGTTCAGGCACGTCCGACGTCTTTTGCGTGGGACAAGGTCGCATCTGGTGCCTGCGATAAGTCCGACTGCGTCCACGCGGTTTTAGCTTTGGGCAATCCGCTTCTGTGGTGGGTCGGGGCCGTCGCCTTCTTTATCCTTCTCTTTGTCACACTGCGAGATCGCAACTGGCGCACCGGATTCGTTGTCTGTGGATACCTCGCGCTCTACTTCCCGTGGTATCTCAACGCGAACCGAACGATCTTCAACTTCTACACGATCGCATTCGTCCCCTTCGTGTGTTTAAGCGTCGCTTGGCTGCTCGGCTATATGTTGGATCAGGCCCGCACGTGGGTTGATCCAGACCGCATGTATGACTCTCAGCCGCTTGAGCCAGGGGATTACCGCTGGATGGGCGCCGATGCCGGTGTCCGTCAGCGCTGGGCGCTAGGAGCTCTGGTCATTACCGCGCTCATTACCGCTTCCGCGGTATTCTTCATGCCGCTATGGCGAGGAGATCTGATCTCCTATAACTTCTGGCACTTCCACATCTGGTTCCCAACGTGGATCTAAAGTGATCTGCCGTTGTTGGTAGATGCCGTTGTGCCCGCGAACTTCCGTTCGCGGGCACTTCTCATTCCATCGCTGAAAGCGCATCACGGCACTTGTTTGGCCAACACACATCGTCTGCTCGGGCCGTTGGCGGCAACCTAGCTGAGCGCCCCAGTGCCGCTTACAGTGCCTATGTCTCTGTAGCTACGAAACGTATGCCTGCGCTCATGGGTACATCGTCTCTCAAACTGTGCAGCAATAGCTCAACCTGGGGAATCTCAGGTGTGACTAATGTTCCCAGGCAGGTGTGACTGATGTTTCCTAAGGAGATCCGGCACGTCGCATTTCCGCGCGACGAGGTTGCCTACTTTGTCCCCACTAAGCGGCTGCGATCAGTTGAATAGCCGCGGGCGGCTAGCGGTAGCACGGCCGGTGTCGTGTTGTGGGTATGACAAAGCGGTGGGGTCTTGGAAGCGTGTTCCAAGACCCCACCGTGAAAGTGTGTTGTGGC
>CALLSD010000033.1 GCA_938014245.1 uncultured Actinomyces sp.
AGCCTGGTCGGAGGTGAAGCGCACGTTGGTGTGCCACATGCCCGCGCCCTGGATGGTCAGGTCAGAGTGGTCTAGGCCAATCTTGCGGCCGAACTCCCACGTGCCTGCGGGAATGTAGACGGTCTTGGAGGTGGCTGCCGCCTGGTTCATCGCCCAGACGAGCGCGTCGGAGTCGTCGACGCCGTCGCCGGGCTTGGCCCCCTGATAGTCAGTTACGCTCACGGCGCCTTCGGGGCGCTCGATGGCGGGAACAGCCTGCTCAAGCTCGATGAAGTCGATGCCGTAGGCCTTCTGGTCGTCGCCGACCTTGACGATCTGAATATGATCATCTTTCTGTATCTGGCGACCGATGAGGGTGTGGACCTCGTCGAAACGGAAGCGCGCCTTCGTGCCTTCTCCCGGCTCGTCGTACACGTGGTCGCCGCCAACGTACTGCCAGGCTGTCTCGGAGGAGAGGTCGAGGGTCGCGACGGTCTCGTTGTTAACGCGCACGTCGACACGACCGGAGGTGTGATCCGGCAGGGTGAAGCGCATGTCGAGGGCGTTGGCCGCGGTCGTCGCGGTGAAGTCCACGGAGGAGTTCTTGCCGTTCAGGGCCACGTAGGACTGGCCAGAGGCCTCGATGGCCGTCGACTCGATGTCGTCGGAGCGCTCGAGCGTCGTCCCGTCGGATCGGCTCGCCTCCTCGGCCTCGTATCGCGTGTAGGGGACGCTCGCGCCGTACTGGTCGTCGGCCGCGACCGCACTGGGGACCAGTGCGGGCACCAGCGCAATGACGCCGAGCAGGCCTGCTCCGGCGACAAATGGTCCGCGTTTCATCTGACTCTCAAGCCCCTTTTCATGCCCTGAAGGGCGCTCGAAGCGCCGCTTCACTCCTAGGTTCCGCTTGTTGGAAGGAACCCGGGGACATAGTAGCAGAATCTGACCACTGTCAAAGAGTTGCTCAGAAATTTCCGCAGTGAAGAACCGTGAAATACCAACAAATACGCAGCACACCAATATTCGCACTGTAAATATGAATGTGAGATTCCGATGCGATGGCAGGGATTGCGGACGCGGCGACGAGGCCACGGCCGTTACTGCGCGCAAGGCGCTTGCCGCCGGCGCGACACTCCAACGACACTGCGCCTGGCACGCTTGCTATCACCTCAGATAGGGGCGCCCAAGCCACTGACGAAGCAGAGGACCGCCGTCGGGCAGCATATACGCGTTGAGCAGCTCGGAGGGAGTCACGTCGTAGAGCCATGCAAGGGCTACACAGTAACGCGCCCCCGAGGCCTCAAAGTCCAAGTGCTCACCATCAGGCCCATCAAGAGCAACGTAACTCCACGCGGGAGTTTCTTGAAGCACCCAACCGGACGGGAGTTCGTCAGCTTTGGTCGGAACACCCAGCACTGGGAGGCCCAAACTATGACGCAAGATCGACACCGTGTAGTTGACCATTACCTTTTGAGTGAGCTCCATCGACGTCGAATTGAAAAAACCCTGCGTTCTCACCTGACCGCGCTCCTCTTCATCGAAACAGTAATTGCCGTCCTCCAACCACAACACCGCACTCTCACTGAACGCATTGTCAATCGAAAGGCCAGTACGCCCCCATTTGAAACCGTTACGCACCTTAACCCGAGTGTGCTGGTTCATGACCGCCGCATACTCGTCCAGGAAGGCCATCGGATCTTTCTCTTCCCCGGATGCACCTCTCTTAAAGAACCTTCCCAACGCGTTCAACACTGTCTTCCTCCTCAGGGGTGAAAATTACAGATCTTCTCGTCAGCGACCCGTCTCGACACCGACGACGTCAGGAAAGCCACTCGCGTAGAAACGGGCCCCCTGATGGATCCATATATCCAGCGAGGAGTTCATCGAAATCAATTTGCATCACCTGGGACAGTTGATTGAGTTCCGGATGCAACGGGAAGATTGTGCGCATCTCCATCGGAATATATGCGCCGTCAAGGGTTAGGCGACCGGTGATAGGGGTCAGCTGCTCGAAGCCCCACTGGGCCGACACGCTCTCCAGCCCCGCAGGGACATCGATTCGCGGCCACCCGCGGCGCCACCGTGCTTTTCCACCGATGCGCATGATCGCCCATTTCAACATGATCTCGCCATAGTCGCTAATCATGGTCGGAACGCGCGCTTCAGCGTATTCACTTTCACCATAAAAAGCCTGCGGATAACTATCCCCATTGTCCCAGATGTGCTGCCAAAAACGACCATGATCCCAAGTAATGGCGATACCGTTTCCATTATACAGTTGAACATGAGCATCAGAAGACTCAGCAAAGTCCACAAGATAAGAGGTAACTGACATCAACCATTCACCCAACCCTCGAGAATTCCTAACTGTACACACTCATTTGCTGTAAGCACATAATCCCCTGCCAAAAACTGAACCTGACGAGCGCCACCAGGCAGGTCAAACTGCGGGACATTAATACCGGTCCGAACGTAGAACCCCGACGGAAGCTCACGAATCACATACTGATAATACGGATCGTGCAGCGAGTATACATCCAAAGCCCTCTCCTCAAAAGAGAAAGGTTTACGATTGGGAACTAGCTGCCAAAAATACTTTCCACGCGGGAGTCCAAGACGATCAACAAACGACCCATATAAGCCCACAAACTCCTCGAGAGACGCATAATAGCTCACCGTTGCGCGATCCATCCCAGCCAAAACTTTATCACTATCAGGATTAAAGCGCAAAACTCCTTCAGATCGACGACCACGCACATTCACGTCATACACATTATCCTCCATAACATTGAACATAAAAGATCGGCTTTCCATTTTCATAATGAAAAAACACTTCAAGCTTCCAACAAGCTAGTATCCCTTCCCTCAAAGAATCCTGCCATTAATCCCCCCCCCCGTAACACTCCATTCCACCAGACAAACCTCAAGAGGTCCACGCAGACAACAAACCACCATTCTTACTTACATAAGCATCCAGCAGCTGTTCCGGACTTAGATCATGAGCCCAAGACAACTTATCCGCATACCCATCAATATCACAATCAATGAGACTTCCTTTTCGCCCATAGAGCGGACTAAAGGGCCACCCTTTCCTGCGAGCAGGAAATACGATCTTCGGATAGCGTAAAGCAGACCTCACAAGAGGACACTTCACCAAAACTAAAACCTTGAAAGCCAAAGCGCGGTCAGTGGTTGAAAATGTCCGATAGAATTCCCCGCGCTCAAACCCACCAAACTGATAGTATCCCTCTGTCACCTGAAGTTTACACAAAGGAACGCCTTGCCATTTTGAATAGAAGAGAACACCTGACTCAGTCATGTCGACTAAGATAGTCTCATCTTTAAGACGCTCACAGAATTCCTTAAGGTCTCCAAGAAAACACATCCCATTTCCCCCTAAATATCTTATGGTCGAGCATTTCCTAAATAGAAGCAGGCTTCCCATCATCTTTTATGATTCTCAACTGTCGCGCACCTCCAGGCTGCTCCCCCCAAGCTGCTGCATGCCCCGTTTCGATCTTCCACCCATCGGGCAGCTTCGCATTCCATCTGAATTTGTACCGGTAATAGTGATCGTGAAGCGAATGCGGTTCTAATGATCGTTCTTCAAATGACGCCGGCCGACCATTTTCAACTACGCCGAGATACTTTCCACCAGGATGTCCGATGCGATCCAGGTCCCTACCATGGTCCTTTACGTACTCTTTCACTGAAGAGTAGAATACTCGACCTTCCTCGTCATAACCATCATTTTCCGGCCATTTTACCATCCATTCCCATTGCTTAGCATCATTGTTGTACCCCCAATATTTATGCTCCTCGAACCACTCTTCATAGGTATAGGATGAGCCATCCTCATGAACTCCAAGAACTTTCGTCGGGTCATCAACAAGGTCTGCACCTCGCACCCGTTTTGCCAGACCAACTTGTGGCGGGTCAACCGATTCATCCTGATATGAATTATGTGGAACGAGTGAGGCCACGTCATGACCATCCTTAGGGGCTGACGGCAGGTCAGTATCCCCGGCTCCGCTCTGCGGGTTGTGAACCACTGGGTTGCGAGTTTTCCATTTATCGGCTATATCATCTAGTCCATGTTTACGGAGATACTCTTCAAGTCGACTGGATATATGACCACCACTTCGCTCCGCAATCTGCACAACATCGTCGATTACTCTCGGGAGATGGGTCGCGGCTCCTATTCCCATATCCCGCAGCATCATGCCTTCACCAATGACGGGTAAGGATTCAAGCACTGCAGCAGCCCGAGCCGCATTTCCACCGCCAGCGGTGAGCGCAGCAAGAACTGCAGCCGGAACAAGTTCACCAAGTGCGGCACCGGGATCGTCTTCCCATCCTTCAGCATTGATCAACGCGTCCCACATTTTCTTCGCGAAGCCTGTCGGGTCTGCCATGATCGCGTCACGTAGCGCAAACAAGTCCTCGGGTGAGATTTTGTTCTGTTTCTGCTTCGCTTGCAATTCGTCCCAGGTGATCCACCCCAGCATGTACCGTCCATAGTCACGCATCCCCTCAAGAGCTAATCCATACTGCATGGAGAGTAGGCCCCATACGCCATCAAAGATGCCCGCTCCCATGCGTTTCATGAAATGAACGGGGGCCCACGACGGATCCGGAGAACGGTTAGCCTGCTCATAGAGAATCTGAGAAAGAGTTTCACCGGCAGCATCCGTATCGCTCACTGCTGCTTCGAAGTCGGCGACCGCCTGCGCTTGCTTCGCCTCACCAGGTCTCGTATCCCGTTCTGGATGATACGACAGATCTACCTCAGGCATTCCGAATATACCGATCTTCGGGTGTTCGGCTGCCCACTTCTGTTCCGCGAGAGCCGCTTCAACGGCGGCGATCCCTCTTCGTACGCGACTTTAGCTTCAGAAGCACGCGTTTGAGCTTGCTCGAGCGCCGACGCGTAGGCTTCCCAGGCATCTGCGGCACGGCCGAAAGTCGCTGAGGCGCACCACCATTTTTCCGGCTGTAGCTTGAAATGTTCATGAAAACGCTCAGCTGCACGCCCACTCCAGCCAGACACTGAAATCTCTTGCAATGACCACGCGATTCTCTCAAAATCGGACGCACGATCACGCATGACAGCAATCCGCCCACGGATGGCAGCAGGATCGCCCTTGATCTCAAATGTCGGAGCACCTTTATGTGTCACACTCACGCTAAATCCCCTTCACCAGTGGTTCTGTGGAGATAGCAGCCGCTGCATCACGAGCGCGGGTCATTGCCTCATCACAAGCAGCCATATAGTCAGCGTAGATCCCGGTAACCTTGCCCAGCCGACCAGCTGCTTCGGAAATATCTCGAAGCATCCCGTTCAGCCCCTGATCCCACTTGGTATTAAAGCTATCCAGTCCCCCTACCACAACAGGATCAGCAACCATTCCAGAGTTGGGCGTATAGTCTGCAACATCATAGGTTTTATTGCGTTCTTGCAGTTCACTGAGCTTTGTAACCGCTGTGGCTAATGCCTCAAGATCAACCTCAAAATCATGACTTGTCATCACAACCCCCTAATCAACGGCAGCGAATGCAAGAGTTTCAGCGTTCACTCCAGCCTTGCGTATTTCTTCAAATGCTTGTTTCAGAGAATCCGAGGCAGCAGCCAGTTCCTCCGCACGATCGTTAAGGCGCTGCGCACACTCCTTTTGCGCCTGCCGAGCCTCAGAACTATCCGTCCATTCAGCCAGTCCAGCCTCCACAAGATCTGACATCTCTGCACTACGCTCGCGCAACTTCGAGGCTGCTCGATCGATGTCGTCCATTACATAGTCCGCTGCTGCCTCATAAAACACAGGGTCATGACCACTCATTGCCCGCTCCCCCTTCATCGGATAGAGAGCGGCGAACACCACTCGTTCAACCACTTGTTCAGTTGAACATCGCATTAAATCACAATACGTTTTACTCGAGCAAATCCGCCGCCTCGAGCCAGGCCTCCTCCAGCTCGTCCATCTCGGCCAGGACATCCTGGTGGGCCGCCGAGACCTTCGTCAGCTCGGACACCGCCGAAGGATCCGTCGCCACCTGGATCGACAGCTTCTCCAGCTTCGCCTCCAGGTTCGAGGCCTCGGCCCGCAGGCGCTCCAGCTTGCGTTCGATGCGGGCCACTTCCTTC
>CALLSD010000034.1 GCA_938014245.1 uncultured Actinomyces sp.
TTTACACTCTCAATGCGGCTCCCGAAGTCGCCCACAGCATGGACGCTTCCGCCCATGACCCAGTCCTTGCACCCATGGCCGCAAACGCCATCGATACCGCCTATACATGGACACTATCCATTGCGATCGCAGTTGCCCTGAGCGCTGCAATCGCAACAGCCGTGCTCCTCAAAGACAATCCGAAGGAGACCAAGTATGCGCACGAGTAAAAAATCGCAGCTCATCCAGGCCGCCTTGGAGATCATCGATAAGAAGAGCCTGGATGCTCTGACCTACGAGTCCCTCGCGAAAGCCTCGGGAATGTCGAAATCCGGCCTTCTCTACCACTTCCCCTCCCGCACTGCGCTACTTTTGGCGCTCAACGAGCACCTGGCCTCGTCATGGAGGGCAAGCCTTCTCGAGGCCGCGGGAGCCCCTCCCGAGGAACTATCCGCCCGCGAACGCCTACGCGCCGTCGTGGAAGTACTCTCGCAAAGCGCGACCCGCGCAGACCTTCTTTTGGCGCTCGATACTCATACGCGCGAAGAAGGCGCCGAGGTGTGGGATGAGATCTTAGGCCCCTGGTTGCTTCCTCGCGAAGAAATTTTGGCCGATCCAGATATCTACCTGCTGTACATCATTGCCGACGGCCTGTGGGTGCACGACCACATCAATTCCTACGATCTGACCACACAGGAACGCCGGGCACTGATCACGGCTGCATTGGCTTACTTGGATTCACTGCCCGACGTTTCGCAGGCGCACTTCTAAACCCACCAGCTGCGGGGCGGAACTGAACCTATTTCCGCAGCGCCAAGCAGGTGCTGGGGCCTTTAAGGTCATCGTGGTTTTCTTGAACGCGCTGCAGATCCTCAGCGGTCAGGGCACCGTTGTAGAGCGAGCCCAGAAGGACGGTCACTCACGGTTCGGTGTTATCGGTCAAGGTTACTCGCGATGAGGGGAAGAAACGCGCGACGGTGTATGCGGCATCAACAGATTGGGGACCTGCTTGAATCTGAGCAGAACCCGCGTATTCAGGTGAGGAATTCGAAGGATCTGCCACCTGGAAGCCCACGCTCTTGAGCATGTCTGACGCATCGCGTGCAACACCCGAGCGCGATGTCGTATTGAAAACCTGTACCTTGATCGAGG
>CALLSD010000035.1 GCA_938014245.1 uncultured Actinomyces sp.
TCTTCTATTCAGCAGAAGCAGCGCTCGGTTGCAAGTTTGCATGCGGCGTATGTGGCTCAGTTTCCTTCGTCGCGCGTTCTGGAGGTGTCGTCCAAGAGTGAAAGAGACCTTGGCGTTCAGTTAAGCGCATTCAATTTGATGATTGAGCATCCAGAGCGCGGAAGTTACAGTGTTGAATGTGCTTTCCAGGCTTCAAAAGTGTTTGAGCACGGTGGTCCGTTTGTCGATCTTATCGATGTCTCGAGTCGTGCGGCAAAAACGGATCGGCGATTGAGGGAAAGTGGAAAGCTTGTCGGTTTCAAGTATTTTGCACATGAATTCCCATTAGAGCCGAAGACTTATTTTTACGACTGGTTGTATGCCTCGGCTCTCTGTTGTGATGGCAAGCTCGTTGAGCAGGTCATGACGTTCGATGCGTTCACTGATATTGAGCATAATCCTGAGCGGGCGATCAACTGTCAGGCAAGGACTGTGGCTAAAGTGGTGGGTCTTGCCCGGGCGGGGCTTCTGGAGGATGCCCTGCAGTCGCCTCGAGCGTTTCTGGAACTCGGGTATCAATAGGTTTTTGTTGACCTGTCACTTTGTTTGATGGTGGAAGAATAACCTCGTCTGGGATCGGGGCGCCGTCATCGCCTACGCGGATAGGTTACGAACATCCGGATAGGTTACGAACATCCGGATAGCTTATTAACCTATCCGGATCCGCATAACCTATCCGGATCCATGCATCCTATCCGGATGTGCCCTCGCGCTTCTGTTGCCGTGTGCAAAACCCCGTTTCGCCCCGGCAGCGCGCCCGCGGGCGTAGCATTCCCAGTAGCGTACTGATGCGCCGCCGTCGGTGTGCGCGTTCGACAGGCACACGGAGGTGTTCAGCATTGTTTTGGGATCGAGTTGCCCCGCTCTACGACCTCGCCGTCAACACGCTCAATAGGAGGGTGTACGACGGGACGGGCGGTGCCGTTGCCCGGTTGATTCGCCCCGGTGACACCGTGCTCGAATGTGCGTGCGGAACGGGCGCGATTAGCGCCGCCATCGCCCCTGCATGCGCGCGTGTGGTTGCGACCGACTATTCCGAGGGGATGCTCAAGCAGGCACGCAAGAAGCTCGCACGGTTCCCGCACGTGGTCGTCGAGCAGGCGGATATCACCGACTTGCACTACGCGGACGACTCGTTCGACGCCGTCGTGGCGGGCAACGTCATCCACTTGCTGCCTGAACCGGGCGACGCGCTCAAGGAGCTCAAGCGGGTCGTGCGCCCGGGTGGCACGATCATCGTGCCCACCTACGTGATTCCCAAGAAGCGGGCGCACACCATGTTCCTGAGGGTGATCTCCCGATTCGGCGTGCACTTCCAGGAGCACTTCGACCCGGTGTCCTACCGGGCGTTCTTTGAGCGTATGGGCTGCACGGGCGTCACCTACCGCGTCGTGCAAGGTCGAATTCCCTGCGTGATCGCCTCCTTCACGAACGATCAGTAGATGCCAAGCCCAGGGCGACGTTCCGCAGCATCGCCCCGTAGGCGACCGAGTCGCGGCTCATGCGCTCACAGTGCCCCGAGCCCGGCCAGATGCGCAGCTCCGCCTCCGGATAGAGTCGCGGGATCACGCGGCGCGCGAGCCGCAGGTCGGAGTCTTTCTCCCCGTACGCGAACGTGCAGCGGCGCTGAACGTCGGGGGAGAGGGGCGGCAGGCTGACATGCGAGCAGTCACGCACAATCGCGCGGATGCTCTTCTCGCTCATCGCGGCAAAACTAGCGACCATCGAGCCCGCGGCCTGCTCGCCGTAGAGGCGCGCGAGCTTGCGGGCTCCCGCCTTGGGATCGCGCACGGCCTTCCGGTGCTTCGCGACCATCACCCGGCTGAGAACGGAGCCGCCGACTTGGGCTACGGGCCCGCCGGAGTAGAAGCTCACGCCTTCAATGAACAGCCGATCAAACGAGAGGTCCGGGAAACGCAGCAGTTCGAACAGGATCACCCCGCCGAGCGACGCCCCAAAATCCAGAGATAGACGCGACAAGCCGCGGGACGCCACCCACTCGTGGATCGCCGCAGCCTCCGATGCTGCCGACACGTAAGGGGCCGAGGCCTCGTACCCGTGGGCGGACAGGTCTGGCACGAGGAAGCGCAGGCCGGGACCCATGTGGTCGCAGAGCGTGGCCTTCATGCTCGAGGCTGAGGACAGCATCGGGTGAATGATGAGGGCAGCGGGGGAGTTTTCCCCGCCGGGCCCGTAGACGTGCATCTTCATATCGGAACTCCGTGAAAATAGAAAAATTGAGAGTTGGTGAAACGCCTGCGCAAACCGTAGGGCCGATGACAAAATGTGCTCATGGGACAGATTGACCTTGATTTTGGAGATAGTATCACTGGTCTCCTTGTGGATTGTGAAAATGATAGTTTCTATGTGGGGGCGACATTGAGACTCACGCCTGATGAAGGAGTCGTAGTTGAGGTGCCGTATGTGTTAGATGGAGAAGTGCAGAATTTTGCAAGAGTGCGGAAATGGTTTGAGAATAGGGAAATTCCTTCAGCTCTCGTTTTGCTAACTACGAATGGTGCAATTGGTTTGTACGAGAATAGATGGCGATCATATAATGAGGCTTTCGGGTATAGTGTTGCATCAATTGGTAGATTTTGTCCTTCCTATTCGGTATTAGGGGTCACGTTAAGAGGGAGCTTAGAGTCTCTTGCGGTTGGTGAGATTGCGAGTTGGATTGATGGTCTTAATGTTTGGTCTCCAGTATCTGCATTGTCTGAGAATCCAATTATGGATGAGCGAGGATGTGCTGAATCTCTTGAAATCAAAACGGGGTCAAATCAAATTGCTACCTGGAGTCAGGGGGGTGCTCGAATGGAATTGCGAACTACTTGGGAGGGGAGGTCGACTCAAGATGGGTATAAACAGCGTATATTTGTGGACGGTAATGTTTCGCTTGTTAGTAAGTTTGAATCTGGTGCGAAAGCGGCTGCGGATCATTTATACGAACATCAAAAGTTTAAGAACTTTATGACATTTATTTTTGGCAGGCAATTGTCTTTTCGTCGTCATTGTCTGCGAGATGAGAATGTGTCGGCACGTTTTGTCTCCGGCTCTGATGTTACTCACATATCTTCTGTCGAGTTTGTTAGCGCAGATACAGTTCGAGAGAAGGTTGAACCTATCCCGGACATGAAAGGGCTGAGGTATCCTATCGCTTCGCTTGGGGAAATTGGAGTGGAAGGTCTCGAGCGATGGGCTAACCTGTATGATGAATGGGAGCGCTTTATTCTGCCAAGTGCTAACGTCCTTGGTCGTAAAGGTGGAATTGTTGAGGATTCTATTATCTCAACGTGCATGAGTATAGAGGCTGCGGCGTCGAAGCTTGAGAGTGTTGAAGGAGAGGAGTGTGTAGGCGCTAGACGGGGGCAGCGTAACGTGCCGATAGCTGTCTGTGTATACAGGTGCCTTACTGTGCTTGATATTAAGTGGCCTGATCAGATTGAAAGTGTAGAGGGTTTATCGCGGGCGATTGCGGCAGTCTATAACTCGATTAAGCATGCTAGTCGGGGTAGTTTTCCGGATGGTGTGAAAGTTAGAGTTGTCTCCAAAATTAATGAAATGATAGTTCGCCTGTTGGCGGTGTATGTTGCTGGAGCAGGAGATGTGGTATTTCCTCGTTACAGGCAATCGATGGAACTGCTATCCATAGCACAGGTTCTGTCTGCGTATGATTGTCATATTCGTGATGATGGTTCTTGGGATATAGGTGTAATTTAATTCATTCTGAAGTTAGGTTATTGTTGGATTTATGCATAGTGGTTTAGGAGTATGTTTAGATGCTGATTTGTGCGCTATGGTAGCGGAGTGTGTCGATCGGATGTTTGCCTGAGCGCCTACTAGCCGACGCGCGGTAACGCGGGTAGTGTTGACCTGTTAACCCCGTATGAAGGAGTGAATGATGCTTGTTGTGACGACCCCGACCGTTGAGGGTGCGCCGATTAAGCGCTACATCGGCATGGTGTCGGGCGAGACCTTCGCCGGCGTGAACTTTTTTAAGGACTTCGGTGCGAGCCTGTCCAACATGTTCGGTGGCCGCGCCTCCCAGTACGAGGAAGAGATCGGCAACGCCTCCGCGACCGCCGTCAACGAAATGTGCGCACGCGCGCAGGCCATGGGTGCGAATGCGGTCGTCGGTGTGAAGGTTGACTACTTCACCGCCGGTACCGACAATGGCATGCTTGCCGCCATTGCGACGGGTACAGCCGTCATCCTCTGATAGTCACCCGCGCGCTGCTCGGCACGCACAGAACAACCCGCCAGGAGAGGTCCGTTCGAGGCCTCGCTGGCGGGTTTGTCGCACCCTCGCCAACCAGTCAAAATAAAGCGCAGCTATCATTACTAAGGTGGTACTAAGAGAGGCAAGTTTACGCCGAAAAAGTGATCGGGTAAAGATCTTGACGCATAGCGAGAAGAAAACAGGATGGGCTTTTCAGTAAGGATAGGTAACCCTACCCTAGATGCTGGGTAATGCCGTATCCGCGGCTATGCCCTGACCCAGTTGTCAACCAAGTGAGCCATAGATGTCCCATCGCACAACCT
>CALLSD010000036.1 GCA_938014245.1 uncultured Actinomyces sp.
GCTCCTCATCGCAGGAGGCCTAGACGCCTCCACCCACACTCAACTCTGAAGAGCCAGCAAAGTTGACTGGAAGTAGCCCATTCTTTTCTTGTTATTAAGCACTTGAATTTGTGCCAGATTCCACCTGAACTAATTCTTCGAACTTGCGCAGGTATTCGGCATCTATCTGCCGAAAGTTACAAATCATTAGATATTGCGCTCAAGTTTGAAATTCGTGTACTTACTTCCGAAAGGAGAATATCTGCATCGATAGTCTTTGGGTGTTGAGGGCCCCATGTGAGCTTGCTGTAGCTAATGGCGCCGTGCAAAATAGTGGTGGCGCGAACCAAGTCGTCCACCTTCTCTGATTCGCATAAGATTGAAGCGAGTTGATATTCGATTGAGTAAAGGTCATTTATATAGTAATCGTGATTGATTGACTCTGAATTCTCATGCCTGCGCCGTTTATGGAGCTCTTCAAGCATTGAATCAAGTAATGTAACTGCGGCTTTGCGTTGGCCTGCGGAGGCATAAGCTCCTGCCAAACGGTGCTGTAGGAATTGTTTTGATGTGTTGGATAATTGAATAGGTGGTTGTGTTTCAAGGACTTTCTTATATAGGGCGAGTGCTTTGTCGTATTCTCCTATCGAAACGTGGGCATCGCAAAGTTTAATTAGTGTGTGCAGGCTTAGATCGTCTGCATTTCCGAAGGTGTTGCTATAATTTGAGTATGCTTCATTGAGTAATTCAATAGCATCAGTGAGCCTACCCTCGGCACTAAGTAGGTTTGCCAATTCCACCCGCAACCTGTCGGTAGATGGGTGACCTGGGCCAAGAATTGCTGGCCCCTCTTCGATCGCTTTCTTATATTCGGCAAGTGCTTCCTCGATCCTGTTCGATTCGCTGTATAGCCAGGCAAGAGCGTGTCGAATAGTTGCGATGTAGCGAGCGTCGATTCCTGTGGCTGGTGGGCATGCTTGTAGTGCAAGTTTGTATTCCTCTATGGCTTCGTAATAATTGTGAGCAGATTCTTGTTCTGATGCTTCCATCATGTGTGCCAATACTGCATCGTCAATATCGCCCTGGAAAGTCATAATGCGTCCAAATTTTCTCGCAGTGCGGAATTTTTGTGCCATTGATATGCTTCCGCGAATCAAATATGCGTCAGCTAAATCGTTCCGTAAGATTTGCACTGTCTCATTGTGTATTCCGTAGATGTCTGAAAGAATATCTACGACGTTGTGCAATTTAATTATTTCACGTTCGATGCCCAGAAGGATAGCGTTGCGCATGGCATGGTCGGTCGCTTCCAGGGATCCACTCTGCTTAAACAGTGAAAATGAATGAGTCTGATTTCCGATTGATCGAAGCTGATGTATCAAATCCCGTGTGTTCTTTCGCCGGCGTTCCGTGTCAGCAAGTGCGATGCCATCGATATTGACTTCAGTTAAAATCTGTGCAGCTGCATGATTTGCTACTGCTGCTTCAATCTCATCCCAGGACTCACGGAAAGCCTGCGCCTGAAGGCGATGAAGCATCGTCGTCGCTTTGTCTGCGCTCTGATGAACGATGGACCTGTGAATGAGTTCTGTGAGCGCGTCATGTGCGTCCTCGTCCGTGTCCCGCTGAGTGTCAGGAGACTCGTCGTCATCCAGCTGCTCAACGGTGGGGTCAAGCCATCGCGTGGGCACACCGGATTCTGCAAGCAGCGCGAGCGCACCCAACTGGCGTTGAGCCGTCTTCTTGGTGTTGCCTTCGAGACCCTTGATAGTGTCCTTGACGGCCATCAACAAAGCCTTGACCGCGTCGACCGTATACTCATCTCCATGAATAGGGCGAATGACAAGTTCCGCGCCGCGGGATTTCAATCGCTTGAGATACCGGGCCAATGACAGGTCTTTGTGACGTGCGGTTGCAGCGGCCTGGGCAATGGCGAGAGGCAAGTCGCCGAGGCGCTCAGCCAGCGCATCTGCGGCGTCGTTATCGTCGGACTTCGTGACCGTGAGGAGGTATTCGATCGACGTGTTGCGATCGAATACCTCGACCTTGATGCTGTTCCACCCCTGGTCTTCCCAACCCACCTTGTTCGTCGTCGTTGCGACCACGCGCACGCCGTCGCCGCTCGGAATGAGTCCCGTCAGGTGATTGATGTCTTCCACGTTGTCGAAGACGATGAGCCTGTCGGTGGGAGCGGCGGACTTTAGGTGGTCGAGGCAACGACGGACGATTACGTCCTGAGCGGGTTGGTCGCTCGTGTCAATCTTTAGCCGGTTGGCGAGTTCGACCAGGTCGCTCTGGATAGTATCGGGTGATACCGCGTTTATCCATGCGACGAGGTTCCAGTTTGCGTCTTCGCACTGTTTAGCGAGAGATGCAGCAAGCTGAGTTTTCCCACAGCCACGCATGCCCAAGAGGACTGTGCGATGCCTCGTCGGATCGGTGATCACCGCTTTCAATTGCTTTTGCTCTCCACGCTCGATGAAACGGTCTCCCGCTACAACATCTGGTCGGCTACCGAAGTTGACGCCCTCGGTACAAGATGGCTTGTTTAGGTCTTCAATTGCTTCTGTTAGGCTCTGAAGTATTTGGAGGATCTGGCTGAACAGTTGACGATTCTCGATTTGACTAGCGTTTAACTGTTCTTTGATGTCAGTGCATTCGCCGAGCAGTGATTTCAGTGCGATAACGACGAAGCTGTCAGACCATGGCGCAATTTCAACGTAAGCAGCCGCAACTGCCCTAACGAGCGCGTCAAAATACGGTTCGGCTTGCTCCTCGATTTGCTGGCGGTATTTGGCTGCGCGTGCCCTTAAATAATTCTCAAAGCCGGCTGGATCGCGCACAGCAGATAGTACGACGAGGTCTTGTTCAGCATCAGTTGAAATGAGTGCAGCGACTGCTGTTTCGGCCTGTGTCAGGAGTGAGACATCAACTCCGAGGTCAAGACGTTGCTGACGCGCTGCCTTGACCTTAATTGTTAGGACATCCGTGATGTGCTTGCCGAGATCACTGTGATCCTTGGCAAGCTCTGGTGACGAAGAACCGGCATCCTTCACCGCCTGCCGGGCTTTGGACACGAGTGTTGCGACGCCGCGGAACGATGGCGAGGCGGCGAAACAAAAGATCTCCAAGACCAAATCCGCGAGAGAAGGGCCGATCATAGCCAGTTTGTCAGAACGCGTCACCATGGATGTAGTGTATATCTCTTGGTCCTTGCCTTCAAAACACTTGTCGGCTATATGAGGTGTGGGGCCGGAAGCTCTGCTTCCGGCCCCACGCGTCTGTCCATATAGAGGTTTGTCAGCACACCGTTTTGGGCGTGCGCGGCACGCAAAAGTCGCAACGCGTCAGCCCCGCCGCGCTCACAGCAACGGGTTAGGCCTCGTGGATGCGCTCCTCGACGACGTCCTCGTCGGCGACGAGCTTGCCGGAGGCGCCGGCCCCCAGCTGCTCCATGGCCAGGCGGCCCACCATCTGCTGGTTCGTCGTGGGTGCAATCTACCATGAAGCGTGTTTCTGTTGGCACTCCTGTAACGCTGCCTCCGCCAGTGCTACGACAGTTTGCTCATCCGTGTGCTTAGGAAACTTCCTCATGGTCATCCGTTCTGCCCGGCCACAAGCAGCCGGGACTACTCAGAACAACCCTCTCAAAACAAACAGTCCGAAAAACCCAGACCCCTCCAAACGCCTACGCTCCGCCGCTTTCGGATTCCGAAACCTCATCAACTACACCACCCGAGCGCTCCTCGAAACCGCCGGATTCAGACCCCAACGACACTTCAATTACAAAGAGCCGGTTTTCATGTAGAAGGTCAGCGGTTCGAGCCCGGTAGTGCCCACAAACGCCAGGGGCCGGAAGCGACGGCTTCCGGCCCCGACGCGTACCCGCAGGCGTCATTTGGTGACTGGCTTTGCTTTCTGCTGTTTCAGCTTGTGCTTGGTCGCTTCGAGATTCTCGCGCACTGTTTTGGTGAGCGGGTAGTCTTCGTCCAGGACACGAGTACAGTCGGTAAGTACCTGCTCAAACTGTGTGATGGCTTCAGTGATGCGGCCAGCTGCGGCATATGCGCAAGCCAGGTTGTTGCGCGAGGAGAGTGTTTCGGGATGGACCGAGCCAAGGACACGGATGCTGTTGGCGGAGACCTGCTCATAGAGATCGATGGCCTCGGTCAGGCGACCCTCCTCCTGGTATGCGTATGCGAGGTTGTTGCGTGAGGTAAGTGTATGGGGGTGGTCTTCGCCCAGGATCCGGATACTGTCGGCGAGGATCTGCTTAAATACGGGGGTTGCTATGGTGAAGTCACCTGCTGATACGTATGCGTATGCGAGGTTATTGCGTGCGGTGAGTGTCTGGGGGTGGTCTTCGCCAAGAAGACCGGTACTATCGGCGAGTACTTGCTGCAACTGGGAAATCGCTTCGGTGAAGCAGCCAATAGACTGATACGCGTATGCAAGGTTGTTGCGCGAGGCGAGCGTGTCGGGGTGGTCGTCGCTCAGGATGCCGATGCGGTCGGTGAGGACCTGCTCGTACAGAGCAATAGACTCTTCTGGACGGTTCGCGGCCAAGTAAGCGCCTGCAAGGTTGTTGCGCGAGGCGAGCGTGTCGGGGTGCTTGTCGCCTACGATTCGAATACGGTCGCTGAGGACCTGCTCGAACAGTGCGATCGCCTCATTTAGACGGCCCGCCTTCTCGTATGCGGTTGCGAGATTATTCTGAAGGGCCAGAACATCCGAGTGGGCCGATCCCATTAGGCTCTGGATAATCTCCACTCCATGTTGGAGCGTGAGTGCCTCATCCGTCAGCCCAAGTTCGTTAGCATCAACGAAAGCACGCATAAGACAGGAACGGATCTGTTCAGTGTCGAAAAGCGGGTGTGATTCCTTCTGTGTGCCGAGGGCACGAAGCTGTTCAATAAGATCTCGTGTTTCTTTGCGGAGCGAAGCTGTTGCATCCCTTGGGAAAACCTCAATATCGACGGATTCCAGCAGGGTGGCAGCTGATTCGCATGCTTGTTCACGTTCTTCTTCGCTCCAGGATTCGCGTAGCACCTGTGCCTGCAGGCGATGAATCATTGTTGTCGCTTTGTCTGCGCTCTGCTGAACGATAGACCTGCGAATGAGCTTGGTTAAAGCGTTATGAGCATCTTCATCTGCGGCTCGGTCGTGGTCTTGGAATTCTGCGTCGTTAGGCTCCTCTGACATGGGGTCGAGCCAGCGCGTGGGAACGCCGGACTCCGCGAGTAGTGCAAGTGCTCCTAATTGACGTCGAGCCGCGCGCTTCGTGCCTTCATCCAGGTTGTTGAGAGTGCCTCTGATGGCCATCCGCAGTGCTCCGTAGACATCGTGCGGATATTCGTCTCCGGGACTCGAGTGAATTACTTCTTCGCTTCTGTGTGTTTCCAAACGCCTCAGATATTGAGTTAGTGTCCAATCTTCGTTAAGTGCTGTTGCTGCTGCTTGAGCAAGAGCCAGTGGCAAATCACCGAGGCAGCGCGCCAATGTGTCTGCCGCGTCGTGATCGTCGGACTTCGTGACTGTGAGGAGGTAATCGATCGACTCGCTGCGATCGAACACACCGACCTTGATGGTGTCCCATCCCTGGTGTTCCCAACCTGTGTGGTTCGTAGTGGTGGCGATGACGCGTAAGCCATTGCCGCGCGGTACAAGTCCTCGGAGATCGTTGATATTCTCAATGTTGTCGAAGACGATAAGCCTGTCGGAGGGGGCTTCTGATTCCAGCTGGTCGAAGCATCTGCGAATGATGGTCTTGGGAGTGGGCTGGTCACTCGTGTTGATTTCCAGTTTCTTGGCGAGTTCGACCAGGTCGTTCGTGATGGATTCGGGCGAACCAGCATTCACCCACGCGACGATACTCCAATTTGTATCTTCGCATTCTTGCGCAAGGGCTGAAGCAAGCTGTGTCTTGCCGCAGCCGCGCATGCCCACCAGAACGGTGCGTCGTCGCGTCGGATCAGCGATCAGCGCGTTCAACTGTTCTTGCTCACCTCGCGGGACAAAGCAGTCTCCGGCTACCACGTCCGGTCGGCTACCGAAAAAGACGCGGCTCGGCTTACTATCGCCGGAGACGAGCTCGGCGACCTTGTGGGGGACATCAGCTATTGTCTCGTGCATGCGGGCCAACGCTTCGCGACTCTCTCTGTCGCTCTTCAACAACTGCTTGAGGGCGAGCTGTTGGTAGTTGGATGATTGCTCCGCATAAGTAATGTAAAGCTCAGTGACCGCATTAATCAGTTCGTCGAAGTAAGGAACCAGTCGCTCATCGACCTGAATTCGGCTGTTTTGTGCTTGGTGTTTAAAAAATGCGCGAACAGCGTCAGGGTCATGTACAGCTTGTTCGAGGAATCGCGGCGGTGTCAATGGGTGGTAGCAATGAGTTCGTTGAATGCTTCTGTTGGGGTGCG
>CALLSD010000037.1 GCA_938014245.1 uncultured Actinomyces sp.
TCGCGTCTCGCGGTCCGCGTCGTCTCCCCGAGGCAGCCCCTCGGCGTGCGCAATGCGCGGATTTGGCCCTCGCGGCCTCGTTCGGTCGTCATGCGCACCGAGGCTGACGGCATGCACTTCGCCCAGGTTGATTACTGCGATGTCCCGCGTATCCTCGCCGAGGAGAACCTCATGGAGCCCGGGCCGACCATCCATGACGGCCCGCCGTGGATCTCCGCAGACTTCGTAAAGGCGGTGCGTGATGTGGACCTGGAGAAGGCGCAGTCAGCCCTGATCGATGTGGCTGCCCAAGGGCCAACGGACTCTCACTTCTCGCAGGACTGTTGGCACAAGCGCTGGAGCGTCGTGCTGTGCGTGCGGGAAGAACGGACCCCGGAGGGGTGGAAGGACGCGGGACAAGTCGAGTGCTTCATCACGGACCACATGCACGCGCAAATACACGCGCCCATCGATCCGCGCGCACTCGCCCTTATGCGGGAGCAGAACACCCCTACCCTGGATGCTCCTCCGCGCACGGCGCTGTGGGGGTTCATGATGGAGCTGCTCGCGAAGTAGTGCGGCTCGTGTGCCCAGTCCCCGGCTCCCGGTTCTGTTTCGGGGCCCAGGAACCGAGGTTGTTGCTTGAATTGGCGGGCGCACACCGGCGGGTACACACACGCAATTTTATTGACCTATTGGTTTGACTTTCTCGTTGGGTGTGCGATACTTTGGAGCGTCATCACTTACTTAGTAGTGAGGAGAAATAGATGTGCGATTGGATCAAATGGGACGCGGACGAGGTTTCGCAGGGGATTAGGATCCTGGAAGGTGCCAGTGAGAGCCTTGCAGCCAATACAGTTGAGATTCCGAGCGGCTTTGGGCAAAACCAAGGGAATCTTACGGAAAAACTCATTCGTGTCAACGCTGTCATCGAAACTTTGTCATATTGTTCAGTTGCGATTGGAAAAGGGCTCTCCGGAGCGTCGGAAGCATTCGCCGGCTCTGATGACAAGGCTTTGGAGGATCTGAAGGCGGTTGATAAATATCGAGAGGGTAAGGGATTCTGATGACCAAAGGGCCGTCACCTTGGGCTGTGCTGAGTTTTAAGATGGAGTGTGACTTTGATGTTTCTTCCATTGGGGCATTCGTAACCGTATGTGAAAATACGGCAGGGATCATGAGGCGTGCCGACGATGATGCAATGCGCGCCCATAGTATTGTTGCCGATCAGACGGCTCAGCTGTTGCACGAGTGTGGTGAAGATCTGTGTAATGTTTCGCAGACTGCCGAGGGGCTGGCGGAAATTTTCGATTCATTGAAAAGTGCTTCAGAAGATCTTAGGTGGTGGGTAGACTCTGCTCAGAAAGAATATGGGTATATCGCCAGTGATGGCGCCGCGTTGGGAATGATCGCTTCGTATGCAGATGGCTTCGGTTCCGTCGAAATTCCGCCTGAAAGATACGACGAACTGGTCGACGCTTTTGTTGAATTGCGTCATCGAGCGGAAATTCAAAAGGATAACGTCGATCGTGCAGAATATGTATTTT
>CALLSD010000038.1 GCA_938014245.1 uncultured Actinomyces sp.
CCACGACCTATTCATTACGAGTGAATCGCTCTGCCGACTGAGCTAAGGCGGCCGGGCAAATCCTCACTTCCGAAGGGAAGTGCAGAAAAGCTACCGGAAGTACTTTAGCGGTATACGCTTCGGAGAAGCAAACGTTGTGCTGCTGCGATGGTGTGTGATTGCCCGCACGCACTCTTGCTCACGCCTGCCACTACCTGCGCGTTCCTCGGGTGTTACCCTGAATTGTGTTGACAGAAGATGACGAAAAGTCAGAAAACCCGGCTGAGATCCCCGTAGTGCTCCTGGTTAACCTTGGCACTCCCGAATCGCCCAGCCCCGGCGATATTCGCCGTTTTTTGCGTGAATTTCTGAGTGATCGTCGAGTAATTGAACTTCATCCTCTGATCTGGAAGCCAGTTCTTGAAGGCGTGATTCTTCCTTTCCGCCCCTCTCGAGTCGCACCAAACTATCGTTCGATTTGGACTGAGCATGGTTCACCGCTCATGGCGTATTCCATCGCCCAAGCCGAATCTCTTTCAGAGCTGCTTGGCGGTCAAGCGAAAGTGGCGCTCGCTATGCGCTACGGAAAGCCCTCTATTGAGAGCGTCCTTGATGATGTGTTCGCGAAGGGGCATCGCCGCGTCCTTCTTCTTCCCGCCTATCCGCAATATGCCGCGTCATCTGCGGGAACAGTCACTGACGCATTAGCGCGCTACATCCTGAAACGTCGCAATCATATGGAAGTGCGCACGATCCGTTCGTTCCCCACGGAACCTGCCTATATTGAAGCTCTAGCCTGCGCTATCGAGGAAGATTGGGCACGCCGAGGTCGCCCTGATTTCGCATCTGGAGACCAGCTTCTTGCGTCTTTCCATTCCATCCCTCAGAAAATGCACGATGCGGGTGATCCCTACAAGCATGAGTGTATGGCGACGGCAAATGCACTCCGAGCGCGCTTAAATCTCGACGAAGACCAGCTTCTAGTGACTTTCCAATCGGTTTTTGGGCCCGCGAAATGGTTGGGGCCGGCGACCATCGATACCGTCGCCGAGCTTGCTCGTCGCGGGACCCGGCGTCTTGATGTGATTTGCCCTGGCTTTATGACGGATTGCCTAGAAACCGTCGACGAGATTGCTCAACTGAACCGGGAGACTTTCCTGGAAGCGGGCGGCTCAGAGTTCAACTACATCCCGTGGGGAAATGCCTCGCGCGGTGCCGTCGAGACTTTGGAGGCCCTCGCCCGGCGCGGGCTTGCGGGTTGGATTGATTGACGAGGCCGTGAGGGAGTTATAGGTAACGCCCCGTGCATTGGTGCTCGCTGACGAGGTCGCGCCAAGAAACCCGCTAGGCTTCGGTTCGGTGCGTGCGCAGTTGCGTCCAGAGGCGTGAGGCGCCGACACCTAGTCCGAGCGCGATCGTGGTTGGAACCAAGAGCGTCGCGCCTCGGTGTGTAAATTCAATGACCAAGCACAGTGCGGTCAGAGGGGCACTCATTGATGTGCCGAGGAAAACAACAGCGCCAATGAAGGCGAAACAAACAATTGCTGTCGTGTCGCCGGGGTAAATGTGCGACCAGATGACGCCGAACACCGCCCCGCAGGAGCCGCCAAGCGCAAGTCCTGGCGTTAGCGTGCCACCCCATGCGCCCGAGCGAATGGTTGCGAGCGTCCCGACAAGCTTCGTCAGACCATCGATAAACAAAGAAACAAGAAGCGCCAGGCCGATTCCAGATGCCGCGCGTGCTCCTTCGCCCAGAATTGCACCGTCAAATGCTAACTGCGCGGTAGACTGACCGTTCCCAGCAATCGATGGGACCCAGATGGTGATGACCCCGATGAGCGTGAAGGTGGGGATCATCCACACGAGCAATTTCCACCCGGTGGGTCGCGCGGCGGAATAGGATTTAACCGCGCTCTTGAAAAGGGTGCCCAGAATGCCAAGAAGGGGACCGACGATGACGGCCCACAGCGTGAGGGAAGCAGTTGGGACAAGCTGCGCGGCCTCGGGAAGAGAATAGAAAGGATCGGTGCGCACCCAGCCGTGTGCAACCAAAACCGCGCCGCCGCTAATGACTAAGGCAGGCCAGACGGTGCTTGCGTTTACTTCAAGAAGAAGAATCTCGAGCGCAAACACGGCACCCGAGAGGGGAAGTGAATAGACAGCGGCGAGGCCGGCACCGGCTGCGCAGCCGATAATGATCCGGCGTTGTGGGGGAGTCAGTCCGAGTAGATCAGAAATTTTCCCACCGAGGGAGGCGCTGATTTCGCGGGGAGCGACTTCTCGTCCGATGGAAGCACCCATCCCCACAATGAGGATTTGATTCAGTGAGTGCCAGAGCGTGAGCCAAAAAGGCATCTTCTGGCCATCAACTGCTTTTGGAAGAGAGACAGGCTTCCCGCCCATGCGGGAGTAGAGGTACCAGGACAATGCGCCGAGAACGCCCGCTCCACTTAAAGCAAGGACACGGTGCCACCAGGGAACTGAAGAGATCGCCTGAAGAAGCGTGCCGTCGAAGTGACCGAAAACAAGGTGCTCAATGATGTGGAGAAGATGCGAACACCCGGCGCCCACAAGCCCTGCAGCAATTGCGGTAATCGCAACCGCGAGCCCCATTCGAAGGCGGGGAGATTGTGCAGAGATTGGGAAACCGGGTGTACTCACAGTTCCTGAGACTAGTGACGTTTCTCGACTTCGTCCAAACGCGTGTTCACATCTGAGCTCACGCGAATGATTACGCTGAGGTCTTCGTCGGAAATGTCATCGCTGATGATGTCGCGAAGAAGCGCTCGTTCAACGCGCTGCGCCTTGGCGATGAGTTCCTTGCCTGCATCCGTGATTGTGATTGTGCCGCCACGGCGGTCGAACTCGTAGGGAGTGCGCACGACGAGGTTGCGACTGGCAAGGCGACGATAGGTGTGGGTCAATCGCGAGGGACTAAAAATGACCGATTGGGCAAGTTCTCCCATCCGGATTCCGATTTCACCGGTTGATGCAACCTCGTCAAGGACGCGGTACTCGCCGAGCGACAGTCCGAAATCGCGCTTGAGTGCAACCTCAAGAGCCGCAGAAGCCCTAGTAATAGTAATAAAAAACTGTTCGATCTCGCGAGCACGCTTTTCTTGGTTCATGTCCCTTCTCCGTTTTGCGTTCAGCACCGAGGATTCTCTAACGAAAGGACAGTTTATAGACTTTGGTCAGGCCGTTCAACGCTCAAAAGCGAAATTGAGACAGCAAAATTGGCCCCGGCAGCGGATTATTAGTCCCCACATAGAATGTGATAACTTTTGATTAAATGTGCATTGCTTGATTGAAGAGGGGCTATTTCTCTCCCAAGCTAATGAGTTTTCGAAAGGTGAAAACTGTGCAGAAAAAAGTTGTTGTATTAGTCGACGACCGTGATGGCTCAGTTGCCGAACAAACCATTTCTTTTGCCTTCAAAGGCGTATCGTACGAGATTGACCTTTCGAACGAAAACGCCGAAGAGTTTGAGCGGGCACTCTCCCCTTGGATCTCAGCAGCCCGTAGGGTTGGCGGGCGATTGAATAGTCGTCGTGCGGGTCAGTCTACTGCCCCCGAATCAAAGAGCTCGAAGGTGCGACGCTGGGCCCGCGAAAAAGGAATTTCTTTGAGTGAGCGCGGACGTATTCCGACGGCAATTATTGAGCAATTCGAAAAAGAGAATCGCTGAGTTTTCTTAAGGAAAACTTGTCTTTATGCGGGGTGTTTTAAAACAGAACACCCCGCATTTATTTGTGTATCCAATACGTTTTGTATTGAGTGGTCAGTTTTTAAAGCTGCTCACGGAGCGTCTGTCGATTGCGCAAATGTGCAGGTCAGCTAGGCAATAGTTGGGAGATTGACCTCTCCGGCAATAGACCGGTTCATCCACTGCGCGAACTGATCACCACGAATTTCCTGCGAAAGCAAGAAGATTGTCTTTGAGTACAGAGCTTCCAAGGTCATGTCATGAGCGCTGATGGCCCCTAAACGTGCCAAGGCGCTACCAGCCTCGTAATGGCCCAGAACCACTTCAGATTGGTAACACTGGGATGCCACAATCAGCGGAACATCCTGTGCTCGGAGCCCTGCAAGAACATCGACAATTCCCGGATCAGAAGCCGGGATATTACCGACGCCGTAGGCGCGAATAATGACAGCTTCGGGTGCGGGAGTCAGCATTGCCTGCAGGCGCCTGGCGGACAGCCCGGGAACAATATCGATGACCGCTACGTCGTGACGGGTATAAGGGGCGGGCTCGGCCCAACCCTCACCCGCCTCAATGCCGTGGTACCACTGCCACGGGGCACCGGTGCGCGCGACTGGCAAAGTCGAAGGGGAATCAAAGCCGGCAAATGCCCATGACGAGGTCTTTGTCGCGCGATTGCCCGCCAGGAGCGTGTGGCCAAAGAATAGGGTGACACCTCGAACTTGCGGGCTTCCAGCGGCGCGCAAAGCCCCCGTGACATTCGCTGATGCGTCCGTACCCACTACCCCCAGCGGATACTGTGAGCCCGTGAAAACAATCGGCTTCTCAAAATCGGCCAGGGCGTAGGAGAGTGCAGCTGAGGTATAAGCCATCGTGTCTGTGCCGTGTAAAACGATAAAAGCATCCGCAACATCGGTGTGCGAGCGAACGTCGTCGATGATCATCTGCCAATGAACAGGCGTCGTCTCGGAAGAATCAACCAAAGGGGAGAGCTGAGAAAGAGAAACCTGTCCCGAGAGCTCAATACCGTCCAATTGCGCATTGAGCCACGAGGCCAAGTCAGCGCCCGGACGCAGTCCGTCGGGAGAATCAACCATTCCGATGGTGCCCCCGGCGTAGGTTACGTGGATCCTCATGATGGTCCTCTTCTGTTGCGTGGACGATTGGTGGTGAAGCGAAGCGCCAGATGAATGCGAATGGCCAGCTTGGCCTCGTCAATCGAAGAAAATCTATCGCGAATGGATAACTGCATGCACGCCATTAAGCGGAAGTTCTCATCAAAGATGCCGGATGCTTGCGCATACGGAGAAGGGGCCAGGACGCCTGACGCATCCCAGCCCCCTCTGCAAACTACAGAGACTCAGCCCTTGGAGACTGAGTTGTCGGCACCCGTATCGGCAACATTCGGGTTGCCCGAGGAGTAGGTGACTTTGTTGCTCGAGCCGCTGATGCTCACGCGGTTCACGGAAACGAGGGTGACAGTGTTGTCGCTGCCGCCGATCGTGATGGACTCGATTGCGTGGGTCGAGGTCAGCTTGACGTCCGAACCGAAGATCACCACGTGGGCAACGCCCTCGGGAACGGTGACAACAACGTCAGAATCTACGATAGTCTGAGTGCTCCCGGTGACGCCCTGTGCCGTTTCCTTTGCGTTGTTAGCGGCAGAAGAGGCGGTTGCCTGCGCTGCGGAGACGGTTGCAGACGCGCTGGCCAGGCCGGCCGATGCTGCGGTCGAGGCCTCGGCAGCGGCGCTCTGGAGGGTAGCTTTCGCCGAGGCCAGCTGCTCGGAAGCACCCTGATTGTTGGTCTGGCTGCAAGCGCTGATTCCCATAGCGAGGGCAACGGTCATGGTGACCGCGAGGGCAGCCAGGGAACGAGGTGAACGAATAGTCATTGTGAATCCTTGAAAATGATCAGAAAGCGGGAATGAAGATTTCAACTCGGCGGTTTGCCTGGCGGCCTGCCGGGTTGTCGGAGCCATCAGCGTTCGTGTTTGGAGCAACAGGCTTGCTCTCGCCGAAGCCCTGAGAATCCAGGGTTGCCGTGACGCCGTCCTTCTTCAGCTCGCTCACGACAGCGGCTGCGCGCTCCTCAGAGAGAGTCTGGTTCGATGCGTCATCACCGATTGAATCGGTGTGGCCGTAGATGTGTGCAAGCGGAACCTTCGCGTTGGTCAGAACCTCAGCAAGATTCTTCAGGGTTGCTGCTGCCTCGGGGCGAATATCGGACTTTCCGAAGTCGAAGAGGACGCCGTCCTCAAGGGTGATGGTGGTACCGCAGCTCTCGACAGGCTTGAGGCCGTCAACCTTGGGGAACTTGCCGACCTTGCCGGCAGTCGGAGCCTTGTCGGCCTTGATTTGTTGTCCGTTGACCTGTGCGGTGCCATCACCGTTGTTGATGATGTTGAGGTTCGGGTCGGTGTAGACGCCGCCACCCTTGCCATCAAGGTTGTAGTTCACGGAGGTCTTGGTATTGCTGTAGGTGCCCGAGCCGTCGGCACTGATGACGATGCTTTCGCCGGTCGCCGAGTTGTTGTAGGTGCCGGAGCCATCGGGGCTGATGACAATGTTCAGGGTGTTGGAGTTGTAGGTGCCCGAGCCGTCAGCGCTGATGACAATGTTCAGGCCGGTGGATGAATCGTTGTAGACACCGCCGCCCGTACCGTCAACGACGATGTTCAGGGGGCCCTCGTTGATGACACCGGAGCCGTCGCCGTTGTTCACTACCTGCTTGTCGCCGTTGTTGGAAACGCCAGAGCCGTCACCGCCAAGGACGGTGTTTCCGCCGTTGGTGATAAGACCGGAGCCGTCACACACGGCGGGAGCAACTGTCACGCCGGGAACGGAGGACATCTTTGAGGTCGCGTCGATGACAGCCTTGTCCGCGTTGGAAGCGAAGACACCGATCGGGGGAACCTTGAAGAGAGGAATCGGCGGGATCTCGCCGGGCTTGTAACCTGCGACAGCCGGCACAGCGGTGGCCGTCGTGGCGGAGGCCTCGGGAGCCTGCGTCGTCTCGGTCGTCGTTGAAGTGGAAGGCGTGCTCTGGGAGCATGCACTCAGAGAAAAGAGTGCGGCCATTGCGGTCAATGCGGTCGCCGTATGGAAAAAGTGGCGCTTTGAAGTTGTGTCACTCATGCGGAAAGTTTAAAGGAGTGTCGCTGGGTGCTTGCTGGGCGGGTACTCGATATGGACTGATCATGGTTGATTTGGTTGCGAGTGCTTGTGAAATAGATGATGCATGACACACGTCCTGACACATAGGGAAAAAGGGTGAAAGAATAGGAGCATGACCTACAAACTGGTGCTGCTCCGCCACGGCGAGAGCGAATGGAATGCAAAGAACCT
>CALLSD010000039.1 GCA_938014245.1 uncultured Actinomyces sp.
ATGCCAAATAAGACCCATCTGGAGAATCGAACTCGTCAATGTCGAAACGAGCTCCCCGCCCCATACGAAACAAAGCTTGAATTGCCATGAATGGCACAGCAGAGCAGACCTGCCCCGAGAGGTTTCAAATATCATGGTTATGTCCAATCGTGAAATGGCGTGCAGAAAAACAGCGCGACGCCACAACAGCGCCGCTTTCTAGGCGCTCATCCACGTGCGGAAAAGACCAACCACGACACCCCTCCTTTGTTAATTCGGTCTGGCAAACCATGTAATATTAACGAGGCTTGAGTTTGCCTGTCAAGAATCGACCATCGGAAAGGGCAATCCTCTCTGGCCATTCGATTCCTTTTGTATCTTTGGTTGCATAGGTGACCCGCCAGGGCTATTACGCGTGGAAGAGGCGCCTGCCGAGCTGGCCGATGAGGCGCTGAAGATGGCCCTGGTCAGGCGAAACGATCCCAAGGGATGCGTACATCATTCGGATAGTAAGAATGTTGCCAGCAGGTTTTGCGGCAACCGCAAAGGAGCCGTATCCTGCAGCTGGAATCACGTTGCAGCATCCTGACCCGCATTCCGATTGGCGGACGGCCCGCTTCGGCATCCTGACCAGCACAGCGATCGAGCCTTGTCATTCCTTGGATATGCCGGTTGCTCGGGGCGGTCCCGACGGAGGCCCTCGCCTCCCCGGTCCGTGACCCAAGAAGGGCAAGCATGCTGATCTGCATGGCTGGTTCCTCCTTTATGTAGACGACCATGCAAAGAAGGGACAACCGAGGAGGCAGGTTACTGATGCGGGCTCCCGCACGCCCATGACTACCCGACGGGCTGTTTTTCATCTCCGATGCCCGCATTGCAGCATGAACGAATGTGCCTCGACATCTCTGCTGGCATGGTACGACTGGGATCGCACCTCGACGCATCCTTGCGCATACTGCCTTCCAAGTTTCGAAACCGGGAAGGAAAGTGTATGTGAGCGACGATATCGGCGCCGATTCGACGCTCGAGAGGGAGATTGCGCCGATTCTATCCATCGGGGATGCATTCCCGAAGATTCTCATCACTCGCACGAGGCATGAGCCCCATACCCGGGAGGGCGTGCTCGTGCTGAATTTCGCGAGGTGGCTGCTTGGCGGGTAGGGTTCTGAACGTCGCATTGGGATATCGCGCGACAGGGCACGCAGGGCTGTTTGTGCCCGCACGGGAAACGCCGTCGCCATGCGGGCGGCCTGTCGTGTCCGATTAGCCTTTTGCTAAACAGGCTTACGCCAACTCATGGGCAAGCCACCTGAGACTATTCACTTTGCTTATCGTTGACAAAGACCTGTGGCCTGCGGTTTTGTGAACGGCTCGTAAGCCACCCGCGTCGACTCACTTACTGTTGAAGCTGGTGGTTTGCAGGCTCAAAGGCGGTTGAGTTTCAAAACGGGCGTTTTTCGGCGATATCGAGCCTCCAAAGGCGGCTCTCCGTGCCCCTTGGGACAAAAATAAAAACTCAATACTCTGAGTTTGAAAATGGTTTTTGAAGTTGTCCCAGCTTTTGTCCCCGAAGCCGATGAAACGCGACGTCGCGTCATTCAGCGGCACTCACTTCGAGATGCCGCCGAAAACTGGGTGCAACTGGAGTGACGAGACGGCAAAACTATAACCACCGAGTGGGA
>CALLSD010000040.1 GCA_938014245.1 uncultured Actinomyces sp.
CCAGCTGCCCGACGCCCCCTGTGGATAACCACCCCGCACCCAGCACCCCTGTGGATGACACGCCCACAGATCCACGCAGAAGCCTTGCATGGAAACATGCCTCTCGTTCACCGAAGATGAACAACGCGATAGCAGCCTGAACCGCTGATGAAGGTGCACCGTTGTAGCATCGGAGCATGCCACTCGACTACACACGACCGCTCGCCGTAGACCTCTTTGCAGGAGCAGGAGGACTATCTCTCGGCCTCGAACAAGCCGGATACGAAATCGCAGCCGCAGTCGAGTACGACCCGATTCACGCAGCGGTCCACGAGTACAACTTTCCGTACGGAAAGACTTTCGCTCGGGATGTTACAGGCATCACCGGCGCTGAGATTCGCAGCAAATCCGAGATCGGAGACAGGGAGATTGCTCTGGTTGCCGGCGGCCCGCCGTGCCAAGGGATATCCCTCATTGGCCGCCGCGCTATCGATGATCCTCGAAACGCACTGTTGAAAGAATATGTACGTTTGGTTCTCGAACTGCAGCCCCGTCATTTCCTCATGGAAAACGTAGCGGGTCTGACTGTCGGCAAGCACCGTCAGCTGCTCACAGAAGTGATCGATCTTCTGTCTGATGGGGGGTATAAGGTAGTCACCCCTTATCGCGTTTTGCAGGCCGCAGACTACGGTACGCCGCAATCTCGTAAGCGCCTCATCCTTTTGGGCGCCCGCAAGGACGTGCAGCTACCGCACTATCCGGAACCTCTTTTCACACCTCGACCTATTCGAAACAAGCCTCTCCCGAGCGATCCTGTGCTGCCCTTTGGCCCCTCCGTCAATGACGCACTCTCGGATATACCCGACGCTCACTCAATCGACGAGCTCCTCGATGGAGACACCGCATCCGACGTCGTTTACGGCACCCCTTCGGACTACGCGGCAGAGCTGCGCGGCATAACAACTGCTGCGGACGATTTCTCGCACCCTCGCCGCTTCGGCCATTCCGTGTTGACTTCATCGAATCGGACGAATCACACAAGCACATCAATTGAACGTTTCGATGCAACGACACCGGGTGATGTTGAGCCTGTCTCGCGTTTCCTTCGACTAAACCCCGAGGGAATCTGCAACACGCTGCGCGCCGGAACTGCCTCTGATCGAGGCGCTTTTACGGCGCCTCGTCCGATCCACCCAACATATCCCCGCGTCATTACCGTCCGAGAAGCGGCTCGTCTTCACGGCTATCCCGATTGGTTCCGATTCCACGTCACGAAGTGGAATGGCTTCCGCGAGATCGGCAATTCTGTTCCGGCACGCCTCGGGCGGGCCATTGGTTCAGCACTTCTGAAGGCAGATAACGTCACGCCTACTCGCGGTGCGACCATCGAACTCGGTGACCCGGCGCTTCTGTCAATGAACGCCAGTGAAGCAGAAAAGTACTACGGGATCGAAGAACGCGTCATCCCCCAACGTGATAGGAAATAGCTGATGGTCAAAGAAGCCTCATCAGATCTGTATTCACTCATCTTGGAACGGATCTTCTTCAAACACTTCCACGATGGCAGAACGTCTATCTGGAAGAGGGATGAGCTCCTTGAGGCAGCGAACGAACTCGATGTTCGAGCACCTAAAAACCTCGGAGATCTCATCTACGCTTTCCGCTATCGCCGCACGCTTCCTGAGAGCATACGCGCGGCGGCTCCAGAGGGGATGCAGTGGATTATTCGTGGAAAAGGGCGAGCTGAGTACCAGTTTGAGCTCGTGAAACAACAGGTTCGGATCATTCCGAATCCTTCTCTCGCCCGCATCAAAATTCCGGACGCAACTCCGCAGATTATTCGTTCCTCTGCGCTCGGTGATGAGCAGGCCCTGCTGGCCTTGGTTCGTTACAACCGACTCATTGATATCTTCTTGGGAATCACCACCTACTCCCTCCAGAACCACTTACGCACAACAGCGCCGGGTATCGGTCAAGTGGAAATTGATGAGATCTATGTTGGCGTCGACGGTGGGATCAGGCAGTACATCTTACCGGTACAGGCGAAGGGCGGCAAGGATGAAATTAGCGTGACGCAGGCGGTGCAAGACCTC
>CALLSD010000041.1 GCA_938014245.1 uncultured Actinomyces sp.
GGCGCTTGGGGAAGAAGTAGCCGGTGGAGGGCATGTAGCCGGAGAACGCGCCGCTGCCGATGCCACACATGAAGGCAAGGGTCAGCAGGACCCAGTAGGGGGTCGTGTTGTCCTGAACGACATAGAACCAGCCCAGCATGGGGATCACGAAGAGAAGTGAGGTGATTCCCACCATCTTGCGAGTACCGATCAGCGGGGGTAGGAACATGTAGACCAGACGCAGAAGTCCCGCGGCAAGGCCAGGGAGAGCGGTGAGCCAGTAAAGCTGTGAAGCGCTGAGGTTAAAACCAAGAAGCGTCAGTTTCGGTGCAATTGCACTGGGGAGGAACCACACGCAGAAGCCCAAGATGAGCGAGTACGTGGTGATGGTGAGCGTCCTCCACGCGAGCTTTGAATCCCACTTTTCGGGGTTGTTCGGATCCCAGTCTTTCAGGACGTACTTGCTTCCCGACTTTGCCGGCGCGGGTGATGAATCAGCATGTGAGGTAGTCATGTCCACTCTCCCTTTCCTACCTAAACGCGTGCTTGCCGCTAATATATAAGGGACACCTCGTTCTAATTGGGTGATGCGCGAAAAATCGCGAAAATCCTTGTAAGAACGTCTGTTTCTGTCAACTGCGAAAACGCTCTTTATGGACCTATTTCGGGAGGTATGTTTTGCGTAATAACACTGACGCTCAAACCGAACGTCCCGACCCTCACGCCACAATCCAGCAAAAAGGCCTCCAGAAGATGGAGGGAACTGTCGCAGGTGCGGTAATTACTGCTTCAGATCGTTGCTTCCACGGAGAAACCGAAGATCGTTCGGGTCCTCTCGCAGCACAATTGCTTGCTAAATGGGGAGTTATTGTCGATGAAGTCCGCGTTGTTCCTGACGGTGTCGATTCTGTGCGCGGAGCAATCCTCGACGCAATGGCCGCCGGCGCCCGCGTGATCCTCACGACCGGAGGCACTGGCGTTACCGATCGTGACCTCACTCCCGAGGCCACTGCTCCCCTACTCGATGCCCGCCTGGACGCCATCGCCATGCAAATCGCCCAGGTCGGCTTGGCAAATACTCCCCTCGCCTCCCTATCCCGAGGCCTGGTCGGAGTCAGCCGCCAGGGTGACACCCCCGCTTTCATCGTCAATGCTCCCGGCTCACGCGGTGGCGTCAAGGATACGATCAGCGTGATCGGTCCTCTGGTTCCTCATGTTCTCGAGCAGCTCGACCTGGTGACCGACTGACTGTCTATGTTCGAGCCTCGTCTTCTGGATAGCTTCGGCCGCGCTGCCACGGATCTGCGGATCTCGGTGACCGACCGCTGCAATTTGCGCTGCGTCTATTGCCTGCCCGAAAAGGTTACGGATTGGCTGGATCGCGCCGATATCCTCCATCCGGAAGAATTCCGCCGCCTCGCAAAAATCGCGGCATCGCTCGGGGTCACCCAAGCCCGCATCACCGGCGGAGAACCCCTCTTGCGCCCTGATCTTCCCCAGATCATCGAGGCCGTGCGGCTGGGTTTCGAAGACGCGGGAGTAGAGCCGGACCTTGCTTTGACGACGAATGGAATCGGGCTGGATCGCGTCATTGATTCCCTCGTAGATGCTGGTCTTGAGCGCCTTAATGTCTCGATTGATAGCTTGGATCCTCTCCGTTTTTCCGAGCTGGCGCGCCGAAAGCGCTCAAGCGATGTCCTTCGCGGCCTCGATGCAGTTGACGCTTCGGCGCTTCCAGGAACGGTCAAACTCAACACCGTCATTGTTGACGAGGCATCTTTGGACGAAATCCCAAACCTGGTCACTTTTGCCTTGGAGCGTGGCTATCAGTGGCGTGCCATTGAGTTCATGCCGATCGGCCCTTTGGCAGCTTCCTTTTCTTCGCGCCCGACGGCGAAGGATATTCAGCGGGTGTTGCGGAAGAACTTTGAGCTCACGGATATCATCACCGCTGCCTCAGAGCCAGCTCGACGTTGGTCGGTCGCGCCGAGCGATACTCATCCGGGCGGAATCATCGGCGTGATTGCATCAATGACATCCCCCTTC
This sequence comes from uncultured Actinomyces sp., assembly GCA_938014245.1. Lineage (GTDB taxonomy): Bacteria > Actinomycetota > Actinomycetes > Actinomycetales > Actinomycetaceae > Pauljensenia. Next base: position 2,026 of record CALLSD010000041.1, read on the forward strand.
TGTTCCTCGTGTACGCGCACTCGCCTGAGCGCGGATGGAAAAATCTATTCCTGCCTTTTTAGCGTTGACAGCGTCGATCTGCATACGCCGATGCGTGCGGGAGCAAGCGATGAGGAACTCGCCGAGCTGTGGAAGGATGCCATGTGGGCAAAGCCCGCGGGCCATCAGCTCCTTGCTCCGGTTCCCCAGTCCTATTCCATGTCGAAAATTGGAGGTTGAGCATCCCCATGCAGATCACGATCCGTTACTTCGCAGCCGCCTGCCAAGCTGTTGGACGCGACAGTGAAACGATTGATGTTGCTGAGGATTCGACCGAGAGCATCGTCGATTTGGTCCGTCGCTCAACATCGCGCGATATCGACCAACTCCTTGCGGCCTCGTCCTTCCTTGTCAATGAAGAACCCGTTGATGCTCATGCAAGCTTGGCCCAGGCTTTGGGCGTGTCTTCCCTAAGCGCCGAGGCCGTGGCGGCTTTGGCGGAGCAAGGCGGGATTCGCCTCGATGTTCTTCCGCCTTTCGCGGGAGGCTGAGAGGCACTTAGGGCGTATTGCTCCACTCGTTATGACCGTCGGCAAAGTACTGATCCTTCCAGATCGGAACGCTTGCCTTGATGTCATCGACGATCTGCGCACACACAGCGAAAGCTTCCTTTCGGTGTGCGCTGTCAACAACGACGAGCAGGGCAACGTCACCGATCTCAAGGTGACCGACGCGGTGGCGAACATAGATTCCGTCGATCTGCGGGTTCCCCAAGGTTTCCAATGATTTTTCAACACTCGAGCGCAAGAATTTCGCAGCTGCAGGGTGCGCGGAATACTCGAGATAGTGGACGCCCTCGCCGCCGTCGTGATCGCGGACAACTCCCTCGAAAACGACGCGCGCGCCGGCGTGAGCTGGGATAAGGGGAACTTCCCCCGAGCACATCTCCGTCGGAACAGAGACAATATCGGTATCAATAATCACGGGGTTCCCCTTTTTTAGTCGTCGTGAAGGGACACGGACATGGTAGCGCAGCGAGACATCATGACCGCTCGTATCCCCGGAATTGGGGAGAGCGGCATCGAGAAAATCCGCGCTGCCAAAGTTCTTGTTGTAGGTGCCGGCGGCCTGGGCTCACCCGTTCTGGCATATCTCGCCGCTGCAGGAATTGGAACAATCGGCATCTCAGATCCGGACCATCTTGAAGAGAGCAATCTTCAGCGCCAGGTCATCCATGGCGCATCACGTCTGGGAATGGTCAAGGCAGAATCCGCCAAAATGACGGTTCACGCACTCAATCCCGAAATTCGGGTCAACGTCGAGCCAAAGATCATCGACGGACAAAGTGACGAAACGATTGCCGCCTATGATTTCGTCGTTGATGCAACAGATAATTTCACCGCAAAATACGCGATTTCTGATACCTGTGCACGAGTCGGGCGCCCACATATGTGGGGCACTCTCGTTTCAATGTCCTTCCAAGCATCGCTTTTTACCGACGGGATCACCCTGCGCGATGTCTATCCAGAACCACCCACCGTTGAGACGATGAGCTCGAAAACCGTCGGAGTCTTAGGAGCGGTTTGCGGGCAGGGAGGTTCTGTTCTTGCAACTGAATGTCTGAAGTGGGTGACGGGTGTTGGCGATCTCCTCATCGGACGTCTTCTCATTGTCGATGCTGCCGCTGGGAGGTGGAATGTCGTCCCCTTCCGTCCCCGCAATAGCCGAACCACTGCCTCGTCTGTCACTCCCGCCTCGCAGACCCCCGAACCCATCGAATAACGCCATACACTGATCAACAGATACAGAAGTGCCCGAAGGAGAAGGCGATGCAACTTCTTGAAGAATATTTGGATTCAATCCTGGAGCAGGTTCATCCCCTCTCCCCCATTGACCTCCCTATCGAAGAGGCACTCGATCACGTCCTGGCGTGCGATCTTGAAGCACGCGTAGCCGTTCCGCCTTTTTCCAACTCGGGCATGGATGGTTTCGCTATCTACCTTGATGAAGATTACGAGGCCTCACCTGAGCATCCCCTGATCCTGCCGGTCGCCGGTGATATTGCGGCCGGAGACAATACGGATCACGTTCTTGAGCCTGGAAGTACTTGGCGAATCATGACGGGAGCTCGCCTCCCCAAGGGGGCGAACACGGTCGTTCCCGTTGAAGACACCTCGGAAGAACCCGGCCCCCATCCGCTTCCTGAGAGGATCAGCATCTACGCTCCCATCAAGGTCGGCGCGCACGTTCGCACCCAGGGAGAAGACTGCGCACCCGGCGATACTGTCTTGCGAGCAGGCGATGTCCTTACCCCCGCTGCCATGGCCTCGGCAGTGTCGGTGGGATATGCAAAGGTCAGCGTCTATCCCAGCCCACGCGTTGCCATAGTTTCAACCGGTGACGAGCTGCGCGCACCCGGCGAAAACCTCAAGGGGGCGCAGATCCCTGACTCGAACTCCGTCATGATTGCCGCCTTGGCACGCCGCGCCGGTGCCCAGGTCGCGGGTGTTTTCCGGTCAAATGATGATCCGGCACAGTTCGCGGATGTTCTTCAGCGCGCTGGCGAGGTCGCTGACCTCATCATCACCTCGGGCGGTGTCAGCGCAGGCGCCTACGATGTGGTCAAGGAAGTCGGTTTGGGACAGGGCGTCGAATTTGTTCGCGTCGCAATGCAGCCCGGAAAACCGCAAGGTTTCGGAGTTCTTCAGGCAGCGGATGGCCGCGAAGTCCTGCTTGCAACCCTCCCGGGTAATCCTGTTTCAGTGTTCGTTTCATTCCACATGTTTGTTCGACCGATTTTGGCCGAACTCACTGGTCGCGACGGACACGAACTCCTGCGCCCCATCGTTGTCACTTCGCCGAATGGCTGGCGCTCGCCGGCGGGTAAACGTCAGCTGGTTCCAGTTGTTCTTTCCGAACCCGATGGTCCCGAACAAACTCCGGTTGTTGTTCCCACGCACAAGCTGGGCTCGCGCTCGCATCTTGTTGCCTCTTTGCACTCCGTGAACGCACTGGCCATTGTCCCCGAAGACGTCACCTCGGTTGAACCCTGGTCGATTCTTACCGCAATTCGTGTCTGAAAGAAGAAACATGAGCGACACACACCCCTTCACTCACCTCACCGAACGCGGCGAGGCACACATGGTTGATATCACGGCGAAAACTCCGACCGTCCGTCAGGCGCGCGCCCGTGGATTTGTCGAGTGCTCTCCCGCGATCATGAGTGCCCTTCGCGACGAGTCAGTACCAAAGGGCGATGTCCTTGCTGTCGCACGCATCGCTGGAATCCAAGCTTCAAAGCGCACTCCCGATTTGTTGCCTCTGGCTCACCCCATCGCCGTTCACTACTGCGCGGTTGATCTTTCCTTGGCCGAGGACGGGGTTGAGATTCGCGCGACCGTGCGCACGGCTGACCGGACGGGCATTGAGATGGAGGCCCTCACAGCGGTCACCGTTGCGGCTTTGACCGTCATCGATATGGTGAAGGGCGTCGACAAGATGGTTGCCATTCGCGAATGCTACGTCGAGGAAAAGAGCGGCGGCCGGAGCGGAACTTGGACTCGCTCAGCGCGTTAATTGTCCTGGGCGGAGGCGACGGAAGGCGCCTAGGTGGAGCGTCAAAACCGGACTTGGTCATTCGAGGTCGGCGAGCACTGGAGTGGGCGCTGATTTCTCAGCCGAATATTCCACATGTGTGCGTAGTTCCGGAAACGGTGACTATCCCCAGTGACGTTATTCGGGTGATGGAGGATCCGCCAAAATCTGGACCTGCGGCCGGGTTCTTGACCGGTGTCGATGCAGTGAAGAGGATCCTCGGGGATGCTTGTGCAATGCAGCGCTGGATTGGCCTTGTTCCCGTAGACGCTCCCCTTGCATCGCTGTGCTTTCCTCTTCTTCTCGAGGCCGTGGCTCATTTGGCGGCGCAAGGAAAGCACGTGGATGGCGTCAGTGCATGCGCCGATGGTTACCGTCAAAATCTCATCGGAGTTTTTTCGCTCGAGGCAGTGAGTCGCTTCCCCGCGAGTGAGTGGGTGAATCGTTCGATGCGTTCCCTTCTTACCCAGCTCAATACCGTTGATGTCGAGGTCCCAGCATCGTGGGTTGCTGATATCGATACTCCCCTTGATTTGCAGCGCGTACAGACATACGCAATGGACGGGGAGCTTCGCACAGAAGGAGAAAGCTCAAGTGAGTGAATCGATTGAAATTCCCGGTTCGGGGAGTTTAGAGACGCTTCCAGCTCTGGAGCACCTCGACCTTGTGGCTCCCCCAGTCGCGCGTGCGCTCACTACGCTTGAAGCGGCCAACCCCGCGGTGGCCTCGTTAGCGCGAGTAAGTGAAGTTGACCCAGAACTGGCTGATACGGAGGTTCTCACCCAAGCTTTCGGGATGGATCTTGCGCTGTCCTCGAATTGTATTTTGGTTGCGGGCAGGCGCGCGGGTGAAGAAAGAATCGCAGCGTGTGTTGTACGCGCGACGACCAACGCTGATGTCAATCACGTGGTGAAGAAGCTTCTCGACGTACGAAAAGCCTCGTTTTGGCCGCAAGAACGCGCAGTCGAGGCCTCGGGGATGGAATACGGAGGGATCACTCCGATTGGCATCCCCGAGGCCTGGCGACTGCTAATCGATTCGCGTTGCGTGCAGGGATGGTCCTGCATCGGCTCGGGACTGCGCCGCTCAAAGCTCTTCGTTCCCGGAGAACTCCTTGCCGCGCTTCCGGGCGCTGAAATCGTGGAAGGCCTGGGAATTTAGTCGATTTCGGGGAACCAGATGCCGATCTCGCGCAGCGCGGATTCGGGCGAATCTGAACCGTGAATGATGTTCTCCATGTTCGGCGTATCCCAGGCGCGTCCGAGGTCCCCGCGGATGGTGCCGGCGGGAGCAGTTGTCGGATCGGTCGAGCCCATCATGGTGCGCATGCCTTCGATGACGCGCTGGCCTTCAACGATGATCGCGACCAGGGGGCCGGCGCTCATGAAGTCCAGGAGGCCCTCGAAGAAGGGCTTGCCTGCGTGGTCGCGGTAGTGCTCGGCGAGGATTTCACGCGAGGCGACCATGATCTTCAGGCCCTTGATGATGTAGCCCTTCGCTTCGATGCGGCGCAGGATTTCTCCGGTCAAACCGCGGGCGTAACCGTCGGGCTTGACGAGGATGAGGGTGTGCTCCAACGAGGGATCCAATAGGTGCTGACGTGTAATCAGAACGGAATCGGCGCTCACAAAATCTCCTTTGCTTGAGTGAGGACGCTTCAGCATAACCGGCGATGGGCCGAAAGTCATAGCCCCAGATGATACGAAAAAGGACTGACCGCCATGGTCAGCCCTTTTTCGTTATCCCATCAACACAGAGCAGTCTTCCCAGAAAGTCTTCCGGAGAGATACGAGCAACACCAGTCACTCGTTGTCTGATGCACCTAGTCTACGAAGATCAACTGCGAGGAATACGTGCGTTTCCTGAGAGTTTTCTGGAGCAGGTTTCCCATGCGTCAACTGCGCTACTTGGCTTTAACCCCGCAGCTCACAGATTCGCATCATTGGACTGCGAAAAATGATCTTCCACAAATGCTGGGCCCTCAAAACCATGACGACCCAGAGTCTGGAAAATATCGTCCATGATCTGCGAAGGTTCCTGCAATCCCGCCGAAAACTCCGGGTGTTGAATTTCGATTGCTGCAAACCCGGCAGGGTCAGACACGGGCTGGGTATCGTACTTCTCCCTCAGAAGCCCATTCACTTCCTCGAGGTCCGCGGGCGCGCCGAAAATCCATGTTGTCGCAGCGGGACCCTCGGCGTTTCGCCCCAAATAGAGGCGCATCAGTACAACCTTCTTGCCCGCACGCGGGAAACTTCCGCCCACGCGCGTGAAGAGGTGCAGATCCAGATCGCCCAACGATCCATCAACGAGGCAGTAGGCGTAGGCGCCGATTCCTCGAACGCTCAGCGCATCGGCCAAAATTCCGAGGAACTCATCCGGGAAGGGATCTTCTTGGAAGTAAATACCTTCTCCGCGCTCAGGTGCATGCTCGCCCATGATGGAAATCGGCAGTCCCGCTTCCTCAAGTGCGCGCGCCACCAAGGAGATATTGAATTCAGGAAAAGGGTGCAAAATTGCGGCGTTCTTACCTAAGCGCTCGACAAACACGTAGGTTGAAAAGCCCAGTTCCTGCGTGACCTGTGTACTCACAAACTCTCCTCTTTCAGCGGGGTCGATGATCGCCGACGCACCACCGCCTCGGCAATGGAAATTAACTCAGGCACAGGCCTTGCGAATGCAAGACCTCAAGGACGGGGGCCGTGTCAAAGGTGTCAGGCAGTCCCATCTGTTCGCTGATGATCTGAGTAAAGGCATTGGTGGCTCCAAGGCCAGCCTTGCGCATTTCGTAGTAGGCGCGTACGTCTTCGTCATATTCGGCAAGGGCCTCCAGGTAGGAACCCTCGACCTTCGGGTAGGTGTTTTCGCCGACTGCCAAGTCCTTGGGGACGCGAGGACGGTAAGGCGGGTCCTGCAGCGGGCATCCCACCAGCAGGCCGAGGATCGGGAAGGTCATGCGAGGCAGCTCAAGGAGCTCGATCGTTCGCGCGGGACCTCGCAGCAGCGAGCCGAGGTAAACCGTGCCCAAACCCATGGATTCAGCGGCAACCTCCATGTTGTGAGCGGCCAAAACCGCGTCTTCCATGGCTGCCAAGAACAGGTTGGTGCGCTGGAGCGGAGCAATATCCATTCCCGCTTCTTCACGAATTCGCGCATTGCGGTAGAGGTCGACGACGAACATGAAAAGGTCGCCCTTGGAGGTGCCCACGTAGGGCTGCTGTGCGACCTCAGCCAGAGCATCACGCTTTGCCACATCGGTGACGTGAATGATCGAGAACTGCTGGCGGAAGGATGAGGTGGGTGCGCGACGGGCTACGTCGATGAGGGCATCGCGTTCCTCGAGGCCAAGCTGGGTGTCCTCGAACTTGCGGATGGTGCGATGTGCGCGCAGCACGTCAATCGTTGGATTGGTCACTCCAACTTCGGGGACCTTGCGGTAGTCTTCGGCCTGCATTTTTGCTCCTTTGGTTGCAACGGTCGCTCTTATTGTCCGTTTTTCGGCTATTTTTCGCCAGTGCATCCCACTTTTGCGTCAACCGCGGATCGTCTTCACCCTGGGACTTTGGCAGCATTGCTTCATCACAATTCGGTCGCAGTTTAGGTGCAGACTTCCGAAATGTGGAGTCTGAGATGGACGCTTTTTCGAGGATGGCTAGACTGAGAGTCATGCGTAAATCTCTCATTGCAACAATGTGCATTGCCGTCATGGCAGCAACCGGCCTCGCTGCTTGCTCCAGCGGCCCCCAGTCAGCAACCAACGAAAAGTTCATTACCAAGGATCCGGCCACGGTCGTCGAAACCGGCGTGAAGCTCCCCGAGCAGCGTGACCTCGAGTTCAAGCTCGATGGCAGCGTCTCGAAGGCAAAGGTCGAGATTGCTGACGCGGAAATTGCCGAGCAGGTCAAGGGCTCCAAGAACCTTCGTATTCACCCCAAGAAGGTCGGTGAAACCACCATTAAGCTCACCGACCCCAACGGCAAGGAATACCAGATTCCTCTCGAGGTTGTTGAAGGTAACAACTGACATTTATTCAATCTCGTCCCCGGGGGCCAGGTGAGCTGGCCCCCGGGGCATTGTTTTACCTAAGTCATCAGACCTATATTCATGTACTTTTCCTTGAACTTGTCTAGAAAATACGTACATGAGGGATATTGACCTGTATATGATCTACATCATATATTGTCGCCTGTCCGCAGATTGCAAAGGAGCATGAGGTGACAAGCATTTCCCCTCCGGTCTACGAACAGATCGCACAGACTATCAGACGCCAAATCCTGGACGGCGATCTCACCGCCGGTTCACGGATTCCTTCTGAGAGCATTCTGTGCGAGCAGTTCTCGGTGACTCGGGGAACAGTTCGCCGCGCACTCCAAGTCCTCGTCAGCGAGGGCTATCTTCGGTCCTACCAAGGTAAAGGAACCTTCGTTACCTCACAGGAAAACAAGCGTGTTTTGTGGGGATTCGGCTCGTTGACCGACCGCCTCGAGGGGACAAGCGACCACGCACGCGCACGCGTCTTGGATCACTCGGTGGTACTGCGTCAGAATCGGCCCTTCCTACGTCTCAAGCGCCTTCGCTTGATTGAGAACGACAACGGCTCTTTCCCGGTGAGCCTCGATATTTCTTTCCTCCCGATTGATCTATTCCCCGGCATCCAAGAAGTTGATTTCACCGATGCCTCGATCTATCACATCCTTCGCGATGTCTATCAGACAACGCCGAAGTTCTCGGTGGTCTCGATGAGCGCGCGAAGCATCGACCAAGAAACCCGAACAGTGTTGGGCGAGCCCATGGGGACGCGATGCCTGCTTCACATCACTGGGTCAACCTACGACCACAATGGTGCATGCATTGAAGACAGCGAAGTCACCTACTCCACTCGCGTTCAAACGACCATGACGATTGACCACGTCAAAGGCCACGCCGAACCCGTTACTCTTAAAGAAGAGAGCACGGCTCCACTGAGCGATTGAAGCAAGACAAGCTATGAACGTTCATATCCGTCCCACTCTCACCGTGGGAATCGATGATATTTCCCTGTGGGGAAAAGAACTGTGTTTCTCCCCCGAGCACCCAAGCGTCGTCCAAGAGTCAGGGGATGGCTGGGAGGATTTCACGAGCGCCCAAAAAGTCAATGCCAATCCTGTCAATCTGGCAATGACCTTCATCGATATCTTTGATGCCCCAGTAAGCGCTTTTGAAAAGCACGACCACACCCGCGAAACCCTGCTCCCAACATCGGTTCCGATCATCTTGGCAGTGTGCCCCCAAAGTTGCACAGCACCAAGCGTTCAAGAGACCACTTTCATTGTGATTCCACGCGGATGCGCAATGATCCTCCATGAGGGAACGTGGCATTCACACTGCTTTGGGATCGATGGGGCAACGGCGTATCACCGACTCACCGACGCCGACCCACAATTCCCCTCGATTCGAGCCACTCTAGGCGCCGAAGCCGTGACAAGTGACCTCTTTACACACTGCACCGGCAAGGGCTCCAAGCGCTCAACACACTCTGAATAAACCCCTGGGCTCCGCTCTTGATAGTGCAATCAGAAGCGGAGCCCAGGCAGTCAGTACCAAAGGCGCAAGGCTCCCGCTCCCCTCAAGGGAGCGCGGCCTCGGCAATCCCTAGAAGTGCACGCGGCGTGCGAGGGGTTCGCACTCCGCCAGCACTCGGCCGGCGCGGAAGTTCGCAAGCACAGGAGCACCGAAGCTCAGTGCGTGGAACCAATCCTCGGCGTCCAGCACAATGAAGTTCGCCGTGTTTCCAACCTCGATCCCGTAATCGGACAGGCTCAGCGTGCGCGCAGCATTGTGGGTGATGAAGTTGTACGAGCCCGTGATCTCCGGGCGCGCCATCATCTGCGTGACATACAGGCCGTTGAGCACGACATCACGCAAGTTTCCGGTACCCATGGGATTCCACGGATCCTCAATATCATCCTGACCGAAGGAAACGTTGATGCCTGCCTCGGTTAGTTCCTTCACGCGGGTGACGCCTCGGCGCTTCGGATAGGTGTCGACACGCCCCTGCAGGTGCGTATTGACCAGAGGATTCGACACGAAGTTGATGCCACTCATCTTGAGCAGGCGCACCAAGCGCAGGAAGTACGCATTGTTGTAGGAGTGCATTGCCGTCGTGTGCGAGGCGGTCACTCGCGGCCCAATCCCGGCCTCAAGTGCGCGCGTGGCCAGGGTTTCCAGCCCGCGCGAGGCCTCGTCGTCGATTTCGTCGCAGTGCACGTCCATGAGCAGTCCGTATTCCTGGGCGAGTTCGACTGCGAAGTTCAGCGAGGAAACGGAGTACTCGCGGGTGAACTCGAAGTGCGGGATGGCGCCGATTGCATCCACGCCCATTTCCGCCGCGCGACGCATGAGGTCGCGACCATTGGGGAAGGACTCGATGCCTTCCTGCGGGAAGGCAACCAACTGCAGGGTCATGGAGTCCTTGAGTTCCTCGCGCAGATCGATGAGCGCGCGAAGGGCCGTCAGGTCCGGGTCGGTCACGTCGACGTGCGAGCGCACGTACTGGATGCCGAACTGGGCCTGCTGGCGAAGTGCGCGGCCCGCGCGATCCTTGACGTCCTCGTAGGTCAGGCTCTGCTTGCGCTCGCTCCACACCTCGATGCCCTCAAAGAGGGTTCCGCTTTCGTTGTAGCGCGGCTGTCCCGAGGTCAGCGCCGTATCCAAGTGAACGTGGGATTCGATATAGGGGGGCAGCACCAGCTTGCCCGTGTAGTCGCGGACCTCTTCGCCTTCACGAGGCGTCAGTCCCGCGCCGATTTCCGCGAACTTTCCGTCCGTGATGCGGATGTCGACTCCGGCGGGTCCGTCTTCAATGCGGACACCCTTGATGAGCAGGTTCGCTCCAGCGTTTGCGGGGGTGCTCATCGACGGATTCCCTTCTCGATTGCGCTTCCGATGAAGTAGACGAGGATCGCGACGACCATGGCGTTGATCGAGACGATTCCGAAGCCGGGGGTCAGCCAGCCGGTCAGCGCGCCCGCGACCAAGGCGACGATCGGTGCCCACTTGATGGTGGTTGCGCTCTCACCCTCAGTCATGTAGGTCTTCCTGCGGGCGAAGTAGTCCGCGACCAGGACCGCACCGATGGGAGGCAGAGTGGCGTTGAGCAGGCTCAGCCAGCCGACGAAGTTGTCGTAGAGCCACAGGGCGCCCAGGGTGCCGATGACTCCAGCGACCAAGACCAGGGGCTTCTTGTTGATCCCGGTGATGTTCGCGTATCCAAGACCGGTCGTGTACAGGGCGTTGTTGTTCGTCGTCCAGATGTTGGCGCCGAGGACGATGAGGGCGGGGATCAGCAGGCCCTGGGCCATCATGACGTAGAAGATGTCGTCCTTGCCGGTGAAGGCACCGCCGACCGCGCCGAAGGAGAACATCAAGGTGTTGCCGATGAAGAAGGCGATGACCGTCGTGATGACCGCCGAAGTGGTGGTCTTCGCGAAACGCGTGAAGTTCGGGGTTGCGCTTCCGCCGGAGACGAAGCTTCCGATGACGAGGCCGATTGCGGTCACCGTGGTCATTCCCTGGTTTTGTCCGAAGACTGCGTGGAGGCCGCCTCCGTCGTTCACTGCGGCGATCATCGAGTAGCTACCGAGGATTGCGATCAGGGGCACCGAAATGAAGGAGACGATTTCGATGGCCTTGATTCCGAAGTAAGCGGAAGCGGTCATGAGCCCACCTGCAACGATGACGACCGGCCAGGGGCTGATTCCCAGGGTTTCTGCTGCGGGGATGCCGAACATCGCGACGCCGACACCGAACCAACCCATCTGCGTGAAGGAGATGAGCGCCGAGGGGAGGTAGGAACCGATACGTCCGAAGGTGTGGCGGGACATGAGGTCGAAGCTCAGTCCGGTCTTTGCGCCGATGTAGCCCAGGGATCCGGTGTAGACGGCCAAGATCGCGCCGCCGATGATCACCGCCCACACGTACTGCGAGTAATTGAGACCGTTTCCGAGCTTTGCTCCAACGCTCATCGAGGCGGAGAAGAAGGTGAAGCCGAGCATAACAAAACCGACGGCCCAAAATGACCGTCGGTTCTGAGATGGAACTGCTTCAAATGAGAAGTCATCATCGTGTCGAGTGACTTCTTCTTTTTCTCGGGTGGGGGCGATCGTGCTCATCGGTTATCCTTCCTGCTTCTAAGGTTTCGTGGCACTACATTCGTAAACTTCATCAACCTGGTGCTGAACCAGCCCAAATTGCCAAAAGAGTATCGCGCCGCGAACACTCATTGCAAACCCATTCCATGTGAGACTTAACGCACCCAGAAAAAAGACCGTGGCCCCACCTCTCCCTCCAAGGAAATGGGGCCACGGCCGCTACGGAGTTCCCCAGCGGCTACCGCTTGAAACTCCATTTTTCAGTCTGCCCTGAATGGCAATCCCATAGGTGAATGACTGTCCCGTTTTCGGAAGAGTCTTCCCGAACTGCCAGACATTTCCCAGTCGCCACGTTTTGCAGTTGACCGCCTGACAACTGCCTCCATTCCTGCGTGGGCGCGGGAACGCAGTCCCATAGGTGAATGGGAGTTCCATTCTCATTACGCTGCTCGAAGATGTCGAGGCACTTGCCGGCCAGCATGAGTTTGCCCTGATCAAAGGTCACATTCTGTGCGTAGATCGGCTCGGAGGCGCTTCGGTCAGAAGACGTCGTGCGCGCACAATCCCACTCCTGAATCTTGCGTCCATTGAGGCTCGCTCCGTCCCACAGATCCAAGCACTTCCCATTTCCATTGACCAACGCACCCTGCTGAAGCTGAGTGCTCGGAGCATTGTCGGGAGTGTCGGCGTCCGAGTGAGCGTCAGTGTTACCGCTATCGTTGTGCGCGGCCTCGTCCTTTTGCGTGTAGAAGAAGTCCCACACGGAGAGCACGTCTGCCGTGAAGTTCACGGTGAGCTGTCCCTGGTCGTTAGTCTTCACGGTGAAGGGAATCTCGCGAGCACGACCTCCGTGAACATCGGGGCTGACCGCGTACAAGTGCGCGGGAACTTCACCGTCGCCAATCGTGTAGGAGACGGGCAATCCAACCAGGGTCTCGGGCTTTGCGGTGGGATCACGCCACTTGCCGTCGTTGTCCTTCTCGAGGTTGATCAGGTGAAGGACCTGCGTATCGCCATTGGTCATGGCGTTTGCCCAAATGGTGTTTGCGCTTCCGTTGGAGCTGACGTTATGCCCCTGGATCGACACTCCTCGGCTGACGCGGTGAAGCTCGGGTCCGTAGAGGACATTTTCGTAACCGGTAATGACGTTGTAGTAGTTACGCAGCCAGTCCTGCAGCTCATAGCTCATGAACTTGATGCGGTCAGGGAAGAAGGGGCCATTGAGCATGTTGTTGTCCTGGCCCAGTTCCAGGTGGTGCGCGCCGTTTGCCGCGAATACCGCGTCAGCCAACTGAACGGAAGGAGTGTCGAAGGAAGAAACCGTCAACGAGTCAACGTTGATATCTCCGTAATCGCCCTCATCGAACTGGTAGGTGATTGTGTGCTGTCCCTTGTCCAGCCACGTGCTCCTGGCCTCGCCCGTGCTCCACCGGGTCCAGATGTCAGAGTTGTCGTTGAAATGTGTCGGGCTTGATCCCATGTACAGGACGCCGATCTTCTTGCCATCGACGTACACGCTGCGCACAGCCATGCGTCCGGTTGCATTCGCCCAGCGCAAGACCAGACCGTAGTTGCGACTCTCAGTGACATTGACGTTGAAGGAGACAGCGTTCCTTCGCCATTCGGGCTGCTCGACGAATCCCTTGCCCGTGTAGCCTTCATGGTCCGAGGCCGTGGGCAGTCCCGCGTGAGACGCGTCCTCGGCCTCGTATCGGTCACCCGTCACGGAGTCGGAGTTCATGTATGCAGCGACGACTGCGCTCTTGCCTCCGGATTCCTTGCGCTGACGTTCCAGATAGTCCGCCAAGTTCGAGTTCGAGGCCTGTCCGCCCCACAGCTCGGTGTAGAGGTAGTCGGCTTTGGACTGAGCCAATTGGCTGGAACCGTAGCCGTCAACGGCATTGAGTCCAACGGGCTTCTTCGTCTGCTCCGAAGTCTCGTTCACGAGCGACGCAAAGCCGGCTTCGAGGTCGACGGGGTTCCCATTGACGTCCCACGCGCCCTGAGGGTTACCGAGCTGGTCGATATGCGTTCCTTCGAAGCCCAGTTCGATCTGCTTCTTGTACTGATCGACCATATGCTGACGCCACTGGGTATTCTGCGGGTTCATCATGTGCAGGGTTGTGTCCTGCTGGCCGGGGATCATGACGCTTGTCCAGGGGACGCGGGTGTCGTTGTCACCGCGGATGTTGATTGCCCAGTCGCTGCTCACGCCGTGGTCTTGGTATCCCTCAAGTGCTGCATAGCTCATGGAGTAGGGCAGCGAGGCGACGCCGGCATCATCGCCCGAGGCGATGAATTGCTTGATAACGTCAGAGGAGAAGTTCCATTTCTTCCAGTCGCTCCACTGCGCTGCGACCTTGCTATCTTCGTACTTCACCGGGTCTTCATGACGCCACATCCAGTCGTAGTACTGGAGCGAGTTGATGTGGTAGTCCTGGGCCAGCTGATCGATGATGCCGTCCGTCTTCCCGCTGAGATCAGCGCTGTAGTTACCCAGGTAGCCAAAGCGCGGGTATCGCGTCCAGGTGCTGGAAACGTCAATCGCCGTATTCGCTTGGGAATCTTTAGTGTCGACTTCCACCATGTAGCCCGTGAAATCCGTGCTCGGGGGAGTAAAAGTCCAGGTTGTTTTGCCGTTTTCCGAGGCCTGGGCGGTGTAGTGATCAACTTGCTTTCCCAGGTGGGTGAGTGAGAAGTTCACTTCCCCGCTCCCTTGGGTTTGGGCAGTAACGGTGACGGGTTTCCCCGGCTCATAACGCGCTTTGTCGGCCCAGACTTTCGTAATTGTTGGGGCGGCTTCTGCTCGGTATTCTGCGCCGAGTACTGTCGCGCTTCCCGCGAGTACACCGGCGGTTACGAGCGCCCCGATCTTCTTTGCGGTTCCAATCCGCATGCGTATCCCTCACTCTGTTTTTCTGCGTGTTAACAGCGAAAACAGCCTGTTAAAGCTTCGCGATGACGCTACAAAGATCGCCTGAACGCATCCAGAACCATTCCTGCACGCAACATTGGCATAACAATGAATCACAGCGACTTAATTCTGGATTAAAAAATCGTTGAAATGCTGCGGAAAAGCGACAATAAAATAGCTCTGACCTGCACTGATAACTATCAGCGCAGGTCAGAGCCTCAATTCACCGAATACGTATTCACTATTTCTCAGAAAAATCGTGAATTTCCAGCGAATTCAAACATGAATGGTCTCAATGGTTGACACGATGACTATCGAAGAAAAACCCGCGCCCTCCACGGAGCAAGCGGCGCACCCATCTCTTCCCACACATTCGCATTGGTCAGGACTGGGACAAACGCAGGTACGGCCTCGGAAATCTCTGAAGGAAGGACCGGGGCCAGATCTTTCGATGAAAGATTTGCAATAACTACCAGCTGGCGCTCACCCAAGGTGCGGCGGAAGGCGAAGATCTCACGATGTCCCGCATCGATGCGCTCGAAGCGCCCATCAGCGACAACCGGCAGGTGATGACGCAGGCGAATGAGCGCGCGGAAGTAGGAGAACACCGAGACCGGGTCCCCCACCTGCTCGGAGGCGTTGATGACCGGGTAGTTCGGATTGAGAGCAATCCACGGCGTACCCGTCGTAAAACCAGCATTGTCCGACGCATCCCACTGGACGGGAGTGCGCGCGTTATCGCGGCCCATCGCACGCAGGCCATCAAGGACGCGCTCGGGATCGTCTCCGTGTTCGGTGGCCACACGGTAGTAGTTGGTGGACTCGATATCCTCAAAGTCCTCGATCCCTGCGAAGACCGTGTTCGTCATGCCCAGTTCTTCACCCTGGTAGATATAGGGGGTTCCGCGCAGGAGGTGAAGAATTGTCGCAAGCGCAGTCGCACTGTCATACCAGTACTTTTCATCGCCGAAACGACTAACCGTGCGCGGTTGATCGTGGTTGCACAGGTAGAGGCTGTTCCATCCCCGCTCGGCGAGGCCTTCTTGCCAGCGCGTGAGCGAGTCCGCGAGGTCTCCTGCCTCCAGCGTGCGGCGGCCGAATTTTCCTTCGGGCAGGCCCAAGCCGACGTGCTCGAATTGGAAGATCATGTTGACTTCGTGGCGCGCGGGATCAGAGTAGAGAGGCGCATTTTCGAGGAGTACTCCGGGGGTTTCCCCAACGGTGAAGATCGCGCCGCGGCCCTCGAAAACCTCACCGTGCATTTCCTGGAGAAATTCATGCAGGCGCGGTCCCTCCATGTAGAAGGGGCTTCCGTCGGCAAGATCCTGACCGGGCTGGCAGGTGCCATCGGGAAGGCCTGGGACCTTCGAGATCAGGTTGATGACATCCATTCGGAAGCCATCGACCCCGCGGTCTAGCCACCAGCGCATCATTTCGTAGACGGCCTGGCGAACTTCGGGGTTCTCCCAGTTCAGGTCGGGCTGTTTTTCTGCGAAGAGGTGGAGGTAGTACTGACCGGTATGCGGGTCGTATTTCCACACGGGACCGGAGAAGAATGACCCCCAATTTGTGGGTTCGGCTCCGGGGGTTCCTCCCTCAAAACCCGGACGCGGGTCACGCCAGTAGTACCAATCGCGCTTTGGATTATCGATCGAGGAACGCGACTCAATGAACCACGGGTGCTCGTCCGAAGTGTGGTTGACGACCAGGTCCATGACCAGTTTCATCCCTAGGGAGTGAACGTCTGCGATGAGCTCATTGAAGTCGTCCATGGTCCCGAAAGCGGGATCGATGTCCTGATAATCGGAAATGTCGTAGCCATTATCGGCTTGGGGTGAACGGTAGATCGGCGAAAGCCACAGGACATCAACGCCCAGTTCCTTCAGGTATCCCAACCTGGAGCGGATCCCTTGGAGATCGCCGAAACCATCTCCGTTCGCGTCATTAAATGAGCGGGGATAGATCTGGTAAACAACCGCGCTCTTCCACCATTCATCGGCCGGAAAATGAAGTGCCGAGTGCGTTTCGGGAAGTTGAGTTTCATCGAATAACACAGAGAACCTGCCAAATCTTCGTTGGTGGAGGTGCGAATGCCCTGCGGACCTTGGATGTTCGTGATCTCAGTGAACACCAACTTCTGGGCGATGTCTACACGCCTCCCTCGCCGCGTGCTCACCCCTTCGTCGCGCCACCGGCAAGGCCCGCGACGATGTAGCGCTGCAGAGCAATGAAGAGGATCAAAACCGGAATTGCGATGACCGTGGCAACAGCCATCAGGTCATTCCAGTTCGTCGCATACTGCCCGATCAGGCGGTTCAAAGCAACCGTCAAAGGCTGCAGATCCGCCTTCGTCAGCAAGGTCAACGCGAAGGTGAATTCACCCCAAGTCATAAGGAACGAGAAGGATCCGATCATGATGACGCCCGGACGAATGGTCGGAATAACAACGCGAACAATGGTTCCAATGATCCCCAGGCCATCCAGACGCGCAGCTTCTTCCACTTCCCGCGGGAATTGCTTGAAGAAGGGCCGCAGCATGATGATCGCGAAAGGCAGGGTACCCGTCACGTCCGCCAAGATGATCGACGGAAGGGTGTTGACCATTCCCGCTTGGCGGAAGAGCACGAACATCGGGATCGAGATCGCGATGGCGGGGAGGAGCTGAACGACGCTCAGCAAGATCAGCATCCCCGTCGTCACTGCACTTCGCATTCGCGCGATCGCGTAGGCCGCGGGGATTGCAAAGAGCAGCGTCAGTACCAGACACCCGGCAGCGATGATCGCCGAGTTCCCCAGCGCTTTCCAGATCCCAAAGTTGTCGCTGAAGGCCACTCGGAAGGAATCAAGCGTCGGATTTTGCGGAATGAGGTGCGGTGGCTGAACGAATGTTTCTTTTTGCGTCTTGAAGGCGGTGCACACCATCCAGTAGACCGGGAAAAGATAGAAGATCGCCATGACCCACGCGGCGGCAGATTTTGCGATGCGCACGCGGCCTTCACGCTTCTCGTGCTTGGTCTTCGCAAAAGTCCTCGTTTCCGAGGCCTCGGCGCGCCTTTCGTCCTTGGGTGCACTTTCGCTGGCCACACCTTGGACTTCAGAAGTCTCCACAGACATCACGCATCCTCCTTATCCAGCGAACGAACATAGAACCACGACAGTGCCAAGGGCAGAACCATCGTCAGCATCGAGGCGGCTGCACCATTACCAAAGTCGAAGACCTTGAAGGTCTGCAGGTAAGTGAAGATCGGCAAAGTCGTCGTCGCTTCGACAGGCCCGCCTTTCGTCATCGTGTAGATCAGGTCGAAGACCTTGTAGGTATTGATGACACCCAACAGCAAGAGCGAGAAAACGACGGGACGCATGAGCGGTTCCGTGATGGAGAAGAAGGTACGGATGGGACCCGCACCATCAACTTCGGCGGCCTCGTACAAGCCATCGTCGATAGTGTGCAATCCCGACAAGATCAGGAGCATGTTGAAGGGCATCCCAACCCAGAGGTTTGCGACAACGACCGCGAACATTGCGGTTGTTGGACCGGTGAGCCACATGACCGGTTTGTCCACCAGGTGCATGGAGGTCAAGAAGTAGTTAATGACGCCGAAATCAGAGTCGAACATCCAGCGGAAAATTGTTCCGGTCACGACGGCGGGAAGAATCCAGGCGACCAGCAGCAGCGCTCGAATGATGCCGTTTCCGGGGAAGGGCTTGCGGAAAAAGAGCGCCATCGCGTATCCGATGATGAACTGCAGTGCCAGCGAGGCGAAAGTGAAGATCGCCGAGAGCTTGAGGCCATTCCAAAAGCCGGGACTCGCCAAGACTGCTTCGTAGTTCGTCAAACCTGTCGGGTGGTAGTCACCCGTAATGAGGTTGGAGCCGTTGGCGTTCGAGATCGACAACCAGACGTTGTACAGCAGCGGAATGACCAGGAAGATCGTTATGTAAATGATTGCGGGTAGCGCGAGAAGGAGCCCCAGGCGTCGCGTGCGCGCCATGGAACGAGATCCTGCGTCGTGACCCGCTTTCTTTGTTCGCGTCATCGTAAATTCACTTACTCAGAGTTGCGGACTCCCCACGCGAGTAGGGATACCGTGGCTTGGCCACGGGCTCCCATTGTTGCGTTTGTACTCGCGTGGGGTGCCACTAGGTATTGTGCGGTCCTTGACGAGGCCTACGATACTCGCCGGACCTGTGTCCTTTGCCGCTCAGTTCTTGGGCAGCAAGGGGGTGATTGTCTCCGAGGCCTTCTTTGCTGCGGCCTCGGGAGTCGACGCACCCGTCAGGGCTTCCTGCATGGACAGCTGGATGGCCTCGGAAATCTTCGGGTAGTCCTTTCCGTATGCGCGTGCGTGTGCGTACTGGAGCTGATCTTCGAAGACCTTGAGCTTGGGATCACTCGAGAGCTTGAGCTTGCCCTGCAGGTCGGGGCGCGAGGAGAGCTGGCCGGAGCCATCGCAGTAGATCTTGGCGCCTTCTGCGCTGGTCAGGTACTTAGCGAGCTTCACGGCTGCCTCGGACTGCTTTGCGCCGTTCATGACGACAACGTTTTCGCCACCCATCGAGGTTGCTGCGCGCTTGTCCTTAGGAAGCGGAGCGACGTCCCATTCGATCTCGGCATCCTTGGTCAGGGTCGAGAGCTCCCACGGGCCGTTGATCATCATCGCGGCCTTGCCGGTGATGAACTGGGTGCGAGCGTCTTCCTGGGTGTAGTTGACGACTGCTTCGCTGACGGAACCGTCTTCGATCATGCCGCGCAGGTAGGCCAGTGCGGTTGCGCCGGACTCGCTGTAGTTGGACATGTCGCCGCCGGTCTGCCACACGAAGGGCAGGAGCTGGAAGGTTCCGGACTCGTTCTTCACGGCTGAGATTGCCAGGCCCTTGACGTCACCCTTGGTGGTCTTCTTGGCTGCTTCCTTGAGGGACGCCCAGTCGGTCGGAACCTCAACACCGGCTTCCTTGAGCATGGTCTTGTTGTAGTACAGGGCAAGGTTGTTCGAGTTCAGCGGAATACCGTAGGTCTTTCCATCGAATTCAACCGAGGACCAGGGGCCATCGAAGAAGTCAGACTTGTTGATGCCATCACCGCTGAGGTCCTTGAGCATGCCCAAAGACGCGAAGTTCTGGTTGTCGACCACGTCCACGACTGCAACGTCGGGGACCTCGCCGCCGACCGAGCCCTGGAGAATGGACTTCGACAGGTCAGCGAAAGCGAAGGTGGTGCGCTTGACCTTGATATCGGGGTTTGCCTTCTCGAACTCTGCAATCGATGCTTCGATCGAGCTGTTGGCCGTGTCACCGCTCAGGTAGTCCCACATTTCGACGGTGACCTGTCCGCCGGAGGCGCCGGACGAAGAATCCGACTTGCCTCCCGAACATGCGCCCAGTCCCAGTGCCATCACTGAAGCACCGAAAAGGGCAACGCCGCGCATTGCGAGCTTCGATGTGTGTGCCATTATTCTCTCTCCTTTGAGTGATGATAGTTGTCCGTCAGCAACTACCAAGTTCCGTGTTTTCACGGACAAATACGGGGATGCACTCCAGTGGTGCATCGATGGTGACCTCTTGCCCACCCTCGAAGACGTCTCCCAAGGTGTACGAGGCCGTACCTGCCTCTTCTTCGCCGCCTGCGATCAGCAGCTGCTGCCAGCGCACTCCCGCGGGGAGGTAGACGCGGGCACTGCGGGCGCCGGCCTCGACAATGGGGGCGACAAGGAGGTCGGGGCCGAGGAGGAATTCTCCTTCTTCTTCCCACGCGCGCGCATCCTCGGGGAATTCGAGGAAGAGTGCGCGCATCGGGGGAATTCCGCGCTCGGCGGCCTCGTCCATGACGCGGCCGATGTAGGGGCGCAGCGCTTCCCTAAGGTGGATGTAGCGCGCGCAGATCTGTGCGACTTCCTCACCGTAGGACCAGATTTCGTTGGGTCCGCCGGGGTTGTCCGAGGCCACGTCCTCGCGGGGTTCGCGGTGACCGTGGACGCGCATGAGCGGGCAGAATGTGCCGAACTCGAACCAGCGGGCGAAGAGTTCCTGGTAGGCGGGGTCGCTGGGGTCGCCGCCGTGGAAGCCACCGATGTCACTGGTCCACCACGGGATCCCAGAGATTCCAATGGATTGGCCTGCTCGGACCTGAGTGAAGAGCGCCTCCCAGGTGGGGGCAATATCGCCGCTCCATACCGCCGAGCCGTACTTTGCTTGGCCAGCCCACGCACTGCGACACAGACTGAGGAATTGGTCTTCGCCCTGTTCACGCATTCCTTCCCAGACCATGCGCGCGTTCTCGCGCGGGTAGAGGTTGGAGACATTCAGGCCGCTTCCGGCGTAGAAACGCAGGTTGGAGGGGTGACCGGGGTTGAGTTCAGGTTCGCAGGCATCGAGCCAGAAGATGCGAACTCCTAGGTCGAAGTAGTTGTTCTTGAGCTTGTTCCAAACATAGTTGCGGGCCGCGGGGTTTGTCGGGTCGTAGAAGGCGACGGGCAGCGGGCGTTCCATTCCCTTATCGCGGAATGTTTGGTGGTATTCGACTCCGGCTTCGGTGCCGACCAAGAGGCCCTTTGCGCGAATTTCTGCGTCCGTTTCAGCCAGGGGTGACACTGTTGGCCACACGGAAACCATCAGTTTCGTACCCATTTCCTCCAATTCGGCCATCATCGCCTCGGGATTTGGGTATTCGTTTTCGTCAAAGCGCCACTCCCCCATTGCGGGCCAGTGGATGAAGTCGGTGACGATCACAGATAGGGGCAGGCCGCGACGCTTGTATTCGCGCGCGACATCCATGAGTTCTTCTTGGCTGGTGTAGCGCAGCTTGGATTGCCACAGGCCTAGTGCCCACTGGGGGATGCGGGGCGCATGACCGACTGCGTCGGCGTAGGCCTCGAGAATCTCCTTGGGGGTATCGCCCACGCACACCCAGTAGTCGATCCATTCGCTTGCCTGCGCAACCCAGCGGGTGCTTTCTTTGGCGAATTCGACGCGGCCGACGGAGGGGTTGTTCCACAGGAAACCGTAGCCCTTGTCGGAGAGGACGAAGGGAATGGACACTTCGCCGTTTCGCTGGATGAGGTCGGAGACGACTCCCTTGTGGTCGAGGAAATCGTAGGAGTGCTGGCCCATTCCGTAGAAGCGTTCGCTGGGGTCGGAGGCGAAGCACTGGTGGACTTCGTGTCCGCCGAAACCGGGGTAGATTCCATGGGCGCCCGGCCACCAGAAGTGCTCGGGGGCTTCACGCAGGACGGATTCGCCATCCTTTTGGAAGTCGAGAAGGAAGCGGGCAATTCCGGTTCCACCGTCAAGGTTGGCGACGACGCTGATACGCCCGTTGGTGAAGACTTCTTCGGGTTTGTCGTAGCCGGGGATCTCGGTGACGCTTGCTTCTTCCATGCTTCCGAGGCCGGTGGCAGGCCCCGCTTCGAGGGCTCCTAGTCCTTGGGGGAAGTCTGCAGAGGGGCCGATGCGCACACGAAGCGCGTTGCGCCCCCATGCCTCAATGCGGATGAACTCGTGCGCGAAGCAGAGTTCAACTGCGCCGGGGTACTGCTTCTTCGTGTACACCTGTGCTCCTTTTTGACCGGACGAATACGTATTCGCTTAATGACAATTTTCAGGAGTTTTTCTGGTATTGTTCATTACGCATACGTATTCGTCGGATAAAAAATATTTGCGGGCATCGACGCCCGCACATGTGATGCGGAACTCACAATAAGTTGTTCACGCGATCCTGTCAAGATACCGGGAGGACCTGAGATGGCGCGTCAGCCAACCAGCAGAGACGTTGCAAAACTAGCGGGAGTCTCGCAAACCACGGTCTCGTATGTCATGAGTGGACGCCGAGCCGTCTCCCCCGAGACGGAAAAGCGTGTCCAAATTGCAATGAAAGAGCTGGGGTATCAGCCCCATGCGGGTGCCCGGTCCTTGCGTTCGCGAAAGTCTCGCGTCTTGGGAGTAGTGGTCCCCTACCACGAGGGTGCGGACGCGGCGGCCCAGCACTACATGCTGATCACTCTGGCGCAGCTCTTGCGCGAACACGATTTCGACCTGCTACTGATCACTGCCGACGAGGGTGCCGCGGGGCTTCGTCGAGTCATGCAAACCGCGCTGTGTGACGGCCTGTTCATCATGGAGGTGCGCTTCAATGATGCTCGTTTGGGCGTCGTTGCAGAGAGCAAGATCCCCACCGTTTTCATTGGAACCCCTGGGTCTGGGCCTTTTAATGCACCGATCCAGTCCATCGACGTTGATTATTACGAGGCCGGGCGTGCCGCGGTTCACCGCCTGCGTGACGCGGGAGCGCGCAACATTGCTTTCGTCCATTCGGCAAGCCCCGATGTGCAATCGTTGAACTTCGTCTCGCAGTTTCGGCAGGCGGTTGTTGATACGGCGGGCGAGTCGGGGATTCCTTTGCTCTCGCGCACGTGCGAGACGGGAATCCGTGAGATCCGTAAGCTCGTTGGGCAAATTGCCGGTGACAACCGGATTGATTCCTATATTTTGGGACCGACGATTTCTGCGGATGACTGGTGCAATGCCCTGATTGACCTGGGGATTCGTCCTGGCCGCGATGTCTCACTGGTAGCCAGCGGCTGGTCTGCCGAGCGCGCGCACTGCCTATTCGATGTCGATCACTTTGATACGCGCCCCGACGAACTATTGAGGCGTGCGGTTGAGATGCTGGTTGCCCAAATCGATGGCGCGCCCCGAAAGGAAGCCGCGGCGGAAGCTGTAGCCGCCGATGCCGCGACGGCAGCGGACTCCGAGGCCAAGATCCGCCGTCCCGTGCATGGTCTGACCCTGCTTGATCCGATCTTCGTGCCCGGAAATACGGTTGTTGGGGCAGGATGACAAGGCTGATTTCCTCCCCACCCCGCCCCATCTCCACCCCGCCCCATCTCCTGGTTTAGCTCGTCGACTCCTGACATATGAGCGTTCATAGGCCAGGAATCTGCGAGCTAAACCAGGAAAGAGGGAGCTAAAGACGGAGGTAGAGCAGGAAACCAGGAATAAGGGAGCTACACCCCTTACTTCCGCCCGCCTCGCGCGGCGTACTTCTCGACGTGACGCTCAAGTGCCGCGCGAACAAGGCCCGCGAATAGCGGGTGAGCCTTCGTCGGACGTGACTTGAACTCGGGGTGCGCCTGAGTTGCCACATAGTAGGGGTGCATGGAGCGATCTAGCTCGACAAACTCGACCAGGTTCCCATCGGGGGAAGTACCCGAGATGTCCAGGCCAACCGATTCCAGCTGATCGCGGTAGTCGTTATTGACCTCGAAACGGTGACGGTGGCGCTCCGAAACCTGGGTCTTGCCATAGGCCTCGGCAACAACAGAACCCTCTTGAAGGACCGCGGGGTAAGCGCCCAGTCGCATGGTTCCGCCCAGATCACCATCGCCCTCAACAATGTCGACCTGGGAGTCCATCGTGTGAACGACCGGATCGGGAGTCTCGGGATCCATCTCGGTCGACGAGGCCCCCGTCAGCCCCAGCAGATCACGCGCGGCCTCGATGACCATACATTGCAAGCCCAAGCACAGGCCAAGGGTCGGGATCTTATGCTCGCGCGCCCACCGCAGCGCACCCAACTTGCCTTCAATGCCTCGGATGCCGAAACCACCGGGGACGATGATCGCGTCCACGCCTTCGAGTGCCTTCTGCGCTCCCTCGGGAGTCTCGCAGGTGTCAGAGGCAACCCAACGCAGGTCCACGCGCGCATTATTCGCAAAACCACCGTGCTTAACAGCCTCGGAAACCGAAAGGTAAGCGTCGTGCAGGTTGATGTACTTTCCGACCAAGGCGACCTCAACGCGGTACTTCGGGGACTCGACGCGCTCAAGGAGCTCGTTCCACTCACTCCAGTCCACATCGCGGAACGCCAAGCCCAGTCGCTGGACCAGGAATGCATCCAAGCCCTCGCGGTGCAGTGTCGGGGGGACCTCATAAATAGAGGCCGCATCCTTACATTCGATGACAGCATCACGGTCAACATCGCACATGAGTGCAACCTTGCCCTTGATTCCCTCGGGCAGCGGGCGGTCCGTACGCAGCACTAGGGCATCTGGCTGGATACCGATCGAACGCAGGGTCGCAACCGAGTGCTGGGTCGGCTTGGTCTTGAGTTCACCAGCCGCAGGCAGGAAGGGAATCAGCGCGACGTGAACGAAGGCAACATTGTCGCGACCCAGGTCGGCGCGCACCTGACGCGCGGCCTCCAAGAAGGGCTGGGACTCGATATCGCCCACGGTTCCGCCAATTTCCGTGATGATGACATCGGGAGCGTTCCCCTCGGCATCGGGGATGGCCTGCGCGCGCATGACGCGCTTGATCTCATCCGTGATGTGGGGAATGACCTGGACGGTGTCACCCAAGTATTCGCCGCGGCGTTCCTTTGCGATAACAGTGGAGTACACCTGACCGGTGGTCGCATTCGCCGCGCCGGAGAGGTTCACGTCCAAGAAGCGCTCGTAGTGGCCGATATCAAGGTCGGTTTCCGCGCCATCTTCCGTGACGAAAACCTCACCGTGTTGGAAGGGATTCATGGTTCCCGGATCGACATTGATGTAGGGATCGAGCTTTTGCATGGCAACGCTCAGACCGCGTGAACGCAGCAGGCGCCCCAGCGACGAGGCCGTCAAACCCTTACCTAAAGAAGAAACCACACCTCCGGTGACAAAGATGTGGCGAGTGATGTTTTCCTGTGCGTCTTGTCGACGTCCATAGCTGTTTACCATGGAATCTCAGTTTACAACCACCCATTCTCAGTCGCGACCTTGAGCGCTTCGGCGCGCGTGTGCGCGTGGGTCTTATCCATCGCCGAGCTCACGTAGTTGCGTACCGTCCCCGCCGACAGCATGAGCTCCGAGGCCACGTCCTCCACGGTCCCGCCGCTTTCGAAAGCGCGCAGTACCTCGACTTCGCGGGCGCTGAGCGGGCTTTGGCCTTTCGTGAGCGCATCGACCGCGAGTGCGGGGTCAACGACGCGAAGCCCCTGTGAGGTTCGACGAATTGCATCGAGCAGTTGAGCAGCGGGAGCGTCCTTGACGACGAAGCCCAATGCGCCGGCATCGAGTGCGCGCTGGACGTAGCCGGGGCGCCCGAAGGTTGTCACCATGAGTACGCGCGCGGCCGATCCTCGTTCTTTCAGTGCAGTGGCAGTACTGATCCCATCCATGACGGGCATTTCCACGTCCATGATCACGACCAGCGGGACCTCGCTGCCCGGATGTGCGCTCGTGTGGGCCTCGATTGCAGCCAAGGCCTCGTGCCCATTACCCGCCTGAGCGACAACTTCCATGTCGTCCTCGAGGTCAATGAGCGCACTCAAGGCACCACGGATCAGGGCCTGGTCGTCGACCACAATCACGTGAATCATGCGGCGTCCTTCGAAGCGCGAGTACTTGACTCGTCAATCGTACACGCAGCTCAGAGCGCCTCGCCCTTAAAAGCCAAGCGCAGCTCCCAGGTGCTCCCTTCACTCCCCCAGGTCACATCCCCTTCCGAGGCCGCGCGCTCGCGCAGTCCCTCAAGTCCCATTCCCCCACCTCGCGAGGCCACAGAGTACTTCTGCGAGTAACCGTCGTTTCGCACGAGGACTTCAGCGGGAGTCAGGCGCACGTGGATGCTCTTGGGGTGGGCGTGGGTAATGGCGTTGGCCGTTCCCTCACGGATGATGTGAGCGGCAAGGGAAGCTCGAGGGCCGGGTGGGATGTCGCCTCGAATATCGGCGGTGAACTCAATCCCCGCTTGCTCGCAAAGTTCGCGCGCCGAATTCACTTCTTCTTCCGGGGACAAACTGCGCGAGGCCGCAATGATCCCCCGCAGGTCCTCTTTCGCCTGGCGGGATAACTCCAGGGTCTGCGCAATCTGCTCACTGGCCTCGTCAATCTTTCCCACGGAGAGCAAGCGCTGGGCAAGCTCATTCTTCATGGTGATGACCGTCAGCGAGTGACCCAGAATATCGTGAAGATCCCCAGCAAAACGCAAGCGTTCGCGCTCGCGAACCAGGCTGATTGCTTGGCGTTGACGCTGTTGCTCTGAGTGGTGATTATCGAAACTACGACGCACGGCCAGGGTTAATCCCAAAACCATCAGCAGCGCGATGATCGCGTAGCTCAGGGCCAGCGCGTCGATGCTGCCAATGGGCAACAAGATGGCAATGACTTCCCAGCCGACAAGTGCCGCTAGGCCGGGAAGCACATATTTCCTGGGGGCTTGAAGGTTCCAGCCCGCAATTGAGTAGGTGATGAAAAGGGCCGAGGTTACTCGCGATGCGCCGGCGATAACCAGGACGAGTCCCAGTGCAATCACCAGTGCCAGCAGGACACCGTGCGAGATCCACATTTTCTTGGTGATGCGCGCTCCCCATTCGGGGGTTGGGTTCACGACGTAGATCGCGATATCGGCGACTGCGACTGCAAGAGTGAGGGCCAGGATCACTACCGTCATGCCGAAAGATTCGACACTCGGGACCATGACCAGGGGGAATGCCAAGAAAGCCAGGTAGGGAAGTGCCCACAACACTGCGGACAAGCGCGGGTGGCGCTGCGTCCACGATGCTTTGGCTGTGGTGGTGTCCATACTCTTCCCTCTCCCGGCTATTTCCTGGAATTCTTCGTGTGGCACGTGAAGTCTGTCAGCGATCAGTGTCCCTGTGCTGCGCCCAAACTGCAAGCACGACAAAGGGAATGAACCAGGCCGCTGCAGAAATTACCCAGGTCCACTTGAAGGAATCGAAACCGTATAGGGGCAGTTGCGAGAGGTAGAAGATCCCGTAGAAGGGGCTTCCCGGGGCGATGGTCTTGAAGAAACTCCCCATGGAGTCGATCGGGATGAACATTCCCGCAAGGAATGCGCCCAAGACGACAACGCCGTTAATCACTGCGAAGGAGGTATCCGAACGCAGGAGGAATCCCAGTGCCAGACCCAGTGTTGCTGACATCATGGCCGCAGCTAGGACAATCAGGGCGCTTTGGATCCAGGCTGCGGGAGTCATGCGTGCTCCAGTCGCATACCCCACGCCGTAGGTGATGGCAATGACGACTGCGCTCATGGAGATTGCTGCGACCAGACGGGAGAAGATGAAGGCTCCGGAGCTCACGGGAGTGAGCGCGAAGAGGCGAGATGTTCCGGACGTGCGCTCCAGGGCGACGACCGTTGCAGCTGATGCCCCGGCGATCATCACGCCGTAGAGGGTCATGGAGACGAGGACAGTTGCACCGACATTGGCGTTGACGGCCCACTCTTTCGAGTATTCCTGTCCGGCGCCGAACATCATGTAGAGGAAGATCGGCAGAATCAGTGCGAAACCGAACATGGCCGGGTTTGCCACCAGTTTGAGGAAGGCCTTCCAGGTGAGCATCCCGATTCCTTCCCATGAGCTAACTGCGGTGCGCTTGCTCCAGGGGTTGGTTTCTGCGTGAGTGTGCGTTGTCATTTTGAATCCTTATATACGTAAAAAGCTGTGGGGAAATCTGCGAGGCTCGGGCTGGCTTTACTGAGTGAGCTCCGAGAAAACGTCCTCGAGGCTGGAGAAGACGACCTCGAACTCGCGAGCATTCTCAAGGCCAATGACGAAGCGCGCTGCCTCATCGGAGAAGGTCGTGCGGAACTCTACGCGCACCCACTGTTCACCGTCGCCACTCTCCCCCACGGAACTTTCGGTATCGGATTGACGGACCTTGGCCTCGGCAATTTCGCTGAGCTCCCACGTCGTTCCCAATTCTTCGGCGCGAGCAGCCAAGGAGGCGCGGACCTCGCCCAGGCGCGCGCGGGGAACAGAGAAGGCAAGGCGCGTTGTCGAGTGGGCGCGACGGATTTCCTCGGTCGGGGCGTCGGCGGTGATTTCGCCGGCGTTGACGATGATTGTGCGCTCGGCGTAGTCCTGCGCCTCGGCCAGGTAGTGGGTGGCGAAGAGGATCGTCTTGCCTTTCGAGGCCTGGGCGCTCATGAGTTCCCAGAATTCCTTGCGCATGCTTGCGTCCATGCCGGCGGTCGGCTCGTCGAGGATGATGAGTTCGGGGTCGGGCAGGAGGGCAAGCGCGAGGCGGACGCGTTGCTGCTCGCCGCCGGAAAGCTTGCGAATCTTGCGCGCGAGGAGGTGTCGGAGGTAGGTCTCGTCAACGATGGGGTCGATGGTTTCTTCGCGCTTGTAGACGCGGGCGAAGAGCTTGAGGAGTTCTGCGACGGTGTAGTCATTGGGCAGTGCGCCGGTTTGCAGCACGACTCCCACGAGGCGGCGACGAATCGCTTCCTTGGCGCTCATGCCGAAAACTTCGACCGTGCCGCCATTGGCCTCTTGCAGGCCCAAGATGATGTCGATCGTCGTGCTCTTTCCTGCGCCATTGCGGCCCAAGAATGCGACGATTTCGCCGGAATCGACGCGCATGTTGATTCCTTTGAGGGCCTGAACCTGCCCGTAGGTTTTGACGAGGCCTTCGGCGAAGATCGCCGGTGTGGTGGAGTGATCCGTGTTTGTGTTCATGCCTCTAGTCAACCGTCGAGGCGCAAAGGGCAACAGTGGCGTTTGAACGAAGTTTCACATGACACTTGTCATGAGATCTTTATGAGGCTTCTTCTACTATTAAGGGGTGAGTTCTTGCGATTCCCATTTAATTACTCTCCCCGTCCGCCGTTTTTCACACTTCTATCCTCAAGTTCGCGCGCTACTCACCGAGGCTTTCCCCTCTTCTGAACTCGTGCCTGAATGGGTACTCAACACCTTCGCACTGCGTCGTTCCATTGATTTTCTGGCTTACTTTGATCCCGCTCAAGAGTCGAGTTTTTGCGGGATTACCCTCACGATTCACTCTGAGGATTTACTCTTTGTCATTTTTCTGGCAACGGACCGTTCCGCACGTTCCAAGGGGTATGGTTCGCGCATCCTGTCCCAACTCAAGGAGCACTACCCCGAACACGCGATTGCCCTGGAAATTGAACCGATGCTTCGCGATGCCGAGAATTTTCACCAGCGCGAGAGGCGACTGGCTTTCTATCAACGCAATGGCTTCGACGAGACCGGGTTGTTTACGAATTATGAGGGCGAGAACTACGAGATCTTGCTCTACCTACCCGCGCTGCTTCCCGACGAAGGTGCGACAGCGCAGCGCTACAAGGATTTAGGCGTATTGTGTGGAGCCCTTGAGGAGCTCCTGTCGTCTTTGACCATGCCGGTCTTCATCCCCACCATCCACGTCGGCATGAGGGAATAGCCGAGGCCGAGGCTACGCGGCAGGGTCTGGTAGGTCGCGGTGGTCGTTGGGAATCAACACCGTCGGGTCAGACACAGAACCATCAGAAGGACGAGCACCACTCTTGTAACTAAACTCCGTATTCTCCTGGCGAAGAATGACCGTCACAAGCCCCCCATTCTTCTCATCCTTCCACGCAAGATAGTGGCCAACCCCAGGTACCGGACTGGCATAGTCATACACCAACTCATAGCCCAGCGGATTCAAACGAGCATTCCCCCACTCAACAACCCGCCCCACATCACGCGGACCACACTGAACACGCTGGCTCTCAAGCCAATACTCTGGAGTGGGATACCTCTTCCTCGTTTCCATCTCGCTAGGGCTGCTGTGAGCCACGTAATACGGCGAATCACCAACAATTTCGTCTCTGAAACTCAAAATCTCCGGCTCAACCTCACGCTCAAACACCTCAATCGACTGACGTTTTCTCTCCAACTCGCTGCCATCAGTCTCTGGAAATCTAGGCGCGTCCCTATCAAAATCCCAAATACTGGGAAGACTAGGACTCACATATCCGGCAACATCCCGAGAATCATTAGGAATCAGCACCCGCGGATCAGGCACAGAACCATCAGAAGGACGATCTTGGGTGTCATATTGAAAAGCCAATGACTGATCCCTAATTAAGATTTCAACACGCCCTCCATTCTTATTGTCACGCCAAAGCAGACTCTCCTGATCATGCACAATCGATACATACCCAAGGGGTTCGAGATACCGGCCGAGAATATCTTCAACGCGGTCTGGGGATTGGGTACCCCCACGTACTCTCTGACTGGACAGCTCCCATCCATCGTAGAGACGACTAATTTTGCTCTTCTCAGTCTCAGGACGAAGAGACTGAGAACCACTAAAAATTTCATTTCGTGCGGAAAGAATGCGCGGCTCCACATCACGCTGAAACGCCTCAATCGACACACGTTTCTCAAAAGGAAGATCCCCACCCTCACGCGGGGGAATATCGATGTAAGGGAGCGAGATAATTCCAATAAACACCCATATCGCGAATAGGAATCCCACCACTGCGCCTATAAAACGCAGCACGTACCGCAAATAGCGCTTTACGCGCCCTCGCTGCATTCCACGCGTGGACTGCGAATCAGACACCACCACACCTCCTCGCTCTAATCAAACAGGCACCGCCTTGCCACTCAATCATCGCGACGCTCTACTGATTGAGCTGTTCCGCGCGTTGGACCAAATCAGGACGCGCATTGACCGCCGCCGCATACGCACGCTGCGTGCCCTCCGGCATCCCAACTCCCCCAAAGGCGGCCGAGCTTAAGCGACGAATCGTCCGCTGCTGCTCCTCTTCAAGGTCAAGTAAGTCCTTCCCCGTCTTCCGGTACAAATCACCCAACTCTTCTATTGCACTAATCGAACGGCGCCTGCGCAGGTTGACTCGTTCCTCAACTGAACGCGCGCAGGAAAGATGAGCAATCCCCGGTAGGTTCTGTTCAATTAATGATGAGAAAAACACTTCGGTTTTCCCCATTCCCGCGCGCAAATCACCCAAACTACGAGCAAGGGCTTCATAGGCCCCCTCACGGAAAGAAATATCAGTCATCTCAGTGTCCCGTCTTATCCAAGGGGTCTGGTAGGTCGCGGTGGTCGTTGGGAATCAACACCGTCGGGTCAGGCAGAGAACCATCAGAAGGACGATTCCCACTCTCATAACTAAATTCCGTGTTCTTTTCGCGAAGAATAACCGTCACAAGCCCCCCATTCTTCTCATCCTTCCACGCAAGGTAGTGGCCAACCCCAGGTACCGGACTGGCATAGTCATACACCAACTCATAGCCCAGCGGATTCAAACGAGCATTCCCCCACTCAACAACCCGCCCCACATCACGCGGACCACACTGAACACGCTGACTCTTAAACCAATACCGCTTAACGAGAAGATCCTTCTCATTCGCATCCATCTCACTAGGTCTACGAGCCACGTAATACGGTGAATCACCAACAATTTCGTCTCTGAAACTCAAAATCCCCGGCTCAACCTCACGCTCAAACACCTCAATCGACTGACGATCACTCAACGACTTACTGCCCTCAGTCTTTGGAAATTCAGGTGCGTCCCGATCCAAATCCCAAATACTGGGGACACTATCACTCACGTATCCGGCAACATCCCGAGAATCATTAGGAATCAACACCCGCGGATCAGGCACAGAACCATCAGAAGGACGCTCTCCGCTCTCATAAGCAAAACTCGTCCAATCCCCATTGATATTCACATCGACTGTTCCGCCATTGTCATAGTCGCGCCATACCAAGCTGCGTGAACCGTCTTTGTAAGTCTTATCCAAAGCAAGAACATAACCATAAGGTTCCACATAATCACGCATGACCTCGTAGACTGCGTCCACAGACACTTTAGCCCCATCGGTGTTCTGGCTATACAAAGTCCACGATTCACCCACAGCCGTACTTATCCTACTGCCCTCCGAATAGGGGCGTACTCCACCGGTATCTTCAAACAGCGCCTGCCGAGCAGTGAGAATATGAGGCTCCACATCACGCTGAAACGCCTCAATCGACACACGCTTCTCCAAAGGAAGACGCCCATCCATCGACGGCAAACCATCATCATGCAACAACGCATAAAACGAAAACACAAAAAAACCCACAACAGCGCACGCAAGCACCACAACCACACGCCAAAAATGCTTCATGAGCCCGGCTCCAAACCAGCCAAAATTCTCGCCATATCCTTCTGCGTCTCAGTATTATTCTCTAGATACGTCGAATGGTTTCCAAAGGGCTGTGTGAAGGTTTGATAGCTTTTACCCCCCGTAGCGTCACCACTAATGTGTCTAAATGCTGGCATCTCTGTTGGATTCCGGCCAAAATTGATGTCAGTACCAATCCCCTGAACTATATCGCCGTGATAGGGGACAGCACTGACCCATCGGTGTCCCTCCGGCACGCGGTATTCAGCACCAAGTTGAACCCCCGAACCAGGGGAGCCAAACAGCACGAGATCATCAACCACATTGGGCTGGACATGCGATGCTGCAATCCCTGACGTTGTTGAGCCATAAGAATGACCGAGAAGAGTTAGATGTAATTTTTCCTGACTATTCCTGGGTATCACCCGAAGGCCTTCAAGGAAATTTACAAGTCTATCTGCACCAGCATTCGCACGATGCGTGTTTGCCACATTCGGGATGCTCAAAGGTGCGTCATATCCCAGCCAAGCTACTGTTGCATAACTCGATTTCCGCAGTCCCTGTGCAGCCGTAATTAATCCTTCCGATTTCGTGGTGTAATCCAGCAAATTACCCCTAACCGTCGTCCCCATTCCCGGAACAAATACGCCAATATGCTGAGCTTCATCAAAATTACCAATACCAATAGCAACCTTGAGCCGCTCACCACTGCGATCGCATACCAACAACTTCTGCCCGCGATGGTGATCAATGAAGTTCTTAAGCACTTTGAGATCTTCTACATCGTCAAGTGCCTTCGAATAGCGATTTGCATACGAATGTGAAGTCATTCCCAGATGCACAAGGTCGTTATGGGTTTGACGTTCCCTATCTTCAGCTTCCGCCAGCATTCCGTCAACGAGACTACGGTTCACCCGGTCACGCGTCTTAATGTCTACTCCATCCAGATTTCCAATAATCGCTGGATACTTTTTAATTAACTCTTCCTGTTGTTGAGGGCTCAACGAACCCCACCATGCGGCAATCTGCCTGGGTTTCGAACCAGGCGGAGGAAGTTGAGCTTCTTCGTTATCCGAAGTCTGATATGCATGTTCTGCACCAGCCTCTCCGCTGTTCACTCGAGAAAAGCGAGCTTCCAGTTCACTAATAAAGGCCTCAGCGCGCGAAAGAAGGCTCGCGATCCGGGTGGAGGCGAACTGCAACGCCGGTTCATCGTCTACAAACGGATTATTTCGGCCATAAAACACCATCGGATCGCGCGGAGCTACCGCACCTGACGCAGAAATCGTAATATTCGTTGTCCGCTCAATCTCATGAATACTCGCAACATCCGCAGCGATGTCATTAATTTCATGCTCGGCCCACAAGAAAATCTCCTGTAAAGCAAGAAGGTCTTCCACCTGACGGCGGGCCGCCTCGATTCGAAAGTGCCCCTGATCACGAGCCGCACTTGCGGTAGCACCCTCAAGATCGAAACCAGCAAGAACATCCACAAAACGCTTGAGATTAGACTTGCAATCTTCTGCGGAGGCTCCCACCTGCTGTGCAAGACTCGTGAAAACTCCAGCATTCCACTTCTGAACCTCTGACCAAGACACCATCGTCGCACCTCCTCGCCGTCGTTGAGGTCAGCCCCAGCCTAACGAAGAACGCTGATTCAGCAAGTAATTACTCGACACTATTTCGATATTTGAGAAAACAACCCATCGTAGGCAATTCGCGGGCACTGGCCTCGTACCGCAATCATCCCGCATGGCTCAAAGCCATAAGCCTCCAGCGCTCGACGCATCGGCGCATTATCAAGGTGCGTATCGCAGCGCAGATACGGGACTTGCCCCACGCAAAAGTCCATGACCACGCGAGTGACCCCGCGGCCTCGGACGCTGGCAAGGCGATGGATCACGCCATACTCATCATCGAAGTGCCAGGCCCCATCAATCTGGGAATACTCCTCTTCCGGCCCGCGAGCGAAACTAAACACCGCCAAAGGCCCCTGTTCATCACAAACAAGGAAGCACTCGCCTCGTTCAATATCCCTGAGCGCATCACTGCGGTTGGGGTAATCGCTGGGCCACTGCGTCGGGTTACCGTTCGCCCGCATGAATTCCCGAGCATGGTCAAAAGCAGACTCGATGAAATCCAGATCCTCGGAAGTGGCGGGGCGTATGAACATGTCATCAGGGTAGCTCACACAAAAATCACACACGCCACCGGGCACCACTACACTCAAACCGTTACGCTGCACCTATGGCCAGCGAACATCCCACACGAAACGAGCACTTCGGAAAATATCTTGCCTTAGGTATCGGCACTCACGTCATGTGGGGATTTTTCCCGCTGTACTTCCACCTTCTTGAACCGGCCGGCTCGCTGGAAATCATTGTTCACCGAGCGCTATGGGCCTTCATCGCCTGCTTGATTGCACTGGCTCTGACTCGCTCCCTGCCCAGAATGTGGCGCGTGATCCGAACCCCCGCGCTCATGGCGCCACTTGCCGCCGCAGGTTTCTTGGTTGTCATCAACTGGACGACCTATATTTACGCGATCCTCATCGGCCACACGACCGATGCCGCGCTCGGCTATTACATCAATCCCCTCTTTACGGTCGCCCTGGGGATGGTCGTTCTCCACGAGAGAATCTCGCGCCTTCAAGGTGTTGCTCTTGGCCTGGGTGTCCTCGCTGTTGCGGTCATCATCATCGGGCTCGGCCGGCTCCCGTGGATTTCGCTCGCACTTCCCGCGTCCTTCGGTCTGTACTCACTGGTGAAAAAGAAGGTCGCACTCAAGGTTGCTCCCCTCGATGGAATGGCCATTGAAACCGCGGTCGTCATCCCGATTTTAGGGATGTATTACGCCTACCTTGTTGCCCACCAATCGACGTCATTCCATACCCTTCAGCGTGCCGGTGATGGTGCAATGTCTTGGCAGCTTCACCTGGCAATGCTCATCGGAGCGGGAATCCTGACCGTCATTCCGCTCATCACATTCGCCAAGGCATCGCAGGGACTCCCACTGGGGCTCTTGGGCTTCCTTCAGTACATTTCCCCCAGCATCCAGCTGGTTATTGGCGTGTGCATCTTCCACGAGTACATGGAGCCGACGCGCTGGATTGCGACCGGAATTGTCTGGGTCGCTCTTGCTCTGCTCAGTGTCGACGGCGTGATCAGAATGCAACGCGCCAAGCAATAACGACGCCCACCGCGACGATAACCGCCACCACGATCCCCGCAATCACGCGGTTTCGCACGCTCTTTTCCCCGCGAGGCTTTCGCGAGCGCGTTCCGTTTGCGAAGGCCTCGAGGTCGCTGAGTGGACCGCTATTCACCGTTTCCCGCCAGCTCCAATCCACGGCTTCACCTGACGAGGCCGTGGTGGGGATAGCCGTTGGAGCGTACTGCGACGCTGTGGCTTGGGCAGGTTCAGACTGAGGCGGCTGAAGCTGCTGCGGTGCTGTTGGCGCTGCCTGGACGCCGTAATCGATGATCGGTGTCCCCGCGGCCGGGGGCATACCCATTTCGGAAGCGCTCGGGCCAATCGGCATGTTCGAGGTGTACTGAATCTGCGGTTCGAGCGTTCCCCCAGAGGAGTCAAGAATCCACTGGCGCAACTGTGGATACAGGCTGGGGTTTTTCAGCAGATGCCGACGAAGGTCAGGGCGCTCGGCCGCGAGTTGCGCCATGAGTTCAGGCGGCATCGTGGGGTCTTGAGCTTGGGCGGGTGTGATCGAATTGAGGTCGTACATTAGGCGGGTTCCTCGCGAGAGGTGAAGTTCGCAAAGCGCGCCATGTGTCCTTGGAAGAGGACGCGAATTGTTCCGGTCTCACCGTTACGGTGCTTCGCCAAGATAATGTCGGCTTCGCCCGGACGATCCTCAGGATTGTAGTATTCGGGCCGGTGCAAGAGGATGATGATGTCCGCATCTTGCTCGAGTGAGCCCGATTCACGCAGGTCGCTCATCATCGGCTTCTTATCGGTTCGCGCTTCGGGACCGCGGTTCAGCTGCGCGACCGCGATGACCGGGACATCGAGGTCTTTGGCCAAAAGCTTGAGGTTTCGCGACAGAACAGAAACTTCCTGCTGACGTGATTCGACCTGCTTACCCGTTGTCATGAGCTGGAGGTAGTCCACGACGACCAGGCCCAGATTGTGCTGCTGCTTGAGTCGGTAGCATTTCGAGCGAATCTCGGTCATGGTGACATTCGCTGAGTCGTCGACGAAGATCGGGGCTTCGGAGATCTTCCCTGTCGTTTCCGAAACCTTGCGCCAATCGCGTTCGGTCATCTCGCCCTTCATCATCTTGCTCATGAAGACCGAGGACTCGGCGGAGAGCATACGCATGGCGATGTCGTTTTGGGACATTTCCAGCGAGAAGATGACCGATGTGATGTCGTGCTTGATGGAGGCGGAGCGGCAAAAATCAAGTGCCAGCGTGGACTTACCCATCGCAGGACGCGCCGCAACGATGATCATCTGCCCGCCTCGCAGACCACCGGTCATTCGATCAAGGTCGACAAATCCGGTGGGGACGCCGGCGACCTTGCCCTGGTTGAGTTCGATCTTTTCGAGCTCGGTGAGGATGTTTTCGGACATCTCGGCCATCGACACATAGTCGGTTTGCGCTTGGCGTTCTGCGACGGCGAAGATCTCCGCCTGTGCTTTGTCGACGATTTCATCGACATCGCCACCGGCGTCCGCGTAACCGAGTTGGACGACTCGCGTGCCCGCAGTGACGAGGCGACGCAAGATCGCGCGCTCTTTCACGATTCGCGCGTAGTAGCCCGCGTTTGCTGCGGTAGGAACCGATGCGATCAGGCTGTGGATGTACGAGGCCCCGCCAACTCTTGACAGATCGCCTTGCCTTTGGAGTTCGCCAACGACTGTCACTGCGTCCGCGGGTTCGCCTCGGCCCATGAGGTCGATGATCGTGTTGTGAATGATTTCGTGGGCAGGCTTGTAGTAGTCACTTCCACGAATTTCTTCACTGACATCGGTGATTGCTTCTTTGGAGAGCATCATGGAACCCAAGACGGACATCTCTGCGTCGATGTCTTGGGGTGGGGTGCGATCGAAGTCTTCCGATGCCATGTGTGAAGCTCTCCTCAGGCGAATCGTACGCATGTGGATGGGAATTAAACGCAAAGCGCGTACACGCGAGCCTACTGCCAAGCGAGCGCCACTGCCACTCTCAAGTTCAACACGAATGTGGACGGATTGTGGATACTCTGTGGATAGCGCCGCGTGTCTTCCACATGACCTGTGGATGAAGCGTCTTTCACAAGCCTATTCTCAGCTTGCCTTCAGTTTGGGCTTTCCTCAGAAAGCCGCCATTTTCCGAGTATGATCTTTCCACAGATGTGTACACAGTCTGTGGATAAAAAGTGGAGGGACAATCAGTGGATAGCGCCGATCAGCGAAAAGACATGTCTCAATCGCAGATTGAAGGTTTACCTGAGTCACAACTCGCAATCCACAACCAGACTGCATCAACTGCACAAGAGTGCTCTGAACAGGCTTTATCCACAGATGAATCCACTTCCGTGGATAAACCGACACTCACTGACGCATTCGAGGATATTTCCAGCACTTCCCCAGTTAAGCGCGATGAATCCGCACAAACTCACAGCAAAAAGCCCAGCCTGACACGCCAAATCCTCTCCCTCGCAATCCCCACTCTGGGTGCAACAATTGCGCAGCCGCTTTTCCTCACGATCGACTCCGCAATGGTTGGTCACCTCGGCGCCGAAAAAATCGCCGGCATGTCACTTGCCATGATCGTGATCAACACGGTCTACGGCATGTCGATCTTCTTGGCCTACTCGACCACCGCCGAAACCGCCCAGGCAATGGGAGCCGGAAACGAGCGACGCGCCCGCGAGCTCGGCGTCCACGCCATGTGGCTGGCCGCCATCATCGGCATCACTCTGGCTGGAGTTCTCGCACTCATCGGCACTCCCCTCTTGCGCGCACTGGGAGCCGCCGAGGAAATCATGCCCTATGCCTCGTCATTCCTGCACGCATCACTGCCAGGGCTTGCGGCATCGCTGATCACCATGGCCGCCACCGGAGTTTTGCGCGGAATGAAGGACACCACTACCCCACTCATCGCCGCAGGAGTCGGTGCCCTCCTCAACGTCGGCCTCAATGCATTCCTCATCTATGGGATCAATCTGGGAATCGTCGGCAGCGGAATTGGAACCTCGATCGTTTCAACCATCATGGCCATCAGCTTGGTCGCAATCCTCGCCCGCCCCGCACGAGCCGCGGGTGTCTCTTTGCGTCCGTCACTGACGGGAATTCGCCAATCCGCGCGCGTCGGTGGTCCTCTCCTGGCACGCTCGGTCGCAATTCGCCTGGCCTTCCTCACCTCGATCTGGAGCGCGACGACGATCAGCGTCAACGGCCTCGCGGCCTACCAAGTCGTCATGTCCGCCTGGCAAATCCCGCTCTTCCTTCTCGATTCCCTTGCTATCGCCTCGCAAACTCTGGTCGGATTCGCCATCGGTTCGGGGGATCGCTCGCAACTGCGCACCCTGCTCCGCACCCTCTCGTGGTGGGGAATCGGAGCGGGTGTCATCATCGGCGCGCTCACAGCTTCCCTTTCCCCGTGGATCCCTTCCTTCTTCGTTTCCGAGGCCGTCGTCCGTCACATGGCGATCCCCGCGGTCATCGTCAATGCGGTCTTCTTCCCCGCACAATCACACGCATTCCTGCTCGACGGTGTCTTGATCGGTGCGGGGCGCGGAGCTTCCTTGGCAAAGGCAGCATTCCTCAACCTCGCGATCCTGCTTCCCGCGCTGTGGGGATTTACGCTTCTTCGGCCCTACCTGAGTGAGACCGCGGCGGTAGCGGTACTCATTGGTTTGGTAACCGGCTTGTACATGGTGACTCGAGCGATCACGAACTCGTGGATCACGTGGTTTTCGCCGCGAAATGTGCTTATTCCACGGAATGATTCACTCGCTCCATCGCAGGCCGCAGTGTGATTCACCGCTCGTGACAGGAAGCTGAAAAAACGCTAGACTTGGACGCTGGACTGTTTCCACCCACCCGGGATGGAACTCAGTCTCGCGGACACCCATGTGTCCGTGTGCAAAAGCCGGTGGAACTCCGGTGATTGCAACGCATGACCCTCCTGTCACGGAAATACCGTGACCGCGAAGACCACAGGAGGTGGGTATCAACGTGCGTGAATACGAACTGATGGTGATCCTCGATCCTTCGATCGACGAGCGCACCGTCGCCCCGCAGATGGAGAAGTACCTCGAGCAGGTCACCGCTAACGGCGGCTCCGTCGAAAAGGTCGACATCTGGGGCAAGCGTCGTCTTGCCTACGACATTCTCAAGCGTTCCGAGGGTATCTACGTTGTCATCAACATGACGACCACCCCCGAAATTGCGCTGGAAATCAACCGCTTGATGACTCTGAACGAGTCCATCCTGCGCACGAAGCTCCTGCGTCCGGACGCCCACTGACCTTCGCTCACCTGAGCAATCACCTCACACAGCCCACCAAGGAGATCCAATGGCTGGAGAAACCGTCATCACGATCATTGGCAATTTGACCAATGATCCGGAACTGCGTTGGACGCAGAGCGGAGCACCCGTCGCCGACTTCACGGTGGCATCCACCCCGCGTTCCTTCGACCGCCAAAGCGGCGAATGGAAGGACGGGGAAACCCTGTTCATGCGCTGCTCCGTCTGGCGCGAAATGGCTGAAAATGTCGGCGAATCCCTGCGAAAGGGAATGCGCGTCATTGTCACCGGTCGCCTCGTGCAGCGCTCTTTCGAAACCCGTGAGGGCGAACGCCGTACCGTCGTCGAACTTCAGGTCGAAGAAGTCGGCCCCTCACTGCGTCGCGCAAAAGCACAGGTCACCCGCACGGGCGGCCAGGCCTCGGCAGGTGCACCCCAGGGAGGCTACTCCCAGGGCGGCGGATACGGACAGCAGCAGGGCTACGGAAACCAAGGTGGTTACTCGCAGAGCCAGGCCAGCTACGGCGCACCTGCCGGCGGTTCCCAAGACGATCCATGGCGCACATCCGATTCCGGTGCTGCGACCTCTTTCGCCGAGGACCCGCCCTTCTAAATAGCACCGCGCGCCAAGTAACCGGCGCACACACGTGCTGAACACATGCTTGGGAGCGTTCACTCGCTCAGATCATCAAGGAGAACATCATGGCGAAGCCTCAACTTCGCAATAAGCCCATCAAGAAGAAGGCCAACCCGCTGAAGTCGGCCAAGATCGAATCGATCGACTACAAGGACACCGCTCTGCTGCGTAAGTTCATCTCGGACCGCGGCAAGATCCGCGCTCGCCGCGTCACCGGTGTCTCCGTCCAGGAGCAGCGTCGCATTGCTCGCGCCGTCAAGAACGCACGCGAAATGGCTCTGCTGCCCTACACCTCTACCGGCCGCTGATTCGAAGGGAAGGACTGAAAAATGGCTACTACCAAGCTCATCCTCACCCACGATGTGGATCGTCTCGGATCCGCCGGCGATGTCGTCGAGGTCAAGGCTGGATACGCTCGTAACTACCTGATCCCCCGTGGCTTCGCCACCAAGTGGACCAAGGGTGCACAGGTTCAGATCGATCAGATGGCTGCTGCTCGCCGCCGTCGTGAGATCGCCTCCATCGACGATGCTCGCATCGTGCGCGATGCCCTGCAGGCCGCGGTTGTGACCGTGAACAGCAAGGTTGGCGCACATGGACGCCTCTTCGGTTCCGTCTCCGCTTCTCAGATTGCAGAAGCAGTGAAGGAACAGCTGGGCCAGACCATCGATCGTCGTCGCGTGATCATCGCTGACCCGATCAAGACCACCGGTGACCACACCGTGACGGTCAACCTTCACTCCGAAGTCACCGCGAACCTCAAGGTCCGCGTGCTGGCTGTCAAGTGAGCGTCTGACAAGACCATAAAGAGGGCCGGGGCACTCCCTTTCGGGAGGCCCCGGCCTTTTTGTCTTTCTTTTGGTGTCAGGCAGCTGCCTGAGCAGCGCTCCATTCGACGC
The DNA here is from genome assembly GCA_938014245.1 of uncultured Actinomyces sp. Classification (GTDB taxonomy): domain Bacteria; phylum Actinomycetota; class Actinomycetes; order Actinomycetales; family Actinomycetaceae; genus Pauljensenia. Next base: position 43,559 of record CALLSD010000041.1, read on the forward strand.
TCGAAGACGTGTCCGCGCCGATGGAACCCCCGCGGAAGCTACCTGCCTTCTGCCCGACTCGGACCGCCACCCTCGGAGCCGGCAGCACCCGTATTTTGAGCGGTCGGAGTCTGGGTCGGCTGTACCTCAGATCCCTGCGTCGGCTCACTCGCCTCGGGGGTCGGGGTCGGCGTCTCTTCAGTAGGCGTAGGTGTTGTCGATACCTGAGGCGCGGGAACCACAGGTGTCGCTGACTGACGGGTATACCAATCGAAGTGGAGCTTCGTCTGGTTCGCGGTCGCCTGCTTCATGTAGCGCATCCACACGGTCACCGGCCAGTCACCACCGTGGAATTGGCCAAGCCCACCGATATTCGTCAAAGAAACGGGACTTCCGTTTTCGTCGAGCTGGTACATGCTCACTGCAGTGACCAGTTCAGGCGTAAAACCAACGAACTGCGCGGTCTTTTGGTCTTCGGAGGTACCGGTCTTACCGCCCGTGTCCTGCTTGAGTGCGGCCGCGGCCTCGGCAGTACCACCCGAAGCGGTCACTGCTTCAAGCGCAGGAAGGACGGTCGACATGGTCTTCGTATCGAAGATCTGCTCCGGGTCAACGTTTGTCTTGAAGACCTTGGAGCCATCGGAGTTTTGAACCTCGCGGACAATGTGCGGAGTGGTTCGCTTTCCGCCCGAAGCAATCGTCGAATAGGCGTGCGCAAGGTCAATGTTGTGGGGAGCCGCAAAGCCCAAGACGTTGAGCAGCGAATCATCCAAACCGTTCGTGTCCTCGGGGATTCCCAAGTCGATCGCGACCTTCTTCGTGGTTGCGGGGCCAACTTCCTGGTTGAGTCCAACGAAAACGGTGTTGATCGAGTTCTTCGTTGCGTTCACCAGGTTCTGACGGCCCCAAGACACACCATAATCGTTGCTCACCGCACGCGACATTCCACTGAAGGTCTTGGGCGAAGAGCCATCGTAAACGTCGTAGATCGAGCCCCCCTGCTCGACGTGAGCAACCAGGGCGAAAGGCTTGAAGGTTGAGCCGGCAGCCATGATGTCTTGCGTTGCCGCATTTTGCTGGCGCGTGAGGTAATCTTTGCCACCGTACTCCGCGACGATTTCGCCGGTAGCGGGATCCAATGACGTCAAAGCCACGTGCATGGAATCTTCATTCCATCCGCGCACCGTGTACATGTACTCTGCAGCGGCAACAGCCTGATCCTGCTTGTCCTTATCAATCGTCGAAATGATGCGGTATCCACCGGTCGCCAGCTGATCTGCCGTAAAGCCTTCTGCCGCGAGTTCAGTCCGGACCTGCTCCATGAGATAGCCGGTCGGGCCTTCCATCGTCGGACCACCCAAGGTATCGGGATCAATGGTCTTTGGAAACTCAGCAGCGTTTGCGTCTGCCTGCGAAATCCAACCGTCCTCAACCATCAGGTTGATGACGCGCTGCCAACGCGAGCGTGCTTTCTCTTCATCGACTGCCGGGTCCCACGCAGAAGGAGCAGGGATGATCCCGGCGATCATTGCGGCCTCGGAAAGGGTGAGATCCTTTGCTTCGTGACCGAAGTAAGCCTGAGATGCGGCTTCGATCCCGTAGGCACCGCGACCAAAGTAAATGGTGTTGAGGTAGTTGCCAATGATCTCGTCCTTGGTCTGCTCTCGATTGATCTTGAGAGCAAGGATCGCTTCTTTGGCCTTCCCCACATAACCGGTCGTTTCGCCGACGTAGTAGCGCTCAACATACTGTTGGGTCAGGGTCGATGCACCCTGGCGCGCCCCACCCCTAATATTGTTGACCAGCGCGCGACCGATACCTTTGAGGTCGACGCCGGAGTTCGTGTAGAAGGTGCGATCCTCCGAGGCAACCACGGCATGTGAGACATAGTCAGGCAGGGTACTGGAATCGATGATCTTCCTATTCACCTGCGACATCCGGCCCATCTCGGTGGTGCCATCGGCGTAATAAACGGTCGTCGTCTGCGCAAGAGCAACCTGATCCGCCTGCGGAATCTTCAACGAGGCGTAGGCAATGAGGAAGGTACCAAAGCCGGCAATAATGAGGCCGAGGAAGGTATAGAAGGCTCCGCGTGCAATCCGTGCTGCGAGGCTACGCTTCTTTTTCCCCTTGGCCGGCCCCTTCTTCTTTCCGCCGCCCTTACCGGCCGCTGCTGTACGTGATGCCGGACGCGTCGACCCCGTGCGTGAGGTACTCCCTGACGAGGCCGCGCGAGTGCTTGCGCGCCGACTTCCACTTGAGCTGGCTGCTGCCCCACTCGAGGAGCCGCGAGAAACTCGCGCAACCGCTGAAGTGCGCTTAGGTGCAGAAGAAGCAGGTGTCTGGGGGATGGTTCCCTCGCCTTCACGACGGGCCTGCTGCGCAAGTCGACGTCGAGTCGCCTCGGCTCGCGAGGGAAGGGCGCGACGTCCCTGATCGTCGTTTGCTTGTGAAGGTGCCACGAAATCCAGCCTTTCAGCATAGGTTCATCGTGACTAGCCTACGCAGAAAGGCAGGCAATTGCCTAAAGGTAGCTCCGGATCGGCTTAGTTTTCGCTGGCAGCGCGACGTTTACGAGCCCTCTTTTGCGCGACCATTTCTTCCCAGCGAGCCTGCTGAGCCTGATACTCTTCGGCAACTTCTCGCACCTCATCGGATGCCCACCACGCAAGCAGGGCCTCGCGCGCGGCCTCTTCACCCATGGGCCCATTTTCCATACGCAGGTCAAGGAGGTAGTCACGCGCCATCTTCACGGCCTTAGAGGGGCGAATCCCCAGAATCTCCATGATCTGATCCCCGTCAAGATCGGGGCGGATCGCGTCGAGTTCTTCTTGCGCGCGCAACGCGGCAATACGCTCTTCCAGATCGTCATAGGCGGCAGACAAGAATGCGGCCTTACGCTTGTTGCGAGTCGTGCAGTCTGCTCGGGTCAATCGGTGAAGGCGCTCGAGAAGTTCTCCCGCGTCCGCCACGTAGCGACGAACCGCCGAATCGCTCCACTTCGCATCGCCATAACCGTGAAAACGCAAGTGAAGAGCAACCAAGTCAGACACGGCGTCCGTCGTGGCCTTGTCGAAACGCAGGGCCTTCATGCGCTTGCGCGTCATCTTTGCACCCACCAATTCATGATGGTGGAAAGAGACCGTGCCATTGGATTCGAAGCAGCGCGTAGCCGGCTTACCGACGTCGTGCATGAGGGCAGCAAAACGCAAGATAAAGTCCGGCTCGGGAACCGGGCCATCCGCGTCGGTCTCCAGGTCGATCGCCTGATCCAAGACGGTGAGCGTGTGCTGATAGACGTCCTTGTGCCTATTGTGCTCATCAACTGTTGACACGAGGGCTGACAATTCAGGAAGAACAATGTCAGCAACGCCCGTGTGGACCATGAGCTCAAGGCCTCGCCTGGGCCACGGGGAAATAATCAGTCGCTCGAGTTCAGCGCGAATACGCTCTGCCGAAACAATCTCCAAGCGCCCCGCCATAGATTCCATAGCGTCCATGACGTCCTCATCCACGTCAATGCCAAGCTGGGCGCTAAAGCGTGCGGCTCGCATGATGCGCAGCGGGTCATCATCAAAGGATTGCAGTGCGCTAACCGGGGTGCGAAGACGACCAACGGCCAGATCAGAGAGGCCGTCATGGGGGTCAACGAGCGCCAATTGCGGCAGGCGCATCGCCATAGCGTTGACGGTGAAGTCGCGGCGAGTGAGGTCACCTTCCAAAGTGTCGCCGTATTCGACCTCGGGCTTTCGCGACCCCACTTCATAAGAATCAGTGCGATAGGTCGTCACTTCGACGACAAAATTGCCGCGCCTGCCACCGATGGTGCCGAACTCGCGGCCAATGTCCCAGGTTGAGTTTCCCCATTGAGCAAGAAGCTCTTCGGTTTTTTCTGGGCGAGCAGAGGTCGTGCAGTCAAAATCGTGAGGGGTCAGCCCCAAGAAAGCATCGCGAACCGGTCCTCCGACCAAGCTGATTTCCTCACCGGCCTGGGTGAAGATTTCGCCCAGTTCGAGGATTTCCTTGGGAATACGGGAGAAAGCCTCTTTTGCCTGGGCCATGAGTAGGCCCAAATCACCCTCGCCTAAACCAGAGGGACGGGGTGCGTGAGAGCGGGCTTGACCCATTGTTCGCGACAGTTGTGTACTCATCCCCTCCAGCATGCCATGTTTTGGGCTTCTTTGGCTTGCTCGCATCACGGCTTCATTCATGGTTGACACGGGAATAAGGTCACTCGCAGCCATAGCACAGGCTGTAAAAAGTGCGGTAATTCCCACTCGACCGATGGTGCGACCTGACCCGGAGGGGTAATCCCGCTTAAAGTGGAACTATGACTGTACCTTCTGAAGCGTTACGACCCGGAGTGCCTCAGCCTCCGCGTCGTCATCCTTCGTTGCGTACAGCGAATTCGGCCCCTCATTTCCTTCCCGTTTCCTCTGAAACTTCTGCCGGGGGCATCGTTGTTGATGTTCGCAATGGCCAGCCCTATGCAGCAATCATCGCCAGACGGAATCGATCGGGGAAAATTGAGTGGTGCCTCCCCAAGGGGCATCTTGAAGGCTTGGAGTCTCCCGAAGAAGCCGCTCTTCGCGAAGTCGCTGAAGAAACCGGTATTCACGGGCGCATCATCCGCCACCTCGCCTCGATCGATTATTGGTTTTCCGGCGCAGATCGGCGGATCCACAAGGTTGTCCACCACTACCTGATGGGTTACATTTCCGGGTCCATCACCGTTGAGGGGGATCCGGATCACGAGGCCGAGGACGCCGCCTGGGTTCCCTTGCGTGAGCTCTCGCATGACTTGGCTTACCCCAACGAGAGGCGCATTGTCGGGATCGCTTTGGACTTGCTTTACCGGGATGCATCATGACGCGACTGCGAGCCACTCGAATTGCACTGACTCTTGTGCCCCTCGGCGCCCTGCTTCTTTCACTTCAACCCGCGAACGCGAGCACCCTTGCCTCACTTCCCACCGCGGGCACTCACGAGGCCTCGGCAGCGTCAGCCTTACCCGCAACGCTTGCACCTCAATCCAGCGCGCGACCGGAGGTTTTGGGCGAGGCACCCCAGGCATTGGGAGTGGACGTTCGGATTAACCGCCTCGAACCGCGAGTGATCACTGCTCAAAACAATGTGCAGGTCTCGGGCGTTGTCCGCAATCTGACGGATAAGCCCATCCAGAATCCGTCTTTGGATGCCTATGTTCAGACTTATTCGCCACTGACCGCTTCGGACCTCTCGGCTTATTTGACGGGGAAGTCCTATCAGGGTCGGCGCGTGCATGCGGGAACCTTGGAAGCAACGATCCAGCCAGGCGCCGAACAGACCTTCCATATGACGATTCCTTTTGAAGACCTCCCCTTCACTTCGGATTTTGAGTGGGGGCCGCGAGGTATCACGGTCGTTGTTGAAGGTGATGAAAACCGGGGAAGTGACCGCTCCATTCTGATCTGGGATTCGGCATATTCCCTTGAACGCACGCGCGTCAATGTTCTCTTGCCCTGGACGTCCTCAACTCCACGCGTGACCAGTGATTCCTATTCGATCCTGTCTGCGGCATCCATGTCGGGAGTAACTTTCGCGACCGACTCGCAAACTCTGGTCGACGAGCTCACCGTCCCTGAAGATCGCGCAAGCTCCAGCGCCTCGTCTTCTTCGCCAACGCCTTCTGCTTCTTCTTCCGAGGCCAGTGCTTCCGCTTCCGCAACCAGCGCCGCGCCGTCTCCTTCCTCTTCCGCCACCCCGCGTTCCGAGGCCGAGATCACTGCTGATCGCAATACGCGCGTTGCTTTCCTCCAGACCTTCTTTGAGCGCACCCGTGAGCTCGTGGCTCTACCCAGTAACGATGCGGACCTGACGCTTGCGACGACTCTCGATAACGACACGATCATGAAGTATCTTGTCGACTCGCGGGCACAGGTTCCTACGACTCTTGCCAAGACGCAGGCTCTTCTTCCCTCTTCCTCCCGTTCCTCGGCAAGCGCCTCGGCTTCTGCCAGCGCAAGCTCCTCTGTCAGCCCAAGTGAGGCCTCGCAAAGTCCAAGCCCCTCGCCAAGCACTGAGGCAAGCCCGACGCAGAGCAGCACTGCAGCACCCAAGCTCATCGATAACGTGTCATGGACGACCTCGGGAAGCTGGGGAAAGCAGTCCTTGAACGGGCAGCTTGGCTCAACCTTCATTGCTCCACCCGGCGAACTTGCGCCCGAAAGCGAACAAAACTTCACCTCTATGGCGAAGGTTCAGCTCTCAGCCGATGGCCAGACCATCACCAATAATGATGATCACTCAGGTGAAAGCTACACGGCTCTCAGTTCCCTCTCGCCCATGACGGACCTGCTTTCCTGGGATGCCCAAAGCCTTGATGACGAACTCGATACCCAGCAGTTCCTCACGGCTATGACCGCAATGATCACCCGCGAACGCCCGAGCTTGTCGCGGACACTTTTCGTCCCGCTTCAACGTTCTTCCTCACTGGATGAGACCCGACTTGAGCGCGTGCGAGCAATCCTCGATAACCGCTGGGTTGAGGGGATTTCCTTCAGTGACCTGATGAACTCCGAGGCGACAGACATCGAGCGTACGGCCGTCCAAGATTCGCCTTTTAGCGACTCACTTCGCTCAGAGATGAGCGCGTTGAGCGGCGCCTACGCAGCTACCCTTCCCTTGGCGGGGGCAACGGAAAACGTTGATGCGGCTCGCCAGAGGGTGGATACAACCGTTTCAAGCGCGCTTCGGGCAGACCTTGGGGATCAGCGATCCGAAACGATCGTGAGCAGCATTCAGTCGCTCAATACTTTTAGCTCCTCCGTATCGGTTGAGTCTTCTAACGCGGTCAACCTCATTAATAAGAGCGCTAATTTCCCTGTTCGCGTGCGCAATTCTTTGCCGTGGCCGGTCAATGTCGAGGTCACTTTGCTCCCGGGCGATCCCAGATTGCGCGTCACTAGCACCTCGACGGCCACGATTCCGGCGAATTCTTCTTCAACGGTTGAAGTACCCGTGACGGCCATCGGTTCGGGCGATATACGCGTGACGTACAAGGTATCGACACCCAGCGGAACCGTCCTTGATGATTCGCAAAGGGTTTTAGTCCGCATGCGCGCCGGATGGGAAGATGCGGCAACAGTCGTCATGGCAGTTCTTGTCGGACTTGCCTTCGTCGGCGGAATTATCCGCACGGTTCGGCGCCGCTTCAAAGCCGCTACCACTGAGGAATCTTCACACTTACCCGGCGTTGGCGGCGTCGAAAAAGGGACGGTCAACGTTCCACTGTCCACCGGAGCATTCGTGAAAGCCGGGCGTCCCCCGGCCAAGCCGACGACATCCGAGTCACATGAAGAGGATCAGGAATGAGTGAAAGCCAGGCTCGCAACGGTTCGCTTTTACGGGCCAGCGTATTGATGGCCTCGGGAACAATGGTTTCCCGAGTCCTTGGCTTCATCAAGACCGCAATGCTATTGGCGGCGTTGGGTTCGGCCGGCGGTGCGGTCTCTGCTGCATTCCAGACAGCAAACACCCTGCCCAACACGATCTTTAATCTCCTTGCCTCCGGCGTTTTTGACGCTGTCTTGGTTCCGCAGATTGTTCGCGCACTCAAGAGAGATGAGGGCCAGGTTTACATCAACCGCCTCATCACACTGGCCGGAACAATCCTTTTCCTCGTGGCCTTTGTTTCGACCCTTCTTGCGCCACTTCTCATCATCATCATGGCGCCGGGCTACAGCATGGAAATTCGCTCCCTTGCGGTTTCCTTCGCCTTCTTGTGCTTGCCGCAAATCTTCTTCTACGGGCTCTATAACCTGCTTGGTGAGCTCCTCAATGCACGCGGAGTTTTCGGCCCCTATATGTGGGCACCGGTACTCAATAACGTCATTGCGATCGCAGGTCTGACCGCTTTCTTGGCTCTGTGGGGTTCCCACGAAGATTTCGCCATCACAGACTTCACCTCCCCGCAATTCTGGCTCTTGTCGGTGACAACGACCTTGGGTGTTGTGTGCCAGGCACTGGTTTTGTTCATTCCCATGAGACGAGCAGGGATCTCATTCAAGCCTGACTTCCACTTCCGTGGGACTTCTTTCGGCTCGGCCTCGAAGGTTGCAGGCTGGACATTTGCCACTTTGGGCGTGTCCCAGGTCGGTGTTCTCTCAACGAACGCCATCGCCTCGATCGCAGATAATTACCTCAACCAGAACCCCCAGCCCATCGCGGGTCTGGCCGGATATTCGGCTGCGTTCTTGATCTTCATGCTCCCGCAGTCAGTCATCACTGTTTCTCTTGCGACCGCGATCTTCACGCGTTTGAACTACGCGGTCGCCGAAGACAACGACAGGGAGGTTGCCGAGCACTACCACACGGGTATTCGTCTCATTACCTCCCTGACAGTTCTTGCTGCCGCGATCTTCATGGCGGGCGCTGCCCCGATGATGCAGCTGGTCGTCACCAATACGACCCGGCCCGAACTGATCTCTTCCTACGCGTTGATCCTGGTTTCCCTCATGCCCGGCGTGGCCTCGACGGGCATCGTGCTGATGAGCCAACGCGTCTTCTTCGCTTACGAGGACGCAAAGCCCGTGTTCCTCATGGGCATTGTCCCCACCATTTTGCAGATCATCGTTGGGTGGTCGATCTACTTTGCGACGGGTGTGCGCTGGTGGGTCATCGGCGCGGCTCTTGGTGAAACAGTGTGCCGCATCGTTCAGGGTTTGATTGCGATGCGTTGGGTTGGTAATCGCAATCGCTTCGTCAATTCTTCGCTCATTGTCCGCTCCTACCTAACCTACGTCTGTTGCGCAATCGTCGCTGGAGTCGTCGGTTTTGGCGTGCTGTGGCTCATGGGGATCTACACGACGATTTCCTCGAAACTGGTGCGCTGGCTGGTCTCTGGCGTGAAGTTCGGGGTCGTGGCAATCGTCATCACCGTGATCTACATGCTTGCGATGCGCTTCATTAACCCTCAAGAATCTGCAACCAGTATTCGTCCCCTGCTCACTCGTTTGCATCTTCCCGCAGCGCTGTGTGCGTTCCTTTCGGCCGCGCCGTCGCCGCAGCGTCCCGAGAGCATTCATAATAGGCTGGCAGCATCACGCAAGGAGGAAGTCATGTCCGCTGAGGATCACCGCACCCCTGCCGAAGGTATGCCTCGCTGGGTTCCGCTCTCCGTCGACCTCTCCGTGCCTGCTTTCGATGAGATCGTCAATCCCGATGCGCCACATGAGCCGGCTCCCGCGCCGCAGATTCCCGCGCCGGAAGTTCCTGCCTCGCAGCCCACGCTTCCCCAGGAGAACCGCGCTTCCCGAGGCCACGTCGAGATGAGCCAGGCCAAGCCAGAACTTCCCATCGTTCCAACCCTCCCGGCTACGGCGCGCGTCTACGACCTTGATGCGACCGCTCCGGCCGGTATTCCCCTGGGTGCTGCAGCTGCCGAGGCCGTGGCCGAAACTTCCGCCGCAAAGTCTCCTTCTACACCTTCTCCTTCTCGTATCCCCGCACCGCATCCCAAGGGTTTTGCTGAGGGTGCTGTTGTGGGCGGCGCTGCTGCTGCCGAGGGTGTGGCGGCGACAGCTGCCGCGCGCGTCGGTCACGCTGGTGCTTCCTTTGCAGGCGGTGGCCACAGCAGTGGTACCGGTGGTGGAAACGGTGGCGGCCAAGGCGAAGGTGGCCGCGCACAGGGATCACCGGCCTCGGGCGGTGAAGGCGCAGAGCGCGGAATTGATCCCACACGCCCGACGATTATCTTTGCCGCAGTGCTGACGGTTCTCGCAACCATTTGGGCGGGTGCAACCGTACTCAGCCCGGTCAAGCACTCCGGTGTTGACGACATCGTGAACCAGGCGAAGAGCGCCTCGCCTTCGGCTTCCGCGTCGGCTCAACCTTCCGAGAATCCTTCACAGGCGACAACCGTGACACCGGTGATCTCCAGTGTCTCTGTGCTGTCGTGGAAGAATGACAAGGGCGACCACGAGGAAATGGCCGTCAACATGATCGATGGAGACGCAAAGACCAGCTGGCACTCGCGCTACTTCGATTACAACCAGTTCCTAGACGACACCGCGGTCACCGTGCTCGTGAAGTTCGAGAAGAAGTCAACGGTTTCTGAAATCACCTTGACGATGGATCCCTCGACGACTGGCGGCGAAGGCGTTGTTCGTGCTGTAGATCCCAATTCGCCTCGTACGGGAACAGAAATCGCCACCACGACGTTCTCTCCCACAACAGACATCAAACTGGCACATCCCGTGGAAACCGATGCCGTCAGCATTACCTTCCGCAAGATGCCAACCTCGCAAGATGGTCGCGCATGGGCGTGGATCAGCGAGCTGTCAGTGAAGTAACCGCAACTTGCCCATAGGAGACACCATGTCTGAAAACATCCATGACGTCGTTATTGTCGGTTCTGGCCCCGCGGGGTACACGGCGGCTATTTACACTGCTCGCGCAGGTTTTAAGCCCGTTGTTGTCGCCGGTGCGCTTGCGGCCGGCGGCGCGCTGATGAACACGACCGAGGTCGAGAACTTCCCGGGTTTCCCCGAGGGCATCATGGGTCCGGACCTCATGGACCAGATGCGTCAGCAGGCCGAAAAGTTCGGCGCGGAGGTGCGCTACGAGGATGCCTACGCGCTGGATCTCGAAGGCGACATCAAGAAGATCACCCTTGAGGATGAAACCCTCTTGGCTCGCAGCGTCATCTTGGCGACCGGTTCGGAATACCGTCATATGAATGTTCCCGGAGAAGAAGAGTTCTTTGGTCGAGGCGTCTCCGTCTGCGCGACCTGCGATGGTTTCTTCTTCCGTGACAAGCACCTGATCGTTGTCGGTGGTGGAGATTCTGCCATGGAAGAGGCGACCTTCCTGACGAAGTTTGCCTCGAAGGTGTCGGTTGTTCACCGTCGTGACCAGCTGCGTGCTTCGAAGGCAATGGCTGATCGTGCTGCGGCGAACCCGAAGATCGAGTTCGTGTGGAATTCCGTTGTTGAGGAGGTTCTTGGGGATTCTTCGGTGACGGGCGTGCGCCTGCGCAACACCGTTGATGGTTCCGAGAGCGTCTTGGAAGCCGAAGGCGTTTTCGTTGCGATCGGGCACCTTCCCCGAACCTCACTGATCGCCGATCAGGTGGCCTTGGACGAGGCCGGTTACATCCTGGTCAATGACCCGGGTACCGCAACGAACCTTCCGGGTGTTTTCGCATGCGGTGATGCTGTTGACCATACCTATCGTCAGGCAATTACCGCTGCAGGTTCCGGTTGCCGCGCTGCTCTTGATGCGCAGCACTGGCTCGAATCTCAGGAGTAAGTATTGAAGGCCTTCGGTTTCCTGAGCTTTGGACACTACGCACGGGACGGAAGGCGCGGACTGAGCGGGCGCGATGCCCTTCATCAGGCTATTGAATTGTCGGTCGCTGCCGACGATCTAGGTGTCAATGGCGCCTACTTCAGGGTGCATCATTTCGCGCCCCAGGGTGCCTCACCCATGCCCTTGCTCTCCGCGATTGCTGCCCGCACAAAGCATATTGAGGTCGGTACCGGCGTCATCGATATGCGCTAGCACATGTCTGAGTCATGACGTTCGATGCCACCCCTATCGTTTGTGGGCACGTGCTGCGCGCAGCCCGTTGGCGATAACGACGACCTCGGCGACCTCGTGGACGAGGACGACCGCGGCCAGGCCGAGCACGCCGGTGATGGCCAGCGGCGGCAGCACGGCGATGATCGCCAGGGACAGCACGATGTTCTGGTTCATGATCGCCCGGCCGCGGCGGGCATGCCGCAGCGCCTGCGGGATCAGGCCGAGGTCGTGCCCGGTGAAGGCGACGTCGGCAGACTCGATCGCGGCGTCGGAGCCGGTCGCGCCCATCGCGATGCCCACAGTCGCACCGGCCAGGGCGGGGGCGTCGTTGATGCCGTCGCCGATCATCGCGGTCGGCGACGTCTCCGAGAACCCG
>CALLSD010000042.1 GCA_938014245.1 uncultured Actinomyces sp.
CAAGGAGCGCAACTACATCACCAAGAAGAACCGTCGTAACACGCCGGATCGTCTTGAACTGCAGAAGTTCTGCCCGCGTTGCCGCAAGTCTACGCTTCACCGCGAGACCCGCTGACAGCGTCGCGCTAACCCCGAGGAACGTAAGGTCCTCGGGGATTTTTGTTATCCCGGCGACGCTGGTGGTTTATTCTTTTGCCTATGACTACTCGTGGTGAACCCCGTCAGATCCTTGCGCCCGTCGGCTCGGGTGAGGTGCGTATTCCGGCGATTGTCACTGTGGCCAGCGGGCGCATGATTCTTTTCTATGACGAACGCCCAGCCCCGGCCTCGGGAAATGGATCGGATTTCAACGGGCTGACCATGGCCTCGGACCTGCCCAACCCGAACAAAATTCGCTGGATGGAACGCACTGCGGCGGGGGAGTGGTCGACTCCTCGGGACCTTCCCACGACGCTGCCCGCGATTACCTCAGATGCCTGCGTGGGAGTGGATGGCGATGGCTTCCTGCACCTTGCATGCGCCTCGAGCGAAGGGCGAGTCGGCTACATGGATTCGCGCGCCGATGGTGATCGCCTACAGGCGATCCTCGCGTGGGGTTCTTCCCCGGAGGACCTGCGTTTGACGGATCTGACGGATGAGCTTTACGGGAAGACCGGAGCAGATGCCCTCTTCGCGACCTCTGGGTCAACAGTGAGTTTCGATGGCGCGGTTTTGATTCCTTATGTTGTGCGCGTTGGGGAGGAGACTCATATTCGAGTCGTCGCTCTTCGAGCGGGGAGGATTGAATGGATTTCAGATCCTCTCGTGGGTCCTGAGCGTGTTCTGCTCGACGAAACAACGCTCACGGTGTGGGATGGCCGCGTTGTTGCGAATTGTCGCCTCCAAGGATTTGAAGGACGAGGCGCAGGTGGGCGCTACCTTGCCTGGGGGGATGGCCGTAGCTGGACTGGCGGGCACCTGTGGGAGTGCGAGGACCCCGGGTGCAATGCAAAGGCGATGGGGGATCTCTTTGTCCACCCGCATTCGCTTTCCGCGCGGGAGCGCGGTTCGATCCTTCGTTTAACGCCTCCTTGGGAAGGTGCGGTGCATGCCGATTGCATTGCTTCTCTTGGGTTTGGGGGTTTTGGCTACAGTGATGCGATCCTTTCCGGAGACGAGGCTGTGGTTGTTTTTGAGCGCGATTGCGGCTTGTGGGAGGCGGTTGTGTGCGTGAGTGAGGCAGCTGTTTCCTGAGCTTTCTGCGAGTGTTTGCGCACGTCTTTGGAGTTTTTTCGCGAATGTCGATTTACCCCTTGCGGAAATTTGTCAGACAACATATGCTTGCTTCAGCGGGCGTGATTCACGGACCGCACATCCCATTTCTCGAAGATGAGGAGCGAGAACATGCGTATGCGCAAACACTTCGCAACCGGTGCTGCAATGGCAGCAGCGGCAACCATGGTCCTGACCGCCTGTGGCGGCGGATCTTCCACTTCACCATCAACCAGCAGCGGTAGCTCAGACTCAGGCGCACCCAAGGGAACCATTAACGTGGGTTCCGCCTACGAGACCACTGACTACAGCCCGATCACCACCTCGGCACTCGGCATGGGCGCAAACTGGCAGGTCCTCGAAGGCCTGTACCGCTTCGACATGTCCGACTACTCGGTCAGCCCCGCGCTGGCTGCCGGTGACCCCGTGAAGGTCTCCGACACCGAGTACGAGATCGCCCTGCGCGACGGAGCCAAGTTCTCTGACGGCACCGATGTCAAGGCAGCAGACGTTGTGAGCTCCTACGAGCGCACCACTGGCGACAAGTCCATCTTCCGTCAGTTCTTCACCTTCGTGGATTCCGTTTCCGCGAAGGATGACAAGACCGTCACCGTCAAGCTGAAGTACCCCTTCTCCAACCTGAAGGAGCGCTTCGTCAACGTTCACGTCGTTCCCTCGGGCATGAGCGAAGACGCACTCAAGGCCAAGCCGATCGGTTCTGGCCCCTACAAGTACGAGGCAATCTCGGCGACCGAAATCACCGCTGTTCCCAACGAGCACTACAACGGCAAGACCCCCGCGAAGGCAGCCACCCTCAAGTGGAGCGCCCTCAAGGATGACGCAGCACGCCTCTCCGCCGCTCTCGGTGGCAGCATTGACGTGATGGAAGCCGTTCCCGCCGCAGCGCAGGATCAGCTCAAGGCAGCAGGCTGGAACGTCGAAGCCAAGCCCGGCTACGGCAACCCCTTCATGATGTTCAACACCCAGAAGGCTCCTTTCGACAAGCCTGAGGTGCGCCGCGCATTCATCAAGGCCATCGACAAGCAGAAGCTGATCTCTTCGGCTCTGAACGGTCAGGCTGTGGAAGCCAAGTCCTTCCTGCCCGAAGCAAACCCGGCCTACAAGAAGCCCGCAACCGACCTGTCCTACGACAAGGATGCAGCCAAGAAGCTGCTCGCCGATGCCGGTGCTTCCGATATGACGGTCAACCTGGTCACGACGGACCACCCGTGGGTCCTCTCCTTGGTTCCCCAGATCAAGTCCGATCTCGAAGCTCTGGGCCTGAAGGTCAACCACCAGCAGATGGCTTCCTCGGCTCTCTACTCGACCGTGACCGACGTTGACAACCCGACCTACGATGTCGTCCTGGCCCCCGGTGACCCCTCGGTCTTCGGTGTTGATCCCGGCATCATCGTTTCCTGGTGGAACGGTGACAACGTGTGGACCAAGAAGCGTGACGGCTGGCAGGTTTCGGATCCCGAATCCTTCAAGAAGCTGCAGGGCCTCATGGATGAGGCCGTTCAGCTCGACGGTGATGCTGCCAAGGCTAAGTGGGGCGAGGTTCAGGATCTGCTCGCCGAGCAGACTGTGATCTACCCGCTGGTCTTCCGCAACATGATTACCGCATCTAACCCCAAGAAGGTCGATGGCTTCAAGGCAATTTCCGCCACCAGCCTGCAGCTGCTTGGAGTAAGCGCGAAGTAAAGCCCTAGCAGGCTTTCGACGAAAGGAGGGGTGGGATGCCCGCCTTGGCCTCATGCCACAGTGGGACCCCACCCCTCCTTCATTTTGCTCAATTCCGCTTGACATGGAGGTCTAGCAGTGAATAACCTTTTGCGCCTTATCGCGCGACGACTGGTGGCGCTGCCGATCATGGTGGTCGGCGTGTCATTCCTCGTCTTCTTCATCATGTCGCTGTCTCCCATTGACCCCGCCTACTCGGCACTGGGCGAGACAGCCACTCCCGAAGCTCTCGAAGCGTACCGCGTTGAACGCGGACTCAACGAGCCCTTCTTCACCCGATACGGAATGTATCTGTGGAACATGCTTCACGGTGACCTCGGTCTGTACGCAACCGGCAAGGATTACCACGTGAGTGATCTGGTCGCACAGGCGCTGCCTGTCACTCTTCAACTCACCTTCCTGGGTCTGTTGTTCGCAGTCGTTATTGCTTTCCCCCTCGGCGTCATTGCCGCTCTGTACCGCGATCGCTGGCCCGATCAGCTGATCCGCGTGATCTCGGTTATCTGCATTGGTACCCCCTCCTTCTGGCTGGCAGCGCTGCTGGTCTTGGCTTGCGTCGGTGGTTCCATCCCGGTCTCCGGTCCTATTCCTGCATTCGGCGTCGATCCCTCGGGTTGGTTCCTTCGATTACTTCTTCCCGCCATCGCACTGGCTGTCCCTGTGATCGGCCAAATGACCCGCGTCGTGCGTACCTCGATGGTTGAGGAACTCGACCGCGACTACGTCCGTACCGCAATCGGTGCAGGCATTCCCAAGCATGTCGTCGTTGCCCGCAACGTCCTGCGCAACGCGCTCATCACTCCTGTGACCGTTCTCGGTCTGCGTATCGGCTACCTCATGGGTGGTGCCGTCGTCATTGAAATCATCTTCGCCATTGATGGCATGGGTAAGCTCGTGCTCCTGAAGGGCATCCAAGAGAACTGGGTGACCTTGGTGCAAGGTGGCGCCTTGGTCGTCGCAATCGCCTTCATCATCGTCAACATCATCGTTGACATGCTCTACCTGCTCATCAACCCGCGTATTAGGTCGGTGTGAGTCATGAACCAAAAAGCAAAACTCGCAAAGGTCACCGCGAAGGGTGCGCATTTCTCACGCATCAGTGCGATGTCTTTGGGATCCAAGATCGCAATCGGTGTTTTGGCACTAGTCGTTCTTGTATCAATCCTCGCGCCCCTCGTGGCGCCCTATTCGCCTGAATTCATCGATACGCCGTGGCAGGGGCCGTCTTCGGCTCACCTCTTTGGTACTGACCACGCGGGTCGAGACATTCTTTCTCGCATCCTCTTCGGTGGCCGCTACTCACTGCTCATCGGCCTGTGCTCAACCGTGATCGCGCTCTTCTTCGGCGCAATCATCGGCTCGATCGCAGCCGTGACGCGTAAGGCCATCTCTGAGACCATCATGCGCATCCTGGACATCATCATGGCTGTCCCCGGTATCGCAATGGCGGCCGTCACGGTTCTGGTCTTCGGACGCACACTTGCCCAGTCCGACAACAAGATGGGCATTGTCTTCGTCATCATCTTCTCGATCGCATTCGTCTACATCCCGCAGCTGGCACGTATTGTTCGCGCAAACGTCATGGCCGCATACGGTGAAGACTACGTGCGTGCAGTGATCGTCTCCGGTGCCCGTGCACCGTGGATCCTCATCAAGCACGTCATGCGTAACACTGCTGCTCCGGTTCTGGTCTTCGCCACGGTCTTGGTCGCAGACGCGATCATCCTCGAGGCCTCGCTGACCTTCATCGGTTCAGGCCTTCCCGCAACCATGGTCCCCACCTGGGGCAATATCTTGTCCGAGGCCTCGTCCTACCTCTCGGTCCTGCTGGGCTACTGGTGGACCGCCTTCTTCCCCGGCCTGTTCATCATGGTCACCGTGTTGTGCTTGAACATCCTCTCGGAAGGCATCACGGACGCCATGGTCGCGGCTCCCTCCACGGCAGCTGTTGCCCAGGTCGATAAGAACTCGGAGCGCGAGGCCGATCGTATCCTTCTCGATCCTCGCCGCGCCTACGCCGAGCAGGCAGAATCCCTGCAGGCACGCCTCGACGATCTGGAATCTGTCGAAGGCAAGCGCACCGACCGCTTCGAAGATGACTTCACCGGAGAGCCCCTCCTGGAGGTCAAGGATCTGTGCATCAAGTTCGAGCGCCACGGTGATGTCAACGTTGTCGATCACGTATCCTTCAAGGTTCGCGCTGGCGAAACCATGGGCCTGGTTGGTGAGTCCGGCTGTGGTAAGTCGATCACGGCTCTGACCATCATGGGCTTGATCGATCCCAAGGCAGAGATCACCGGTGAAATTCTCTACGAAGGCAAGAACCTCCTGGAGATGAACGCCAACGATCGCCGCGCACTTCTTGGTCACGAAATGGCAATGATCTACCAGGATGCGCTTTCCTCGCTCAACCCGGCCATGCTCATCAAGGCACAGATGAAGCAGCTGACCAAGCGCGGCGGAACCCGCACTGCAGAGGAACTCCTCGAACTGGTGGGCCTGGATCCCAAGCGCACCCTCGAGTCCTACCCGCACGAGCTTTCTGGCGGCCAGCGTCAACGCGTTCTTATCGCTATGGCTCTGACCCGCGACCCGAAGCTCATCATTGCTGACGAACCGACCACCGCTCTGGACGTGACCGTTCAAAAGCAGGTCATCAACCTGCTTAACGAGCTGCGCGAGAAGCTCGGCTTCGCAATGATCTTCGTCTCCCACGACTTGGCGCTTGTCGCCGAAGTGGCTCACAAGATCACCGTCATGTACGCCGGTCAGGTCATCGAGCAAGCCCCGACCAAGGAACTGCTCACGCACCCGACCCACGAGTACACTCGCGGCCTGCTGGGCGCAGTGCTCTCGATCGAAGCTGGCTCCGGACGCCTCCACCAGGTTCCCGGAACTGTTCCCTCGCCTCGAGATTTCCCGAAGGGCGACCGCTTCGCTCCTCGTTCCTCGCACCCCGACTATGGCCTCGATATTCGCCCGGTCCTCACCGAGGTGGGTCCCGAGCACGTCTACGCGGCACTGCCACCGCGCGAAGAGGTTCTGGTCGCAAGCGAATCCGTCGTCACTGAAGAAGGGCAGGAGGAAAACTGATGAGCACTGATACTGCAATCATTGAGCTGCAAGACGTTGAGGTGACCTTCAACTCCCGCACTGGCTCACTGTTCCGCCCCAACAAGGTGCACGCGGTTCGAGGCGTCAACATGCGCATCGAGCGTGGACAGACTCTGGGTATCGTTGGCGAATCGGGCTGTGGCAAGTCCACGACCGCGAACGTCATGTGCGGCCTGCAAATGCCGACGAAGGGCAAGGTGTTCTTCAACGGTGAGGAAGTCACCAAGCGTGGCGCGGATGCGCGTAGGCGTATCGGACGCGTCGTCTCAGTGGTCTTCCAAGATCCGGCAACCGCTCTGAACCCGCGTATGCACGTCGCCGATCAGCTCGCTGACCCGCTGCGCGTGCACGGTATCGGTGACGAGGCCTCGCGCGCCAAGCGCGTGCAAGAACTGATCTCTTTGGTGGGTCTGCCTTCGAGCGCCTTGGATGCGCTCCCCGGTCAGCTCTCCGGCGGTCAGCGTCAGCGCGTTGCAATTGCTCGCGCCCTGTCCATCGGCCCCGACGCGATCATCGCTGACGAGCCCACGAGCGCACTGGACGTTTCGGTGCGCGCACAGATCCTGAACCTGCTCACGGACCTCAAGAGTGAACTGGGCTTGGCGATGGTCTTCATCTCACACGACATTCAAACGGTTCGTTACGTTTCGGACCGCATCGCCGTCATGAACGGCGGGAAGGTCGTTGAAGAAGGGCCTGCTGCGCAACTGCTTGCCGACCCGAAGGATCCCTACACCCGCAAGCTGCTGGGGGCTGCGCCCTCACTGCTGCACCCAACACTCGAAGGAGAGAACTGATGACTTCGCAGATTCGTGGCGTTGTCCCGCCCCTTGCTATCCCGCTGAAGGACGGTGAGCTGGATGTTGTGTCGCTGGAGCGTCATATCAATCGCATGATTGGCGCGGGGCTGAACGGCCTCTTCGTCTCCGGTTCAACCGGTGAGGTTGCTTTCTCGACCTCTGAGCGTCGTCAGCAGATCCAGCGTGAGGTTGTCCGCATCGTCGACGGCCGCATCCCGCTTCTGGTTGGTGTCATCGACACCGAAACTGAGCGCGTCATTGAGAACATCAAGGCTGTCGAGGAAATCGGCGGTGCGCGCGGCGTGGTTGCAACCGCTCCCTTCTACGCACTGGGCGGACAGGCTGAGATCGAGAATCACTTCCGCATCCTCAAGGAGAACACCGACCTGGAGCTGTGGGCGTACGACATCCCCGTGTGCGTGCACACCAAGCTGCAGAACGACCTTGTTCTTCGCCTGGGCAAGGAAGGCGTCCTTGATGGCGTGAAGGATTCTTCGGGTGACGATGTGGGCTTCCGCTGGCTTTCTCGCGCGAACGAGGCCGCTGGCCACCCGCTGCAGCTGCTGACCGGCCACGAAGTGGTTGTTGACGGCGCCTACATGTCAGGTGCGGATGGTTCCGTCCCCGGTCTGGCAAACGTCGACCCCGAGGGCTACGTCCGTCAGTGGCAGGCCTTCGAGCGCGGCGACTGGGAAGCTGTGCGCGCCGAGCAGGACCGCCTCGCGGACCTCATGCGCATCGTTTTGGTGCAGGGCGTTCAGGGCTTTGGCGCCGGTGTTGGTGCCTTCAAGACTGCTCTGCAGCTCCTCGGTGTCTTTGATTCCAACGAGATGCCTCGCCCCGTGAAGGCTCTTGAAGGTGCAAACGTCGAGCATGTCGCCTCCGTCCTTCGTGAGGTTGGTCTGCTCTCCTGATCATCAGCGAGGCCGAGGCGGTACTTCCTCTCGCGTGCGCGCGAGCGTGCGCCCGCCTTGGCCTCGCTGATTAGTCTTCTCTTCCGTCGCCTTTTGGAGAATTTTCATGACTACGCTCCTTGCTCTTGATATCGGTGGAACGAAGATCGGTTGGGGCATTGTCGAGGCCGAAGACAGCTTCACCGTTACCGAACGCGGATCAATCCCGACCTTGGCCGCTCAGGGCGGTGCCGATGTTGCTGCGCGAATCTGCGCACTGGCCTCGGAACTGATCGAGTCGCACCCGGCTATTACAGGTATCGCGGTCGCAAGCGCCGGAGTTGTCGACCCCGCGACCGGTACGATCGTGTCCGCAACGGACATCATGCCCGGTTGGGCGGGAACCAAACTCGGTGACCTCCTTTCCGCGCATACGCAGCTCCCGGTTCGTGTCCTCAACGACGTGCACGCACACGGTCTTGGAGAGGCCACTTTGGGTGCAGGGCGTCCCTATCGCAGCGTTCTATCTATCGCCGTGGGAACGGGGATCGGTGGTGCCTTCGTCGAAGATGGTCGCGTTGCCTTCGGTTCTCGCGGTATTGCGGGACACGTGGGTCACGTTCACCACCATTTCGCTCCGGACATGGTTTGTTCGTGTGGACGCTTGGGACACATCGAATCCTTCTGCTCCGGGTCAGGAATTACCACGTGGTATAACTCGCTGCGTCCACAAGACAAGCCGGAAGTTGATGGAGGACGCGCACTCCAAGAGCTCGCCGATTCTGGCGATCCCCTCGCACAAGCGTGCTTCGCGCGCTCCGCGTACGCACTGGGCGAGGCCACGGCCTCGTTAGTGAACTGTATGGATCCCGCCGTCGTCATCATCTCCGGTTCGATGACTCGCTCAGGGGATATCTGGTGGGATGGTCTCAACGAGGGCTTTTCAGCCAGCGCGATGACGCCCGTTGCAGCTACCCCCATTCTTGTTGGTTCCCTTGGTGGCGATGCACCGCTGCTCGGGGCTGTTTCTTTCTTCCTCAACGCATAGGAGTTCATCATGCATCCGCTTATTGCCGGTCTTAAAGGAAAGCTCATCGTTTCTGTTCAGGCTTACCCGGGGGAGCCTATGCGTCACCCCGAGACTATGGCTCAGATTGCGCGCGCCGCTGAAATCGGTGGCGCTGCGGCGATCCGTTGCCAGGGACTGTCCGATATCTCCGCGATCAAGGGACGTGTCGATGTCCCGGTGATTGGTCTGTGGAAGGAAGGCCACGAGGGTGTCTACATCACCCCC
Organism: uncultured Actinomyces sp.; assembly: GCA_938014245.1. Classification (GTDB taxonomy): domain Bacteria; phylum Actinomycetota; class Actinomycetes; order Actinomycetales; family Actinomycetaceae; genus Pauljensenia. Next base: position 9,096 of record CALLSD010000042.1, read on the forward strand.
TCGTTGCGTCACGCGCGCGCCTGCGTCATGGCCGGTGCCGATATCGTGGCTCTCGACGCGACGGGACGCCCGCGCCTTGACGGTCGCAGCTTTGCTGAAACCGTTGCGGCTTTGCGCGAAGAAGAGACACTGGTGATGGCTGACTGTGGTTCTTTTGAAGATGCACAGCGCGCCGTCGATGCCGGTGTCGATATTGTTTCAACGACTCTTGCTGGCTACACCGGCGATCGCCCGAAGACCGATGGCCCTGATTTGGAGCTTCTCGAGCAGACGGTCCAGGCATTCCCGGGTGTTCCCGTGATCTGCGAAGGACGTATTCACACTCCGGAGCACGCCGCCGCTGCCATGAAGCTCGGCGCATTCGCAGTGATCGTGGGTACCGCGATTACTCACCCGACCTCGGTCACCGGCTGGTTTAAGGCCGCCGTCGAAGGCTGATTCGTCCCGAATTTCTGCGGTGCCCGTGTGGATGTATTTCACACGGGCAGCGCTGTATTCAGCCTTTATCTACGTGCGTGAACGCGCGTAAAATTGCGAACCATGTCTATCCCCTCAGCTCGCGCTCACAGTGCCCTTCGTGCAACCTTTGTGGTCTACGCAGGCCTGGGTTCTGCAACCTCAGCGTGGCTCTCACGTCTGCCAGATGTGCGTGACCACCTGGGATTGACTCCGGGAACCATCGGCATGATGCTCTTGATTGCCTCCTTGGGCTCTTTGTTGACGCTTCCCACTTCCGGCCCGATCGTCATGAAGATCGGCGCACGTTGGGCGGGGCGCATCGGTGTATCGATCTGGGCTTTGGGCATTGCCGGAGCAGCGACGGGAACGCTTGCGAATTCTCTCGTGCTCTTCACCGGTTCCCTTGTTTTCATGTCTGCCGGGGCGGGCCTGTGGGGATCGAGCATGAACATCGAGGCTGGTTTGGTCCAAGCTGCTGTGAGGCGCCTTGTAGTTCCAGTGATTCAAGCGATGTACGCGGTCGGCATGCTCGGCGGTGCGCTCGTAGGCGCACTTGCCGCACGCGCGGGACTTCCAGTTGCAGCTCACCTTTTTGGCTTGGCGACGCTTGAGCTTGTGGTCTGTGGCATCGCTGTTGGTTTCTACCTCAGCCAAGACGAGGTCGCCACTCTTGAACCCGCAAGGGAAAGTCTCGCGGGCGAAGGGGGCGAGGCCTCGGCAGGCAATGCGAAGAAGGGCCTGACCCGCTTGGCGTGGCGCGAACGCCGCACGGTTCTGATCGCTCTCATGGTGATGAGCGGCGGACTCCTAGAAGGCGCTGCTAACGACTGGCTGAACCTGTCGATGGTCGACGGTTATGGTTTTACAACTTCTACCGCGTCGGCAATCTTTGCCTTCTTCTTGCTGATGATGACGATCATGCGCTTCGGATCTCCGCGTTTAGAGAGGCGTTTTGGGGCGCCGCATCTGCTTCGATTGACCATGGGATGCGCGATCGTTGGCCTGATGCTTGTTGCCTTTGCGCCGCATCATATTCTTGCGGTTATCGGTGTTGCCTTGTGGGGTATCGGTGCATCCTTGGTGTTCCCCCTGGGTATTTCCGCCCTGAGCATTGATCCCGTGATGACGCCTGCGCGAGTATCGGTCCTCTCGACCGTGAATTATGGTTCGGCGCTCATCGGACCGCCGATTTTAGGTCTTATTGCAGATCACGTCGGCTACCACCGCGCGCTTGTTTTCGTCGTGCTCCCGGTGTGTCTGGCGATCGTTTTGGCTGGCCAGGTTCCGGACCAGCGGGGGCGCGTGCGAGCCGTTGCACCTCTTGACGATTAATCTTGAGTCATGACGACTCTTGCTGAATTGACGACCTTTCGCGTGGGCGGAGAGGTTTCTCGCCTTGTGCGCGCAACTTCCAGTGAGGAATTGGTTGCTGCCGTTCGCGCGGCCGATGAGGAGCAACGCCAGCTTTTGGTTCTGGGCGGCGGATCGAATCTGCTCGCATCGGATGCTCCATTTGATGGAACTGTCGTCGCTGTACGTCCGGGTGCAGAGATTGCGCGCATCGTTGAAGAGGATGCGGCTGACTCGGTGATTGTCCGTGTGTGGGCCGGCACGATCTGGGATGACTTCGTTGCGTGGAGCGTCGACGAGCACTTGTCCGGTATCGAGGCCTTGTCGGGAATCCCCGGAAGCGCGGGAGCATCCCCGGTACAGAACGTGGGCGCCTACGGACACGAGGTCGCTGAAACAATCCACAGCGTCGAGGCCTACGACCGCCTCGAGCAGCGCATCGTCCGGCTCCTTCCCTCAGAGCTAGGTTTTGCCTACCGTTCCTCCGCGATCAAGCACAGCATCGGTCAGCCCGGTCTTCCAGGCCGCGTCTGGGGGCCGACGGGGCGTTGGGTCGTGTTGAGCGTCGACTTCCGCCTGGAGCGCTCATCCCTGAGCGCGCCCGTCATGTATTCCGAACTCGCGCGGCACCTGGGAGTGGAGGCTGGAGAGCGTGCCGAGGCTTCCCTGGTCCGCTCGACCGTGCTCGAGCTGCGTGCGGGGAAGGGAATGGTCTTAAACCCGGACGACCACGATACGTGGAGCGCGGGATCTTTCTTCACCAACCCCATCCTCCCCGAGGCCGTGGCTGCTGCACTCCCGGAAGAAGCACCTCGTTTCCCGGCGGGGGAGGGACTCGTGAAAACCAGCGCCGCTTGGCTCATCGACCACGCGGGCTGCTCCAAGGGCTTCCATCTTCCCGAGGCCGGTGACCCGCCTCGTGCATCCTTGTCGACCAAGCACGTGCTCGCGCTGACAAACCGCGGGGGTGCAAGCGGTGCAGATATCGAGGCTTTGGCGCGCGCTGTGCGCGAGCGTGTCTTTGATGCCTATGGCGTAACTCTTGTTCCTGAGCCTATTGTCATCGGTATTGAGTGGTAGTTCGGGCTATCTTCAACGAGCTGAGGAGGATCGCCGTGAACGAGTACCTTGCGAGCTTGGAAAGAGACTTTTCCCTGATTGAGGGAGGCTTCAAAGAAGAAGAACGACGGGCACGCAGCGACTACGACTCTCGTGATCGTGAAAGCGCCTTGGAAATTGCCTATTGCGCATATCGCTCCGAGGTTTACCAGGTGCGAATGTACGCGGTTTTCCTCTTCGGGTATCTCTCGCAGGATCAGGAAGTGCTTACTTTCTTGAGGGAAAATGTCGCCCAGGATGACAACTGGAGAGTTCAAGAAATCCTGGCGAAGGCTTTTGATGTTTTCTGCGCCACTACGGGGTATGAGCACTCTCTTTCAGTGATCGACGAGTGGCTGGCTCATTCCAATCCGAATGTTCGTAGAGCTGTCACTGAAGGACTACGGATATGGACCAGTCGGCCCTATTTTAAAGAGCACCCATGGGAGGCAATCAAGAGGCTTTCGGCACTTCGAAATGACCCGAGCGAGTACGTCAGAAAATCTGTGGGAAATGCTCTACGCGACATTAGTAAGAGATTCCCAGACCTGGTTGCAACCGAATTAAGCGCATGGGATCTGGAAAGCAAGGAAACTCGACAGGTCCACAAACTAGCTGGCAAATTCATTGAACGGGATGCCGCTCACGCCGCGGGCGGGGCCGCGAGCCACTGATCGATTTCCGCTTTCCACACGCGTTTCGAGGCCTCGCTGGCCAAAGAAGCATCAATCGACTGACGGGCCAAATCTGCCAGCTGCGCGTCAGAGAGCCCGAAAACATCACGCGCCGCCTCGTACTGAGCAACCACACGCGAATGGAACAACAAGGGGTCGTCAGCCGAAAGAGCAACGCGCGCGCCGGCCTCGATAAAGCGCATGAGCGGAACCGACGCGAAATCCGGGAAGACCCCCAGGTGAATATTCGAGGTCGGACACACTTCGAAAGAAATATCCGCGTCAATCAAACGCCGCAACAAATCGGGATCTTCACTGGTGCGCACGCCGTGACCCAAACGCGTCGGGTGCAGGGCTGAAACAACATTCATCACCGATTCGGGTCCCAAAAGCTCACCGCCGTGGGGGAGCGAGGCCAAACCGCCCTCGCGGGCAATGCGGAAGGCGGGAGCAAAAGCTGAGGTGTCGCCAACGCGCTCATCATTGGACAGACCAAAGCCCACAACCTGTCCGGGGCCATCGCCGGCATACTGAACTGCCAGACGAGCAAGCGTGCGTGCGTCAAGAGGATGGCGAATTCGCGAGGCCGCAACGATCAAGGCAACTTCAACGCCCGTACGCTTCCCCGCAGCGATCGCCTCGTCAATGATGATCTCCAAAGCGGGAGTAATACCGCCAACCCAAGGCGCGTAAGACGTGGGGTCGACCTGCATCTCGAGGCGACGCGAGCCTTCGGCCGCATCATCTTCCGCGGCCTCGGCAACGATCCGCCGCATCGCGGCTTCGGAACGGACCAAAGCTCGCGCGGCATCGTAGGAGCGCTGGAAACGGAACCACCCACGGGCGTCTGCGGGCACGGTCAAGGGGTCCAAGTCCAACAGGTGCGGAGGAAGGCGGGTGCCTTTCTCGCGGGCCATATCGATCAGAGTTTGCGGGCGCATCGCCCCAGTAAAGTGCAGATGCAGGTGCGCTTTTGGCAGAGTGGACAGCGGCCGACGCCCGGGGGGAGTCGGTGCTGGAACCGTTAACGAAAGCTGGCGAGATGCTTGACGCTGCTCCATCAGTGCTTCTCGACCCACAGGAGCAAGTCGCGCAGGACCATGGCCTTCTCAGGCTCGTTGAGAACCTCGTGACAGGCCCCATCGATGACACGCAGGTGAATATCCGCACCGGGGTGAGCCTCGAGCACGCGCGCAACAAACTCTGCAGACCCCTCCGGCGAGGTGAGTTCATCGGCGCTGCCGTGGAAAATCAGCGTGGGGCAGGTCAGGCGATCTGCGTGCTCGAGCGCCTTCTTGCCTTGAATCACCATGGTCGAGGCCGTCAGAAGCGGGGGAGCGCCATGGTAGTTGAGCGGATCGGCATCGAAGGCTTCCTGAACGCTGGGATCGCGCGAAAGTAAAGAATGCTCGGGCGTGGACTGGGCCGCCGGAACCTGTACTCCCGGCAGGTAGCGAGCGAGTTTCCCGAGGCCACCAACCACCGGCGCGGGAAGCTGAGGAAGCGGGATGAAAGCGGGACCAGTGAGGACCATACAGCGAATGCCTCGCTGTGAGATCAAAGCCGAGGCTGCAGTGATAAGACCCCCCATTGAATGCCCGAAAAGAATGAGCTCATCGAAACGGGAATCGGCCAAAACTTCTTGGCGAGCGCTGATGTGGTCCTTGATCAACGCACCGACGTCGACTTGAGCGCGAGGCCCGGGGGAAGCGCCGTGGCCGTAGTGGTCATAAGTGGACACATCGTAGCCTGCGTTGAGGAGAGCGGTGCTGAGTCCTTCAAAACGTCCCGAATGCTCGCCGTAACCATGGGCAATCAGGACATGCCCGCGAGGCTGATCGAGGTGAGTGCGCCGAGTTGAAAGGTCCATGTGTCAATTGTGACAGCTCAAGGCGTCATTTGGGTAGCGATATTGGGGTGTGACTTGACGAAGAGTAAGAAAAATCCCGCACGGCTAGCGATGTGCCTACCGCGCGGGATTTCGTAGTGGAACCCTGAGTCAGCGAGCCTCGGAGAGAAGCTCCTGAATTCGTCCCACGCCCTCGACCAAATCGTCATCGGCCAGAGCGTAGGAGAGGCGAATGAAGCCCGAGGGGCCGAAGGCTTCGCCCGGGACAACTGCGACCTCAACCTCATCGAGGATCAGGTCGCGAGCTCGCCCGACGTGTTGGCCACGCGGCCTCGGAACGCACGAGGTGACGCGCGGCATCGTAGGAGCGCTGGAAACGGAACCAACCGCGGGCGTCCGCGGGCACGGTTAAGGGGTCCAAGTCCAACAGGTGAGGAGGAAGGCGAGTGCCTTTTTCCTGCGCTATATCCACCAGCGTTTGTGGACGCATCGCACCCGTGAAGTGCAGGTGCAGGTGCGCCTTGGGGAGCGTGGACAGCGGTCGTCGCCCAAGGGGAGTCGGCGCTGGAACGGTAAGAGAAGGCTGGCGAGGAATAGAGGTCGATCCTATCAGTGCTTCTCGAGCCACAGGAGCAGGTCGCGTAGGATCATATCCTTCTCAGGCTCATTCAAGACTTCGTGGTAGGCCCCATCGATGACACGCAGGTCAATATCTGCGTCGGGATGCGCATGACGTACACGCTCAACAAACTCTGCAGAACCCTCCGGCGAGGTGAGCTCATCGGCGCTGCCGTGGAAAATCAGCGTGGGGCAGGTCAGGCGATCCGCGTGCTCGAGTGCCTTCTTGCCCTGAACCACCATGGTCGAGAGCGTCAGACGCGGGGGAGCGCCGTGGTAGTTGAGGGGATCGGCGTCGAAAGCTTCTTGGACGCTGGGATCATGCGAAAGTACGGAATGTTCGGGCATGGACTGTGCCGCCGGAGCCTGTACTCCCGGCAAATAGCGAGCCAGTTTCCCAAGTCTGCCAACCACGGGCTTAGGAATCTCGAGGAGTGGAATAAAAGCGGGTCCAGTGAGGACCATGCATCGCAGATCCTTGCGGTAGATTAGCGCAGAAGCAGCGCTAATCAAACCACCCATTGAATGCCCAAAGAGGATCAATTCATCGCAGCGTGAATTGTGAAGAGCCTGTTGGCGAGCAGCGATGTGGTCCTTGATCAGCAGACCGACATCGACCTTGGCGCGAGGGCCTGGGGAAGTGCCATGACCATAGTGGTCGTAGGTTGACACATCGTAGCCAGCCTGGAGAAGTGCATTGATCAGACCTTCAAAACGTCCCGAATGCTCAGCATAACCGTGGGCGACAAGGACATGTCCATTGGGTTGGTCAAGTTGTGTTCTCCGCGTCGAGATGTCCATGTGTCAATTGTAACAGCGCGGGACACACTTTGGGTAGCGCTACTGCACGCTTTTTGACAGCGCGTTCATAAAAGCCCGCGCGGTGGCACAAAAGTACTCACCGCGCGGAACTTCAGACGCACGTAATTGGTCTATCGGGCTTCTGACAGGAGTTCTTGGATACGACCAACGCCTTCGACGAGGTCATCGTCGGCCAGGGCGTAGGAGAAGCGCAGGAAGCCGGAGGGGC
>CALLSD010000043.1 GCA_938014245.1 uncultured Actinomyces sp.
CGAACCACCCCAGAGGATGGATGCGCCGTCTCGCGTGCTCAAAGATTTGGATTGCTCATCCACGTGCCACGGGACTGCATCCGCGGAGAACGAGTACCTGCCTATGGTGCCATCACTGCGTCCAACGAATAGCCCTTCCGAGGGACTCACCACGACAAGCATTGGCGAGAGAACCCCTTGTGGAATCAAGGTGACGCCATTGATTTTCACCGGTGGCCCCAGCTCGACAACGTGACACCCAATAAGTCTCAGGTCTCCCTTGCTGATCGACAGTTTGCTCCCGGAGTCGGTCAAATACCCGCTGCCTACAACGATCTTGCCATCTCCGCAGGTGCGAACCGCCGCTGATTGATCAGGAGATTTACCAAGCGGAGTCAGTTCAATCTTACTGTTTTCACCCACGGTTATCCTGAAAAGATCTTGTTCTTTTTTGACCAGCACGGCATTGTATCCGAATCGATACAGTGCGAGCGATCCGCGCTCTTCGGCTCCCTCCATGACAAAAGTCGAGTCGGAGAAAGAGGTTCCCACTGTCCCGGTGCTCGTCACCCAGATGGAGCGTGGTTCTTTCTTATCATCCAGCCATGTCACCGCCGAATGGGCGTCCTTCGGAATCTGCAACGGGATGATGGCTGGTTTGCCATCCTTGAGGACCAGTGCGACGAAACTCCCGTCGGCCTGTTTGACGGTGAGCGCATCGGGTTCCTCATGAATGACATATCCAGGAACTTTCACCTCTTCGGTCAGCCCAGTGGGTGTGGCTATTCTGATGCGCGTGCTCTCCGAAGAGTCTCCTTCGGATTTCATTTCCACGAATCTGTACGCGGTCTGGGGATTTGAGATGGTCAGATCCCCCTCAACTCGATATTGAACACCCTCTATCGTGTGAAAGAACAGGCGTTCAGTACTGGGAGACCCGTGACTCGCGACCGCCAACACCGCCACGCCGGCAAGTGCGGTATCAAATGTGCAACTCACATCTTCTTTTTCAAAAAGCACCTCGACCTCATGGGTGTGCCAGTCTATTTTCAGCGCCTTGGTGTCCGTGCAGGCGAGGAAAACGTTTCCCGGCACCTCGATCAGATTGACCACTTTTCCATCCAACTGGAATAACTGAATCAGTTCACCCGAGCCTCCCAGCCATGTGGCAACAGCCGTTTTCCCCTCGCCGGAGCCAGGCCCCCACGCCGTAAGGTATCGGCCGGTTGGGTCAACCGACATGCCAGTGAGAGATTTTGCCTCCGTCTCCCTCGCCAGGGACATCGTGCCCGTCAAGGGACCTGTTTCGTTTGCGGCCGTGATGAGCGCCGATCGAATCGATATGCCGCTCCCCATGCGCCCGGCTTTTACGATCATGTCCACCGCTCGTTCTGGCAGAACGGGCAGAGTCAGAAGCCCTTCAGCGGCCAACGCATCCGCCTGCGCCTGCTGCGAGGATTCCTGAGCTCGCATCGCATTGCGCACCGCAGCGATGGTTGCGATGATCGCCCCGACCAGGAGAACAGCGAGTATCAGGTTGTTCCGGACACGCTGGCGGGAGCGAAACCGCAACTCGTCAACGTTCAGGTCATCCGGATCCTGCCCAGTCACGGAGCTGTACAGCGGAACGAGGTCGATGTCCTTGGCGCGTCGCGGAGAGACGGTGAACTCGGTGTATTTCTGCTCCGTCTTGAAAAGTCCGCTCAGTGCCTCCGGAAGCTGTTCAGGGCTTTCGAAATCTTTTCCTCCCCACCTGAGGTTCACTTGGTCGGTGCGAACCAGAAAAAGTCTTTCCTTCGATCCCCCCCGCTCCAGCCAAGTCCGAATTTCGGTGTCAACCCAGGGTGATTTGCGGGTCGTCGAATCCACCAGGACGACAAGATGCCGGCTCAGCCCGAGTCCCTCCTTGATGTGTTCATCCAGCGGGCCATTCCTGAGCGAGATCCGATCCAAAAAAATGCGCAACCCTTTTCCGGAATGCCTTTTGTCGAATGCATACAGCGCATCTCGCAGGGCGGCGGCATGCCTGCCTGAGCTTTCCGACCTGTACGATATGAACAGATCATATTCTTGAGACAGATTCTCGCTCATGAGCACTCCTTCGGGCGCCTGGATTCAAGGACAACGCGATTTTCCGACGTCATCGTTTCCACTCCATTTTGCACAATTGCAATCTTGTTTTCTCCTACATTGCGGAACACCGCATCGCATTCGGGGCCCATCCAGGAGACCTCCTCATAATCATTTCGTTCGATCTGCTCGTCCTTCGCCCGCAGTTCTTTCGGATTCAACTCGCGTCGCCAATATCGGCGCACTAATTCGTCGCAGTTGTCTGCACTGTCGGGATAGGTGTACCCATCTATTTGGAGCAGGTTGTCGTCGACCCAAAAGAGCGACTTGAGACCAAACGACCTGCTTCCAGAAATTGCAGTGCTCGCGCGCAACTCGCCAGGAATTGCAACGGAGTTCCAGCGCTGCTTCATGGATACGAGATCAATCACATGCACGACGCTCTTCGGACTGCATGCTCCGGCAGAGCTGTACCCTTCCGCCGCGAGCGAGAGCCCATCGGGAGCGATCGCGAACTTGTTTATTATTCCATCGACTTGGGCACTGGCCAAGGGTTTGCCCGTCATGGAGAATTTCACGATGACCCTTCCACCTCCACGCGCAAAGGCCATCTCGGATGGGTATCCAATCCAGAATGCATCCGGACCCGCCGCCACAAGCATCGGCGGCTCTGCGTATTTTATTTGCCTCGAAATACGAGTCGCAGGGATCTGCAAGTCAATGATCTTGACTACCTGCATCTTTTCGTCAAGCATTTTCAAATGCGCTTTGTAC
>CALLSD010000044.1 GCA_938014245.1 uncultured Actinomyces sp.
GGATTTTGCACCCGGCGATTTCCCCGAATGGGAGATTGATTGCATTTGAGGGACATGCCCCCTGTGCTGTTCCATGTGTCGTCAGCTCGCTGCATGTGATTGATCTTGAGAGTATGCAGCAGCTGTGGTCCTCAACATATGCGCCCCCAGCGGCCCGACAGAACATGTCGGATTCCTTGGATTTCGAAATTGCGTTTATGAGATGGAAGAGTGATGACAATCTCTTGGTGCTGGGGCACACCTATTTCCGTGGTAATGGAACTGAAGGGTATGGCGATGCAAAGGATCAACACTGGAGGCGGAGTATCGCGCCTCGTGCCCAAACCCTGAGCGATGAGCTACTCGAATCGCAAGAACGCGAGGAAGTATCGTGGCTGGGGCCCGGCTGCAATGACGTGATCCGAATGCAGAGTGATCAGACTTTGGTGATCTCCCGGAACGGGGTTGAAACCAGAATCTCACCGGCCAGACTTGCGGTCGCCGTCGAGCGTCCTACGGAATGTCGATGAGTGGAGGATTGGCTATGAGCGAGGAAAACCAAGGAAGCTACGATCTCTTCATCTCCTATCGATCTGCGAAATCAGGTAGGCATGCAACGGCCCTGCGCAGAGCGCTGTATGCCTTCGACAAACGACACGCCAACGTCGGACTGCGAATCTTTCTGGACCGGATCTCCTTGAAGAATGGGCCGTTGTCAAAACATATCGAGGACGGGCTGAGGCGAAGCCGGTGTCTGGTTGTCTTGATCGATTCCACCACGCGTGAATCTCCTTGGGTTGACACGGAGATCACGACTTGGCTGAAAAATGGGGGATCCGCGGAGAAGCTCTTCCTGATCAAGACCGATCAAGTGGATCTGGCCTGGGATAAGGAGAAGAAAAATTTCCGAAGTCCGGAACAGCTGCCACCTGCCCTGTGTGGAGTCTTCAAGGACGAGCAGAAATTCACGGATTTTCTGGTGCCACCACGCCGGGTGAAGGACATAGATCTCGTACCGCTGTACAGCGCGATAACGGAGCAGGATCCCGATGGCCTCGAGGTGGATGAGAAACAGTACAGAGCCCGCCAGCGCGCGAGGTCTCGACTGTTTGTTGCGGTGCTTTGCACTCTGCTTGTCGGGGCCATAATCATGGCCATCATCGCTGCCCAGAACGCCATCCGTGCCAATGAGGCCTCCCGCCAGGCGCGGGCGGACGCCTTGGCGGCCGAAGCCCTCCTTACCCTGCCGGTTTCGCCGGAGCGGGCGATGGCCATGGGAATACAAGCGGGAAAACTGAACGACAGCGCATCCATACGCTCGGCCCTGATCGAAATCGCTGCTGGGACGGGGCAGCTCGCTGGAACCATGTCCTTGACCAAGGAGACTAATGCCACGAGCCTCACGGGCCTGTCCTTCGATCCCGACGGGCGATACCTGACGGCCTGGGGGCCCGGGACCACGGAAGGACGAACCGTCGTGGCGACCTGGCTGAACATCTCGGGAGACCTGACGAGGTCCTTTGAGATCGAAGGGAATATCCAAACCCTGATTGAGATTCCCGGGCAGAGCTACCTGGCCTGCACCGACACAAAGGCTGTGGAGATTGACTGGCACACCCATGACATCACAGCACTTGCAGAGGGAAAGGGCCTTCATTGCACCTCCGATGTCACCGCGTCTGGCATGGCCATGATGTCAGTGATAGAAGGAGAGGATCCCGGGTACGGCAAACTGCACGTTCGCACCATGGAGGGCAAGAGGTACGAAATCAAGGGAAAGACGACCGCTGCTCCCCCAACTTCGCCCTATAGATTCGTGCGACTCGAAGGCGAGATAGAAGATATGGAACAGAGCCGGGTCGTTGTGGTAGGACCGGGAGGAGTGAGCCAAGAAGTAGAAGTACCGGGCAATCTGGTCAATGAGGATCCCACGGCGCTCACCTTCAAACTGAACGACGGCACCTATGCGGCGCTCAGCGTCAAGGACGAAAAACCCGTCTTGACCTCGCTTTCGGTCCCTCAGGACGCGGAGTCGGTGACGAGCTGGGCCGAGTACAACGGAGAACTGCGCTGGTTCTGGGTTACCAGCGGAGGCGCTGTGGGCACGTCGCTCACTAGCACCACTGTTACCTTGACCGCCGGCAAAGGAGTCCTCAGCGTTCATCATTTTGCAGGAGATGGGGCCTTGGTCATAACTGATCAGACGTTCTCCGAGGTTGCTGTTGACGCCGACGGCGTGCTGAGG
>CALLSD010000045.1 GCA_938014245.1 uncultured Actinomyces sp.
AGCGCACCTGCTTTGCAAGCAGGGGGTTACGGGTTCGAGTCCCGTTAGCTCCACCACCAAAGGTCCAGCTTCGGCTGGGCCTTTTTGTTGTCTACGGTGTCTAGCTTGGTATTCGGAAACCGCGCATGTAGTACCGCGTTTAACACCGCACGTGGATACGGCGCATAGCGCATAGCTCGCCGCGAGATCACACGCACGTCAGACGGTTTTAGCTCGTCCATTCCTGCTTTAGCTCGCTCACCTACCGTCTTAAAACGGCAATAGACCCGGAATGGGTGAGCTAAACCAGGAATGTGTGTGGGGGGAGGGGGAGGGGAGGTGGCCTTCAGCCGGTGCTTACCCGCAGTGCTTACCCGGCAGTGTTCAGCCCGCGATCAACAGCGCGCCCTGATCGATACGCACACCAACTTTGCGCGAGCGACCGATAGCATCGCCATCGACCTCAACAATGGCAGCCTGATCCAAGGAAAGCTCGCCTTCCGTGAGCTGCCTAAATGACAACTCCGCGGGAGACGCGGGCATATTGACGGCCGGCAAGCCCAAGCTTTGCCCAAAGACCTTCAAGGACAGGTGTGCCCAGCCGACAATACCAACCTGCGTATCCACAGCGATGACATCGACTAAACCGTCATGCAAGGAAGCTTCGGGAGCCAAGGTTACGACCGGCAAATCACCGCAGTTTGCAAAGAGAACGCAACGGGCAGTGAAGTGTGTCGACACATCACTGCCGTCAGCTCCCTTTCCCTTGAGGCGCGCACCCATGCGGGGCACATTAAGCGAGTTCACCGCTGAAATGACATAGGCCGCCCAGCCAATAGTTTTCTTAAGCTCGGGGTCCGTCTTCGACATTGTTTCGCCGTCAAAGCCCATCCCAGCCAAGGTCACAAAGGGGAACTCGTCGTCCAAGGCCAGCGCGGCCTCGTCAGTGGAACGACGGGAATCCGAAGTCAAAGCGGAGAGCAGCTTTCCCTCGCATGGAAGGGAAAAGCGCTCCTCGGGGTCAATCATGCGAAGCCACGCCAAATCAACGCTGCGAGTGGACTCACCCAAAGCAACTGCCAGAGCATCGAGGGGAGAATCCAAGGGAAGCCCAAGATTGCGGGCCAAAACATTACCCGTGCCCTCGGGCAGGATGCCCATGCGAACACCGGTATGAGCCAGACCGGCGGCCACCGCGCGGACAGTTCCATCGCCGCCGGCTGCGATCACATGCGTCGCACCTGCGCGCACGGCCTTTCGTGCCTGAGAGACACCGGGATCTTCAATAGTGGTCTCGAGGAAGTGAATGTCTCGCACGCCAAGAGCGCGCGCATCCATGGTCACCGAATTGCGGAAAGCTTGGGGATCCTCGTGCTTGGAAGGATTAAAAACCACCCATGGGCGGATATTCTCAGCGATGCCCGGGGGAAGCGAAATCGCGGAACGATGCGCGCGGCGAGCACGAGATTGAATGAAGTATTTAGCACCAGCCGTCACGCCAGCGCCAGCGATTCCCGCAAGCGCAATCAAGTAGGGCGACGGTGGATGAAACTTACGCATACTGCAAGTGTAAAGGGCACATCGGTGGACGCGGTGATATTCGTCGGCACTGACGCGGGTGCGTGAACTAAGATGGCCCCATGATTGATGTGCGTGCATTGCGTGAAAACCCTGAGCCCGCCCGCGCCTCACAGCGCGCTCGCGGAGCTGACCCCGCCCTTGTTGACCAGATCCTCGAAGCCGACGTCGCCCGTCGCGAGGCCTTGCAATCTTTCGAGGCCCTGCGTGCGACCCAGAAAGAGGTCTCCAAGTCCGTGGGTCGCGCCTCAGCGGAGGAACGCCCTGCGATCCTTGCACGCGCAAAGGAACTTGCCGATGAGGTGAAGGCTGCCGAGGCCACTGCCAACGCTGCCGATGCCGAGGCCGATCGCCTGGCCCGCCTGCTCCCGAACCTCGTCCTCGACGGAGTTCCCGTCGGTGGCGAGGAAGACTTCGTCGTCCTGCGTCACGAGGGCCCCGCGCCTCGTGATTTCGCAAGCGAAGGCTTTGAACCCCAGGACCACCTGGCACTGGGTGAGGGCTTGGATGCCATCGACACTAAGCGCGGCGCGAAGGTGTCGGGTGCTCGCTTCTACTACCTCAAGGGTGTGGGCGCACGCCTCGAGCTTGCTCTCATGACCATGGCCATGGACCAGGCCGTTGCCAACGGTTTCGTGCCGATGATGACCCCGACCCTGGTGACCCCGCAGGTCATGGGCGGTACCGGCTTCCTCAACGAGCACTCCGAAGAGATCTACTACCTGCCCGCCGATGACCTGTACCTGACGGGCACCTCTGAGGTTGCGCTCGCCGGCTACCACGCCGATGAGATCCTTGACCTCAGCGCCGGCCCCAAGCGCTACATGGGTTGGTCGACCTGCTACCGTCGCGAGGCCGGTTCGGCTGGTAAGGATACGCGTGGCATTATTCGCGTCCACCAGTTCAACAAGGCTGAAATGTTCAGCTTCTGCCGTCCGGAAGATGCAGAAGAAGAGCACGCACGCTTCCTCGCGTGGGAAGAAGAGATGCTCGCTAAGGTCGAGCTGCCCTATCGAGTGATCGACACGGCCGCCGGTGACCTTGGCACTTCTGCTGCTCGTAAGTTTGACTGCGAGGCCTGGTTGCCCACTCAGGAGCGCTACATGGAGGTCACTTCGACCTCGAATTGCACGACTTTCCAGGCACGTCGCCTGGGTATTCGTGAGCGTCGCGAGGATGGCATGGCCGCCGTGGCCACACTCAATGGCACTCTTGCCACCACCCGCTGGCTGGTTGCGATTCTTGAGAATCACCAGCAGGCCGATGGTTCGGTTCGCGTTCCCGAGGCCATGCGCCCCTATTTGGGTGGCCTCGAGGTTCTTGAGCCTGTTGCCGCAAAGTAACGAGGCTGCGTGACCAGCTATTTGACGGCGCCGCTGAGCGGTGAGGCTCCCCGTCCTTTCGAGGAGCTGGTGGAGGAGGCGCTCAATGCGCTTCCGTCCACTTTTCCGCGTGATATCACGCAGGTGATGGTCGCCCTTGACATCGATGGGACGATTTTGAGTCCCAGCGGTGCCAGCGCACAGGTCGTTGAATCAATTGCGGCGCTCAGCCGTGCCGGTGCGCAGGTCGTTATCGCGACCGGTCGCTCAATGGGTGCGGTCCTGCCCGTTCTCCCGCTACTGGGTTTCCGTCGCGGGTGGATTGTCGCGTCCAATGGTGCGGTTCTTGCTCGCGTTCACGAGGCCGGTTATGAAATTGTGCATCGCCACGAGTTTTTACCCGCCGAGGTGATCGATGAGGCGTTAAAGACTCTTCCGCATGCACGTTTCGCCGTCGAAGACCGTCAGCTGCGCCTGGTTTCAACCGGCTTCCCTGAAGGGGAGATCGTTGAAGACACTGAGTTGGTGAGTATCGACGAACTCAAAGCGATGCGCACGCCGAAGCTTGTCATTCGCGAGCCCGCTTTGGATCGCGATGCTTTCGAAAGCATCTTGTGTGCCCTGCCCTTTGCGAAGACTCATGAGGTTTTCGTCGGCTGGACCTCCTGGGCTGATATCAGTTCACTCGGGGTGACGAAAGCCAGCGGACTTGATGAACTCCGACGGGATCTCTCGCTTCCCGTCGAAGGAAGTGTCGCCATTGGCGATGGCACGAACGACATTGCCATGATCGAGTGGGCGGCCTTCGGGGTTGCTATGGGCGGCGCCACCGAGGAGATTCGCGTCCACAGCGATTTCGTTGCGGCAGCAGTCGAAAACGATGGCGCGGCCGCCATCATGCAGGCGATTTTGCGCTGGTGCGCAGCCACGGCCTCGTGAATGCTGGGAAAACCGCTACGATAGCCCCATGGGAAAAGCCTCACGTCGTAAAAAAGTAGCAGTCAGTGCGGATCAACCGGCATACCGCCCCCCGATCCCCTTCGTGGAACGTCCTTTTGAAGGACTTCCCAACGAAGTCGAACTGGTCGCAATGCGCGAAATCATCCCCTGCGCAACGCTGAGCGGTCGCACCACTGAAGAACACGGCGGTGCGGACTTCGACATCGTTACCCTGCTGCCCGATGGCCATCCCGCAATGATTCGCCCCGATGGACGTATCCTTGTTGGCCTGCAGACTCGTTCGAACTCAGGCGATCTCTCACACGACGTTGCCGCAGCACTCTTGGCCGCCCTCCAAGCGCAGTCTGATGGCGTCGACGGCGTCATCGACATTGATGTGCGCGAACCCGCCCCTCGCCTTCAGGACATTGTTGATCCGAAGGCATTTGGCGATATGGAGATCGTTGCCGATTTCGGTTATTGGTTTGACCCGAATCAGGAACTCACCCCCGAAATGCGCGATGCTCTTGAGCAGAACCGCGCCGACGTTGTTCCCACCGCTGCGGTACCCGGCACCGAA
This sequence comes from uncultured Actinomyces sp., assembly GCA_938014245.1. Taxonomy (GTDB): domain Bacteria; phylum Actinomycetota; class Actinomycetes; order Actinomycetales; family Actinomycetaceae; genus Pauljensenia. Next base: position 4,399 of record CALLSD010000045.1, read on the forward strand.
GGCATGTACTGGTGCGAAATGAACCGCAACTTCGTCCGCTACGTTTCGGACGCCCCCGAACACAAGCTCTTCGACGCATTGGCACGCCTGCAGGCAGCTGGAAATGCCCGATTGGGAGAAGGCTCTCGTTTCGTCGGTGCATTCCGCGCATGCGGTCTGGCAATCCCGGTTTTTGAACTCGCTGAGGGCGCTTCTGCAGAAGATGTTGCCGCAGATGCGAAGGCTCTTGCGGAAAACGTTGAGAAGGCACTGAAGGAAACCACCCCGCTGAGTGCAGACGAACGTCGCGCGCGCCAGGGCCTCGTTTCACGCCAGGTGACGATCCGCTAAGGGGTCGAACGGGAAGCTCGGGATAAACTAGCAGGGTGACTCCCGTTCAATCCGTCGAACCCTCACCTTCCCAGAAGGTCGCTGCGATCATCTGTGCCCACAATGTTGGCCGCCAGATCGCCTCAACTGTTCGTGCATGCCGTGCAATCCCGGGCGTTGACCTGCTGATTGTCATTGACGACGGCTCGGACGACGACACCGGGAAGTATGCGCGCGCCGCCGGTGCGGTTGTCGTCCGCCATTCCGTTCCCCGAGGCCGGGCCTCGGCACGCGAAACGGGCGTCAAGGTTGCCGCGATGCGCGACCGCGTGGACGCACCCGGTCGACACATTCTCTTTCTCTCGGGAGATCTAGGGGAGAGCGCCGTGGATGCGGCTTTCCTTGTCGAGGCCATTTCCAGTGGCCGCGCGGACCTTGCCTGCGCTGTTCCCGCGGGCCTCGGCAGCGAAGATCCGAGCAGTGCGCGTAAAGAGACCGCCGCGCAACGCCTCGCACACAATACGATTCGGCGCCAAACGGGTTGGGATTCTCAGGCACCCCTGTCCGAACAGCTGTGCATTACCCGCGAGGCGCTCAACGCGATCATGCCTTTCGCCAATGGCTACGGCCTTGAATTGGACATGAAGGTCCGACTGCTTGCCCTGGGGATGACCGCTATCGAATTGCCCTGCGCTTTCGAGCACACAGGTGATGATCACAGCTTGGTCGCTCTAAACCGGCCGGCGAGCCTAGCCGATGTCGCATGGACCTCGACGATGCTTGCGTTGCGTAAAGTCCGCCTCCGTCGACGCTATCGCACTCCTGTTTCGGCCCAGCGCGTGGGCATTCCCTTCCCAGATCCCGAACACACTCCCGTTTCCCAATCACGCACAGGAGAAGTCAGTTAATGTCTGAAAAAGGTACCCGTCGGCACCCCTTAGAGTTGCTTTCGGCTTATCTTCCCGCGGCCCTGTCGGTTGTTCTCGGTGCCTGCTTATACATCACCTTCTCTGTGGGGCAGTGGCGCTCGCTCGATGTTCCCTCGTGGGACTTGGCGATTTTCACCGAGGCCGCGAAATCCTATAGTCACTTCCAGGCACCGATCGTTCCTGTCAAAGGACCCGGATACAACCTGCTGGGTGATCACTTCCACCCGATTTTGGTGCTTTTGGGGCCGATCTATCGCTTCTTCCCCTCAGGATTGACCCTGCTGGTTGTTCAAGATCTTCTGATTGCGGTTTCAGCGTGGCCGCTGGTTCGCCTCGCGACAAAGCAGGTGGGATGGCTCCTCGCTTCGATTATCGGAATCGGCTACGTGACCGCATGGGGTTTCCAAGGCGCTGTTGCATCCCAATTCCACGAAATCGCCTTCGCGCTCCCCATGCTTGCGTGGGCCTCGGCCGCTTTCGTTGAGGGCCGTTGGGTGGCAACGATGGCGTGGTCTGCGCCGCTTGTTCTGGTCAAGGAAGACCTTGGCCTCACCATCATGATGATCGGCTTGATTCTGTCGTGGCGAGGAAAGGACTCGATCAAGAGCTTCGCCTACCCGCTGTTCTTTGCGGCTTTCGGAGTCATCGCTTTCGTCGTGACGATTAAGCTCCTTCTGCCCGCTTTTAACGCTTCAGGAACCTGGGCTTACAGCCTCGATGGTTCGCAGGGCCGCGGAAACGTCACCTTGATCGAGAGGGCTCTGTGGCCCTCACAAAAGTTCGGTGTGATTGCCATGGCTGTCTTGGGTGCGGGGATTATTGGTCTGGCCTCGCCCTGGTTCTGGGTGATTCTACCGACCATCGCATGGCGTTTCCTCGGTTCTGTCGACTACTACTGGGATTGGAAGCACTGGCACTACAACGCAATTTTGGTGCCGATCCTTCTGGGTGCGCTCTTGGATGCTCACCGCAGGTGGAGTGAGCGCGAGCAATCTGATATTTCACGAGGCCTGGGCTGGGTGATGAGCCGACAGCGTCCCTTCGTCGCCACGGTTGCCTTGGCGATTCCATGTGCGGCAGCGCTCATCACCGCTCCGCAGCTTCCCATGTGGAAGATGACGAACCCCGGGTTTGGAGCAGTGAGCCCGAGGATGGCTCAGGTCGAAGAGATCAATTCATTGATCCCGGAAAACGCTAATGTTGAAACGGATCTGACCCTGCTCGCCTATCTGATCCCCGATCATGAGGTCTATTGGGTGGGATCCGCGAAGGATGTTGCCGTGGATTACGTTGTTGTTGATCAGCGCGGTGCTGCGTGGGGAGAGCAGAAGAACGTTGAGGCGGTTTCCTACGCGCAAGGAGCACACCCCGGTTCCACCTATAAGTTGATTTACAACTCGGGCGGTTTCCAGGTCGCTCAGCGCGTCAACTAGAAACGTTCATGTGAATTGATTGAGCGTCATATCAGTCAAGACACACGGTGCCCCCGCGAAAATCGCGGGGGCACCTGCATGAGAGTGATACTTTTCAGTGCGCGCGACGCAGCCTCATGGAGTTGAGGACAACACACACCGAGGACATGGCCATCGCAGCCGAAGCGAGCATCGGGTTGAGAAGCCCGAAGATCGCGAGCGGAATCATGATGACGTTATAGAAGAAGGCCCAGAAGAGGTTTTCTTTGATGACCTTCAGTGTTGCGCGCGAGATACGAATCGCGGCGGCAGCCATCGTCGGATCCGAGCTCACCAGCGTCATGTCGGCGACAGCGATTGCACTATCGGCACCCGAGCCCATGGCAATACCCAAGCCCTGAGTCGAGGCCTGTGCCAGAGCGGCCGCGTCATTGACGCCGTCACCGACCATGGCGACCTGGTGGCCCTCTTCTTGAAGGCGCATCACCGCATCGCGCTTATCTGCGGGAAGAACTCCTGCAATAACCGAGTCAATCCCCACCTGCGAGGCAACAAAACGTGCTGCAGATTCATGGTCGCCAGTGAGCAGAGTTGGAGTGATCCCCAGGGCCTTGAGCTGGGCAATCGCATCCTTCGACGACTCTTTGACAGTATCGCGAACAACAAAGGCACCCAGAAGTACCCCATTAAGGTGCCCGGGAAGTTCACGCGTTTGGGGCGTGAGCATTGCTGTGGGTGCTTGAGCGGAAGCAAGCCGACGCGAACGTACCTGCGGCTCATATCCCGCTGCTTTGACGACCTCTTCAAGCTCAGCGTCGCTGTAATCGTGCTTGAGGGTGATTCGAGCACTCTCAGTTGCCAGATTAACCTGCGCATGAACACCATCGAGCTTGCCCAACTTGCGCTCAACCCTGCGCACGCAGGAGGCACAGGTCATGCCGCCCACGGCCATATCGACGATGATTCCGCCGTCCTCGCCCTCTTCTGCGGGCTGTGAAGCTTGCGCCGAGGCGTCCTCGGTGGAGGAGCTTTCCTGCCACCCCTCAACGCGCGCGCTGGCCACAACGGTCGCTCCCGTGGCCTCGGCCTCGGAAATGGCGGAAAGCGCGGAGTGGGGAAGGGAAATACCCAGCTCACTCAGCCAGCTCACGCGGCCGGCCAGAAGGAGTGCGCCATCCTCGGCGAGCGCGGAAACCCCAAGTCCGGGGTGGTTGCGCAGCTCGCGAACCGGGTGCGAGGAAAGATCGCGCTCGCGAGCGGCGGCGGTCAGTGCACGGGCAATCGGGTGCTCCGAGGCCGACTCCAGCGAGGCGGTCACGCTCAGTGCATCCTCGCTGGCCTGGGCATCGGGGGAATTCGCGCTTCCATCGGGGAGGATCACAGACTCCAATGACATCGCGCCCTTGGTCAACGTGCCGGTCTTATCAAGGAGGATCGTGTCGATACTGCGCGTGCGCTCAAGGACCTCGGCGGAAGAAATGAGGATACCCATCTGCGCAGCCTTACCTGAACCCACAAGAAGTGCGGTTGGAGTGGCCAAACCAAGAGCGCAGGGGCAGGCAACAACCAGGACGGCAACGGCTGCGGTGATTGCGCTTTGAATACCGGCCCCGGCAAGGAGCCAGCCCACCAGAGTCAGTAGGGAAAGCGCAATGATTGTCGGGACGAAGACCGAAGAAATGCGGTCGGCAAGACGTTGGACGGGAGCCTTCGTTGCCTGGGCCTCGGTAATCATCTGGCCGATGTGGGCCAGCTGGGTCTCTGAGCCGACGGCGGTTGCGCGGACGATCAAGGCACCCGAGGTGTTGAGGGTACCTCCCGTGACTGCGCTGCCGGGGGATACTTCGCGCGGGAGTGATTCGCCGGTCATCAGCGAGGTATCCAGAGCACTGGTGCCCTCTTCGACGATGCCATCGGTTGCAACCTTGTCTCCGGGGCGAACCTGGAAGAGGTCTCCGACGCGAAGTTCAGCTGCGGGGATGGTGCGGAACTGGCGATCCGCGCCACTTCCTTCAACGAGGATTGCATCCTTCGCACCGAGCTCAAGAAGAGAACGCAAGGCATCACCGGAGTGGTAGCGCGTCCGTGCCTCCATCAGGCGGCCGGCAAGGAGGAAAGTGACGATTGCGCAGGCGCCCTCAAAGTAGATTTCCGCGTGCGTCGCGTGGCTGCGCGCGGGAATGAGCGACATCTGCATGCGCATGCCCAGCATTCCTGCACCGCCAAAAATGAGGGCGTACCACGACCATAGGCTCGATGCGATCACGCCGAGGGAGACCAGGGTATCCATGGTCGAAGATCCATGGAGGCCCGCTTGGAAGGCAGCGCGGTGGAAGGGGGCCGCACCCCAGATCACGACGGGTAGTGAGGCGAAGGCAACGACCCACTGCCAGCCCGAGAACTGGAGGGTAGGAACCATTGACAGGCCCAGAACGATGACGGTGAAGGGGAGTGTTACAAGGAAGCGGTTGCGCAAGTCCGCGGCGCGGCGCAGTAAGCCGTCTCCTAAGTGTTCGCTTTCGGTATCGGGTGATGTGTGGCGAGTTTCGGGAGTCATTCTGAGCGATTCTGTCGTATGTGGTTCGTGGGATATTCCGGGGGGCACCTGGCGGCGCCCCCCGGTTAGTTAGGGGTCAGAAGTCGCGAGTGATTCCGACCAGTTCGAAGCCGGCCTCGGAGACGGCGTCACGCAGGGCGTTGTCGTCGAGTTCGGTGTTGGTGACGACGGTCGCCTTCGAGGTCGCGCCGGAGTTAAGGATGACCTCAACATCGAGAACGCCGGGGACCTCCTTGAGTTCTTCGGTGACCGATGCGACGCAGTGTCCGCAGGTCATTCCGTTGATGGAGAGCTCGACAGTGCGATCAATTTCCTGTGCCATGATGGCGCCTTTCTTTGGTGGTGGAAACGGAGGAGAAAACGTGTGGTGTGCGCTTAGGACTTCACCAGTCGCGCGATTGCCTTTGTGGCTTCTTGGATCTTTTCGCGTCCTTCTTCTTCGCTGTGTTGAGCGGCGTGAAGAACGCAGTGGTTCATGTGGTCTTCAAGGAGGCCCAGTGCGACGGAGTCCAGAGCGGACTGCACTGCAGAGATTTGCGTGAGGACATCAATGCAGTAGGTGTCCTCTGCAACCATGCGCTGCAGGCCCCTCAGCTGGCCTTCGATTCTGCGTAGGCGCTTGAGGTAATGCTCGGTTTCTTCGGTGTATCCGTGAGCCATAGTGATCCTCCTTGTGTTTCGAAATATACCCCCGGGGGGTATATGCGTCAAGAGGGAAAAATGTCTGTCCCCCCACTCCGAAGCGGTGCCGAAGTAGGGGGACAGTGACTTTGTTGAGCGCCGAGGCCGCTGGCGCCTCGTGTGCGCAATCAGTTATGCGCGCCGACGCGTCGTAGCAACGGTGGCCACACCTGCGAGGGCGAGCAGACCGCCCAGCGGAAGGACGAAGTCAGCCACACCTGTGCGCGCCAAGGGACTCTTCGGGTTTCCTGAAGGGACCGCGGCGGGGATCGACGGAGAAGAAGTTGCACCCGGAGTGGGGGAAGACGTTTGCTTGAGGGTCGGGGTCCACTTCGTGTTGTAGGTGACGCCACCGCAGGCGGACTGGGTGCGAGTCATGCCCGCGTTTGCCTTCCAATCCCACTGGATATCAGCGGTGTCGACGACAGTCTTTGCCGGGCGAGGCAAGTCAGTGACGGGAGCAGATCCAATCGCGCCTTCTTGTGTGTACTCCATTGCGGTGATCTCCACGGGAAGCGCATGTGCCGCATCATCGGAGGAGTAGGTGACCGTGAGTGAGGGTTGCTGCTTGAGCTCGATGGTGACAGGAGCCCCCACACCGTTGGTGAAGTTCACGGGGCGCACGCCAGCGAGGAAAGGAACCCGGGCAAGGGCGGGAATGTCCAAGCTACCGGTGACACTCGGAGAGGTTGCTTGAATCGATGAGCTTGCGGAGGCATTCATACGCGCCTGAGAAACCGTCAGACTTCCTTCGAGGCTCGGGAAGTACACCTTGTTAGGACGCATGGACGCGTCTTCCAAGGCGCCGGCAGTGGTTCCATCGACCCAATTTCCGCTGGCATCTTGGTGCATGAGACGGTAGGTAGCAGAGAAGGTACCATTCACGACCGAAACGCTCTGGACGCGCATTGCCTTTGAGAAAGCCTCACCAGTTGCGGCATTGGCCTTCTCGAACTGCTTTTGTACTGCCTCGACCGTGTAAGCGGCAGTGTCGATATCGACATCATTCGTGTCAACGGTCATGCTGGTCGTCCACTCACCGGTGATGACCAAACGGTTGAAAGCAGCGGGATTCGTGAGGCGGCCATAGGTAGCCATGTCTTCGTAATTTGTCCACACATCGGTCATATCGAGAACGCCCTGGAAGCCAATAGCGTAGCTGTCCTTGGGAGAAGCTCCACGGCAGACAAGGGCGGCAGGCTGTGCGGGATCAACATCGGCGGGTAGAGTCACGATGTCGCTTCCGGGAGTGTAGACCTCCCCCGAGACAGAAATCGGGATGTCAGTTGACGCCTGTGAGCTGTGGAAACTGCCGCCGCCGACAAGAATTGCACCGGCGAGTACGGGAACGCTGCACAGTGCGAATACGCGGTATGACGAACGCTTCATGGAGGTCTTCTTTCTACGGGCTGCCAAATTTCACGGAAAAGCGCGAGACATTCTGGAAAATTCTAACAGTGGATATGACTATGAATCCAGTAGCATGACCTCAAACTGTCCCCACCTGCACCCATGCGGGTTTAGGCTATCGTGAAGGGAAGGAGGGACTCATGAAAACGCGACGCTATCGCAACTACTACGCACGCAGGCGCGCTCCGCACTCTCTCTCCTCCTTCTACCTGCGCGCGAAGCTGATCCCACTTGCCCCCAAGCTCCTTTCAGCGCTCGCAGTTGGTGCGGCCTCGGCAATGGGATTTCTTCCCACGGATATTCGCAGCCGTTTGCGCATGCAATCTGACCGCCTCGGCGAAGAAGTCTCGGAGCAATCTCAATCGATTTTCTTCCGCGAACCCGGACTCGATGTTCTTTTCGTGCGCGTACTCGCCTCAATCGCCGGAACAGCCGGCGCCATCGTTCATGCGGCAGCGGCATTCGATGCGATCGTGGGATGGGATCGCAGTGGGAAGCTTCAGCGTCTTGCCCAAGTAACGCCTCGAAATGGCTATGAAGCACTCATGGCAGGGATGCTTATTGCGGGAACATCCCTGGGGCAAATGACGGGTGGAGCCGCTCACGCGGATAAGTACTTTGACTCTGAGATGGGGCCGGAGATCATCGAGTATCCCGGACACCCCACGTCTTCGGCTCATCGCCTGTGGGCTCCGCACTCTCTTCAGGACATGGCAGCAGATATTGATGACCTGTACTGGGCGGGAACGTACGGTCAATCGATCAAAATCACCAGGGTCGGCGAAGGTGAGCAGCGGCGCTGGTTAGTGTCGATTCCGGGAACGAACCACTTTGATACGCCATCGACCCCTAACCCCGCGGATATGGAAACCAATATCCGCGAAGCTTTGGGACTGAGTTCATCCATGCGAATGGGCATTATTCGCGCTCTTCACCAAGCAATGAGTGAAGACGGCATCGATCCATCCGACTACGCAAACGAGCCCATCATCATCGTTGCCCACTCGCAGGGTGGCCTCATTGCAGTCAATCTGGGAAGTTTGTCCCCAGAGGATGTCGGGGTCAAGGTCCAGGGGATTTTGGGGCTTGGCTCGCCGGGGCACCGGGCATGTCTGCGTTCCGATGTCGTCATGGTGGATGTCGCACACGATCAAGATGTTGTCCCATCGACTGATGGAGCTGGCGCACGTATCCGCGATCAGCGGGTCATGGTTGGACGAAACCTGACTCAGCCGCGGATACAACCCCTGTACTATGCACACTCCTCATCGACCTACACCGAGACGGTTGGCCGCTTGGAACGCAGGTCAGAGGTGACGCGATGGGACCGCGTGGGACAAGCGATCCGCGCACTGCAAGAAATGCTGCCCCGTGATGGCGAACCCACGCGCGTTCGTCTCTATGACATTTGGCAAGAACTCGATGACCCGCACGGAAGTGTCTGGGCCAGGGTGAATGTCCTTGACACCGCTCAATCGCAGGACACCGCAGCTGATGGTGACCAGAATTCTCACGGGGGGAACTGATGGCGCAGAATCGTTCAATTGCGCGAATCCTTGGGATTGTCCAGCAAGGGGCAGAGCAGATTTCACTTCCTCGTATATCCAACCGACTCGGCCTTGCCGCCTTGGGTGTGGCAAGCTTCGGGGTGGGGGCGGCACTCACGCGTTTGCGTCCGACGGATCGAAGCGGACGATCCGAACGTTTTCAAGCCTTGATTGAAGATGTACTCGAACAAAGCGCGCAGCCGTGGGCGTGCACAAGCTGCCAGGTTCAGGTGAACGAGGGCTTTGGCAAACCGACCATGGTGAGCTTTTCGATCAACATGGAAGAAAAGCAGCCAATAGATGATGATCGCGTCGACTGTGCCCGAAAGCTTCTTGAGGCTGTGGTGCGCGCCGTGTGGAAGAATCCCGAAATTGCACCAATCGGCATCCAAGGACGCATGAACGTCAATGGCGAAGACACGGTCGATATGCGGGACCTCGGCTACTCTGCGCTCCAGGTACGCCCCGAAGAACTCTTCGAACGACTCGGAGCCCCGGCTATCGACCGAGGATGGACACCCGCCTAAGCAAGCGGGTGGGCGCTTCACTCAGCGCTGATCCACTCAACCATGTCTGGGGCATACCCGGTATAACTCGCGGGAGTGAGCTCCATCAGTCGGTCTTTCGCGTCCTGAGGAAGATCCAGCGATGAAACGAAATCGCGCAGGCGAGTGGCGTCGATATCGTGTCCGCGAGTGAGTTCCTTCATGCGCTCATACGGGTTGTCCATCCCCTGACGTCCCTCAAGGGAAGCAAGACGCATCACCTGTTGAATGGCCTCGGAAATGACTTCCCAATGCTCATCGAGCTCGGCGGACATGATCTGGGCGTTCAACTCAATGCCCTCAAGGCCGCGGGTCAAATTATCGATTGCGACAAGAGAGTGGCCAAGGGCAACGCCGATATTACGCTGGGTTGACGAATCCGTGAGATCACGCTGAAGTCGCGAGGTCACCAGGGTCGCCGCAAGCGTTTCAAGAAGAGACGAGGCGATCTCAAAGTTAGCCTCAGCATTCTCGAAGCGAATCGGATTGACCTTGTGAGGCATCGTCGAAGAGCCCGTGGAACCCTGAGCACCCAACTTTTGGTGGAAGTAGCCCATGGAAATGTAGGTCCAGCAATCCGTTGCAAGGTTGTGGGCGATGCGACCAAAGCGCGAAATATCGCTGTAGAGCTCGCTTTGCCAGTCATGGGACTCGATCTGAGTTGTCAGCGGATTCCACGACAATCCCAGCCGCTCAACAAAGTCCTTCGTGAGCAGTGGCCACGGGACAGCGGGCAAGGCGACGCGGTGCGCTGCCCAGGTGCCCGTCGCACCGTTCATCTTCCCCAGGTACTCAGTGTCTTCGATGCGTGAAATTTGGCGGGAAAGTCGGTAGACGAAGACAGCCAATTCCTTGCCGATCGTGACCGGAGTCGCCGGCTGACCGTGCGTTCGCGCAAGCATGGGGATCCCGGCGCCGGCCTCGGCACAATCAAGCAAGCGCGCAAGAAGCCCACGTGCGCGCGGCAACCAGACCTGGCGGACTGCGGCTTGAATGTTCAGCGCGTGTGCAAGGTTATTGATGTCTTCGGAGGTTGCGAAGATGTGAACCAGAGGACGCAGCTGGGGAAGGACCGTATCGGGACCAAGGAGGGAACGCGCTTCTTCAAGTCGATTGTCGATGTAGTACTCGACTGCTTTGACATCGTGACGGGTTTCGGCTTCGATTTGGGCGAGTTCGGCAATGGAATCAGCGTTGAATTCCCGCGGAAGCGCGTGCAAATAGTCAACCTCAGCGTCAGAGAGCAAGGGAGCGTGGGCAATGACCCCGCGGCGAAGGAGCTCAATCATCCACTCGATCTCAACATAGATGCGGGTGCGGTTGAGCGCGGCCTCGGAAAGGTACTGGGTCAGTTCCTGCGTGTGCTGGCGATAGCGGCCATCGAGGGGCGACAAAGCTTGGCCTGCTGCCGCCAAGTCTGCATATCCGGTCTCGGGTGAAAACATGGATTCCTGCTGCGATGTCATGTCTTAATCATCTCAGACCTGCGGCATCGTGCCATGCGGGCACTCGCGTCAGAAGGAAGGTCTATCCACAGGGATGCACCGTCATCGGCGTTTTCCACAGATTTTTGGTGCGCTCTGTGGGGGCGGGGTAGGCAATTTTAGGCTGAGCTCATGTGGTTCATTGCGGTGTGCCAGTCACTGAAGGTGATTGAAGACAATTGCGTTGCGATCAGCGAAGAACTGCGTGCTCATTCTTTTGATTCGTGGACGGGGCAGGGAAGTGAAGGGGCGCGCGCAGAAATTGAGCAGATTCGCAATGACTGTCGGGTGTGGGCGGCGTTGGCAATCGAAGTGCGCGACCTAGCCGAAATTGAGAGCGCGGCAGCGGGGGCTCAGACATGAGTGGGCAGTGCGTGTCATGGATGGTGGTTTCTTCGGATACAACGCGCATTGATACCGAGGCGCTTGTCGACGATGTTCTATTCCTGCGAAGGATTCGCGAGGCCCTTGATAGTCAGCTCGATGCGGCGCATTCGCTCAATCAGGAGTTGTGTGCACATCAGTGTGGGGGCGCTTTACAACGTCTGTGTGCACTGGGTGCACAACTGAGCGAGCAGATTGGTAGTTGTGCGGACAGGCTTGCTTACGTTGCGTCCATCCATGCCGCTGCCGAGGCCGACGCCGCTTCCTACCAGAAAACCGTGCACAGGCTGGGGGGCAGAATGGGAGAGCTTTCGTGGGCGGGAGGATTGACGGCATCGCGAAAGATCGCAGGCGCTGGGAAATACATCAATCCTTATGCTCCTTTCCTCTTTGCGCCGCTTGGCGTCTTTCATGGGATAACGACCATCAGTACCCACGGATTGTCCTTTGTTCACCAGCCATCGGATGCGTCTTTGGGGTTACGTACACAAATGGATGTTGCTGAACTATCTCGGCTGGTCAACGGGACTTCATCGCGCTCGGACGTTGAGGTCACTCGAGATGCTGCTGCACAAATGTCAACGCTATATGCGGCAATGGGATGGTTGATGTTTGGTCGCCATTCGGGAGTGAGGATTTCAGCGCAGAACCTTCCCGATGGCGCGCCGCCCGGGCCAACAAGCCGAGTACTCTCGGGAGTCGTGCAGGGAGGGCGTCCAATGGAATATTGCGGTTCTTTCGGCGTGGTCGTCTATGCGGTTAACGCTTTAGCAGCTTATCCACCGCATACTGCCTCTCCTCAATCGCAAATTTCGCGTCCCCAGGCGGGTGCCAAGCAGGAGAAGGTCGAAACCCCGTTGAAGGCCTCGGAGGCATTGGAACGTATCGGGCAACTCCGCTCCAGTGCAGACGAGGGACAAATTGAGATCCTTCAGCACGTGACGGTGGACGCAGAAGGGACTGAACACCGCGCGTGGTCGGTCATGATCAGGGGGACGCAAAAGTGGGGGCCGGGCGAAGATAATCCCCAAGATATGCTGACGAATCTTCAAGCAGTTGGGCAATCCAATTCCGATCAGCTCAGGGCAGTAAAAACTTCTATGGATATGGCGGGGATCAAGTCCGATGAGCCCGTTGAGTTTGTGGGTCACTCTCAAGGTGGGATTATTGCCGCACAGTTGGCCGCAGATCCGCAGGTGCGCTCGCACTACCGCGTTGCCTCGGTGCTGACCGCAGGGTCACCGGTCGCGGGATTCCATCCCGACTCAAGTGTTCCCATGCTGAATATGGAAAACACGCGTGACATTGTCCCCGCACTTGATGGTGGAGCGAATGCGAATCGCGGCCACGCATTGACCCTGCAGTTTGACAGTGAGCACTTAGAGAGAAAACAGGGGCAGGACAATCCCATTGCCGCTCACGATATTTCGACCTACACCGAAGCAATTCGAGAGTGCGAATTGGCGGATGCGGGCCGCTATCGCAATATCGAGGGGGTGCATCACTGGGAAGAGGAAAGAAGAACTCGGCTGGGTATCACCGAGGCGACGCGCACGCGTTCCTACATTTTTGATACCCGCCGAGTTTCTTAAGAAGTGGCCCAAGGCCAGGCGGCGCCAGTGAATTACTTCTTCTTAGCGCCCGTGAGTCCTCCAAAAAGCGAGGAGACAACAGCGGTAATGATGGCACCAATGACGGCCGCGCCAAGGCCGGAAACGGAGAAGGGCAGGCCCATGGAGTCTGCAATCGAACCCGCCACCAGGAAGCCAATGCCGTTTGTGATCAGGGCGAAAAGGCCGAAGGTGAGGATGTAGAGCGGGAAGGCAAGAACCTGAATGAGAGGTCGAACGATGGAGTTTACGACGGTGAATACCAGTGCAATCAACCCCAAAATGACAACGGTTTCCGTCATGGACGTACCGTGCGCAATGGTAATTCCCGGGACAAGAGCAGCTGAGACCCATAGGCCCAGCGCCGTTCCAATGAGACGCAGAATAAAGTTCATACGCCCCATTATCACTGATCGGCCAATTGCCGACTAGGCGACGATTGCCAGGACCGCAGAAAAGAGGCAGGCACAGGAGACATATTCTCCAAGACCGATAACCAAGGGAGGAATCTTGAGGTGCTTGATCTTATGCAGTGCAGGGATAAGGATCGCGCGCAGGGCGATCACGACGAAAGCCAGGAGTACTCCACCGGGAAGAATATGCATGAGTACTCCGATCAGGCACGCGACCACAAGTGCCAAGTGCCAAGCAACGGAGACGATATACACCGATATCTTATTTGCCCCTCGGATGAGGGAGCGGACGTAGACGATAGATCCCAGCATGTAGGCGGCGACGGCTACCGCTGCGCACCAGAGTTTGAACTGAGAATAGCTCTCTGAGGTAATCCAGATCGACAGGGGGAGGGTGCACGAACTCGCAAGAACGCTCGACACGTGGGAAGCAATGGAACGGCGGCGCTTGCGGAAGGCCTCGTAAGTTGCAACTGCGCAAAACACGGTGATGGGAATGATGATCCGCGCGATGGCATGCGGGTGCATGGCAATAACCGGAACCCCGCACACGACAGCTATGCCCGCCCAGGTGAGGAAAGCGGGAAGGTAGGTGCGGCGCCGCTTGGGAGAGGCCGCCCAATACAGGCTCAGGGCATGGAAGCTGCAATAGGCGGCGGTCCAAGCTGCAAGGAGCAGGAATTGAATGGGCTGAGGATGGACGGTGCATATTCCGACGGCGATCGGAAGAATTGTCATGACCCAGGCGCCGTGTTCGTTTGAGAGCCATCCGCGCCGGACCAAGCTTCGCATCTTCGAGCCACGTTGATTCATGGGCAACAGTGTAGTGGGCCTCTTCACTTAGGGAAACCTAAGAAATGTGCGGAAAGTGTGCGAGCGCTCACCGATATCCCATGCTCTGAGATGAAATTTTCGCGAACTGAATTATCGGCGCAATGTTATAGGTATGTCAACAAACGATACACGCGAAGAAACCGTCCCATCCTCGGTTGCTGCTCAGCCCGAGCTTTCTCAAGAAGATCGTTCTGCCCGCATTGCGGTCACCGTATTTCCGCTCATTATTATTGCGGCATTCGCTCTGGGCCTGATTTTCCCGACCCATGCAGCAAAGCTCGCCTCAGGTGTGAATATTGGCCTGGGCATCATCATGTTCGGCATGGGCTTGACCCTGACCCTTCCTGACTTTGCTCTTGTCGTGAAGCGTCCCTTGCCCGTCATCGTCGGTGTTATCGCGCAGTACGTCATTATGCCTGGAGTTGCCTTCCTCCTGGCCAAGCTGCTCCACCTTGATCCCGCAATTGCTGCCGGCGTCATTCTGGTCGGTTGCGCTCCGGGCGGTACCGCCTCGAATGTCATCTCCTACCTGGCAAAGGGTGACGTTGCGCTCTCGGTGACCATGACATCGATTTCCACTCTCCTGGCACCCTTCATGACTCCCCTGCTCACCAAGTGGCTTGCCGGTCAGTACATGCCCGTTGATGCAAAGAGCATGGCGCTCGCAATTGTTCAGATCGTTCTGATCCCCGTCATCGCAGGTATCGTCGTCCGTATGCTTGCTGGCCGCTACGTTGAAAAGATCCTCCCGGCTCTTCCCTGGATCTCCGTCCTTGGCATCTCCTATGTGCTGGCAGCAGTCGTTGGTAAGTCCGCCGATAAGATCATCGAATCCGCGCTCATCGTCTTCATCGTGGTGATCCTCCACAACCTGCTGGGCTACTTCTTCGGATACTTCGCAGGCCGTATCTCGGGCGGCGATTACCGTGCAGCCCGTACGACCGCAATCGAAGTCGGCATGCAGAACTCGGGTCTGGCAGCCGGTTTGGCAACGAAGTACTTCAGCCCCGAGGCCGCGCTTCCTGGCGCAGTCTTCTCGGTTTGGCACAACCTCTCTGGTGCACTCTTAGCCATGTTCTTCCGCCGTTTCGGCAAGCAGGGCTGACCTAAGTCTCACCAAAAATCCCGCTCTTTGCGGGCATGAAAAAGTGGGCGACGCGCGCGAAATGCTGCGTCGCCCACTTTTTATTGTCTGCGTTTACTTCCGGTTTCCCGGACGAGGCGGACGCGCACCTTCCGTAGAGATCCCAGCTGTCACTTGCGGGGTAAGCGGGCGTCCAGCTGCGGTCTCAGCGCGCAAGTGAGTGACCACGGCCTCGAGGCTGCCACAGGCCTCGGCGACCGCTTTCTGACGCTGATAACCCACACCGATACTGCGCAGCGTGTGGATAAAGTCGAGTTCCTCTTGGCACTGAAGATCATCAGCGATGGGCTCCAATTCGCGCACAGTCTCGTCAAGAAGATCGTCGATATGCCGTTCGTTGCCGTGGATGTCTTCGATGAGGACGGCATCCATTCCATATCGCGCCGCGCGCCACTTGTTCTCCGCGAGGAACCACGGCGATGTCCGGGGTAGTTCCTCACCGCGGTCTAGGATGCGCGAACCATATTCGACGAGGCAGTGGATCAGTGCAGTGATCGCACCAATTTCGGCAACATTGGAGGCAGAGTCGCAGACGCGAACCTCGAGGGTTCCAAGCCTGGGCGAGGGGCGAATATCCCAGCGGATCTCATCAAACTTTGAGATGATTCCGGTCTTCTTCATGTCTTGGGTATAGCCCTCAAGCTCCTCCCACCTGGTGAAGAGCTGTGGAACCCCAGCGGTAGGCAGTTGCTGGAAGACCATCGCACGGTTATCGCAGTACCCCGTATCCGTGCTCGCCCAGTAGGGCGACGAGGCCGAGAGCGCTTGGAGCCTGCCAAGGTGGGTTGCGAGAAACCCCAGCAGCGGAAGAACCTTTGAGCGGTCCTCGATCCCAACATGGACGTGGGTACCGAAGAGCAGCATCTGGCGACCCCAAAACTGCGTGCGATTGACGAGTTCGGCGTAGCGCTCGGAGTCGGAAACACGCTGGTGAGCGGGGTTGGCGAAGGGGTGCGAACCAGCGCCCGTGAGGTCCACGCGAAGTGCGGATGTGACGGGACGCAAGAGATCAAGGCCCTCATTGAGATCTGCGATCGCATCCCTCACGCGGGTCTGTTTGCGCGAGACCAACTCGATCGTATTGCGCAGCATCTCCCCGTGGATCAAGGTGTCATCGGGATAGCGAGCAGAAATCTCGCTGAGAATGGCTTCCGCGCACTGGCGCAGATCTTCGGAATCAACATCGATCAGCTGGAGTTCCCATTCCACGCCCAAAGTTGAACGCTCGGACTGAGCAAAAGAAATGGCCATAGCTCCCCCTCGTCAGGCTCGCTTGTAACGGTGGATAAACGATGCCAAAAGGTCGTGGGCGGGTTGTGTATCTGCCGCATCGCAGCGTGCAATAACGGCAGGCTTTTCTTCCGCAGGATAGTAGGTGTCCCCGTAGGTATCAATGCGAAGATGCATACCTTCACGCGTAATTTCAGGATGGAATTGAGTGCCGTAGACATTGTGGCCCCAACGCAAGATCTGAACGTGGCAACGTGAGCCCGTTGCCAAGAGCTCGGCGCCGGCGGGAATGGTACCGATGGCATCCGCGTGCCCGGTATACGCGTAGAAGGTGGGGGGAAGAGCGCCGGTGAGCGGATCTTCGCGCCCGGCCTCGGTCAAAGTAATCTCAGGTGCTTGAAGGTCTTCCGAGAAACCTTGAACGAGGGGAGCCCCTGAGGCACGCGCAAGGGATTGAATACCGAAGCAAATTCCAAAGGTTGGGAAATCGCGCTCGAGGAGGATGGCGGCAAGAGCATCGATCCGTTCCTCCACGCGCAGGTGCTCGTCAGTCTTGTCCTCATGCGGGTGCTCGAATCCGAAGGGAGAACCCGTGATGATCACGCCCGAGTACTGCTCAAGGTCGATGTCGCTTGCCGGGTGGGGGGAGGCCGCATCAACAAGGGGAAGAGCGTGAAGATCCCGATCGTCAAGACCGCCGATAGCCTTCATCGAGGCCAGCTCATCGCGCGCAAGAATGCCATCTGGACGGCAGACGGCCACCAGAAAGGGGCGGTGAGCTGGTTGAGAAGCGTTCATAGCGCCACGCTATCAGGGCAGGTGCCAGACGTGCGCGAACAATGAAGAAGTTGGGACTGTGTAAACGGGTAAGAAAAATCCCGCAGCATCAAAAGATACTGCGGGAATCACGTCGGGGTGGCGGGATTTGAACCCACGGCCTCTTCGTCCCGAACGAAGCGCGCT
>CALLSD010000046.1 GCA_938014245.1 uncultured Actinomyces sp.
TCCTTGCGGGCCTCGGTCAGGTAGTGCGTGGCGAAGAGGAGCGTGCGGCCCTCCTGGGCCTCGGCGCGCATCGTCTCCCAGAAAGCGCGGCGCGCCAGCGCATCCATGCCGGCCGTTGGCTCGTCGAGGATCAGGAAATCCGGATTGCCGGCCAGAGCCAGGGCCAGGCGCACGCGCTGACGCTCGCCACCGGAGAGCTTGTTGAGGGGACGCTTGGCGAGCTTCGTGAGGTTCGTGCGCTCCAGGAGCTCGTCGGTGGGAATCGGGTGAGCGTGCATCGAAGCGACCAGGTCGATCGTGTTGCGGACCTTCCCGTCGCGCGGCATCGACCCGGTCTGAAGCATCGCGCTCACCAGAGAGCGGCGCACGGCCTCGCGCGGGCTCATGCCGTAGACGCTGATGTCTCCCTGCGTGGGGGTGGCCAGGCCGAGGACGATGTCCAGGAAGGTGCTCTTGCCCGCACCGTTGACGCCGAGGAGCGCCACGATTTCGCCGGGCATGAGGGTCAGGTTTACGCCGCGCAGGGCGTCGACGTGGCCGAAAGACTGATGGATGTTCGTCGCCTGGAGGGCGGGCGTTACTTGTGCGTTCATGGCATTCAGTCTGCGCGCGTTGAGGTGGGGTCGGAAGTGCCCTTTGATGCAGGAGTCCCCATGACAAATGTCATGGGGACTCCTGCGCAAACCACATACGTGCTCAGAGGTCGTGTGGAGTGTATGGATGATGAGTCTAGGGGTGAGGAGTTTCGTCGAAGATGATCTCTTCTGTTATCCAGACATCGCTCCAGCGAGGGTGAGTTATTTTGCACTGCGCGTAGTACTTTTGGTTTCCTTCGAAAACATTCATGTACACGCTGTAGTAAGCCATTCCCTTATCGTCTGCGGTCTTTCTGATGGAACGTTTAGAGGTAAGGCTAATATTTCGTTGGAGGTTCTCTTTAAGTGCACGACTGCACTGTTGCTCGACAATCGCTTCTTCGTCTGCATCAGTGCTTTCGTAATGAGGCTGAGTCGCGGAAACTGACGGTGCCACAGAATTTGAGGGCGTTGGTTTTGATGTTTCTTGCACAGAAGGTGATGGGGCAAATGGAAAGCTACGCCACAAGAAAAAGACAGCGGTTATCGCGATGATGACGAGTGCAACCCAGATTATGACAGGCTTCTTTGTCGGGGACTTTGCCGGTTCTGGATGCGGAGATTGTTGTGCTTGGCCGTATCTTTTGAGCGGAGCGTAAGTTTCGACATGTGGAAGATGTGGAGATGCCTGAGGAACGGGGGAGTCGGCGGAAGGCATGAGACTAGGCATGGGTGATCCTGACAACAGGAGTAGGTGTCGGCGAAGAACTATCCGAGATTGTTGGAGTCGGCAAAGGAGTGGGGTCAATTTTCACGTTGGTCGTGTCAAACGAAAAACTGATGCTTTGGACTTCTTTACTCAACACGGCTGTGCAAGTCACGTCATAGGTTTGCACAGCTTCTGTTCCAATGGATCCTGAGACTATTCCGGTCATCATGTATTGAGTGCCGGCTGAGCCATATGGTCCGAGCTTCGTAATGTTCAGTGCTCGGATGCCTACCAGTGAGAAGCCGGGAGTATTCTTGATCTCCATGCTGCACCGGCTAACAACTTGTCTCCCAATCGATTCTCCTACTGGTTGTTCAGGGGAGGAAGACGGTGAGGAAGTTGCGCTCAATGAGCTTGGTCCCGGTGTTGGAACCGGTGAGGCTCCTCGCGTGGAGGAATGCCACAGGAAGAAGCCAATAATCAGTGCAAGCACTATCGCAACTGCAATCCACACAATTGCTTTACCTTGGGGGTTTCGCGGTTTTAGCTGCGTAGAGTGAGGCGTCTGCTGCTCCGTATACTGCCCATGCAGTAGTATCGGTCTGCTACCCTGCGGGAGCGGTGAAGCTTCTTGCCCAGCCGGGTATCCGGATTGCACGGTGGAATCAGGCATGCGTCCCTCGTTCATTGCTGCGGATTCGGGTCGACAAAGGCTTTGATCTCATATGAGTCACTTGCCTTCACGTGAGTAGCTGTGCACTTCATGTGGAAAAGGGCCGACGAAAAATCGGTATCTTCCTTGTACTTTCGTTCTGCATGTACCGTTCCGTCAACCTCGTATTCTTCATCGCCGTTGTCGCGTGTTCCGGTTTTCTTGAGATAATCCGTAGAGACAGCCTTGGATTGGTAATCATCGCGGAGAGACTGAGCGGCTGCACTCGAACACTTGAAAGTAATCATCAGCCATGTCTTTTCATCGATACCGTCATCTCGGTTCTTCGTCGTTGGTGTCGGGGTGGGGAAGAATGATTGAGACGCGGCGGGAAGCAGGGTGAGATCGACTGCCCCGTCAACGTTGAAAGTATCGCTGGCCTCGACATAAGTGACAGGGCAGGTGATTTCGTACCTGCTTTGGACTGAGGATCCCTTGGCATAGCCCGTCACCGTGGCGGTGTAGGTGTACTTCACCTTCCCGGCGGTATTTTTATCGGTAATTCTGAGCGTCTTGGTTTTGATCTGGAGGAGGAGGTCCATCTTTCCGGATGTCTGTGACGCATTGGCGCATTTACTTTGGACCTTCTCAATAGTGTCTTCATCGATGCCATCGTCAATAGGATGGGGTGGAATCCAGTCGGGGAGAGACGCTGACGGTAATGGAACCGATGATGACGTGCTTGGAGTCGGTGCTGGTTGAACCTTCTGAGTGGAACTATTGCGCCACATGAAGAAGACAACAATCAACGCCAAAATGGTGAGAGCTGCGATCCACGTAACGATTGGTCCCTTAGCGATGTTTTCTCTTGGAAGCTCATCGTGAGGAGGCATTGGCAGCTGCTGCTCGTCCTCGGATGTCCGATATTCTCCATCCTGAGGAACAAATGGAGTTCCTTGGGGAGCGGAATCTCCCGAATTTGGGGTGAAATCAGACATGCGCTCTCCTTTCTGTGAGCAGGATGCAAATTGACAGCGCCGATGTCCTTCCTAGCAAGATCACTTCTCGCCGTGGAACGAAAAATGCCCCTCACTCAATCGGATCTGTCCCAATCGATGAATCCTCTGTCTTCCACAGGTCACCATCTTTTACATGGACGACCGTGCAGCGAGCCTCATACTTGGTTTGTCCTTCGAAGGCATGGCCCTTGACGTTATATTGCTGGTCACCATTCGAACGCGTTTCGCCGATCTGAATTTCGTCGACAAAGACGACGTTAATGGGGCGAGTGCTGTTCAGTTTGGCAGTGATCGAACAAGATTTTTCAATGAGCATCGCAGTTTTGTCATCGATTCCCTCGTGGCGAGTCTTAGAGGGGCTTGGCGAGGATGATTTTGCCGTGGGAGATTTTGACGCAGTCGTTGAAGTCTTGGGTTTGGGTGAAGGAGAGGTCGGCTTGGGTGTCGGCTTGGAAGAAGTGGGAACGGGTGTGGGGGAAGAAATAGACGGAGTGGGCGCGGGCGAAACGCTCGTGCTCGAAGACCTCCACAGGAAGAAGGCAAGAAGGAGTACAAGAACCGCAACTACTGCGATCCACACGTATAGAGGGCCTTTGTTGAATGTTGACCGAGGCGCAGGCGGATATGGTCCTTGCTGAGGCTGGAAACCTCCCTGTGGTGCCTGATACTGGCCTTGAGGATATGGAGCTTGGGGATAAGAACCTTGGGGAGTGTACCCGCCGCCGTAGGGTTGAGGGCTTGGGGATCCTGGTGCCGGAGTGAAGTTAGACATCTAATAATTCTCTTTTACTACTACAGATGGCGGATACAGCTTTATCTAGTTACTCCCCTTGCAGTTTCGAGAGGAGTAACTAGACAAAACTCCTATTTTACGGGATTTTCGTGCACAGTGATCTCTTCCGTCGCCCAGATTTCACTCCACCTAGGGTGAGCAACCTTGCACTCAAGAAGGTACTGAGTATCGCCTTTGTATCCGGAGACCGAAACGAGGAAATTCATGTCTCCGTTCGGAGTCTCAGACCTATACATGTCTTTGATTTCGGTTCGGTCGTACTTCTGGTCAACATACTGTTTAATGGCATCGGTGCAGCTATTCTGAACGAGAATCGCCGTGTTGTAGTCGATGCCGGGGAAGCGAGTAGGTTCCGGCGTAGCAGAAGTCTTTTTCTTCGTTGGCGAAGCTGAGTGGGACGCACTTGACGTTGATTCGCTTGGAACAGGTGACGCAGATGTCGGCGCAGGAGTCGGTGCCACCTGAGGCGTGGAACTGCGCCACAAGAAAAAGACAGCAACCAACGCCAGGACCGCAGCAATCGCAACCCAGATCATGAGCGGCCCTCTATTTACTGGGGGCTTTGGAGCGGCAGGATATGGGGATTGCTGGGGTTGGTATTGTCCCTGGAACGGCGGGTATGCTCCGCCTTGTGGAAACTGTGGTGCTCCCTGGGGATAAGGGTATTCGGGGTAAGGCGTGAAATCACTCATGGCGTCTTCTTAACAACGGGTGTCGGAGTTGAACTATCTGAGACAGCGGGGGTTGAAACAGGCTTGGGCTCAATCTCTACGCTGGTGGTATCGAAGACAAAGCCGAGCTCGACCTTAGCTGGTTCGTCTGCCACAACAGTGGTACACGTCATTCGATAGGTTTCTATGGCATTGGATTCGCTTGATCCCGAAACTAAACCGGTCATCATGTATTGGGTGCCGACATCACCGTAGCGTCCGATTTCTTTGATCGTCAGCGCCCGGATTCCTTCGAACTTGGGGAACCGAGAGGTGTTTAACACGCCGATCCTGCAGTTAGTAACCACACTTTGTCCGATGAAGTCGTCAACTTTTTCTTCGGTGTTAGAAGAAGCAGTGGCATTCGATGAGGGTGATACAGGGGTTGGAGTCGGAGATGTTCCCGGAGTTAAAGCTCGCCAGGCGAAGAAGGCTGCGACCACAAGAAGTGCGAAGACAACTGAAATCCAGACAATGAGCTTGATGATGCCCTTTGAAGTTGCCGGCAGTGGGTTCGGCGTTTGCGGAGAGGGATATTGTCCCTGAGGCGGTGGATACACGCTTCCTTGCGGAAATTGCGGGCTGCCTTGGGGAGCCGGGTAGCCCGGGGTGGGAGAGAAATCTGACATGAGTTCCTCGTTCATTGGATCGGATTCGGGTCAATCTCTGCCTTCACGTCATATGAATCATCTGCCTTCATATGAGTCGCGGTGCACTTCATTTGGAAGAGGCTTGAAGAGAAATCGGTAGCTTCCTTGTACTTACGTTCTGCTTGAACTGTTCCGGTCAGCTCGTACAGCTCATTGCCATTACTTAATGTCGCGGTTTTCTTGAGGTCATCGAGTGACACTGCCATGACTTTGTAATCGTCACGAATGGACTGAGAAGAAGCGTTTGAGCACTTTTCAAAGATGATCATCCATGTTTTCTCATCGATGTCATCAAACTTCCTAGTCGGTGTCGGAGCCGGAGAAGAAGATTGTGAGGGATCGGTGAGCGGCGTAAGAGCCACATCTCCAACAACGTTGAAGGTGTCGCTTGCTTGAGCGTGAACAACGCTGCAGACGATCTCAAAGCTGCTCTTTGAAGATGAACCTTTTGCAAATCCGGTCAAGGTGCCAGTGTACGTGTACTTCATGTCGCCGTTGCCGAATTTTCCTTCAAAGTGCACTGACTTTGTTTTGATCTCGTTGATGGCGTCCACCTTCCCGGACTTGGTGGCTTCGCTCCAGCAAGCTCCACGGCTTCCCGAAATGGTTTCTTCATCGATCCCATCATCGACGGACTGTGAAGGGTTCGGATTGGGGGTGGCAGATGAGAAAGACGAGGGATCAGGGGCACTTGGACTTGGCGTCGGTGAGGTACCGCGGCCGGACGTGTGCCACAAGAAAAAGACAACGACCAATGCAAGAACGGTCAGTACGGCAATCCACGCGATGATCGGTCCCTTAGAAGTGGGGTTCCGTGGAGGTTCGGCATACGGAGCTTGAGGAGCCTGATAAGGAGCTTGTGGCTGCGGATAGACTCCGCCTTGAGGGATCACAGGAGGACCCTGGGGAGCTGGGTATCCGGAATTTGGTGGAAAATCAGACATAAGCTCCTCGCACATCTCCCTCGTTTAACGATTAAGTGGTCTCAGTCTACTTTCCAGCACGCATCTGGGCGAAATCTCTTCCTTCCCATCCGCGCAACGATACCCACAAACGCGGCGCCCCCATGGCCTCGTCGATAGAATAGGCACAGCTCAACTTAGGGAGGACTCATGACTGGGGAATCATTCTTCGCGAATCATTCGCATGACGAGGCAGAGCAAGCCGCTCCCTCTTCGCATGAAGAGCAGCGTCCGGGGACAATCCCAGCAGACCTCATTCCCTACCTTGAAGAAGCCGATCGCGTTGACGAAGAGGATTTTGACACTGAGCCAGTCGATAGTGAGCCCGACGAACGCGATCTTGCCCTCGAAGCGCTGGCGCTGAACTCCATGCTCCTAGGTCCAGATCCTTCGATCCTCGCCGAGCTTGAAGGCGACTACTCCCAGTGGGGAGAAGACTGGGAAGAAGAACTTGCCGAGCGCCGAGCAGAAGACGCACACCGCGAAGCTCTTTCGGATGCTGCCCACAGCGCGCGACTTGAAGCCCGCGTCGAGGAAATCTATCAAGAAATCATCGCGAGGGTCCCCGAACATCAGGTTCAGCCAACCTTGGATCGCGTGAAAGAAACGCTCGATATCTTGGGAGATCCCCAAAATAGCTATCCCAGCGTGCACATCACCGGCACAAATGGTAAGACCTCAACAACGCGCATGATTGATGCGCTTTTGGCGGCAAGCGGCGTGCGAACCGGGCGATTCACCTCTCCGCACCTCGTTGATGTTCGCGAGAGAATCACCATCGAACAAGAATCGATCTCTGCAGAAGAATTTGTGCGCACGTGGGACGATATTGCTCCCTATATCGAAATGGTTGATCGTGCTCACGCCGAAACAGATGGAACCCGTCTGTCATTCTTTGAAGTCTTCACTGTTATGGCTTTCGCAGCCTTTGCTGATCACCCAGTCGATGCTGCCGTCGTCGAAGTCGGAATGGGAGGTAGATGGGACGCGACGAACGTGATCGATGCCGGAGTCAGCGTCATCATGCCCATTGCGATCGACCATGAAAAGTGGCTCGGATCGACCATTCGCGAGATCGCAGAAGAAAAGGCAGGAATCATCAAGCCCGGTCAGATCGTGATCGTTGCCCGCCAAGAGGAAGAAGCCCTGCGGGTGATCGAAGAGCGTGCGGCCAGCGTCGATGCAATTGTTCGCCTTGAAGGTCGAGACTTTGAAGTCCTTGATCGCCAGCTTGGGGTCGGCGGGCAAATGATTACCGTCCGTACCCCTGCAGCAGTCTATGAGGACGTTTTCGTTCCCCTATTTGGTAGCTACCAGGCGAATAATGCTGCAGCTGCGATCGCAGCCGTCGAGGCCTTCATGGGCGGGCGCGCGCTGGATGCTCGCCTTGTCGAGGCCGGGATGCTTGCCGCTACTTCACCGGGGCGCCTGCAAGTCGTGCGCCACTCGCCGACGATTATTGTTGACGCCGCGCATAATCCTGCCGGTGCCCACACCCTGGGTGAATCCATTTCCGAGGCCTTCGACTTTGAACGCATTGCTGGCGTCTATTCGGGGATGGGGGATAAGGATATCGAAGGAGTGCTCGGCGAGGTTGAGCCCTATCTTGATTCCCTCGTGGTTACACAGATGCCCGGAGTGCGCGCTAAGCCGGCCGAAGAAATTGCCGAAATCGCGCGCGATGTTTTCGGGGAAGACCGCGTGGAAGTCCACGAAGATATCCTCGAAGCAATTGCCGCTGCTGTTAACCTTGGCGAGGCCGGGGATGAGAGTGCCCCCGCAACCGGCGTTGTCGTTTTTGGCTCAGTCCTCTTAGCTGGGGAAGTCCTGCGTCTCATGGGAATTCGCCCCTAGTAATTTCACTGCGAGCATGGCATGATTTTGAGTAAATCCAGCTCAGGGGGTAGATAGGGGTGACTCACTCGCGCACAGAGCTTGCCGTGAGCTCATCACCCTCTGTTCCTGTCGCCGTGATATCTGGTGGTGGCGGGGGACATGAACCCATGGATTCGGGCTTCCTTGGCCAAGGGAT
This sequence comes from uncultured Actinomyces sp., assembly GCA_938014245.1. Classification (GTDB taxonomy): domain Bacteria; phylum Actinomycetota; class Actinomycetes; order Actinomycetales; family Actinomycetaceae; genus Pauljensenia. The sequence goes on from CALLSD010000046.1 coordinate 8,103, forward strand.
GCTCAGTGGCTGCGCGACCGGAGAACACTTTACTGCGCCTTCTGCCACGGATATTGCTCAGCTCCTCACTCGAATGATCGAAGAGACCCCTGCGGAAGAAGTCCTTGCTATCGTCAAGAACTACACCGGGGATGTGCTCAATTTTCAACTGGCAGTGGAGCTTCTTGAAGACACGGGCGTTGCCTGTACGTTGGTATACGTTCATGACGATCTAGCAACTCGCGGGGTTTCGCAAGGAGCGCGCGGGATTGCAGGCACACTCCTTTACGAGAAAATTCTTGGTGCCGGTGCCTCGCTTGCAATGACAAGCGAGGAGCTTGGCCAGGTTGCAGCCGAAATTGAACAGACGATCGTCAGCTATGGGATTTGTTTCCGTGCCCCTACAACGCCCGACGGAAAGCTCTCCTTCGATCTTGCCAAAGGGCATGCCGAAATGGGAGTTGGAATCCACGGAGAAAAGGGCGTTTCAACGCTTCCGTATTCGACGCGCTCCGAGGTCATTTTTCAAGCTGTTCAGGAAGTTTTTAGCCAACTTCCTCCAGGCAGCGAAGAAGTGATCGTTCTGGTGAATAACTTGGGGTCTGCCCCTGAGGAAGACCTGAAATATGCGTGCTCCGCAATAGAAGAATATGCACGTTGCACTGGCGAAACTATCGCTCGTATGAAGAGTGGGCGTTTTGTCACCAGTGACGATATGGACGGTCTGTCGCTGACCTTAATGCGCGCGCGTCCGGATATCCTTACCCTTTATGATGCTCCGACCCTTGCCCCCGCATGGAGTGAATGAAATGAACACCATCAACACACAGTGGTTTACCCAGTGGATGCGTCTGTGCGCAGCCTCCTTGCTTCGCGAAGAAGAACGCCTGACCGAACTTGACCGTCAAATCGGTGACGGTGACCACGGTACGAACATCACACGTGGTTTTACCCAGGTTGAGAACGCCCTCGCAGATTCCGAGTGGAATTCACTGTGCGAAGGACTCACCTTGGTTGCGAAGACTCTGATGACTCATGTTGGGGGAGCCTCCGGGCCCCTATACGGCACTGGTTTTCTCAGAGGTGGCCGTGCCCTTGCGCAGAATTCAGATTGTCCGGACAGTGAGGCGATCGCAGTCTTGTATGAGGCTATTGCCGAAGGAATTTCACAGCGCGGTAATGCAAGTGCTGGCGATAAAACCATGCTCGACGCATGGCTTCCCGCGGCCCAAATCGCACGAGAATTGGCCTCGCAAGGAAAAAACGTTAACGAGGTACTGCAAGCCGCTGCGCATGCCGCACAGCGTGGAGCTGCACTGACCGAGGGGATGAAGGCGCTCAAAGGACGTGCGTCTTATCTTGGAGAACGCTCGATCGGACACGTGGATCCGGGGGCTGTTTCTTCAGCAATCATCATCATGCAGGCAGCCCGCGCTGCCGCCGACGATTAGGACATAACAATGGCGTGTGTTGCATTCGTGATCATCTCGCACAGTCAGGAACTTGCTGAAGGCGTTGTTGAACTTGCCTCTCAAATGGCTCCCGACATCCATTTCGAGATTGCTGCGGGGGAGGATACTGGCGGTTTAGGCACGTCTATGAACAAGGTCGAAGATGCCCTTGATCGAGCGCTCGCACGCGTTCATAAGCCCGGTAGCGACTCGTGTCGGCGCGGTGTGCTTCTTCTGACAGACTTGGGTTCTTCGACCATGGTCGCCCAGACCGTCCTTGAGCTGCGCGGTAACCCGAAAGATTGCATGTGCGTGACTGCCCCCTTGGTTGAAGGGACGGTTGCCGCTGCGGTCGCAGCCCACGGTGGTAGCGGGCTTGCCCAAGTCGCGGTTGCTGCCTGTCAAAGCGCCATTGACTTGGCGGAGCGCGCCCGCACTGAAATTGCGCAAATCACGAGTGTTGTTCTGGAGCCATCTTCTTCCCGAATTTTTGAAATTACCTCGCAGCAAATTCTTGAAGAAGAAATGACAGTCAGTGACCCTGCTGGCCTGCATGCCCGTCCTGCCGCACTTCTTGTCCGAGCTCTTGCTCCAATGGATGCGCAGGTCTGGATCAATGATGTTGATGCCTCCTCTGTTTTAGAGCTCATGTCCTTGGGGGTTCGCCAGGGCCAGCACATCCATGTCCGCGCGCAGGGCCTCGAGCGCGAAGAAGCAATGCGATGCGTCCGGGAAATGCTCCAAGGACACGGAAGTTGATCGAAATTCTGCTGAATATCTTCAGGAAGCTTTAGGCTTAGATTCGTGCACCTTAAAACACTTTCACTGAGAGGATTTAAATCCTTCGCAAGTGCAACGACTCTACGCCTGGAACCCGGGATCACCTGTGTGGTTGGTCCGAATGGTTCCGGAAAATCCAATGTCGTCGACGCTTTAGCGTGGGTGATGGGTGAGCAAGGTGTAAAAACGCTTCGCGGCGCGAATATGGCCGACGTCATTTTTGCCGGAACCTCGGGCCGCGCACCTTTGGGCCGCGCACAGGTCGACTTAACCATCGACAACAGTGACGGCCTCCTTCCCATCGACTACTCCGAAGTCACCATCAGTCGCACTCTTTTCCGAGGCGGTGGCAGCGAATACGCAATTAATGGAACTCCGGCCAGGCTCCTGGATATCCAAGAATTGCTTTCTGATACCGGTATGGGCCGTCAAATGCACGTCATTGTCGGGCAAGGGCAGCTCGACACGATCTTGTCGTCAACGCCGGAAGAACGCCGCGGTTTCATTGAAGAGGCTGCGGGGGTTCTCAAGCACCGCAGGCGAAAAGAACGCGCATTGAAAAAACTTGGGGATATGGATCAAAACTTGGTCCGGGTCCTCGACCTCACCTCAGAAATCGAGCGTCAGCTGCGTCCTCTTGCGCGCCAAGCGAAGATTGCACGCCGAGCCTCGCTCATTCAAGCGCGTGTACGCGACGCAAAAGCGCGTCTTCTTGCCGATGATCTGGTGATTGCTCGAGATCGGCTTCAGCGCGGATCTGATGATGCTGACGTCCAGCATGAGCGCCTAGCACACCTGCAAGAAGAAGAAACACTCAGGAGCGCCGATATTCGACGCCTGGAAGAAGAGGAGCGCCTCCGGCACCCGCAGGTCACACAGGCAATGGAAGAATGGCAATCGCTCACTGCAATTGCCCAGCGTCTCGATGCCACCATGACGATCGCTCGTGAGCGTGTGTTGACTCATTCCCAACCGGAATTGGCCCCTCAAACCGAAGACCCCGCATCCTTGGATGAACGCGCGCAAGCCGCCAGCCACGAGGATGCACAGATTCTTCAACGAGTTCAAAGCGCCCAGAGTCGAGTCGACGAGGCTCTTCGTCTTCGCGGCGAAGCCGAACGCCTCGATGACGAGGCCCAGCGTGCCTTGGCACAAGCAAACCGACTTCTCGCCGACTATCGCGAGGCCAGTGCGCGCCTCAGTGCGGGTCTTGCCTCGGCATCGTCACGCTTTGATGCCGCTCAGGCGGAAGCAAAACGCGCAAAGACCCAGGTAGACGCTGCCCGAGAGCGTGAGGCGAAGGCCGCTCAGGAGGCGCAAGCCTATTCGGAAGATCATCCCAGCAACGATTCACTCGCCTCGAAAGCACTCAACGCTGCACAAAGAACTCGAGAAGAAGCACGCGAGAAGGTCGATGCGCTGCTTGCACGTGAACGCGACGCGCGAGCTGAACGCGCGCGTTGGGAAGCGCGCCGCGATGCGCTCGCTCAAACTCTCACTCCCAGCGACGGTACCGCCTCGTTTATAGAAGCCAAGGGATCGATGGGCGATCTGCCCAGTGGCGTCCATGTCGATGCCGGGTATGAGAATGCAATTGCTCAGCTGCTTTTCCCCTTCTCAGACGCCTTGGTGATGGATACACGCGAGCACGCGTGGGAGAACGTACGCGATGCCGACGAGCGTGGCCAGGGACAAGTCCGTTTTCTCATCGCAGATTGCGCGGCGACTAATCGCAAGCCGGCCCCACTTGAGGGAATTCCGGGCAAATGGGCCAGAGACGCCGTCACCTCGGAGCGTTTTTCTGCTCTTCTTGATGTGCTCCTTGACGGTGCGTGGGTGTCGCAGACCATTGAAGAAGCGCGAATCGCTATTGCCCGCCCAGAAATTGAGTGCGTGGCAACTGCGCGCGGGGACCTCGTGACGAATTCATCCGTGCTGGTAGCAGGGGAGGAGAGCGCTTCACCCCTTGCCTTGCGGGCACAGTACGAGGAAGCAGCGGCGGCTGCCGCGGAAGCATTAAAGCGGGAAAGTGATGCCCAAGAGCAACTGAGTGAAGCCAACGCTGCTCTGGACCAAGCTGTGCGTGGAGCAAATGACGCACTCAAGGCGCTTCGTGAAGAGGACGCGCGTCAAGCGAAGATCGCACAGGAGGCGGCTCGCGTTCACAGTGCTGCTCGTGCCGCTCACGCGGAAACAACGCGTGCCGAAGAGACCCTGAAACGCGCCGAAGAACAACTTGAGCACGCGCGCATTGCCCACGAAAATGCGCAGGAACGTGCGCGAACCGGCGCACTTGAAGCTCCCGATGTTGATCTCGAGGCCGCGACTCGCCTCGCCGAAGAACGCGCAGCTGCAGCGCGCGCGGCGCGGGAAGAAGAGACGCAGGCGCGCCTTGCTTTGCGTGCAGCAGAAGAAGAATCACGAGGCGCAGCCTCGCGCGCCCGTAATCTTCGACAGGCCGCTGCCCGTAGCCGCGAGGAAAGAATTGCCTACCAGCGCAGGGAAGAGCGACGTAAGCGTGAACTTGCACGTGCTCAAAGCGTTCTAGAAGAGGCACAGCGGGGCTTCGAATATGCGCAAAGGGCAGTTGCCGCAGCAAAGGGACGCCGCGACGCCATCGAAGTGGCGCGGCGTGAAGATTCGGAGAAACTCGCGGGAGTTCGCGCTCAACTCGATGCCGTTCGCGCTCAAATTTCTGAGCTCACTCTTGTCTCCCAACAGGCTCAGATTCTGCGCGCGGAATTACGGATGCGTGTCGAGCAACTTGAGGGGCGTTCTTTGGAGGAAATCTCCATGGAAGCAGATGACCTCATCGAACACTATGGCCCGCATAACCTAGTCCCCATCCTCACCGAGGACGCACTCAACCAGGTCAGCCCAGAGGACGTTGATTCGAATGAGGAAGGACTGCCTGCCCAAGAAATAGAAGATTCCATGCCTTCACGGCCCTATGTGCGCGAAGAACAGGTCAAGGTCCTTGACCAAGCCCTCAAAGAACTCGAGAAACTGGGCCGTGTCAATCCTCTTGCTTTGGAAGAACATGCGGCTTTGGCTAAGCGGCACGAATTCCTCGTCGCCCAAGTACACGACCTGAAAAAATCTAAGGCAGATCTTCTCCATATCGTCGAAGATGTCGATCGCCTAGTTCAAGAAGCCTTCGAAGAAGCATGGAACGACACCGCGAAGCACTTTGAACACACTTTTAATGTTCTCTTCCCAGGTGGAGAGGGCCATCTTGTCTTGACTGATCCTGATTCGATGCTCGATACGGGGATCGAAATTGAGGCCCGACCTGCTGGCAAGAAAGTCAAACGCCTCTCACTCCTCTCTGGCGGCGAGCGTTCTCTTGCTGCCTTAGCTTTCCTTGTTGCGATCTTTAAGGCTCGCCCCTCTCCCTTCTATGTGATGGACGAGGTTGAGGCAGCCCTAGATGACATTAATCTCTCGCGCCTGCTGGAGATCTTCAAAGAATTGCGCGCGACCTCGCAGCTGATTGTGATTACGCACCAGAAGCGAACAATGGAAATCGCTGACGCTCTATACGGCGTCACCATGAGGGACGGTGTGACTCGCGTGGTCTCTCAACGCCTGAATGAATAGGGCGTGCACTTGGCATAGCTGCGTCACTGATGGGAAAGTTAAGACATGATTGAAGGAATTGTGGTCTACATCGTCACCATGATCGTCATGCTTGCTATTGCCGCAGCGGTCATCTTGGGCTTCGCCCTGCATAGGCGTAGTGCTGATCAATGGAAAGACCATTTGAAGAGTCAATCCAACCAGGAGATTCCGACCCAGATTCCCGAGATCAGCGTCCGTGAAGAGAATATGAGGAACGTGCTTGATAGCTCTCGTAGTTCTCGCGGTTACATGGTTGCCGATGGCCTCCCTGGTTTCGAGGCTGTTGAAGCAATGACCGAACGCATTGAAGACATTGCAAGCCGTCGAGGCTCTCACGCGAAGTCTGCCCCTCGCCAGCTTGGCAAGTCGCAAAGTGGTGCCTCGAGCGACGTCGCACCAACGGAAGAAGCCTAAGAAGGAAGACCTGAGGAAAGATTGACCCATGCAGGCTCTCATGGATTTTGTTCATAACCCGGTGGCCCCCATCATTTTGGTGGGAGTCATTGTTGTGCTCGTTGGCGCGATTCTTGCCATCGCGCGCTCACGTAAGCCCAAGGATGCCCAGCTTCCTCCCGCCACGCCTACGCAGCTGCCTGCCGAGGCCGCACCTGAGGAACCCCGAGAAAGCGAGGCGGGCGAGGCTGAGCAGATTCGCGCCGGCCCCCTTGCCGGTGAAGAGGCCGACGCGGAGGGGGAGGCGAGCGTTGAGCCTGCCTCGGCCTCGGAAGAACCCGTCCAAGAAGTTGAGGTTCCCGAGTCGATTCCTTCGCGCATGGGACGCCTCCGTGCGCGTCTGGCGCGCTCCGGTGCGCTGGGCAAGTCCCTACTTTCCCTTCTGTCCAGGGGAGACCTATCGGCTACCGATTGGGAAGAGATTGAAGACTCCCTGCTGATCGCGGACTTGGGATTGGACGCAACCGAAGAGCTCATGGAGGCACTTCGTACGCGCGTCAAGGTTGAAAATACCTCGGATCCGCAGGTCGTTCGTGCTCTCTTGCGCGAAGAACTGCTCAAGCTTGTTGGGCCAGACATGGACCGCTCCGTCAACCTCGGTGTCCGCGACGTCGACGGTGTTCGAGTCCCAGCAACGATTTTGATGGTGGGCGTGAACGGTACCGGTAAGACCACGACGACCGGAAAGATGGCGCGTATTTTCCGCGCTGAAGGACACGAAGTTCTCCTTGGTGCGGCTGATACTTTCCGCGCAGCTGCTGCCGATCAGCTTGAAACCTGGGGAAGTCGCGTGGGTGTGGACGTTGTCCGTTCTGAGCGTGAGGGAGCGGATCCCGCATCAGTTGCTTTTGAATCGGTTGAAGAAGGTATTCGTCGAGGCTGTGACATCGTCATGGTGGATACGGCTGGTCGACTTCAAACGAAGTCTGCGCTCATGGATGAACTTGGCAAGGTTAAGCGCGTGATGGAAAAGCACGCGCCCGTGAGCGAAGTTCTCTTGGTCTTGGACGCAACTACCGGTCAAAACGGCTTGCGACAGGCAGAAGTGTTTGCTGAGGTTGCAGGGGTAACGGGCATTGTCTTGTCGAAGCTTGATGGCTCAGCGAAGGGCGGAATTGTCGTTTCTGTCCAGCGCACTCTGGGCGTTCCTGTGAAGTTTGTCGGGCTTGGAGAAGGCCCAGACGACCTCGCACCTTTCGACCCGAACTCGTTTGTTGATGCGATCGTGGGCTAGAACCCACTACCCTTAAAACCTGGTTCTGTATTTTTGTGCTCGTGAGGAGTAGTCACAGTGGCTTTCTCGGATCTGTCTGATCGTTTGACAGCGTCTTTTAAGAAGCTGCGTTCGCGCGGTGTATTGACCGAGTCTGATGTTGATCAGACCATCAGCGAGATTCGACGCGCACTCTTGGATGCCGACGTCGCACTGCCCGTTGTTCGCGAGTTCACGACGCAGGTTCGCCAGAAGGCCTATGGTGCCGCTCGCTCTCGTGCCCTCAATCCTGGTCAGCAAGTCGTTCGAATCGTTCACGACGAACTGGTCGAGATTCTTGGTGGTGAAACCCGAGAGCTCCACTTCGCTCAGCGCGGTCCCACAGTCTTCATGCTCGCTGGTCTGCAGGGTGCAGGTAAGACGACTTTGGCCGGAAAGCTTGGAAAGTGGCTGCGCGAAGAAGGCAAGTCTGTCTTGCTCGTTGCTTCAGACCTCCAGCGCCCCAATGCGGTTGGTCAGCTGCAAATCGTTGGTGAGCGTGCGGGCGTTCAAGTGTGGGCGCCACAGCCCGGTAATGGTGTCGGCGATCCGGTTCAAGTAGCTCGCTCGGGCCTTGACTATGCGATTACGAACGGCATCAACGTCGTTATCGTTGATACCGCGGGTCGCTTGGGCGTTGACGAAGAAATGATGGCCCAGGCCATTGCCATTCGCGAGGCCGTCAACCCCCACGAAGTCATGTTTGTCCTAGACGCGATGATCGGTCAGGACGCTGTTAATACGGCGACTGCTTTCCGTGACGGTGTGGGCTTTACAGGCGTTGTACTTTCCAAACTCGATGGCGATGCCCGAGGCGGTGCTGCGCTCTCTGTTCGAGGCGTAACGGGTGCACCCATCCTCTTTGCTTCAACGGGCGAAGGCTTGGATGACTTCGAACGTTTCCATGCAGATCGCATGGCCAGCCGTATCCTCGATATGGGCGACATCATGACGCTCATCGAGCAGGCAGAAAAGCGCCTCGATGCTGAAGAAGCAGAGAAGATGGCCAAGAAGGCCATGTCCGGTGAACTCACCTTGGACGACTTCCTCAGCCAGCTCCAACAGGTCCGCAAGCTGGGTTCAATGAAGAAGGTTCTGGGAATGATTCCCGGAATGGCCCAGATGCGTGATCAGCTTGAGAACTTCGATGAACGCGAGGTGAACCGCGTCGAGGCGATTGTTCGCTCGATGACCCCCGCCGAACGCGCAGATGTTTCGATTCTCAACGGCTCACGCCGTGCTCGTATTGCTCGCGGTTCTGGCGTCACGGTTGCTGAGGTCAATAATCTGGTCAAGCGTTTTGAAGCCGCGAAGACCATGATGGGGCAAATGGGGCAGATGGGACCGGGAGGAATGCCCGGAATGGGATCCATGCCCGGAAGCGGCGGAAAAGCAAAGCAGAAGGCGCAAGCTCGTAAGGACCGTGCTCAGCGAGCACGCGTGGCCAAGAAGGCACGTAGTGGTAACCCTGCAAAGCGTCGTCAGCAAGAACTCGAGGCCCTGCTTCCTCCCGAACAGCGTTCAAGTGCGCCCTCGGGTTCGGCTTTTGGTGTGAGTGAAGCCCCGCAAGAAGGCCCTCGCCCGACTTTGGATGATCTTCCTGAAGATATCCGTCGAATGCTCGGCCGTTCCTGATGTATTTTGACGGGCACTTATTGACCGAATCGGGTTGGGTTCGCGGTGTGTGGGCCCTTGCTCCGGTCATTTCGTCCGTTGATACTATTCCGCGAGGAGCACAGGTTGTACGCGGGTGGGCTACCCCCGGCCTCGTCGATGCGCACTGTCATATCGGTGTCGGTCACGGTGCCCGCGTTCTGAGTGCAGATGAGCAGCGCGGACAGCTTCGCACTGAGCTCAGTGCGGGCGTGACACTTCTGCGTGATTGCGGTTCTCCCGTCGATACCTCGTGGGTTCAATGCGAGGCTGGTCTACCAGTCCTTATTCGATGCGGTCGTCACATCGCTCGCCCGAAGCGCTATATCCGAAGCCTTGCTCGCGAGGTCGATGATGCCAGGGACCTTACCGCGGTTGCGCTTGAAGAACTGGCACGTGGCGACGGCTGGGTGAAGATCGTGGGGGACTGGATCGATCGCAGTAAGGGAAGGGACGCGGATCTTGAGCCTTTGTGGCCTCGCGGCGCGCTTGTCGAGGCCGTCGCTGCGGTGCATGAATCAGGTGGTCGCGTCGCTGTTCATGCCTTTTCTCATCGCGTCGTTGATGATCTCTTAGAAGCTGGAGTAGACAATATTGAGCACGCGAGTGGAATGGATCAAGATCAGATTGCTGAGGCATGTTCTCGAGGCGTAGCAGTATCAGTCACCATGCTCCAACGTGAGCTTTTTGGGGAGTTTGCCGAGCAAAGCCGCGTCAAATACCCGCGTTACTCAGCGACGATGATGGGACTATCGAAGAATCGATATGAACAGGCGCAGCTTCTTTTTGATTCGGGGATAACGATTTTGCCAGCAAGCGATACCGGCGGTTATCAAGAACCTGGGAGTATTCGCGGTGAGCTTTACGCCTGGGCTGGCTTGGGAGTTCCAGCCGATGAGATCCTTTCTCGTGCAACGCTCAAGGCTCGACAGTATCTGAGATCCACTGCGGGTTTTGTTGGCGGGAGCGCGGATCTGATGATTTATGAGCAATGCCCCTCGCGCTCGGTTGACGCTCTTCTTCATCCGACGCAGATTTGCCGCGAAGGAATGCTTGTCGCCTCGGTGTAGGTTCGGATTCAATCCTGGCGGTGATGAAGACCACCGCCAGGATTGAAGTCTTTATGCCAATCGGCTTGGAATAACCCTTTATTACTGGCATAATTGTTCGCTGTACTCGACGTGCGAAGAGCCCTCTCATCTGAGTTCGTCGCGTCCCGGGATAATCATCGTCTGTGTTTCCCTACCTGACGTATGTCTGTCCCACACCGATTTGAAACAGGAGTGACCACAACAGTGGCAGTTCGCATTCGTTTGAAGCGCATGGGCAAGATCCATGCACCCGTTTACCGTGTCGTTGTCGTCGACTCGCGCAAGAAGCGTGACGGCCGCGTCATTGAAGAGGTCGGTCTGTACGATCCGACCCCGAACCCCTCGACCATCGAGATCAAGTCTGACCGCGTGCAGTACTGGCTCGGCGTGGGCGCACAGCCCTCGGACCAGGTTCGTAACCTGCTCGTCCTGACCGGCGATATCGCTCGCTTCAATGGCAAGGCTGACGCAGTGTCCCGCGTTCAGTACGCAGATGCCGACAAGGCAGCCGCTGCTGCTCAGGCCATTAAGGACGCCGAAGCCGCTGCTGAAAAGCGCAAGGCAGACGCCTCCGCCAAGAAGGCTGAGGAAGAAGCTGCTCGCAAGGCTGAAGAAGAAGCCGCACAGGCCGCTGCCGCTGAAGAAGCTGCAGAAGAGCCCAAGGCTGAAGAAGAAGCCGGCGAGGAAGCCTGATTATGCTTGCTGATGCACTCGAACACCTGGTCAGCGGAATTGTTGACCACCCCGAAGACGTGCGGGTTTCATCCCGTTCCATGCGTCGCGGGCAGATGCTTGAGGTTCGCGTGAACCCGGAGGATCTGGGACGTGTCATCGGTCGTGGTGGTCGCACGGCTCGTGCGCTACGCACGGTGGTCAACGCACTCTCCCCGCGTGGGAATGTTCGCGTTGATGTTGTTGACACCGACCGCGAGTGACAACGCAGTGATCTCAAACGGGGACCTGGCTCGATCAGGTCCCCGTTTGTCGTTCCTATGACAAGGACTTTCCCATGCTTATGACGGCAGCACTGATTGGCCCCGCACACGGACTGCGCGGGGAAGTGATTCTCGATATCCGAAGTGATGATCCCGAACTTTTCATCAGCGGGACAGTTTTTGAAACCTCGGAGCAGTCCATGCCCGAGCTGACGCTTCGCTCCATCCGTCAGCATAAGGAACGCGTGGTCGCCTTATTCGAGGAAGTGAGCGACCGCGAAGGCGCAGAAGCTCTTCGAGGCGTGCGCCTGCTGACCGATGAACGCGAAGAAGAAGATGCCTGGTATCCTCATCAGCTCAAAGGCCTGCAAGCGCTTGATCTGCAAGGCCAGCCCTTGGGAACCGTTAAGGGAATTCAGATGGGAGCGGCCCAAGATCTGCTCTTAGTCGCAACTCAGTCTGGTGTTGTGATGGTTCCTTTTGTTCACCAAATCGTTCCCGAGGTTGATGTCGAGGGTGGAACCGTCACCATCGATCCGCTGCCTGGTCTTTTTGACGACGACGCTGTTGAAGCACGCTGATTCGAGCAGGGAAGAAACCACGAATGCGCATTGATCTGATCAGTATTTTCCCGCAGTACTTTTCTGTTCTTGACCTTTCCCTCATGGGTAAAGCAAGAACTAGTGGGCACTTAGATATTCGCGTTCATGATTTGCGCGAATGGACTCACGATCGCCACCGAACAGTTGACGACACTCCCTACGGTGGTGGCGCCGGAATGGTCATGAAGCCCGATGTCTGGGGTGAGGCGCTCGACGACATTGTCGGTGACTCCACAAATTGCGTTTTAGCCGTCCCCACTCCCTCCGGTATTCCTTTTACCCAAAAGAAGGCCCAAGAACTCGCAGGTTTTGATCGCATCATTGTGGCGTGCGGGCGCTACGAAGGGATCGACCAACGCGTCGCTGACCACTACCGAAGCCGCGGCCTCGTCGTTGAAGAATTTTCGATCGGCGATTATGTCCTCAACGGGGGAGAAGTGGCCGCGCTCGTGCTTGTCGAGGCCGTTGGACGCTTGCTTGACGGTGTGATCGGGAATCCTGATTCTTTGGTTGAGGAATCACACAGTGGCATTGGACTCTTGGAGTACCCTGTCTACACGAAACCTCAGTCGTGGCGAGGGCTTGAGGTTCCATCGGTTCTCATGAGCGGAGATCACGCGAAGATCGAACGATGGAGGAGTGACCGTTCGCTTGAACGAACCACTCGCCGACGTCCCGACATTATTTCGCGTATCGATCCACATCAGCTTTCAACTCGCGACCGTGAAGTTATTGCGGCGCACGGCCTGCTCGTTTGCGATGATGGGTTCAGGACTGTTGAGATTCGTCGCGCGAAGAAAGAAGAGGCCGAGGTAATCAGTGCGCTTGCCTCACGAACCTTCCCCCTCGCCGTGCCTGATATGATCCCCGCCGAGGCCGCGCAGGACTTTATCCGCACGGGGCTGACTCCCGAGGTTTTTGCGAAGTATCTTGCTGATGAACGCGCGCGGTGCTTTGTTGCCTGCAGCGACGGAGTACTCATTGCCTATTCTCTAGTCTTCCTTAATGCTCCAGCAGATATGCCGAGGGGAAATGGAAAATACCCCCTTGACGAGCATGCGGCATACCTATCGAAGTGCTATGCGGATCTCGATGTGCACGGCAGCGGAATCGCGGGAGCTTTGCTTGAGCACACGATTGAGGCAGTTCGCCAAGAAGGCGCGACGCAGATCGTCTTGGGAACCCACATCTACAACGAGCGCGCGCAGCGTTTCTATCGCAAACACGGTTTCAAGAAGACCGGGCGACGTCATTTCCGACTCAATGATCACGTCGATGCCTCCGATGTGGTGATGGTTCGCCCTGAAGGCGTCTAACTCGCTCTTCCGTAAGGCAAATCACCGTTTTTCGGGAAGGTTTTTTCTCTTGGCACTGTTCTTTTCCTCAAAGAATGTGGCAAACTTGAACGGTCTGTGTGTGGCGTAACCTGCCGCGGGGGGCCGCCGGATCATACGGACATATTCACGATCGCAGGCTTGACCTGCCGAAGAGACGTGACTGACCTGCGGCAGAAGCGTCAAGGAGTAAACATGCAAAAGCTGGACGCCGTCGATGCAGCTTCGCTGCGCGAAGACATCCCTGCTTTCCGTTCCGGTGACACCGTCAAGGTTCACGTGAAGGTTATCGAAGGTAACCGTTCGCGTATCCAGGTTTTCCAGGGCGTCGTTATCGCTCGCCGTGGCCACGGTGTGTCCGAAACCTTCACCGTCCGTAAGGTTTCCTTCGGTGTCGGTGTTGAGCGTACCTTCCCCCTGCACGCACCGACGATCGACAAGATCGAAGTTGTCGTCAAGGGTGATGTGCGCCGCGCAAAGCTCTACTACCTGCGTGAGCGCCACGGTAAGGCTGCAAAGATCAAGGAGCACCGCTCCGGATCTGCCGAGTGACACTCGCTCGCGATTTAAGCCCGGTATCCTTAAGGATGCCGGGTTTTCGCATACGTGTGAGAATTTACGGTAGTAAAAGGAAAGGGATCCGACTATGAGCCGCCGTGGAACGCGCGAAAAAAGTGTACGAATGCCAGTCGCTCACGGCCCCTCGATCAAAGACATCGAGCGTGCTGAGCTTCGCGCACGCAAGAACCCTCTCAATTGGCTGCGGGAGATGGCGATCATCGTCATCTGCGCCCTTGTCATTTCTTCGCTGCTTCGTGCTTTCCTTGTCCAGGTCTTCTGGATCCCTTCCGCCTCGATGCGCAACACCTTGATCGAACACGATCGCATCGCGGTTTCTCGAATCTCTCAGTACACCGGTGATATTCAGCGTGGCGATGTGGTCGTCTTTGACGACACTCTCGGGTGGCTGTCGAAAAATGACACGAAGAACTCAAGCCCGCTTCGAAAGATCGCAGAATTTACGGGAATCCTTCCTGCCGGCGGTGAACAGACCTTGGTCAAGCGCGTGATTGGACTGGGCGGGGACCACGTCACCTGTTGTACGGCAGAAGGCAAGATCGAAGTTAACGGTGTCGCGATTAGCGAACCCTACCTTGCCAGCTCAGGTCCGGCCTCGTCGATGACTTTTGACGTTACGGTCCCCGAAGGGCACCTGTGGGTGATGGGGGATAACCGAACGAACTCGGCAGATTCTCGCTACCACATGGGGAACGGACAATCTCCCTACGTTCCCGAAAGCGCAGTGGTGGGGCGAGCATTTGCGGTGATTTGGCCGACCAACCGCCTTACCTGGCTTGGAGATCGCTCGGTTTTCTCCGGAGTTCCTGATCCTCAATGACGTCCTCTTCGCAGGCGCCTCGACAGCGCTCAGCTAAGCTGCAGCCCACGCGTGAGTGGGAGCAAGAACTGCAGTCTCGTTTCGGCGTTGTTGCAGGAATGGACGAGGTCGGGCGAGGTGCACTTGCAGGCCCGGTGTGCGTTGGTCTTGCTTTTGCGCCTCCTACCGGAGACGATGTTCTTCCCGGGCTTGCCGATTCAAAAATGCTCAGTATTCGTGCGCGCGAGGCCTTATATGAGCCGGTTTATCAGTGGAGTCCCTGCATTGAAATCGGGCAGGCCAGTAACACTGAGATTGATCGTTTTGGAATTGTTGCGGCCTTGAGGCTGGCGGGGCGCCGAGCCATGAAGGCTGCACAGGCTCGTGGTTTCAATGCCGATGTCATCATTTTGGATGGAAGCCATGATTGGCTGAGCGACTCGCCGGATCTTTTTGCCAGTTTTGACGGTCCTTCCTATCCCGATATCGCTGTTCCACCTGTTGTGACACGGGTAAAAGCGGATGCACATTGTGCGGTTGTATCGGCAGCGTCTGTTGCAGCGAAGGTGTATCGCGACCGCTTGATGATGGAGTGTGAGGACCCGGGGTATGACTGGGCCGGGAACAAAGGGTATTCCTCCGCGGCTCATATTCGCGGGCTCCGCGAGCTGGGGGCTTCTGACTTTCATCGACGCTCGTGGAAACTTCCGGGTGTCGACGAATAAAAGACACTGCGGCCCTCTAAGATACTGAGAGCAACACAGGAGGCCGTCATGTCGAACGATATTGAATCTTACGAGAATAATCTCGAACTAGCGCTTTTCCGCGAATATCGCGACGTCATCGGACTCTTTAAGTACGTTGTCGAAACCGAACGCCGTTTCTACCTGTGCAATCACGTTGATGTACAAGCTCGACCTGTTGGCGGCGATATTTTCTTTGAGCTGACCCTGACCGACGCCTGGGTCTGGGATATCTATCGTTCTTCGCGTTTCGTTCACTCTGTCCGCGTTGTTACCTACAAGGACGTCAACGTCGAGGAGCTTAACAAGCCTGAACTTCCTCTTGCTTAAGGACGGTATAGCAAGGTTCCGCCGCAGGAACCTGGTGACCTATTGTTGTTCAGGAAACGGTTTTATCCACAGGGTGATCTCTGAACGGCGTTTCCCACAGATTCCCCGTCCTACCTAATTTTTGCTTGCTGTACCTGCCATTCTTCCTCTCAAGGGAAGGAGTAATGGTGGATCACAGGAAATACCTTGGCCAGGCAGGGGAGGAGTATGCCTGCCGCTTCATCGAAGACAACGGCCTAGAAGTTCTTGAACGGAATTGGCGTGATTCGCGGCGCGGAGAACTCGACATCCTTGCGCGTGAGGGGCACACAGCTGTTGTTGTCGAGGTCCGCACACGAATCGGCACAACGTATGGGAGTGCTCTGGAGTCTGTTGACACTCGCAAAGTGCTCCAGTTGCGGCGCCTTGCTGCCCGATGGGCACATCAGCACTCCTCCTTTTCCAAGCTCCGCATTGATGTCATTGCTCTGACTGTCCCTCGCGGGTGCGCAGAAGAAGTGCGCGAAGGCGGGAGAGCCGATTTCGATCGCTATCCACCGAAAATCGAGTGGGTCAGGGGCATCGCATGAGTTCCTTCCTTGCGCGCACGCGAGCTGTCGCTTTGGTTGGCCTCGATGGGACCATCGTCGATGTCGAAACACACGTGGGGCGCGGACTAGTGACCTTTACCCTCGTTGGGCTGCCAGATGCCTCTCTGCGAGAAGCGCGCGATCGCGTTCGCTCAGCGCTTCAAGCGTGTGAACTGGAAGTACTGGATCGCCATGTGACAGTGGGGCTTTCACCTGCCGGTTTACCCAAATCAGGTTCGGGTTTTGACTTCGCGATCGCTGTATCCATTCTTCTTGCCTCGTCAAAGATCAGAGCTCAAGGCGTCGCTGGAGAAATCTTCATCGGTGAACTGGGACTGGATGGAAGTCTTCATACCATTCCTGGAGTCCTGCCAGCAGTGATTGCGGCCAGGCGCGCTGGGATCTCTCGGGTCTATGTTCCACAGGAGGCGCGCGAAGAAGCTTCACTTGTGCCGGGAATTGAGGTGCGCTCCTTTGCCCATCTTGCAGATTTTGTTCGCGCATGTGGAGGAGAAGCAACCCGAGCTCGGATCGTGGGCGTTTCTGGAAACACAGGATCGCGGCCACAACGAAATGAATCAGGAGAAAAATCGGGTCTGACTCGCGCTGAGATCGACTTTTCTCAAGTTCGCGGGCACAACGCTGCCGTGGACGCTGTTGCTCTTGCTGCGGCGGGCGGCCACCATCTGATGCTGATTGGTGAACCGGGAAGTGGGAAAACGATGATCGCTTCTCGAATTCCTTCGATTCTTCCAGAGTTAAGCGAGAGTGATGCTCTGACCGCAAGTGCGATTCATTCCCTTGCCGGGGATCTTCCTGCAGGTGGGTTGCTTGACCATGCGCCTTTTCAATCCCCTCATCACTCCATGTCGATTCCTGCGATGGTCGGTGGTGGAAGTAGCTGTATTCGTCCGGGAGCTGTGTCTCTTGCCCACGGAGGAGTTCTCTTTCTCGATGAGGCCACTGAATTTGCGCCCGCGGTCTTGGACTCATTACGCCAGCCCATTGAATCTGGTTGGGTCAGAATCCAGCGTTCGGGCCATGTTGCGTCCTATCCCGCGTCCTTTCAATTAGTTTTGGCGACGAATCCATGCCCGTGTGGACATCTAGGCGGACGAACGAAGAGTTGCACGTGTTCGTCCCTGCAACGACGGCGCTATTTGGGGCGCCTCTCGGGACCTCTCATCGATCGTATTGACATCACTTTGTCGATGAGGGTACCCACACAAGCCGACTTGAAATGCGCTGCAGACTTCACCTCCGCATCTTTGAAGGAACAAGTTTGCGAGGCTCGCGAACGAGCGTTGCGGCGATTGCGAGATACTCCCTGGAAGCTCAATCGGGACGTGGACGGTTCGTGGATCCGTTCGACACACCCACCTTCGGAACGGATTTTGTCCCTAATAGATCGCTCTGTTGACCGGGGAGAACTTTCCATGCGAGGCGCAGATCGCCTTCTTCGACTGATGTGGACCTGTGCTGATTTCTCTGGAAAAAACACGATCGGGCTGGAGGAATTCTCCTGCGCACTCCAGCTTCGCCAAGGAGGCGAACACTATGGAATCGGATAATCAGCAACTGCTGGACGAGGTGTGGTGGAACTGCATCAGCGAGCCCGCGGATACCCAACTTGAAGCTCTTCGAAGCGCATTGGGTGATGAAGAAGCGAAGCGCTGGCTCCTTGCAGAGCAGGTCTCTATCCCTGGCACACTCAGAAGCATTGAAGATGCTTACAGGTCTTGTTGGAAAAGATGGAGGCCCCGGGCTCTTGCGGCTCAACCCGACGTCGAGCTGGCCATCTTGGAAAAAATCGGTGGCCACATCGTCTTGCCAAAAGATGACAAGTGGCCGAAGGGCTTTGTCAAACTTGGGCAGAGCGCGCCTCGAATGCTCTGGGTTCTCGGGGAGCTCTCGACGCGGTCGTCAATTGCGATTGTGGGCGCTCGCGCGTCTTCAAACTACGGGAACAGCGTTGCTCGTGAACTTTCCCGAGAGCTTTCTCATCGGGGATTCGGCACAATTTCTGGCGGAGCGATCGGTATTGACTCCTATGTTCACCAGGGGAGCGTTGACGTAGCTGGCTACACATGTGCGTTCATGGCTGGTGGATTGGGCAATCTCTATCCCGCATGCAACACGGATCTCTTTCGAACGATCCTTGCCTGTGGGGGTGCGCTCATCTCTGAAGTTCCATGCACATTCCGCCCTGCAAAGTGGCGATTCTTGGGAAGAAACCGCTTGATTGCAGCAGCTGCAAGCGGAGTTGTCGTTGTCGAGGCCTCACCGCGTTCAGGGGCGCTGGCTACCTCTCGCTGGGCGCTCGAGCAAGGAACACCCGTTGGTGGGATCCCCGGATCTGTACATTCCGAAGCTTCGCGCGGGGTCCATGATTTGCTTCGCAATGGGGGAACTCTAATCCGTGACTATGCCGATGTCCTCGAAATGATAGGGGAGGGGAACACTTCACAGATCCAAGAGCTTCCATTGTTCGGAGAACCTACTGCTCCTGATGGCCTTGTTGATTCCCTCGAACCGCTGCTGCGCCGCGTCTATGAGGCTCTTCCCCAAAGACGCTCCATGACGACCGAGCGTCTTGCCGTTGCGGCTGGCCTCGATGAAGAATCCGTTAAGGTCGCTCTAGCTCGACTTCAGCTCAGTGCATTCGTCGGTGTCGATGAGCGCGGCTGGCATCGCAGTCTTGGGCAAGCTCGATAGACTTGCCCCGTGGAGGAGTCTTTGATCGATGCATGGGGCGTGTATTTGCGCGCCAATCTCGCGGTATCAGAGCACACCCTTCGCGCCTACATCAGTGATCTGCGTTCATTCACTACTTATTGTCAGGTCGGTGAACTCTCAAAAGAGAACATCCGCCGCGTCGTCACTCTTCGGGCCATTCGTTCCTGGCTCGCCAGTTTGGTTCAACAGGGGAAATCGCGATCGACAATCTCTCGCAGAACGGCTTCAATTCGTTCCTTCACTGTCTGGGCATATCGCCGCGGGTACCTTGACAGCGATCCCGGATTGCTCGTGACCAGCGCTCGCGGGGACCAAAAACTTCCACAGGTTCAGACCCCTTCTGATACGGCTGAGCTCCTGTCTTTTGCAGCCACTCGTGCGCGTGAGGAAAATTCTCCGGCGACGATACGCGATTGGGCCATCCTTGAGACGATCTACGCGACTGGTATTCGCGTGAGTGAAGTGTGCTCGCTGGAGACAACGTCGATTGACCAACAGGGCATGACATTAAGGGTGATCGGTAAGGGAAATAAAGAACGAGTCGTTCCTTTTACGCGTGCATGTTTGTCTGCACTGCAGGTATGGCTGTCTCAAGGTCGACCGAGTTTGGTGATTCCCGAGGCGGGACGTGCTCTCTTTGTTGGAGATAAGGGAAAGCGCATCGACCCTCGTGTGATCCGCGCGATGATCCATCGAATGTGCGCGCAGGCCGGTGTGCGAGACCTTGCCCCTCACGCTCTTCGTCACACTGCAGCGACGCATATTCTGGCTGGAGGCGCAGACCTCAGGGCCGTGCAAGAAATGCTTGGACATTCTTCACTTCAAACAACTCAGCGTTATACGCATGTGGATGCTCAGCGCCTGAGCGCGATCTACAAACAAGCGCATCCTAGGGCTTAGTGCTCATCGCAGAGTTTTCAGCCGTGGGTGTCCTTGGAGCATCCTGAGCGGATTGATGTAGCGGTAACGACTGACTTTCGCGCCCCAGTGAAGATCGCCTTTCTGCATATGCGAATCCTCCTGCTTGTGCGGGGCAATTTCACCGATGCGCTGCCCACGCTGCACGGCCTCGCCAATGCGGAGGGAAGAAGTTGCTGGCTCAAAGGTGGAATGGATTCCCGCACAATTGATGGAAAGAACCTCACGTCCGGCGAGCATCCCGGCAAAGACTACCGTTCCGTTGCACGGGGAGCGAAGCGAAGGATCCTCACTTCCGACCTTGACCCATATCCCTCGTGAGCCCGAAAGCCACGGCTTATCAGGTGGGGCAAAACCTTGAGTAAGAGTGAAAGGCTCGGAAAAAGGAAGAGCCCACACGGAAGATGCGCGCGGCATGGATGGCTGAGCTATTCCGGGGAAACAGAAGCTCCACGTGAAGACGAATATCGCCATACCGGGGATGATCCGCAGAAAGCTATACACACGTTGATTCATGAATCTAGTGTGCAAATGGGGAAACGATGCGGGGTCTGCTAGATGAAATCTGTGGAAAACGCCGAGGGAGTGTCCTCCCTGTGGATATAGGCATGTGAGCTATTGCAAGTGAAATGACTGCATTTCGTACCCCGCTGGGTCCGAAGAGCTAGGTGAGATGAGATAAGATTGGACAGCATTCGCTGTGCGAATGACTTCGCGTGCTATTTTCCGAGCACCTCACGGAAGTGAAAGTGCCGGGGCAGTTGCGTCACGGTCCAATGGGTCGCAACGTCATAGCACCAGGGCCGAAAAGGCACATTAACCGAGAAAACCGGGGGAAACCCCACGATCCCGCCCAGCGGGGAAAGGACGATGCAATGGCAGTCGTCACCATGCGCCAGCTCCTGGAATCTGGCGTGCACTTCGGGCACCAGACCCGTCGTTGGAACCCGAAGATGAAGCGTTTCATCCTCACCGAACGTAACGGCATCTACATCATCGACCTCGAGCAGACCATTGCCGATATCGATATTGCCTTCGATTTCGTGAAGGAAACCGTTGCTCACGGTGGAACCATCCTCTTTGTTGGCACCAAGAAGCAGGCTCAGGAAGCTGTTGCCGAGCAGGCACAGCGCGTTGGCATGCCTTACGTGAACCACCGTTGGCTTGGCGGTATGCTCACCAACTTCTCCACCGTTTCCAAGCGCCTGCAGCGCCTGAAGGAACTCGAGCAGATTGACTTCGACGATGTGGCATCTTCTGGCCGCACCAAGAAGGAACTGCTCATGATGCGCCGCGAGAAGGACAAGCTTGCTCGCACCCTCGGTGGTATTCGCGATATGGCCAAGGTTCCCTCCGCAGTGTGGATCGTTGACCCGAAGAAGGAACACCTTGCGGTTTCCGAAGCTCGCAAGCTCAACATCCCGATCGTGGCCATCCTTGACACCAACGCCGATCCGGACGAGGTCGACTACCGCATCCCCGGCAACGACGACGCCATCCGCGCCGTTGCGCTGCTGACCCGCGTGATCGCCGACGCAGTTGCCGAAGGCCTGCTTGCACGCAGCGCCGGCCGCAAGAACGCTTCCGAGGAAACCACTGCTGAGCCTTTGGCTGAGTGGGAGCGCGAGCTCCTCGAAGGTGAAGTTGCCGCCGATGAGGCAGCAGCACAGGCCGTCGCCACCGAGTCTGAAACCCCCGCACAGGACTGAAGCTCAGAAAGAAGGAAATCAGTAATGGCTAATTTCACCGCTGCTGATGTGAAGGCTCTGCGCGAGAAGACTGGCGCAGGCATGATGGACGTCAAGAAGGCGCTCCAGGAAGCCGACGGCGATGCTGAAAAGGCTCTCGAAATCATTCGTCTGAAGGGCCTGAAGTCGCTGTCCAAGCGCGAAGGCCGTCAGGCATCCGCCGGCCTGCTCGCCGCATCCGTCCAGGACGGCGTGGGCGTCATGGTCGAGGTCAACTCCGAGACCGACTTCGTTGCCAAGAACCAGAAGTTCATTGACTTCGCACACTCTGTCCTCGAGGCCGCTGTTGCCTCCGGCGCATCCGATGTTGACTCGCTGCTTGCAGCTCCGATGGGCGACTCCACTGTCAAGGAACAGCTTGACGCAATGGCCGCAGTTATCGGCGAAAAGCTCGAGATCCGTCGCGTGATTCGTGTTGAGGGCGAGAACGTTGATCTCTACCTGCACCAGACCAGCCCCGACCTGCCCCCGCAGGTTGGTGTCTTCGTCGTCACCGACGCAGCTGGAGCTGGCGTTGCACACGATGTCGCGATGCACGTCGCTGCCTACATGCCCGCTTACCTTGACCGTGACTCGGTTCCGGCCGATGTCTTGGAGAAGGAACGCGCAACCCTCGAGAAGATCACCCTCGAGGAAGGCAAGCCCGAGAAGATCGTCCCCAAGATCGTTCAGGGACGTCTTGAGGCATTCTTCAAGGACAACTGCCTCGTCGACCAGGCATTTGCTCGCGATCCTTCAAAGTCCGTCGGACAGGTTCTGCGCGACGCTGGTGCAAAGGTCACCCAGTTCGTGCGCGTCCACGTCGGCGCCTGATTTTGTGTGATGGCCCCGCTTTTGCGGGGCCATCACCCTATCTCTTAGGACTCAGCACTCATTCAAAGGAGAAGTACTCATGCCAGCTGCTCGTCGCGTCCTCCTCAAACTCTCAGGTGAAGCTTTTGGCGGAGGTTCCGTCGGCCTCGATCCCACTGTTGTCCGCTCGATTGCAGAGCAGATCGCCCAAGCCGTTCACGCCGGGATCCAGGTTGCAGTCGTCGTTGGCGGTGGTAACTTCTTCCGCGGCGCCGAGTTGTCCAGGCAAGGCTTGGACCGCTCACGTGCCGACTACATGGGAATGCTCGGCACCGTCATGAATGCCCTGGCTCTTCAAGACTTCATCGAGCAATCCGGTGTTCCGGCCCGTGTCCAAAGCGCAATTGCAATGCAACAGGTGGCAGAACCTTACATCCCGCTGCGCGCTATTCGTCACCTCGAAAAGGGACGCGTTGTTCTCTTCGGTGCCGGTGCCGGATTGCCCTATTTCTCTACCGATACGGTCTCCGCGCAGCGCGCGTTGGAGACTCATTGCGATGAACTTCTTGTTGCAAAGAACGGTGTTGACGGCGTCTACGATGACGATCCTCGAGTCAACCCGAATGCGCATAAGCTTGACTTTGTCACCTATCAAGATGCGCTGAGCCGTGGTCTGAAGGTCGTTGATGCTGCTGCCTTCGCGCTTGGCCAGGAAAACGGGCTGACAATGCGTGTCTTTGGCATGTCAGAACCTGGTAACGTTACTGCCGCGCTCCGTGGCGAAAAAATCGGTACGCTTGTCCTCAGCGAATCACACTGAAAGGAAGATTTCCGTGATCGACGACATCCTGCTTGAAGCAGAAGAAAAAATGGATAAGACGGTCGAAGCAGCCCGTCATGAATTCGGTAATATCCGCACCGGACGTGCAAATGCTGGCATGTTCGAGCAGCTCCTTGTTGATTACTATGGAGCCCCGACCCCGATGCAGCAGTTGGCTTCTTTCCAGATTCCTGAAGCTCGTACCGTTCTGATTTCGCCTTTTGATCGCACTGCGACCCAGGAGATCATCAAGACGCTGCGCGAGTCCGATTTGGGGGTCAACCCGACTGATGACGGAAATGTTGTTCGCGTTGTTTTGCCCGCTTTGACTGAAGAACGTCGTAAGGAATACGTCAAGCAGGCAAAGAACAAGGCAGAAGATGCTCGCGTTTCGGTTCGCTCCATCCGTCGTAAGGCAAAGGAAAGCCTCGATCGTCTGAAGAAGGACGGCGAAGCAGGAGAAGACGAAGTCGAGCGCGCAGAAAAGGCCCTCGAGGCTGCAACGAAGGCTCGCGTCGAATTGATCGACCACCTTCTTGCAACTAAGGAAAGCGAACTTCTCACCATCTGATGTCCACCACATCCCATCAACACGGTCCATCGGTGTTTTCGCGCGTCTTTTCACCTCAGCCGCGCGAAAACACCCAGCCGCTAGCACCAACGGGGAAGGCCGGTCGTAATCTTCCGGCAGCGGTTTCTTCTGCTGTAGTCCTGATTGCCTTGCTCGTCGCCTCGCTACTTGTCGTCCAAGGGCTCTTTGTCGGCTTCGTGTGCTGCATCGCTCTGCTTGGATTGTGGGAGTTGGGAGGAGCCTTCGCTCGGGTTGGTACTCATATCGCCCTTGCTCCCTTGTACCTTGGCGCAATTGGCATGATGGTCTGCGCGTGGCTTCTTGGCCCCGAGGCCCTCACCATGGCCCTCTATCTCACTGTTTTTGCGGTTGTGGTGTGGCGCCTCATTGATGCCCCAACGCCTTCGAGGATTGCTGACATCACGGCCAGCGTGTTTAGCGCAATCTATGTGCCTTTCCTCGCGTGCTTCGTTGTTTTGATGCTGCGCGAGTTTCGCTCGCCTGCAGTTATTGGGGTCTACGTTGCGGTGACCTGCTTTAACGATATTGGCGGCTGGCTTGTCGGTATTCTTTTCGGAAAGCATCCGATGGCGCCGCGTCTGTCCCCAAAGAAGTCGTGGGAAGGATTCGTTGGATCGCTTGCGTTCTGCATTGGTACTGGCGTTGGTGGCTTCTATCTTCTGGGCGCAACGTGGTGGTGGGGTTTGATCGCCGGTGCGTGTGGCTGTGTCTGTGCGACGATCGGTGACCTCACGGAATCCTTGATCAAGCGTGAAGTCGGTTTGAAAGATATGTCTGCTTTGATCCCCGGGCACGGTGGCGTGCTTGATCGCGTGGACTCTCTTGTCATGACGGCCCCCGTTTTCTATGTGATTTTTCTTCTCGCACTTCGCTAAGCGATCTGCGATGGACGCAGATGCCGGTGGGAGCGATTAGGCTATGCACGTGGAAAGGAGGCCGTTGCGGTGAGCATAGAACAGCACAAGCGACGTGAGGTACGTCCAACAGATCAATTGCCTGAAGGCGCGACGTCGCCTGATGCGAAGCCTCAGGTGACTTTTACTGCGCGTAGGCGCGGGAAAGCACCTCGTCATCTTGCTGATTTTGACCGAAGTGAACGCAAGGCTTTTGTTTCCGAGGCCGGGCTGCCTGCTTTCCGCGCCGACCAGCTTTCGCGTCACTACTTTGAACGCCACGTGAGCGATCCCGCGCTGATGACGGATATGCCGAAGAGTGCGCATGACGTCATTTCTGCGACACTTCTTCCTTCTCTTGTGCGTGAGGTCGCTGTTCTTGAGGCCGATCGCGGAGAGACTCTTAAGCACCTGTGGGAACTCTATGACGGGGCCCGCGTGGAGTCCGTTCTCATGCGTTACAGTGATCGGACGACTTTGTGCATTTCTTCCCAGGCTGGGTGTGGGATGGGTTGTCCTTTCTGTGCCACGGGTCAGATGGGGCTGACACGTAACTTGTCGACGGCCGAAATCATTGACCAAGTGCGTTGCGCACATCAAGCGTGTGAACAGGGGATGGTTGGTGGATCGCCCACGCACCTATCGAACATTGTGTTCATGGGAATGGGGGAGCCTCTGGCAAACTACAAGGCGGTTGTGGGGGCTCTCCATCGAATCATTGATCCTTCGCCAAGCGGTTTCGGTATGTCAGCACGCAATGTCACTGTCTCGACGGTCGGTCTGGTTCCTGCGATTGATCGCCTCGCGCAAGAAGGTCTGCCCGTGACTTTGGCCGTGTCTCTGCACACTCCAGATGATGACCTCAGAGATGAACTCATCCCTATCAATTCCCGTTGGAAGGTCGGCGAGCTTCTTGACGCCGCGCGACGTTACTTCGTTGCGACTGGACGTCGTGTGTCTATTGAATACGCCTTGATTAAAGATATGAATGATCAGGTTTGGCGTGCGCAGCTCCTCGCTGACGAGCTCAACAAGCGCGGCAGGGGATGGGCACATGTCAACCCCATTCCGCTCAACCCAACTCCGGGATCTATTTGGACCGCGTCCACTCGTCGTGCGCAGGATGCATTCGTCCACACACTGCGAGACAATGGAATCTCGACAACGATTCGTGATACCCGCGGCTCTGATATCGACGGTGCCTGTGGGCAGCTTGCGACGGCTGTCAATAACCGCGAGCGTGCGCGTCAAAGTGCGCGTGAGAATAATGCACATGAAGAGGAGATGCGATGAGCGACGCTTTCCCGACGACGGGAATTTTCCGGCGTGGTTACGGTAAGGACGCCGTAGATGACTTCTTCGTCGATGCTCGTCATGCCTACGAGGGGGGCCTTCCTGCTGAGCAATTCAGTGCGGAGCAGGTCCGACAGGCTTCCTTTCCTCGGCAGCGCAACGGTTATGACACACAGGCTGTCGATGCAGCGATGAGTCGCCTCGAAGCTGCTTTTGTTCAGCGTGATCGTGCTGACCACATTGCAGTTAATGGAGAGGCTGCTTGGTACGAAAGGGTCGCAGACCGTGCGACTACCTTGTACCCGCGATTGCTTCGCCCCTACGGGGATCGTTTTGCTCACCCAAAGTCCGGAATTGGCTACGATGCTGAGCAAGTCGATGATCTTTTGGATCGGATCGCTGCCTTCTTCGATGATCGTGAGGAGCTTCTGGCTGACGATGTTCGCCATGCCTTGTTCAAGTCTGCGCGCGGCAAGAAAGCATATGCGATGGGGCCAGTTGATGCCTATCTAGGCCGTGCAGTCGAGATCCTTCTCTCCGTGAATTAAACGATGACACAGCAAGTTGTCCTTCTAGGCTCAACGGGATCCATCGGCACCCAGGCCCTGCAGGTTATCGACCAATACGCAGAGCGTTTCGATGTTGTTGCGCTGAGCGCGGGTGGACATTCCCTAGAACTCCTCGCTGAGCAGTGCGTACGCTATCGCCCACAAATCGTGGGTATCCACAGCGGTGACGTTGATGAACTCGCTCAACTCATTGACTCAAAAGGTGGCGCTGTCCCGGAAATTCTCCACGGCGCAGAGGCCTCGACGCAGATCGCTGGATATTTCCCTCGGGCCGTGGTTTTGAATGGGATTACCGGAGGCGTTGGCCTCGGACCTACACTTGCCGCTCTTGAAGCGGGCGCAACACTAGCTCTGGCAAATAAGGAATCCTTGGTTGTTGGCGGTTCCTTGGTACGCAGGCGTATGCGTCGACCTGGGCAGATCGTTCCCGTTGATTCAGAACATTCGGCGATTGCTCAGTGTCTGGAAATCGGTGTACATGAAAAAGGACTGACTGCTTCCCGCGTGACGGGAAAGAGCGAGGTCGCCCAGCTTGTTCTCACGGCCTCGGGTGGTCCTTTCAGAGGGAAGAAACGCCACGAACTCACGGATGTTACTCCCCAGCAGGCTTTGGCGCACCCGACGTGGAGTATGGGGCCGGTTGTCACCATTAATTCCTCAACGCTGGTCAACAAGGGCCTCGAACTGATCGAGGCACACCTTCTTTTTGATATTCCGGCAGACGATATTGTTCCGGTTGTTCACCCTCAGTCCATCGTTCACTCGATGGTGACGTGGAAAGATGGCGCAACGATCGCCCAGGCTTCTCCGCCCGATATGAAGCTCCCGATTGCTCTGGGACTCACCTGGCCTGAGCGACTTCCCGATATTGAAAAACCTGTTGATTTTCTCCGCGCACAGGAGTGGACCTTCGAACCCGTTGATTTCGAGACTTTCCCGGCCCTCACTCTTGCTCGCGCAGCTGTTTCGGAATCGGAAACGCACCCGGCAGTCTATAACGCGGCGAACGAAGTTTTCGTTCAAGCCTTCCTTGAAGACAGACTTCCCTACCTGTCAATTGTCGACCTCTTGGCGCAGGTTCTTGCCGAGCACTCCGGTATCGCACATCCGAGTGTGGAAGATATTCTCGGCGTTGAAGAGTGGGCGCGACATCGGGCCGAGCACCTGTGTGCTTACTGATTGTGCCTACGGATACACGCTAGATATGGCTAGGCTGGAACAGGCTAAATAGGTTTGGCAGTAGGAATACCGTTGCACGCATTGAATGAGGATGAAGGACGAACGTGGGAATTATCGGTGTAGTCATTGTCATCGTGGGGTTGCTGATCTCGGTTGCCCTGCACGAATGCGGTCACATGCTTCCTGCCAAGAAATTCGGCGTCTATGTTCCTGAGTTCGCTGTTGGTTTTGGTCCCAGACTTCTTGCGTGGAAGAAAGGTGACACAACCTATTCCCTTCGAGCAATTCTTCTGGGCGGCTACGTCCGTATTGTCGGAATGTTCGCTCCGGCGCGTGAGGGAATAAAGACAACGAATAGCAAGGGAAAGCCCACGCTCGCCCAAGAAGCCCGCGAAGCAAGCATGGAAGAAATTCCTCAGGGCTACGAATCTCGCGCATTTTATCTCCTTCATCCAGCCAAGAAGATCCTTGTCATGCTGGGTGGGCCGATGGTCAATCTCTTCCTATCCATCGTGCTCATGACGGTTGCTTTGGTCGGGATTGGAATTCCACGCGCCTCGCTGACCCTCGGCGATGTTCCCCAAGAACTGACCTCGCAAGGAACAAGCGTCCAAGCTCCCGCATACGCGGCTGGAATTCGCAGTGGGGACACGATCACCGCGATTAACGGCACAGGCGTTCAGTCGTGGGATGAGATGCGCCAAGCGATCGCACACTCGCAGGGCGAAATTGGCGTCGACTATCTACGCCAAGGCCAGAGCTATCATGTCCAGATCGACCCGCTGCGCACGGCTGATTCTGTGAGCATTGGTGTGATTGCCGGAATTGAATACCATGCGGCAAGTCCAGCGACCGTAGCCTCGTCAGTGTGGCAAACCTTTACGGGCACCGTAAAAGTAGTTGTTCGTTTGCCACTTGCCCTGTGGGATGTTGGGCAATCGCTCATTAAGGGAACACCGCGTGATTCCGCCGGTGTGATGTCGGTTGTAGGAATTGGCAGAATTGCAGCAGATGCAACCTCATCGGATGTCACTGCCTCCAGCGGGGGATGGATGCGCTCGCTTGCTCTGCTTCTCTCGATTTTGGCTTCGCTCAATATGGCGCTTTTTGTTTTCAACCTTCTGCCTTTCCCCCCACTTGATGGTGGGCATATTGTCTCCGCGCTTTACGAGTGGATTCGGCGTGGAATTGCTCGCGTCAGAGGACAAGAAGTTCCCCCGCCCGCCGATACTGCCCGCCTGATGCCGCTCACGTATACGATGGGCGCGCTCCTGATCGCTATGACGGTCTTGCTGGTCGCAGCCGACATCATTGCGCCAATTTCTTTGCAATAGGGCTCAGCCCGCGTGCCAGCCGGTTTCGAGTGGGAGATAATAACAAGGTGACTGAGATTAACTTAGGGATGCCGAGCGTCCACGAAAGCCCGTTTCCGCGTCGTAAGACTCGTCGAATCATGGTGGGGGATGTACCCGTCGGTGGAGGGGCTCCCGTTTCTGTTCAGTCGATGACGACAACGAAAACGCACGATATCGGCGCAACACTGCAGCAGATTGCAGAGCTAACCGCAGCGGGCTGCGATATTGTCCGCGTTGCTTGCCCGACCGATAAGGATGCTGAGGCGCTTCCGATTATCGTTAAGCAATCCCGTATTCCCGTCATCGCCGACATTCACTTCAATCCGAAGTATGTTTTTGCGGCGATCGAGGCCGGTTGTGGTGCAGTTCGCGTGAACCCGGGAAACATTCGTAAGTTCGATGATCAGGTGAAGGAAATTTGCCGTGCAGCTTCCGATCATGGAACCTCACTGCGTATTGGTGTGAATGCTGGGTCTTTGGATCCGCGCCTTCTCAAGAAATATGGTCGAGCAACTCCCGAGGCCCTGGTTGAGTCTGCTGTTTGGGAAGCGTCGCTCTTCGAAGAAAATGACTTCCACGATTTCAAGATTTCCGTCAAGCACCACGATGTGCTCACGATGGTGCAGGCCTACCGTCTTCTTGCAGAAAAAGGTGATTGGCCGCTTCACTTGGGAGTCACCGAGGCTGGCCCCGCATTCCAGGGAACAATCAAGTCCTGCGCAGCTTTCGGCGTGCTTCTTGCTGATGGAATCGGCGATACGATTCGCGTCTCGCTTTCGGCTCCTCCCGTCGAAGAAGTCAAGGTCGGCACGAAGCTTCTTGAATTTATGGGGCTGCGTGAGAAGACTCTTGAGATCGTCTCGTGCCCTTCGTGTGGGCGCGCCCAGGTTGACGTGTGGACGCTGGCAGAAAATGTCACGGAAGGCCTCAAGGACCTTACTGTTCCCCTTCGCGTTGCCGTCATGGGCTGCGTGGTGAATGGCCCTGGCGAGGCTCGTGAAGCTGACCTGGGTGTGGCCTCGGGAAATGGCAAGGGGCAGATTTTTATCCGCGGAGAAGTTGTTGAGACCGTTCCCGAAGACGACATCGTTCCCACTTTGATCAAGCACGCTAATCTTTTGGCTGAAGAAATGGGCTTGGAAGAAGGGGAAGGCTCCGTCGAGGTCATGCCCATCATCCGCTAGGGGAGTTGCGCGAGTGCGCTTCACGTATCCTTCACTACAAAGAAAACAATTGCTACTACCGCTTCAATGAAGGGGAATGTTATGAAGATTCGTCACGTATTGGCTCTGGGCGTACTGGGGTGCGCGGGTGCGATTTGCGCAACGGGTTTCCCACGCCGTATCGGACTGACCCGTTCCGAGGCCGCAGTTTCTCTGCCCGGAGACCTTGAACTGCCCAACGCCGATGTTGTCGTCGACCGCTCGGTCGTCATCGATGCTCTTCCGACGCGCGTCTGGGAAGTTTTGGACGCCGCTTTTGAAGAGGACGAAGATGGCCGTGTGCTGATCCGCCAGGAAAACGACTGCTTGGTTATTCGCGTTCCTGCGCCTGGAAGCAATGTTGAGTGGGAAGACCAGGTTGAGGACTACACCGGTACCTGTACTTTCGCTCTTCTTCCCGAGGCCAACGACCGTACTCGCCTTCACCTGCGTGAGCGTCATCAGGCAACTGAGTCTGTTCCTGCGTGGCGACTGTGGGCTGGAGTGTGCGCTGAGTCGTATTCGACCATGTCGATGCTGCGTGATTTGAAGGAAGCAGCAGAGGCTTTGTGAGCTGAACAATATGCCACGGCGGGTGCAGGCTTCGTGCCTGTGCCCGCCGTGCTTTAGGATTGAGGTGTGTTAAGAACTCTTTCCTCTTTTTTTCTGCGTACTTTGCGTGAAGACCCGGCAGATGCTGAGGTAATTTCGCATAAGCTCCTTGTCCGTGCTGGCTACATTCGTCGTACAGCTCCTGGCATCTACACGTGGCTTCCTCTGGGCCTACGCCTTTTGCGTAAGGTTGAAGACATCGTTCGTGAAGAGATGGATGCGATGGGCGCTCAGGAAGTTCATCTTCCTGCGCTTCTGCCGGCGGATCCCTACAAGGAGACACATCGCTGGGACGAGTATGGCCCAACGCTGTTCAAGCTTCAGGATCGTAAGGGCGGGGACTACTTGCTGGCCCCGACCCACGAGGAGATGTTTACCCTCCTGGTGAAGGATCAGTATTCTTCCTACAAGGATCTTCCTTTGACCATCTACCAGATCCAGACGAAGTATCGCGATGAAGCGCGTCCGCGCGCGGGTCTGATCCGTGGCCGTGAGTTCGTCATGAAGGATGCGTATTCCTTCGATATCGACGATGCCGGGCTGGATGTTTCCTACCAGAATGAGCGCGACACCTACGAGCGTATCTTTAAGCGCCTGGGCTTGGAATACGTCATCGTCTCGGCGATGTCTGGTGCGATGGGCGGTTCTCGCTCCGAGGAATTCCTTCACCCCAGCCCGATCGGTGAGGATACTTTCGTGCGTTCCCCGGGTGGCTACGCCGCCAATGCCGAGGCCGTGGTGACCCCCGCGCCGGATCCGATTCCTTTCGACGGTATTCCCGCAGTTGAGATGCGTGAGACGCCTAACGCGCCGACGATCGACGCTCTGGTCGAGCGCTCGAACGAGCTCTATCCGCGTGAGGATCGTCCGTGGCAGGCCTCGGATACATTGAAGAGCTTTGTCGTGACCTTGACCCATCCCGATGGGGAGCGTGAGGTTGTGCTCCTCGGTGTGCCTGGCGATCGCGACGTTGATATGAAGCGTCTCGAGGCTTCGGTTGCACCTGCTGAGGTGGAAATGTCGACCCCGGAAGACTTGGCAAAGTACCCCGAGCTGGTTCCGGGCTACATCGGTCCCATGGCCGCTGGTCCGAACTCTCCCGCGCGTCATCTGGACGAAGAAGGCAACCCGGTTGGCGGCATCCGTTTCCTTGTCGATCCTCGCGTCGTTGACGGAACGACGTGGATTGCCGGCGCAAATACTCCTGGGAAGCACGTCTATTGGTTGACCATGGGTCGTGATTTCATAGCTGACGGCACGATTGAGGCTGCTGAAGTTCGTGAAGGGGATCTTGCTCCCGACGGTTCTGGTCCTCTGCACCTTGAACGTGGCATCGAGGTCGGCCATATCTTCCAGCTGGGACGCAAGTATGCGAAGTCCTTGGGATTGACGGTGCTTGACGAGAACGGTAAGAGCCAGGTCGTCACCATGGGTTCCTATGGAATCGGTGTTTCCCGTGTTTTGGCCGCGCTTGCTGAAACGAACAGCGACGAGCGCGGTTTGGCATGGCCTGCAAACATTGCACCCTTCGACGTACACGTCCTGGCCACAGGTAAGACAGACGAGATTTTCGATACCGCAGCATCGATTTCCTCGGCCCTGGACCGCGATGGTTTGGACGTCCTTTTCGATGATCGTCGTAAGGTTTCCGCAGGTGTGAAGTTCGCGGACGCGGAGCTCGTGGGTATCCCGGTTTCGGTCGTCGTTGGACGAGGCCTTGCTGAAGGTAAGGTCGAGATTCGCCTACGCGCGAGCGGGGAGTCTTTTGAAGTTCCGGTCGAGTCGGCGGTGGAACGCATTGAGCAGATCCATCGTGATCTTTTGGGAAGGTGAAGTAAATGGCTCTTCGCGAGATTCGAGTGATCGGTGATCCGGTCCTGCGCACTCCCTGTGATCCCATTCGCGATATTGATCAGAGCGTGAAGTCTCTGGTTGAAGATCTCCTCGAAACTGTGGATATGGATGGTCGCGCTGGTTTGGCCGCAAACCAGATCGGTGTTGGGCTGCGCGCCTTTTCCTACAATATCGATGGCGAAATCGGCTACGTGCTCAATCCCCGGATCGTTGAACTCAGTGAAGATGAGTATCAAGACGGGGATGAGGGTTGCCTATCTGTACCGCAGTTGTGGTTCCCCACTCAGCGTGCATGGTATGCGCGTGTGGAGGGCATCGATTTGGATGGTAAGCCCGTTGTCGTTGAAGGTGAGGAGCTTATGGCTCGTTGTCTTCAACACGAATGTGATCACTTGGATGGCATGCTCTACATTGATCGCTTGGATCGTAAGACTCGCAAGCGCGCTTTGCGCGAGATTCGCGAGCAGAACTACTAAGAACAATATCTGACCATCAATCACACGCAACTGCGGCTGATCCTCTAGGATCCGCCGCAGTTTTTAGGTTAGAATAGCTTTACACCGTTTGTTTGTGGCGTTGCCGTAAGAGGACGTAGGGGAAGACGATCCTCAAACACAGGAGGCCACAATGCGAGGGACCTATACCCGCGGTGTACTTTTCGTACACTCAACCCCGCCTGCTCTTTGTCCGCACATTGAGTGGGCCGTTGGTGCTGCCTTGGGAACTGAGGTTCATTTGCAGTGGACTCCACAAGAAGCTGCTCCCGGGATGCTCAGGAGCGAATACTCGTGGGTAGGAAGCGCCGGATCTGGAGCCCGCCTCGCTTCTGCGCTTCGCGGTTGGGAACACCTGCGCTACGAAGTTACCGAAGAAGCAAGCCCGTCATGCGATGCAGGCCGGTGGTCTCACACGCCGTCTTTGGGAATCTTCCATGCCCAAATGGATAGCGTGGGCAATGTTGTTGTTCCTGAGGATCGTGTTCGCGCTGCAATTGAAAACGCCACTTCCTATGAGGAACTGCGTGAAGGGCTAGATCTTGCTCTTGGGCAGGCGTGGGACGATGAACTTGAACCCTTCCGTCATGCTGGTGCGGGGGCTCCCGTGCGCTGGCTGAACCGAGTGGGCTGACGAATGGGGACCATTGGCGATCTTCTTGGAGATGCACTCGGTCAAGCTTTGGCCTCGAATGCCGAAAATACTCCCGTAGACGCGATCGAGGGCGCACGCGAGAAAGCGCAAGAAGAAAGAAGTGCGCATGTTCGCGAGGTCGTCGTCAATGCCGTGCGTGAACATACTTCTGTCGAGGCATCTCAGCTTCACGATGGTCTTTCATTGGAGGAGCTCGACCTCGATACTCTTTCTCTCTATGCGATTGTCACGGCAATTGAACATGAACTCCACATCAGCATTGAGGATGTCATCATTGCTGACTGGCACAGTTTTGGGGATATCTTCGCCAGCGTCGGTGAGCTGACTCACTAGTTCTCAATTCGTGTCCTAAAATCAAAGAGAGCCATAGCTGACGCACTGAATCAAGGAGATAACAGGTGGCACGTATCGAAGAAGATCTGCTGGGCACGCGCGAGGTTCCCGATGATGCATATTGGGGGATTCATACCCTGCGAGCTCTTGAGAACTATCAGATCAGCGGCCGCAGTATCAATCAAGTGCCTGAACTGATTCGTGCGATCGTCCAAGTGAAGAAAGCCTGTGCACTGGCGAACCGTGAATTGCGAGTGATTAGTGCAAAGTCTACTGATGCGATTGTTGCCGCATGCGATGACATCTTGATGAATGGCTCGTGCATGGACCAATTCCCAATCGATCAGTTCCAAGGTGGTGCGGGGACAAGCGTGAATATGAACGCGAACGAAGTCATCGCCAACCGCGCACTCGAAATGATGGGGTTGCCCCGGGGGGAATACTCGGTCATCAATCCCAACGACCACGTCAACCACTCGCAGTCCACCAACGATGCCTATCCAACGGCGTTCCGTCTGGCTTTGCACGGTAAAGTCGAGAGGCTGCGCATTGCTATCGAAGATCTCGCAGCAGCTTTTGACGCAAAGGGAGAAGAATTCCACGACATTCTCACCATGGGTCGTACGCAGCTTCAGGATGCTGTTCCCATGACTCTTGGCCAAGAGATGACCGCCTTTGCAGTGACCTTGCGTGAGGAAGACCCGCGCCTCGAGGCGAACTCGGAGTTGCTTCTTGAAACGAACCTGGGTGCAACGGCTATTGGTACGGGGCTTAATACTCCTGCGGGTTACCAAGAAGCAGTCGTGCGTCACTTGGCTCAGATCAGCGGGGCTCGGGTGAAGGCAGCAACGCACTTGGTTGAGGCAACGTCAGATACTGGCGCTTACGTTTCGATGCACGCAGCGATCAAGCGTACCGCGGTCAAGCTCTCGAAGATTTGCAATGACTTGCGCTTGCTTGCCTCCGGTCCGCGCGCAGGACTGAACGAGATTAACCTTCCAGAAATGGCAGCAGGTTCATCCATCATGCCCGCGAAGGTCAATCCCATCATTCCCGAGGTCGTCAATCAGGTCTGCTTCAAGGTCATCGGAAATGACCAGACTGTCACGATGGCTGCTGAAGCTGGCCAGCTGCAACTCAACGTGATGGAACCGGTCATCGCTCAGGCGATCTTTGAATCTATCGATCTTCTGGTCAACGCATGTGACACTCTTCGTGAGCGCTGCGTCAATGGAATCACGGCAAATGCCGAGGTCTGCCGCTCCTACGTTGAGAACTCTATTGGTATTGTTACGTACTTCAATGATGTGATCGGGCACCACCTTGGTGATGTTGTGGGTAAGCGCGCTGCTGCAGAGGGGAAGACCGTTCGCGAAGTGATTGCCGAGATGGGGCTTCTCTCTGACGAAGAAGTCGAAGCGATTCTTTCGCCGGAAAACCTTGCAAACCCGCACTACAGGGGCGCGCACATCGACTGATCTTCTTGTTTAGTTTGAGAGCGGGAGATTAGCTCTCTCTACCTAAACCGGGTGGGCTCGCAAATTAGTGATTATTTCAGGATGAAAGAATTGCCGATGTGGCTATATCCTGATTGTCTGCTTCAACGCGGATAAATGCTTGGTTTGCCTCTGTCACCGCATGCGATATCCCTGCAGCGGCGAATGCTATCTGATCAGCTAAATCGTTCATCGCATCAATCAATAAATCGAGTGTTTCTTGGTTGGTGCCAGCAGCTGGGATAGAAGAGAGTCGTGTTTTTGTCGCACTTTCTCCGGCGTCATCAGCTTTTTTCGCAGCTTGTGCCACCTGCTCTGGATGCCATTCGATCTCCTGAGACACATTACCTCCTAGAGGTTGAAGTAGTTGGCGAGCTCGCACCAGAGCATCGTTTGGTAGTAACCCTCGAGCTCAACTTGTTCCGGATCTGAACGTTGTTTACGAACCGTGCAGGGCGGAGCGAGGTAACTGGAAGGTACACGTGAGGTTGCGATCTTGTAGCTTGCCGAAGGAGTTGATAGCGTTGCGATGCTGGAAATTGGCTCATAGCGCCTGGCAACGCGCTTCCATCGAGTCCACGCCGAATATTCCCAGTTATCTTCCTCAATTTCCCGGTGAAACCTTGCATTCATATATCGAGTCGTCCGATCTATGAGCAGTCCTTTGGCTTTTTCGATATCACCTCTACTGAGTGCGTCAACTGCCTGCGAATGAATGCGTCTTGGAGCGTCGAAATCGTTCTCACGAGTGAAGATCGGTGAGTTTGCCAGTAAAACGTGGGGGGTTTCTTCTGTATCGATCAGATAGATATGACTTTCTTCTCCGACGGAGCGCAAAACTGTTGTCGAAACCGGGGCCTGAAAAATACAGAGCTGACGTATTACGTTGGGTGTGTAATGAGGTGAGAGTGAATAAATAGTGATCGGATGAGTGCTCTTCTGGATAGGGGCAAACAGATTCAGTGCATCCTCGGTCAGGCAGCCTGCAGAAAAAACGGATTCAACGCGCTGTCCAGCCGCTTCTTCAGCTTCTAACCATACCCTTTCGCCATTTCCTGACTCGAGAGCCGCAGTGCGAAATGCTTCTGTGAGGAAAGCCGGAATTGAAATTGTGGGGCGATCTTTTGTATTCATGAAATCACCTGCAAAGTCTCGAGCATCCGGGGAAGTTGATCAGCGATTGAATTAATTGAAGTCGTTGTTGCGGTTGCTGTCGCATAGAGGCGGACAGTTCTGTTACTAACTGCCTGAGTCCAGGTCCACTGGATCGCTGTGTAGGAGAGTCCTTCGTCAACGTAAAGGCCGGTAGTCATAAGTGTGTCATCACTTGGGATCGGAAAACGTGTCTCTTCGATAGTCATCCAGCCGGGAATAATATCATCGAGGGGTATCGGGCTTTTCCCCATTAAATCGATGGTCACGATGAAATTCGGTCGGAAGCCTGACGTCTTTTCCGGAATTCCGACTGCAACAAAGAGAGCATCATCTAACGGGGAACGGGGGTGCGCGGAGGTCGCGTTAACTATTGGCGGAATCTGCGGAGTGAGTATCGCCTTCGGATTCGGGAGAGATAACGCCCTCCATGTGTCGGGGAGTTCCATTGTCGCGGTTAAAGACATTGAGATATCTCCAAACGTG
Source organism: uncultured Actinomyces sp. (assembly GCA_938014245.1). GTDB lineage: Bacteria > Actinomycetota > Actinomycetes > Actinomycetales > Actinomycetaceae > Pauljensenia. The sequence continues at coordinate 45,453 of CALLSD010000046.1, forward strand.
AATGTCAAATTATTGACCAGACTCGGTGTAGGCGCGATGATTTGGCGATTTTCGTCGAGAAAACCTTGGCGCTTGTGCCACTGCCATTGTTGGTCCACTAGGTGCGGAATTGGAATCGGCAATAAAAAGACGATGCTGAGCATGAGGAAGAAAGGAATACTTCCAGCAAAAACCGATTGGATGTGCTGTGGCAGAGCGATCTTTATAGAAAACAGCAAGAGAGAAGCTGAGATCATGCAAAGCATCCACAACGGAATGGCAATTTCGTTGACGCGCCGTGGCGCATTCGCCTTACCGTATGCCCGCCAAAACTGGGCCAATGGGGTGTCCGTATATGTCTCGATGTACCAGACGTACAGTCCCAAACAGCCAAAAGGAAGACCTAAAGCAGTAAAAAGAATGCTTGAATCCATAGTTCTCCCTAAGAGGACAGCGCGTAACTGTTGAAAAGTGTTGCGCTACCGTCGCCGATGCTGCCTCCTAGCCACCCGCCTAGAACACCACCAACTATACTTCCTGCAACAATTCCGAGAGGGCCTAGCGAGGCTCCGACTGCCGCCCCAACTTTTGCGCCTAGCACTGCGCCTCCCCATCCGCCCGCAGCACTGAGACTTCCTTTAATTCCGGCACGTGCGATTTTTGTTCCTTCGCCCATTTCAGGGTGGTGGTAGGTATCAGACTGATAGGACTCCAAGGCGCTTAGCCCGCCTCCTGCGATGGCCACACCTCCACCTAAAAGTTTCGCTCCAGACTCAAGTTTAGATACGTTCTTAAGGACAGAAGGAGCTTCTCCGTCAACACGAATTGCTTGGGTAACCTCTCCACTGTTGCGTGCCATGAGTCCGGGCTTTGCTCCTTCGGGCACCTTAGGCCCGTGCCGAGCTTGGTGAGCGTGTAGGCCGCGGGTTGGTTTCCAGTTGCTGAGTTTTCCGCGCTCTTTGAACTTGCGCCAGGAGTTGAGATGGACGTAGTCCTCATTAGGAGAAAAAACCGCATTTTTATTAAACAAATATGCGCCGTGGAACGTCTTAACTCCATCGGTTACAAGGCCTTGTAAGTACTTTGGCATTTTCCACTCAGCGTGATAGCCCTGCGGAGGGAGGAACTTATCACGGAAGCGCGTTACTAAACTCCACAGGACTCGTTCGACGCCGCTGGTGTCTAATTTCGAAAGATCAGTCGCAAACTCGTGGTTTGCTGATTCTAAGTTGTTCTTCGTCCACGAGCATCGTTTGCTGAGAGAAGAAAAAAGTGCCGAATGGGAATCGCGCTGTGATTCTGATAAATGAATGAAAGCACTTTCGCCGCATTCACTCACTGTTAGACCAGCTTTTCTTGCGTCTTCTCTTATCGATCGAAAACTATCGCGGACTTTTCGGACTGCCCAAGCGTACGTAGATAGAGTCCCCCGTAGCAACTCTAAGAGTTTGACGGTGTCCAGTGCACTGTTTTCAAGTTTTTTCAGATCCTCTGCAGCCTGGGGGACGCATAACGCGACCTGTGATTCGATGAGGTGTCGCGCGTCATTCGCATCTTGAGCTGAAGTTTGAAGCTGACTGATCATTGTCTGAAATTGCTGATCAGCTGCAAACAGGCCGTCGACGTCAATCGCAAAGGTCCATGAGATCGTCCTGACGCTGTCGTAGCTCGATTGGGGAGTTCCGATACAGTGAGGCTGAGGGTTGGTAAGTACTGCAGACTCAGGTAACACGCCACTTGCCTCCACATCGCCGCTGACACGGTGCATCGCTGCTTATACAACAGACACTACGCCTGAGAGTGGACGCATGCAAGCAGTTTCAACTTTCGGGCTCTAGTGTTTAAGTCTGTGTTGCATTGAAAACGCAATGAAAAGTGGGTGTTGGGATTCTGAAAGAACCCCAACACCCACTTGATGCTGGTCACGGTTGGCGACCCATGAGAGCGTGAAACTTACTCGTCGCCTGCGTGATCGTTTCCGGAGATCGAGTAGTTGAACAGCTGGTAGCGATCGATTGCCTCTTGGACGAGGGAGCGATCAATCTGCCCACGGTCAGCAAGAGCCTTGAGGACTCGAACAGTCATTGACTCAGCATCAATATGGAACCAACGGCGCGCAGCGCGGCGAGTATCCGAGAAGCCAAAACCATCCGCGCCCAGCACGTGATAGTCGCCGGGGACCCACTGACGGATCTGGTCAGGGAGCATGCGATCGAAGTCAGAAGAAGCAACGAAGGGGCCTTCGCTTCCCTGCAACTGAGAGGAAATGAAGGGGGTGCGTGCCGCTTCACTCGGGTGGAGGAAGTTGAACTCTTCCGCCTCCAAGGCCTCGCGACGCAGCTCTGTCCACGAGGTGACCGACCACACCGCAGCGTCAACGCCCCAATCGCGGGCGAGCAGTTCGCGGGCCTCGCGTGCCCAGGGGACCCCGACGCCGGAAGCAAGGAGCTGAGCCTTAGGGCCACCGAAGTTCTGGTGGTCATCCAAGCGGTAGATTCCCTTGATCAGACCGTTAACGTCCAGGTTCTCCGGCTCTGCAGGCTGGTGGATCGGCTCGTTGTAGACCGTCAGGTAGTACATGACATTCGGGTCGCGTCCACCTGCATCGCCGTACATGCGCTCCAAACCGTCGCTCATGATGTGGCGCAATTCGTAGGCATAAGCGGGGTCGTAACACACGAAAGCGTGATTCGTCGCCGCAAGCACCTGAGAATTTCCATCCATGTGCTGGAGGCCTTCACCCGTCAAAGTCGTACGACCCGCAGTCGCGCCGATGACGAAGCCCTTCGAAAGCTGGTCCCCGGCAGCCCAGAACTGATCGCCTGTGCGTTGGAAACCAAACATCGAGTAGAAGATGTAGAAGGGGACCATGGGGAGGTTGTGGGTCGCGTATGCGGTACCGACTACCTGGAACGCTGCAGCACTTCCAGCCTCGGTGATACCGGTGTGCAGAACCTGCCCTTGCTCGGATTCGCGGTAAGAGAGCATCATATCCGCATCAACCGGAGTGTATGCCTGCCCCGTTGTATTAAAGATCTTCGCCGAGGGGAAGATCGCATCCAGACCGAAGGTGCGAGCCTCATCGGGAATAATCGGCACGAAATACTTACCGACATTCTTATCCTTGATGAGATCCTTAATGAGGCGGACCAAAGCCATGGTGGTTGCGACCTCAAGCTTGCCTGAGCCCTTGGAAAGAGCCTCGAAAGGCTTGGTGGGAAGCTCAGGGAGCTTAGGCTGGTGGTCTCGGCGCTCGGGGACCCAGCCGCCCAGCTTTTCACGAAGTTCCTTCATGTAGAGCAGAGCAGGGTGATCTGCCGGCGGCATGTAGTAGGGAGGCATGTAGGGATCGCGCTCGAGTTCCTCATCGGTGATGGGGATCTGCAGGCGATCACGAAGCTGCTTTGCATCTTCCAAGGTCAGCTTCTTCATCTGGTGCGTCGAATTGCGACCAGCGAAGTGACTGCCAAGGGCGTAGCCCTTAATGGTGTGTGCGAGGATGACGGTGGGCTGTCCGGTGTGTTCCATCGCAGCCTTGTATGCAGCGTAGACCTTACGGTAGTCGTGGCCGCCGCGCTGCAGTGCCCAAATCTGGTCGTCGGTCCAGTTTTGAACCATAGCCTTGGTACGCGGGTCACGTCCGAAGAAGTGCTCACGAATGTATGCGCCGTCATTAGCCTTGAAGGTCTGGTAGTCGCCGTCAAGGGTTTCATTCATCAGGTGAACAAGGGCATCGTCCTTGTCGGAAGCTAGCAGCTGATCCCATCCGCGGCCCCAAATCACCTTGATGACGTTCCAGCCGGCGCCCTTGAAGAAGGCTTCCAGTTCCTGAATGATCTTGCCATTACCGCGAACCGGGCCGTCCAGGCGCTGCAGGTTGCAGTTGATGACGAAGGTCAGGTTGTCCAAGCCCTGCTGAGCTGCCAGCTGGAGCATGCCGCGAGACTCGGGTTCGTCCATTTCACCGTCGCCAATGAAAGCCCAGGTGTGCTGGAGCGAAGTGTCCTTAATGCCACGCAGGTGAAGGTACTTGTCGAACCATGCCTGGTAGATGGCCTCGGCAGGGCCAAGACCCAGCGACACCGTCGGGAACTCCCAGAACTCGGGAAGCTGACGCGGGTGCGGGTAGGAGGGAAGGCCGTGCGCGGTGGAAACTTGCTGGCGGAAACCGTCCATCTGCTCTTCGGAGAGACGTCCCTCGATGAAGGCGCGGGCGTAGGGACCGGGGGAGGCGTGGCCTTGGAAGAACACGTGGTCGCCGCCGCCGGGGTGGTCCTTTCCGCGGAAGAAGTGGTTCAGACCGACTTCATAAAGAGTAGAGACCGAGGCATACGACGAGATGTGTCCGCCAACCTTAACACCGGGGCGCTGAGCGCGCGTCACTTGAACAGCGGCATTCCAACGAATCCAGCGGCGGTACTGGCGCTCCATGGCCTCGTCGCCGGGGAAGTAAGGTTCCTGGTCAACGGGAATAGTGTTGACATAGGGAGTCGTGTATTCCTGGGGGAGCTGAATGCCCTGGCGCCTTGCCTCATCCAGCATGTGCAGCAGGATGTAGCGTGCGCGCGGACCGCCCTTTTCCTCGATGAGACCACTCAGGGATTCAACCCATTCGGAGGTTTCAGCAGGGTCGTTATCGGGAACCTGGCTCAATAGGCCGTTGACAACGGGATGGTTCTCGCTCACTTGATCTCGAACTCCTCTGGTTGGTTAATGGAAGCGTTTTATCGGACACGCCCTCGTGGTTACGGGTCTATTTTCGTCCCTCGGGACAGAAAAAGCGAGCGAGAATAGGACTTCTGGCCCATGATTCTTACCTCATTTGTTGCGGTGATAATTTCCGTGACACTGGGAAAATGACCGGAAAATGGAGAAAGAGAAAATTATTGCTCTGAGTGCATTACGATAAGACCCGTGATAAGCGAAGAAACACTGACAATGTCGTGGCTCGAAGGGGAACTCCGGTGAGTGTCAAACTAGGGTTCACAAAGGGCCAGATTATTCAAGAGTTTTATCTCGACGATGATGCGGATCAGAGCTTGCGCCAACTCGCTGAGGAGGAATGCGGCAACGAGCTAGTTGATCCCGACTATGAAGATGTCGTTGACGGAACAATCGTATGGTGGCGCGCGGAAGACGCTGAAGAAGAAGATCTTGCCGATCTCTTGGTCGATGCCATGTCAAATCTTGATGACGGTGGCTTGATCTGGGTGCTTATTCCCAAGCCGGGTCGTCCCGGTGCTGTCCCTGTTTCCGATGTTGAAGAGGCCGCACATACAGCCGGTCTTCACGCGACTTCGGCAAGCGCGCTTGCTCCGGAATGGGCGGGAATTCGTCTCACTGCTCGTTCAAGGACTCGCTGAGGTTTTTGCGCGAGACCGTCTCAGCAAGGCAGCGCGTGCCGCATGTTTTACACGCGCGCAATGAATCTCACAGCATCTGATTCCAAGTAATAGCTGCTTGTACTCTATGCTGTACTGGTGCGTTCGTCACCGAGCGCGCTTTGGGCCTTTAGCTCAGTTGGCTAGAGCATCTGGTTTACACCCAGAAGGTCATCGGTTCGAGCCCGGTAGGGCCCACTCAATGAGAAGGACCGGAAGCGAATGCTTCCGGTCCTTCTCATGTATTGCGATGCAAGAGAACCTCGTGCGCACAGACCTAGGATTGCGGCTCAGATTCGCTGTGCTCATCTTGTGCAGAATGAACCAGTTCCTCAACGACGTCCTCACCGGCCACCAGCTTTCCGGATACGCCACTTCCGAGCTGTTCCATTGCGAGACGCGCGACGAGCTGCTGGTTCGTCGTGGTCCTTTGCGAGCGAGCTCCCGAGAGGAAACTGAAGAACCAATTGACCAGGGTCCCCACTTGGGATTTGAATCCGACGATGTAGAGCAGGTGGAGGAAACACCACGAAACCCATGCGGTAAAACCGGTCAGACTGACCTTGCCCATTTGGACGACTGCTTTGAAACGTGCGATCGTCGCCATTGATCCCTTGTCGAAATAGGAGAACTCTGTGCGCTTCGGAGTACGACCGGCTAGGCGTGCGCGTACGGTGTCCGCAGCGAAACGCGCCGATTGAATGGCGCCCTGGGCGACTCCCGGAACACCCGGGAAAGCCATCATGTCACCGAGTACAAAGATCTCGGGGTGGTTGGGAAGAGTGAGGTCCTTGTTGACTTCGACGCGTCCTGAGCGATCAACCTGGGCACCTGTCGCCTTGGCAAGTTGAGCTCCCAAGGGGCTCGCGGATACGCCTGCCGCCCAGACCTTGCAGACGGATTCGATTGTTTCTTCTTCCCCGGACTTGTATTTCAAGGTGACGCCGTCTGCATCGACATTCGTCACAAAGGCATCCATCTTCATTTCGACGCCGAGCTTCTCAAGCTCGCTTCGAGTCTTCTGCCCGAGTTTCTCTCCAAAGGGCGGCAGGGGATAGGGGGCTCCGTCGACGAGGATCACACGAGCCTTCGTGGGATCAATCTGGCGGAATTCACCCTTGAGAGTCTTCGATGCAAGTTCTCGGATTTGGCCGGCCATTTCAACGCCGGTAGGACCAGCGCCAACGACAACGAAAGTGAGCAGTCGTTGAATTTCTGCAGGATCTGTGGCGATTTCGGCCTGTTCAAAAGCACTAAAGATGCGCGCACGCAATTCAAGCGCATCATCGATGGTCTTCATTCCTGGCGCGAACACAGCAAAGTGATCATTACCGAAGTAGGACTGGCCAGCACCCGCAGCGACAAGAAGCGTGTCGTAGGAGGTTTCGTTGTATTCGTTGTGGTTGCGCCACCGAACGATTTGGTTCTCGACGTCAATATCTTCGACCAGGGCCTGTAGTACGCGAACATTCTTCTGCTTGCGTAAGATTTCGCGAGTCGTGGGAGCGATATCTCCTTCTGACAAGATTCCTGTTGCAACCTGGTAGAGGAGTGGTTGGAACAGGTGGTGGGAGGTTCGCGCTAAAAGCGTGATATCCGCATCTGCATGCTTAAGGCGACGTGCGGCGGTGAGCCCAGCGAAACCGGAACCGATAATGACGATGTGATGACGAGACATTGACCTTCCTTAATTAGGTAAGGTCAATCTTACTAAAATGCGAAATGCTGTGCTAGAGACGGACGCGTGGTGCTTCTTATACTCTCTGGTCTTCTCGCGCTTCTAGTTGTGAGAAGACAGGGTTGATGCTCGCGCGACCAACTGAGGGTCTTGATCAGAGACTGTCCGAGCTTCTTCGCCCCGCAGCTGTTCCAACAGAAGCTGGGCGCCCGCATATCCCATCGTCGCCGGGTTTCGTGAAATTGCGGTAACTGCGGGAGAAAACATGCTGAGCATCGGGGAGTCTTCGCAGGAACAGATTTTAATGTCCTCTCCGATCTTCAGTCCGCTCTGAGCGATGGCTTGAAAACCTCCCAGCGTGAGGATTTCATTCGCGAAAATAATCCCCTCGGGCATGGAGGGAGCTTCGAGGAGCGCTCGCGTTGCTTCCAATGCCGAGGCCTCGGAAAACTCGTTTTCGGGCGAGATAATAACCCGTGCGCCTCGTTCTTGAGCGAGGTGCTGCAGTGTAGCGATGCGCTGCTGGATGTGAGAAAAAGAGGTAGGCCCGCACACGAAGGCAATGTGCCGGCATCCCTGCACAAACAAGTGTTCGGCAAGGAGTCGAATCATTTGTTCGTCGTTGCCAATTACTGCGCCGCATCGGTCAAATTTTTGGCCAATGACAACGGTGGGCAGAGAATATTCGTTGAGTTTTTGGGGGCGTGGGTCGCCATCTCGAGGATCAACAACGATGACGCCATCCACGCGGCCCTGAGTCCACCACTCCTGATAAGCCCGAAGTTCTTCCTCCATAGAGTGTGAGAGGCGGAGAAGCAGATCGATGCCGGTGCTATCTAATCCGTCTTGGACTCCGGTGATGAAGTCGAAGAAGAACCTTTCGGATGAGTTATTGGCGCGCGGTCTTTGAAGGACGAGACCGATGGCATTTGATCGCGAGGATGACAGTGCGCGCGCAGTTGCGTTTGGTCGCCATCCCATTCGGGCTGCGATTTCAAGAATTTTTGCTCGGGTACTCGGCGATACGCCGGGGCGATCGTTGAGGGCAAAGGAGACTGCTGCTCGGGAAACCCCTGCTTCGCGGGCAATATCACGGATTGTTAAACGTGCCATTGCGAAACTCCCTTAAGGTGTGATCGGATTGTTATGAGTTTAGCAGGAGCTAAACCGAATTAGTTGTTAATCTGTGATCAGAGCCGCAAGGCAGCGGTAAGGCAGAAACGGAGTCGTGATGCACGACAATAAAGAAATCTTGATGCAGCGTGTCACTCGTACGCTCAAGGAACGCATCCTTCCTTTCGAGTACACAACACTTTCTTCGCTTGAGGTCAGTCAATGGCGTCAACCCTTAGAAGACGGGGTGATTTCTGAACCAGTTCGCTTTAAGGAAGCCCTTCAAGCAAACTTTGTTCCCTTCGAGCTCGGACAGACATGGGGTGGAGCGTGGCAGACCACCTGGTTCAAGCTTCACGGACAAGTTCCGGCCGACCTCAGCTTCAGTGACAAACAGCGTCTTGAAGTACGCGTTGATCTCGGCTTCGAAGAACACTCCGTCGGTTTCCACGCCGAAGCACTTGTGCGCGATGTGAATGGAAAGACCATTAAGGCCTTGAATCCGCGTAGCCGTTGGCTTCCGGTAGCTCAAACTCCTGGATCAGCGATCGACTTTGTCGTGGAAGCTGCTGCAAATCCCTTGATCCTTGGTGTTCCTCCCTTCCAACCGACCCTGAACGGCGACAAACTCACTGCTTCCCTTGAGGAGCTCTACCACTTCCGTCAGGCAGACCTCGTCATTGTGAATAAGGACGTCTACGGACTCGCCCTTGACATTCAAGTACTCCACGAGATGATCGAGGCTGCGCCTCACTTTGGCGATTACGAGTGGAACGTTCTATTTGGATTGAACCGAGCTCTGGACTGCCTCGACTTGGACGACGTTGTTTCAACTGCAGGTGCGGCGCGAGAAGTCCTCAAGCCTTTCATGGAGGCGCCAGCACTTCCCGGTGCACACCGAATCAGCGCCGTTGGGCATGCACACATCGACTCCGCATGGTTGTGGCCACTGCGCGAAACCCGCCGCAAGGTGAATCGCACTCTTGCCAACGTTGTTCGTCTCATCGAGGACGGCTCATCCCTGATCTTTGCTCTTCCTGCTGCCCAACATGCTGCCTGGCTCAAGGAAGACGACCCGGAACTCTTTGAACGAGTTCGTGACCTTGTTGCAAAGGGACGCATCGTTCCTGTCGGTGGAATGTGGGTCGAACCCGATGCCGTTCTTCCCGGTGGCGAGGCCATGTGCCGCCAGCTCGTAGAAGGCCTGGACTTCTTCGAAAATGAACTCGGCGCATCTTGCCAAGAAATCTGGCTGCCTGACTCCTTCGGCTACTCCGCAGCCCTCCCGCAGATCGCGCGTGAAGCTGGAATCGAGCGCTTCCTGACCCAGAAGATTTCATGGAACCAAGTCAACACTTTCCCGCACCACACTTTGCTGTGGGAAGGTATTGACGGTTCACGAATCTTCACGCACTTCCCGCCCATGGACACTTACGGTGCGGAAGTAACGGGTCAGAACTTGACCCACGCTGTCGAGAATTTCAAGGACAAGGGTCACGCAAGCGTCTCGCTCATGCCCTTCGGCTACGGTGATGGCGGCGGTGGCCCCACCCGTGAAATGCTCGAGCGCATCGATCGTTTTAGCTCCCTTCGCGGTGCTCCCGAAGTTGTCATGGAAACTCCGAAGCAGTTCTTTGACCGTGCACGTGAAGATGCTGATCAAATCCCCGTGTGGGTGGGCGAACTGTACTTGGAGCTCCACCGAGGAACCTTCACCTCTCAGATCGACGTTAAGCAGGGTAACCGTCGTGGTGAGTCCATCCTGCGTGAAACCGAGCTGTGGTGCTCCTATGCAGCCGTTAAGGGCGTCATGGACTACCCCTACGAAGAACTGCGTTCCTACTGGCGCACACTCTTACTGTGCCAGTTCCACGACATTCTTCCGGGCACTTCGATCGCATGGGTCTACCGCGAAGTTCGCGAACTTCACCAGAAGATCCAGGACGGATGCGAAGCCCTCATTCAGCAGGCCCTCGCAGCGCTCACGGGTACCCAAGAAACCGGTCAGGTGCGCGCTTTGCTTGCCAACGCCTCGTCTTTCCCACTCCACGGCGTCTCCCCGCTGTCTGCGGGCGTTGCATGCGAAGAAAAGGACACCGCGGGAGTACACCTCCTCCAAGTAGAGGACGGCTACGAGGTCACGAACTCCTTCTACAAGGCTCGTATCTCTAGCAGCGGTGAGCTGACTTCACTGCGCGAAAACGCAAGCGGTCGCGAGTGGATTCCCGCGGGACAAAAGGCCGGCGAATTCCACATTCATCAGGACTTCCCGAATATGTGGGATGCGTGGGATTTGGATCCCTTCTACCGCAATTCCCTGCGCGTTGTTTCTGATCGTTCAGTGAGCAACGTCGTCGTTGAGCAGGATCGCATTGAAATCCACACACACGCTCGTGTTGATTCCTCCACGATGGAACTCGTGTGGATCTTCCGATCTGGGGCCGTGGGAATCGACGTTCACGTTGAAGCGGACTGGCACGAGCATGAGAAGCTGCTCAAGCTAGCTATCCCGGTAGAGATCCACACGGACCACGCTCAGTACGAAACTCAGATGGGCTACATCACGCGTGCAACCCATGAAAACACGTCCTGGGATGCCTACCGTTTCGAGGTGTCGGCACACCGCTGGGTGCGCTTGGAAAATGCATCGCGTTCGTGGGCAATCGCGAATGATTCAACCTACGGATGGGACGTTACACGCCACCAGAGCGATCGTCGTGGTACCTGGTCGCAGGTCCGTGCAACCCTCGTGAAGTCGGCACGTTTCCCGGATCCCCAGCAGGATCAGGGACACCATGAGTGGAACTTCCGAATTGTTCCTGACGCCTCAGTTCTTGATGCCGTTGCAGCTGGTCAACAGCTCAACCTGCGTGAGCGTGAGGTCAGCGGTCTTCCCTTCGAAGCCCCCTTCACCATTAGCGGCGCAGTGGTAGAGTCCGTTGCGATGGCTCCTGATCGCTCCGGAGACCTGGTCCTTCGCGTCTACGAGGCCCAGGGTGGTCCTTCACAGGTTACCTTGACTGCGCCCGAGGCAACCTCAGTGACCGCCTGCGATCTGCGCTACCGCCCCAGCGAGGACGAACCGCATCTTCGCGGTGGCGATGGGCAGTGGTCCTTCGATTTGTCCGCTTTCCAGATCACGACGCTTCGACTTTCCTTCACCAAGTGAAGAGAAAGAAACGATGAAGTTTGGTGTGAATTACACCCCGCGGCGGGGATGGTTCCATTCGTGGCTGGATTTTGATGCCGAGGCCGTGCGTGATGACTTCCATGCCATCCGCGCGATCGGTTCCGACCACGTTCGGATCTTCCCGCTGTGGCCACTTCTGCAGCCCAATCGCACCCTTATCCGACATCGGGCAATTGGCGATGTTGTGAGAACGGTTGAAATCGCAGGGGAGTGCGGACTCGAAGTGACGGTCGATGTTCTTCAAGGACATTTGTCGTCTTTCGATTTCCTTCCCTCGTGGGTCACCTCGTGGCATCGCCGCAACCTCTTCAACGATCCCGATGTCGTCTCAGCACAGCGGAATCTGGTCGCTGAAATGGCGCGGGCGTTACGTGGGATTCCTGCGGCAGCTGGGCTATCTGTGGGCAACGAGTTCTTCCAATTTGCTGCATCGCGTCATCCTTTCGCGCATGAAGTGAGCGAAGATGACGCGATGCAGTGGCTTAGGGGAGTTCTTGGAACGGCAAAACAGGAGTGGCCGCACGGGATTCACACTCACAGTCATGATGATGACCTGTGGTTTGAAGACGATCAGCCTTTTACTCCTGAGTGCGCAACTACCGTAGGTGACCTCACCACTGTGCACTCATGGATCTTCGGGCGCATCGGACCACGGCTTGGAAAACAAGCTCCACAGCTTGTCTGGTTTGCCAGGTATTTGTGTGAGCTTGCCGCCGCATGGAGTGAGGACTCGGGCAGAGGCGTATGGCTTCAAGAAATCGGTGCTCCTGAGAACTATGTGGACCAAGACCAGGCCCCGCAGTTCCTCATGGAGACCCTTGAAATTCTCATGGGAGAGCGAGGCGGGGGAGTATCCCCTGGCCTTGAAGCAGTCACTTGGTGGTGCTCTCACGATGTCTCCCGTGAACTATCGGACTTTCCAGACATCGAGTATTCCTTGGGGCTGCTGGGACAAGACGGCAATCCGAAACCAATCGGAGAGGCCTTCCATCGTGCTGCTCAGCGTTGGGCGGATCTGCGAGTTCAGGGTGAGCAGCGTTCGTCCCTCCTACTGACTGCACAGGAGTGGACGCGCGTCGATACCGATGCTCGGCACGAGTATTTCGACCGATGGATGGAGCTTGCCTTGGCAGGAGACGTTCGTTGCATCGAATTGGACCGTTCTCGTTATTTTCCACATGGTGATCAGGGGAATAGAAGAAAAGAAGCTTTCCTCTCTACGTGGGACTCTTAAAACCTAAGCGTTCTCAAAGTAGTTTCTTCGAAGGAGAAGACTATGCGTCAGTTGCATATTTTCCTGACTGCCATCGCCTTGAATGCGGCATTCAGCTTGGTTGCTTGCTCCGGCGGTTCCGGAGCAAGCTCCTCTTCGCATGTGCTTAGAAGTTCTTCTTCAAGGGCTAAGAAAGTCTTTCTTGCGATGTGTTTACCGCGGGGTGTGGGCCGACAAAGCCCACACCCCGCTTCTCTATGCAAATAGGGCTTGAACCTGAGAGAAATCCACTTTCCCTGTCGTTGTCTTCGGGAGAGCCTCAGCCCAGCGGATACTGCGAGGATGCTGCCAAGGCGCCAAAGAATCTTTGACTAGATTCCTCACTTCTTTGAGGGAGGGCTCTTCATGAGTCGCCGGAACGAGCGCCGCTGCAACAATTTGTCCCCATCGTTCATCATCGAGGCCGACAACGCAGGCATCAGCCACACAGTCCAATGCGCGAAGAGCTTCTTCAACGTGCGCGGGGGAGACAAGCTCTCCACCCGTATTGATAACACGTGAGGAACGGCCGATCATATGCATGCAATGATCCTCATCGAAAACGGCGATGTCTGAGGAGGAAAACCATTCATTCTCGCGTTCTTCTTCACCCCAATAACGCGAGGCAACTCCCGGGCCGCGTACTTCAATGATCCCGGCCTGCCCGGCCTCGGTAATGAGGTGACCCTGCGCATCACGGAGACGGCACTGGATATAGGGGAAGGGGAAACCAATCGCACCTGGGTGAGCAGGCCAGCGCTCGGGACTCAAGAATGTTCCGGCGCCTCCTAGCTCAGTCATTCCCCACACATGAATGGGGGACAGGCCCATGCGTGACATTTCGTCAAAAAGTGATGCCCCCATGGCATCTCCGCCGACCAAGGGGTGCGTCCACGAGGAGAGATCGATTGTGGCCTCGCATGCGGCCTGTACGAGCATATGGCACATAGCTGGCACTGCAAACATGATCGAGATACGCCATTTCTCGATGCCGCGAGCCACTTCAAGCGGGTCGAAAGAGGCGAAGACGACGAGGGTTCCTCCGTGAGTGAAGATATCCATCGAGGTGCCGTTGAAACCACCGATATGAGATAGTGGCGCGACTACCCCACAAACCGCTGATCCGGGACAGTATTCGAACCCATCCCTAAAGCACTGAGAAGCCCACCACAGGTTCGCATGACTCAGCGCCGCGGCCCTCATCTTCCCTGTCGTACCGGAGGTGAAAACTAAAGCGGCAGTCTCATCGTGGCATGGGAGCGGAACGAAATCTGCTGGGCACTCGCTACTGGTTTCACGCGCGAGCATGTTGAGATCCTCAAAAGACAAACATGCCAGCAAATTGCTTGTGTGAGGCGTGAAGTGCTCTTCTCCAATGATGAGCGCAGGTGCGACTTCGTCATACAGGCGCGTGCGCACTGCCTCGGGGAGGAGTGGCGAAATAGGAACAGTGACCGCATGAATCCATGATGCGGCCGTGTGGATCAGGAAATGCCACACGCTGTTGGGAGCACATACAACGATTCGATCACCGGCATTCAGTCCCAGAGTCGTGAAATACCAAGCAAGCCTGCGAACGCAGCCAGCGCTCTGCGCAAGAGTAAACGTGCGTGCACTCTCAGCATCGATCAGGCTGAGTCGGTCTGGATGCTGATCTGCTGCAGACAGCAGTGCGTGGGCAGGCGAGAGATCGGGCAAAACTTCCGCCTGACACCCGGTATTCATCGAGCGCCGGCCATCTGGCGGTGAAGTTCTTGGCGTTTCTTCAGGCGCTCAAGGACCGATCCCGCTTCCTGCAAGGTCGAACCGGAGTTCTCGATGTGTGCGAGTTCTTCCGGAATTTCGAAGCCTCGGGCGCGCATTCCCTTTGCCCACAGCAATCCCGCGCGATAGGACGAACGGACGAGGGGGCCGGCCATGACCCCGGCGAAGCCCATGGCCTCGGCCTCGGCAGAAAGCTCGATGAACTCTTCGGGATGCACCCAACGGTCGATTGGATGGTGCAGGGGAGAAGGGCGCAGATACTGCGTAAGAGTGAGAAGATCGCAACCGGACTCGTGCAGGGCACGCATGGCTTCAAGAATTTCCTCGCGGGTTTCGCCCATGCCCAAAATCAGGTTTGATTTCGTGACCATTCCACCGTCGTGTGCGCGTTTAATCATTGCGAGTGAACGCTCGTAACGGAAGGCGGGGCGAATTTTCTTGAAGATTCGCGGGACAGTTTCAAGGTTGTGAGCGAAGACCTGGGGAGCGGCTTCAATAACCATATCGATGGACTCAGCGCTGCCTCGGAAATCGTCGACGAGAAGTTCAACTCCTGTTCCCGGGCTCTTTTGGCGGATTTGGCGCGTGGTTTCTGCATAGAGCCAAGCCGCGCCATCGGGGAGGTCATCGCGGGTGACGCCGGTGATCGTCGCGTAGCGAAGCCCCATTTGAGCGACCGATTCGGCGATGCGTCTGGGTTCGTCTTGGTCGTATTCCGTGGGACGCCCAGTTGCGATATCGCAAAAATCGCACCTTCGCGTGCAGATTGCACCACCCAAGAGGAAAGTTGCTTCACGGTCTTCCCAGCATTCGTAAATATTGGGGCAGCCAGCCTCTGCGCAGACGGTGTGTAGTCCTGCGCCGCGAGCAAGAGAACGCATGTCTTGGTAGTTCTCACCGGCGCGTGCGGTTGTGCGAATCCACTCGGGCTTGTTTTCGATGGGAGTTTGCGCGTTGCGAACCTCGACGCGCAAAAGCTTGCGTCCCTCGGGATCGGGGAGAGTACTCATTGGGTGCGTCCTTCCGAATTTTCCATTGCCGAGGCCGCCGGTGCGAATGCGCCGATGGGTGCAGTTTCCCAGTGGAGCGGCTCTGGAGCTGAGTGAAGTTGTGGGGTAATCGATGCGATCATGTGTGGGACCAAGAGTTGGGCAGCTTGGGTCACATCGCTGGAGATTCCTTCCCATGAGAGGGAAGCGACGTCCGCGTCAGTCAGGCCGCAGGGAATGATGCCAGAGAAAGCATACTGGGGGTCAATATCGACATTAAGAGCGATCCCGTGCATGGTCGCGCCTCGTGCGACCTTCAAGCCGATTGCACAAATCTTTCGGTCGCGGCCGTGGTCGCCTCGAAGCCATACTCCTGCCCGGCCTTCAATGCGTTCCACGGGAAGTCCCCATTCTTCGCGCAAAGTCTCAAGGACGCCATTTTCGACGCTGCGAATCCATGCGTACAGATCGACTGGCTGGCGAAGGCGCACAATCGGGTAGATAACGACTTGTCCGGGGCCATGCCATGTCGCAGAACCCGCACGATCGACGTGGATGACGGGCAGCGTTGAATCGGGAATATCTTGGGGCTTTGTATGACGTCCTGCTGTCCAGGCTGGGGCAAACTCGCCGACGATCAGGGTGTCTTCCGCTTCGCCGCGGGCGACCTGGTCATGAAGCGCATGCTGATAGTCGTTCACGGCGGAGTAATCAGTCAGTCCGCTGGGGATGAGATTCAAAATCCGCACCCTTCGATTTTAGAGGCGCGTTAGGTGCATTTCCTGAGCTTAGAGTGGGACATTCGTCCCACTGCTGTGACCTATCATGCATCCGGTTAGACTGAAGTCATGACGCAATGGACCGTTGACACCATACGAACGTTGATGAATCAGTGGTATCCGCCCTCGACGGCGCATGGGTGGGACAAAGTCGGACTCATTACAGGTGCTCCTCAAGCACCGGTTCACAAAGTGCTCGTGGCGCTTGACCCCACGCAAGCAGTCATTGACGAGGCCTGTGGGTGGGGCGCTGACATGGTTATCACCCATCACCCCCTCCTCCTCAGGGGAGCGTCATTCCTTTCGGAAGAAAGCGCGAAAGGGCGAATGGTCGCCGCTCTCAATCGTTCCCGTATCGCTCTTTTTAATGCACACACCAACGGGGATGTTGCAATCGACGGAGTGGCACAGGCCTGTGCAGACGTCATCGGTCTGAAGGACACCGAAGTTTTAGCCCCCGAAGGGACGAATGATCGGGGGCAAATGATCGGGCTTGGGCGCATTGGTACCGTTTCTCCGATGAGCCTACGGGAGTTCGCGCGTGTTGTTGCACAAGCCTTACCAGCCGGTCCAACAGGACTACTCGTCGGCGGTGATCTTGACGCGACAATTCACCGAGTTGCGGTGAGCCCGGGAGCGGGAGATAGCCTGCTTGACCTAGTCCTTACCAGCGGGGCAGATGTCTTTATCACCGCTGATCTGCGCCATCACCCCGCCAGTGAATTCCTCGAAGAAGGGCATTGTGGCCTTATTTGTGCAAGTCACTGGGCAACGGAGACACTGTGGATGCCGGTACTTGCTCGCAAATTGAGGGAAGAAGCACGCCGATCAGCTATCACCTGTGAGGTGAAAGTCTCTACCATTGTGACAGAGCCGTGGAACGTTCATTTGAATACGGAGGGAAGTTACCTGTGAAAGCGCCTCACCCCCAGCAATTGGTCTTACTCGAGCTGCAAAAGCTCGACCAGAAGGAATCTTCGCTCCGCCACCGTCGTCAAGCCCATCCCGCACATGAAACTGTGCGCGAACTGGCTGGTCGTCTTGCTGATCTGCGCCGTGCAGCAGTGTCGCAAAGCGCTGTGATTTCGGACTGTGAGCGCGAGAGCGCCCGCATCGAAGACGAGATTGAACGCGTGCGCCAACGTCGCGATCGTCAAAGCGAGAGAATCGAAAAGAACCAGGTTCCCCTGCGCGATATTAATTCCATGCAGCACGAGATCGCGCAGATGGACGAGCGCATCAAACGCCTCGAGGAAGACCAACTTTCCGCAGAGGAACGAACCGATGCGGCAAGAAACGCTCAGACTCAGATGAACGCTGAAGCAGAAGCAATTGAAGCCGATATTGAATCGACGAAGGCTCGTTTCCTTGAGGAAACCGCTGAACTTGATGATGAACTTCGCGGCGTGATTGCGCAGCGTCGTGAGCGTGCTGCTCAGATTGATGCTGCGCTTCTTGAAGAATACGAAGCCGCGCGTGACAAGAACGGTGCCCTTGCCGTGATTGAGGTGCGCGACGGTAACGCTATGGGCTTTGCTGAGCTTTCCCCGATGGAACTTGAGCGCATCCGCCTGACCCCCAGCGATGAACTCTACTTCGCGGAAGATACCGGGCAGATTGTCGTTCGGACCCGAAGCTAAAACAAAGAAATGCCCCGCGATGCGGGGCTTTTCTTTTATTCCTCAGCGGTGATCAGAGTCAGGGTGCGCGTACTTCCACGGAGTCGAGTTGAGCGTGGCGGCGATACCTCAATTGCTTTGACGCGACTTGTCACTCCGTGTGCATCGCAAGTGTGAATCCTGGGAATGATGTCGTGGAGCGCTTCTTTAAGTTCTATTTCCTGAGTGATGGCGGAGGCAACGGGGGCAAGTGCGGCAGCGAGGATTCCGCGCCACTTTTTTGCATTGTGCGAGACAACGCTTCGTTTCCCGTCTTTTTCGCGCTCAACGCGAACATCCCACAGATGCGCCCACTGAGCTGTACAAGCATTCTTGTAGTCACTTGAGCGGCAATCAAGGATTGTGTGCCCAGCATAGTGATCTTTCAGTTCTTCGTTGAGAACTCGGCGCCACAGGGAGGAGATTTTTCCGAGCGTAGGTAAGGCCGCACCCATTGCAAGGCGGTGGAGGGGAATCATGTCCTCAGCGCGAAGCACTCCAAAGATTCCCGAGAAGATGAGGATGCGCCGAGCATCTTCTCCTTCCCAGATAGTTGGGTTGTGCTCGCGAAGAGCTTCGTAAAGCACACCAGTGAATACTGTCGATGCTGGGGCGCAAGGCTGGTTCATGAGGGCACGATTGGCAACAAGTTCTGCTTCGTGCTTCGCGCCAATATTGAAGATGCGCTGCGCTGTTTGGGGCTCGGTGATTTGACCGCAGGCCTTTATTATTTCCGCGCGAGTTGAATTCAAGATCGGAAACGACAGCGAATCGAGGTTCAGATTCGGGCCGTCGCTGGGTGCATTCTTGCCTTCTGAGGGCGGTAACCAGATATCCACGACTCCACACTAGTTATAAACGCGCTAAACTTCCCTGTGCATACGAGTTGGCTGGGCGGCCGCGCGACTTTAAGTCTCGAGGAACGTCCGGGCTCCACAGGGCAGGATGGTGGCTAACAGCCACCCGGGGTGACCCGCGGGAAAGTGCCACAGAAAAGAAACCGCTGCGTAAGCAGTAAGGGTGAAAAGGTGAGGTAAGAGCTCACCAGCGTTGCGGGCGACCGCATCGGCTTGGTAAACCCCATCCGGAGCAAGACCGAGCAGCAGACGTAAAGAATTGCCCGTTCGATGTCTGCGGGTAGGTTGCTTGAGGCCATCGGCAACGATGGTCCTAGATAGATGGTCGCCACTACGAAAGTAGGACAAAACCCGGCGTACAGGCTGACTCGAATGCACTTGAGGGCCGCTTGGAAATCCAAGCGGCCCTCAAAATTATGGTCAAGAGGAAGTAACCTGATCGGACCTTAAGCGCGAGACTCGCGTGCGGCCTCGAAAGCTGCTCCGACGATGCCTGCAGTGTTGCGCAAGATTGCCGGTACAACGGGAGTGCGCAGGTTCAAGAGCGGGAGGAACTTCTCGTGGTTGGCGCTCACGCCGCCGCCGATAACAAAGAGATCGGGGGAGAAGAGCATCTCAACGTGCGAGTAATAGCGCTGGAGACGACCAGCCCAGGTCACCCAATCCAGATTCTGTGCTGTTTTCTGGCCTGCCGAGGCCTGAGTTTCGGCATCGTGGCCATCGATCTCGAGGTGGCCAAGTTCGGAGTTGGGGAGAAGGATCCCGTCGTTGATGATTGCCGAGCCGATTCCAGTTCCGAGCGTCGTCACGATGACGACACCGGGAACGCCTCGTGCGGCGCCGTAAATGGCTTCGCCAAGTCCCGCGGCATCTGCATCGTTTAGGGCGACGATCGTGCGCCCCAGATGACGGTCCATGAGCTCGACGACATCGATTCCCGCCCAAGAAGGATCGAGGTTAGCCATGAAAGGAACGCGCCCGTGCACGATGGGAGCAGGGAAAGTAATTCCAACCGGAATTTCTGGTGTGACGCCAAGTGTTTCAAGGACCTGACCGCACACCTGTGCAACAGCATCTGGCGTTGCAGGGGAAGGCGTTTCAATAAGAACACTCTCGCCGGAGTATGTTCCCGTTGTGAGGTCGACAAGTGCGCCTTTGACGCCTGAACCGCCGATATCAATTCCGCATGCGAGTTCCATGTTCTTCTCCTTTGAGTGGCCGCACTACTAAGAATAACTGCCATCCAGAACGGATAACAATTTGCTGCTGTATCAGGGGAGAGTGAGGATTTCTGCGCCGTCTTCAGTCACGACGATCGTGTGCTCAAATTGTGCTGATCGGCCGCGATCCTTCGTGACGACAGTCCAATCGTCATCCCACTGCTCCCACTCAATTCCGCCCAGATTGAGCATGGGTTCGATGGTGAAAACCATGCCTTCTTCCATGACTTCGTTATGCGCAGGAGCCGCATCGTAGTGGGGAACAATCAAGCCTGAGTGGAATGCTTCACCGACGCCGTGCCCGGTAAAATCACGAACGACACCGTAGTCAAAGCGATGCGCATAGGATTCAATCACTCGACCGATGACGTTAATCTCGCGACCGGGGCGCACAGCTTTGATGCCACGCATCATCGCGTTACGGGTACGTTCAATGAGGAGATGGGACTCTTCATCCACATTTCCTACCTCGAACATCGCGCAGGTATCGCCGTGAACACCGTCGTAGTACGCCGTGATATCGACATTGACGATGTCCCCGTCTTCGAGGGGCCGATCATCAGGGATACCGTGGCAGATTACTTCATTAATCGAGGTGCATAGGGACTTAGGGAATCCCATGTAACCCAGACATGATGGGTAGGCATCGTGCGAAATGATGAACTCATGGCCTATGCGGTCCAATTCGTCCGTCGTTACCCCGGGACGAATTGCTTCACCGACTACCTGCAGCGCCTGTGCCGCGATACGGCCTGCCACACGGATTTTTTCAATCGTTTCGGGGCTTTTAATATCGCCGGCAGTGACGACTTCGGGACCTGAGTGATACATGTACTCAGGACGGTCGATGTGTGCGGGAACCGCACGACGCGGTGAGATCTTACCGGGCTTTAAAGTTCCAAGTGGAGCACGCTTTGCGCCAAGTGATTGCGACATTGTTGATTCAACCTCATTCACTACGGTAGTTATCTGAACCGGGAAAATCGCCACTGCGAACGGCGGAAATGTAGCTGCTTGCTGCCGATTCAAGTTCACGGCCGAGTTCGGCAAAGCGACGGGCAAAAGATGGGGACCAGGAGGTCATGCCAGCCATATCGGACCAAACAAGGACCTGTCCGTCCGTGTGAGGGCCTGCTCCGATTCCGATCGTAATGATGGAAAGTTCCTTTGTTAGCTGCGTTGCAACGGGCTCGGGAACCATTTCGAAAACCACTGCGAATGCGCCGGCTGCTTCTAATACGCGAGCATCTTCCATCAGCTTTTTCGCACCCTCTCCGCGTCCCTGCATACGCGGTCCCCCCAAGGAATTTTCCGATTGGGGAGTGTATCCGAGGTGAGCAACGACGGGGATCCCTCCTCCTGCAAGCAGAGCAACAGTTTCAGCTCGCGTCGCGCCGCCTTCGAGTTTGACGGCGTGCGCGCCAGCTTTCATGAGTCGCGCTGCACTGGTGAAAGCCTGCTCAGGCGAGGCCTCGTAGGTGCCGAAAGGAAGGTCCGCGACGATCAAGGCACGGGATGCTGCACGGGCAACAGCGGCAGTTGCGCGTTCCATATCATCGAGGGTTACGGGAAGAGTAGAGGAATACCCCAGCACAACATTGCCCAGCGAATCCCCAACCAAAATCATATCGATCCCCGCCCGATCAAAGATCGAAGCGGTGAGAGCGTCATAGGCGGTCAACATCGAAATCTTCACGCCATGTTCTTTAGCAGCCTGGAGATGCTGAATACGGATGCGCTTCTTATCCAGCGGTCCACGTTCGGGCTGTGGCGAGAGTGAAGGCAGGGAAGCTGAAGCAGTTGAATCGTCAGCGAGGTAACCCGTCATTGTTGTCCTTTCGTCGCACTTTGAGAGTAGTCCGCACTGCGGCTTCATTCCAGCCGGAAGAAGCTGTTGACCTACAATGGAAGAAATCCTCGTCCTGTCACGAGGCAAAATGCTGACCCAATCATAGGAGAGTAGGACATGACCGGCACCGCTGGTGGCCTCAATCCCTTAGATGAGCACGCAATCGAAGAGCTTGTCACTCAGGCAACGCAGGCGATCGCTCACACTGAAGACCTCGATGAATTGAAGGCCGTGCGCCTGGAGTTTATGGGAGACTCGGCTGCTCTCGTCCAGGCAAACCGCGGTATCGGCAAACTTGATCCGAAAGATCGCGGTCTTGCCGGTCGCCTGCTGGGATCTGCACGTTCGCAGATTAATGCAGCTCTGCAGGAACGCCAGGAGCTCCTGCAGGAACGCCACGATGCGCAAGTTTTGGTCAGCGAGGCCGTGGACATCACAATCCCGACCGCTCGCGCTCGCGCAGGCGCCCGTCACCCCCTCGAAACAATCATGGAAGAGATCTCAGATTTCTTCATCGGCATGGGATGGCAAATTGCCGAAGGACCGGAAATTGAACACGAATGGTTTAACTTCGACTCCTTGAATTTCGATATTGATCACCCCGCACGTCAGATGCAGGACACTCTCTACATCGATGGGCGCAGCGTTGGAGGGGATAGCGAAGATGACGCTCACCTCGTGATGCGTACGCACACCTCCCCGGTGCAGTCGCGTTCAATCCTTTCTCGAGGCGTGCCGCTGTACATGGCGTGCCCCGGTAAGGTATTCCGCTCCGATGCTCTTGATGCAACGCACACCCCGGTCTTCCACCAGGTTGAGGGCCTCGCAATTGATCGCGGGCTGACAATGGCGCACTTGAAGGGCGTGCTCGACCACTTCGCCCGTCACATGTTTGGCCCCGATGCGAAGACCCGTTTGCGTCCCTCTTTCTTCCCCTTTACCGAACCCAGCGCAGAGATGGATTTGTGGTTCCCCCAGAAGAAGGGCGGAGCCGGATGGATCGAATGGGGTGGCTGCGGAATGGTCAATCCGAATGTTCTTCGAGCAACGGGTATCGATCCTGAGGTTTACACGGGTATTGCATTTGGCGTTGGTGTTGAACGCACGTTGATGCTTCGTGACGGTATTGCCGATATGCACGACATCGTTGAAGGAGACGTGCGTTTCTCCGAACAATTCGGTGTCAACGGAATGGGAAGGGGCAACTGATATGCCAATGGTTCCAATGAGCTGGCTGCGTGACTATGTCAATGCAGACCCGGCAATGACGACCGAAGAACTCGCGGCTGCTTTAGTTCGCGTCGGACTCGAAGAAGAAACCATCCACCCCGCGCGCGTTACGGGGCCTCTCGTCGTGGGCCGTGTGCTCAGCCGCGAGGAATTCGAAGCCTCGAATGGTAAGACGGTCAACTACTGCCGTGTAGACGTCGGAGAACATAATGACGCGCCCGGTACTGGAAAAGAGCCCAGCGATCTTCCCTCGCGCGGCATTATCTGCGGTGCGCACAACTTTGATGTCAATGACCTAGTTGTTGTCTCCCTGCCGGGTGCTGTTCTTCCCGGACCTTTCGAGATTGCCGCACGAAAGACTTACGGCCACGTCTCTGATGGAATGATGTGCTCGGCGCGCGAACTTGGCTTGGGCGAGGACCACAATGGCATCATCGTCTTGCAGAAGGATTTCCCGGATGCAGATCTTCCCGCCGTTGGCCAGAGCGTGATTTCTTTCCTTGGTTTGGGCGAGGAAGTTCTTGAGATCAACGTGACGCCGGATCGAGGGTATTGCTTCTCGATGCGAGGAGTTGCGCGGGAATTCTCCCATTCGACGGGTTCAGCTTTCCGTGACCCGGGTCTTGTGGGGACTCTCGTTGAGTCCGTTCCTCAGGCGAACGAGGCCGGATTCCCCGTTGTCGTCGCTGACGATGCCCCTATTCACGGACGCTGCGGCGCAGATCGCTTTGTGACTCGAATTGTGCGCGGCGTCAATCCTGCAGCTCCCACGCCTCGTTGGATGGTTGAGCGGGTTGAAATGGCGGGAATGCGCTCGCTTTCTTTGGCAGTGGATATAACCAATTACGTGATGCTTGACCTTGGGCAGCCGATGCACGCCTACGATCTTGCCGCTCTTGAAGCTCCGATCGTTGTTCGTCGTGCACGCTTGGGTGAAGAACTGACGACTCTGGATGAGGTTACGCGCACTTTGGATCCCGAGGATTTAGTCATTTCTGATTCGCCTAGTGGTGAGGAAGGTTCGCGTCTTCTTGGGATCGCCGGTGTGATGGGTGGTGCCTATTCAGAGGTCGGAGAGTCAACGACTGACATCCTTGTTGAGGCCGCGCACTTCGACGCTGTATCGATCGCGCGTTCCTCTCGTCGTCATAAATTGCATTCCGAGGCCGCGAAGCGTTTTGAACGTGGAACTGACCCGCTCCTTCCTGCGGTCGCAGCACAGCGTGCTGTTGATCTCCTCGTGCAATACGGTGGCGGTCATGCGGATCCTGCAGTCTTTGATCTCAATAACTTGCCTGAACCGACAAGCTACGAGTTCGCACTCAGTGATGCTGAGCGTTTGACCGGAGTTGCCTACGCGCCAGAACGCGTTCGCCAGCTGCTCGAAGAAGTTGGCTGCACTATCAAGGGTATTGATGATGAGCGTGTGCTCGTGACTCCTCCCTCATGGCGCCCCGACTTGACGGGAGCCGCTCACTTCGTCGAGGAAATCGCGCGTCTTGACGGCTACGACAATATTCCTTCGGTTCTTCCGACTGCTCCTGCTGGAACGGGCCTGACTCTTGCCCAGCGAGCGCGACGTTTGGTCGCTCAAGGACTCGCACATGCAGGTCTGACGCAGGTAGAGAGCTACCCCTTCGTCTCTGATTCTTTCGATCGCCAGGGAATGAAGGAAGATGATCCTCGCCGCCAAGCGGTCAAGCTGCGTAATCCTCTTGCTGATGATGCGCCGCTGCTACGTACCTCGGTTTTGGACACTCTTCTTGATGTCGCGGCCCGCAACTGCGCGCGCGGCATTCCTTCGGTTGCGATTTATGAAGTTGCGAAGGTGGTGCACAGTCAGGGTGTTGTTCCTACAGGACTGATCTCGGCCGAGAAGCGTCCCAGTGATGAACAGCTTGCTGCATTGGAAGCTGGAACTCCTCCGCAGCCGTGGCATGTTGGTGCTGTTCTCGCGGGTCAAGCATTGCCGGCAGGAATCCTCTCCGGTCAGCGTTCTTTCGATTGGGCGGACGCAGTCCAAGGGGTGCGATCGATTGCGGATCAGCTCGGCGTACGCATCGAAGTGACGCGTGCGTGGCTTGCGCAGCCGACAACGCACAAGGGGCCTCGTCTTCCCGAGGCAGCAACGGATCCCGCTGAAGTTGCCCCCTTCCATCCGGGACGGGTTGCTCGAATCTTTGCACGAAAGGGTAAGGATTTCGTCGAACTTGCCTTGGCAGGGGAGCTTTCCCCGAAGACCTGCAAGGCTTTCGGGCTTCCGGCGCGTTCATGCGCCTTCGAATTGGATGTCGATGCGCTGATTGCTCTCGTCAGTGATGAGCCTTTGCAAGTTAAGCCTGTGTCGACGTATCCGGCAGCAAAGGAAGATCTTGCTCTGGTTGTTGCCAATGATCTGCCTGTTTCGCGCGTCGAGCAGGTTATTCGCCAGGCGGCGGGCGCTCTCATTGAGGATCTCTCGCTCTTCGATGTATACGAGGGCGACCAGGTTCCCGAAGGCTTCCGTTCTTTGGCCTTCTCTCTGCGTCTTCGCGCCAGCGACCACACTCTGACTCCGGATGAAGTGCAGAAGGTCCGTGCAGACATCATCGCAAAGGCAGAAAAGGTTTTAGGGGCAACGCTTCGCGGGTGATCTGGTTGCGCCTTGTTAGGATGAAACCAGACTCGTGTGTAAAGGAGTATCAATGAAGGTTTTGCTGACTGCAGCTTCGCAGCATGGGGCAACTACAGAAGTTGCAGAAGCGATTGCTCGCAGGCTGAAGGCTGATGGCCTCGAAGTTGTCTGCAAACCGCCGCAAGATGTTGACTCTCTTGAAGGATTTGACGCTGTTATTTGCGGCTCCGCTGTCTACATGACTCAGTGGATGCCCAGCGCCCATGATTTTATGGAGCGTTTTGCGCAAGAACTGCACAAGATGCCGGTGTGGGCTTTTTCCGTTGGAATGAACGGCGTCCCCAAGCACGTTCCTCAGGATCCCAGCCGGATTGGTCCCGTGCTCACGCGTATCGATGCGAAGGAGTTGCGTTCTTTTGCGGGACGCTACGATCCTTCTCTTCTCTCGCTTCGTGAGAGGGCGATCGTTCGCCTCGCGGGTGCGGTGGAAGGCGATTTCCGTGACTGGGATGCAATCGATGATTGGGCTCACAGCATTGCTCAAGAGCTGACACGTCAATAGCTTTGATATTTCACGGTTGAATGCCGACGGAAGGGGGCCTATGCGATCCGATTTTCGCATAGGCCCCCTTCCTTCCCTTATACTTGCCTGAACGGGAGTGGAGTCAACGTCGATTCGCGACTAATTAAGGGGATTTTGATGTCATCTGAAGCGACACCGCAGACGAAGGCTGGACGCCATGCGGCAATTCGCAATCTGTTAGTCTCCCAAACTATTAGTTCTCAGGAACAACTGCGTTCCGCTTTGGGGACTCTCGGAATTGAGGTCACCCAGGCGACTTTGTCTCGTGATCTCATGGAAATGCGCGCGACGAAAATGCGTGACCGCTCGGGTACCTTGATTTATTCGGTCCCTAACGCAGATGGTTCTCAATCGCACGAAGCTGAGGCCAGCGTTGAGCGCTTGCAGCGGTGGCTGCAAACCCTTCTTGTGACCTCAACCTGCGTCGGGAATCAATTGGTTTTGCGCACTTTGGTTGGCGCTGCAAACCTTTTGGGTTCAGCTCTCGACGTTGCTCGTATCGACGATGTCGTGGGAACAATCGCCGGCGACGACACGGTTTTGATCATCTGCACGTCCGATCAGGGAGCACTCAACGCTCAGGAATATTTGACCTCTCTGGCCGGAGGGGCATCGCATCAAAGCGTCTTGTAAGTGGCGATTTGCGTGAAGAAAATCGCTGTCTAGAACATGCCCGTTAGCCGTGTGGCTAGCGGGCATGCCTTCTTGCGGCTATTCTCCCTACTGGAACTGGTTCTAGTCTTGAGGAATTACGTGAGTACAACAGTGAGTTCGAGGGCCGAATCTCTACTGCCGGCCGTGGGCGTTGCGATATTCTTCTTGGCTTTTGGCGGCCAGGGGGTACGTAATCTCTTTGGCTGGGTCGGTTTCGGCATCATTACAGGAATTGTTCTTATCGCCGCATGGATCATTTTCTTCCTTGCGGGTAGAACAGTGACACTGCGCCGGGTGTCTCTTTCGGTTTCTTCCTACATTCTGGTCTGCTGTTTATCGGTAATTTGGAGCCAATATCGTTTGGAGACTTTTGGCTCAGCATTGATTACTCTTGCGACCAGTTCAGCAGGGGTTTTAGTCGCGATTGCATTCCCTCTTCGACAGATGCTGGATGTGTTCACTCAAGCGATGAAGATCATCATCGCTGCCTCCTACGCCCTCGAATTATGGGTGTCCTTGGTGGTTGGACACCGCATACCGCCGATGTATATGCGCAATTGGAAAGAAGTCCCGGAACTCTATTACTGGGTGAATGATGCTCTCTTCAAAGGCGGGCCGATTCAGGGTTTTGTCGGAAACCGGAATCCGCTTGCTTTCATTGCGCTTCTGCTCATGCTCTGTGTTTTAGTTCTCTGGATCGAGGACAAGAAACACCACGTAAGTAATGGAGCATGGCTCCTTGCGTGTGTGGGCATTTTAGTTTTGACCGGTTCGGCAACCGTTTTCGTTGCAATGCTCGTCTCAGTGAGCGCCCTTGTTTTCTTTTTGATTATTCGCCGCTTGGGCTTTTATGAACGTCGCTTCGCTGTCCGCGTTGCTCTCACCGCCGCGGCAAGTTTCGTCTTGGTCGCCGTCATCATGAAGGATCAAGTCACTATCTTGCTCGGTCGCAGTTCCGATATGACTGGTCGAGGTGTGATCTGGCAGAAACTCTTGGAGCTGTGGCAACAGCACCCCTTCTTCGGATGGGGGTGGGTTGTCTTGTGGCCACCGTGGTTGCCGCTGTTTAAGAACCTGGTTGTTCGTCCCGATGGCACTCCCACGATGCAGGCGCACAATGCCTACATTGAAGCTCTGTTCCAGACCGGAATCGTCGGTCTGATGCTTTTGGCCTTCGCTGTTTTGTGGGTGATGATTCGCATTTTCCGAGTTGCGCTACGCGATCTTGAAACTGACTTAGTGCCGACTTTGGCTGCAGTTCTGATGTTGGCAATGTTTGTGCAGTCCTTTACGGAGTCGCGCCTCTTGACTGAAGGGAATTGGGTGCTCTTCGTTGCCTTTGCAACTTGGCTGAAGGTTCGTGCAGAGTCTTACGACTTCCATCCTCCCCGACGAGCCATCTCCGGGGAACAAACCAGCGCCACCGTGGCCTCGTAAAGGTCAAATGAACGCTTCTACGGAGGCGAGCACTTTTCACGTAAACTATGACTCGTATGTCATTCCAATGGGAAGAGGAAAAATCAGTGACCGATATTATTGACGACCTCCAATGGCGTGGTCTGATTGCTCAGCACACCGACCTTGACGCGCTTCGCGCTCACTTCGCTGCGGGCCCGGTCACTTTCTATTGCGGCTATGATCCCACTGCGCCCTCTCTTCACCATGGGCACCTGGTTCAGCTGATCGTTATGCGTCACCTGCAACTGGCTGGACATAAACCGCTTGCTCTTGTCGGCGGTGCGACGGGCCAGATTGGGGATCCTCGGCAAAGCGGCGAGCGTCAGCTTCAACCGACTGAAGTTGTCCAGGGGTGGGCCGACCGTTTGCGCGCGCAGATTTCGCGCTTCTTGGACTTCGAGGGGCCTGCGGCTGCCCGTATGGTCAATAACCTGGATTGGACTCAGGAGATGAGTGCAATCGATCTTCTGCGCGGGATTGGTAAGTACTTCCGCGTGGGTACCATGCTGAACAAGGACATTGTTGCTCGTCGTATCGCTTCTGATGAAGGTATTTCCTACACCGAGTTTTCCTACCAGGTTCTCCAGGCGAACGACTACCTTGAGCTCTTCCGTCGTTACGGTTGCACGCTCGAGACCGGTGGAAACGACCAGTGGGGCAATATGGTTGGCGGCGTCGATCTGATTCACAAGGTCGAGGGCGCTGATACCCACGTTATGACGACGCCGATCATCACCAAGGCTGACGGCACGAAGTTTGGCAAGTCTGAAGGTGGAGCAATTTGGCTCGACCCCGAGATGATGAGTCCGTACGCCTTCTATCAGTTCTGGTTGCAGGTCGCCGATGACGACGTCGTTCGTTTCTTGAAGATCTTCACCTTCTTGTCGCGCGAGGAAATTGAGGCGCTTGAGGTTGAGGTTGCCGAGCGCCCGCATGAGCGTGCTGCCCAGAAGGCTTTGGCTGCGAGTGTGACTGCTTTGGTTCACGGCGACGAGGAGCTTGCGCGCGTTCAGGCTGCGACCGAAGCGCTGTGGGGGAGTGGAGACCTTTCTTCCATTGACGAGGCCACTCTGGCAGCAGCCACCAGTGACCTTCCTCGTGCGGAGCTTTCTTTGGGAGACTCTCTTATCGATGCTCTTGTCGAAACTGGACTGGAGAAGGGGCGTAGTGCCGCACGTCGGACCCTCGCGGGCGGTGGAGCCTACGTCAATAAGGTGAAAGTTGAAGACGAAGAGGCCGTGCTGGGCGTCGATGACCTGTTGGCAGGCGGCTTGGTTTTGATTCGTAAGGGTCGTAGGAATCTGGCTGTTGTCGCGGTCCGATGAGCCGTTTTTAAAGGTGTGCTCGTCATCATAGTGTTTTGATTTGACGACGGGCCCCAAAACGGCCTAATCTATAACTCGTTGCGCTGAGGGCTACGGAAACGTTGCAAAGCGCGAAAGCCCCTTTGAGATTCACCTCGGGTGAATTGCAAATGTGGGGGTGTTGTTTGTGAACTCGATAGTGTGTTTGTTTTTTGTTTTTATGCCT
>CALLSD010000047.1 GCA_938014245.1 uncultured Actinomyces sp.
ACCCGTAACCCCCTGCTTGCAAAGCAGGTGCGCTACCAATTGCGCCATAGCCCCAAAGGGGTTCCCCAGAATTACGCCTGCGAGACGTCATCCGTAAGGGATGTCCACAGTTCCTCATTGTCGGAGAGATCCTGGCAGATCTGCCGGACCACAAGCCCCACTGCAGCGACACAAGCCACTAGCGAAAGAGTCTTCACAAACTTCTTCATGGGAGCCTCCGCTCAATTGTTCCTGCGGATGGTGGGCCTAGGTGGGCTCGAACCACCGACCTCAGTCTTATCAGGACTGCGCTCTAACCTACTGAGCTATAGGCCCATTGCCATGCCGAGAGGCACGCGTTAAATAGTACATGCGGGCGGGCGTTCGCGCCAAATTGTTGATCGTGACGTCGCCCACTCATTACTGGCAGATGCCCATATTACCCAGAATCACTTGCAAAGCTCGACCTAGCGGCTGCCGCCGCAGTAGGCAAAACACAGGCCCGGGGGTATTGATGTCCCCATCAATACCCCCGGGCCAACGAGCTCGAATGCCCGATCAGTCATCCATCAATGTGACCTTAATGCCACCGACGAGCGAAGCGACCAGGTTGTACAAGAATGTGCCCAGTGCCGACAAAGCGGTCAACATGACGACATTCATCACTGCAATCAAAGTCGCGTAGGCCATGACCTTCGGAAGCCTGACGTAGTCCAAGAGCGAGACCATCTGCGAGGCTCCGATGGACTGCAGGAAGCCCTCTGCCGACGCGAAGACGTGCATCGCATTGAGCATGAGCCACAAGATCAACACTGCGACCACCATGGCGATTCCCAGTGCAACACTGAGAAGGAAAGCCACCTTCATGACTCCCCAGGGGTCCACTCGCACAATCGCGAGGTCTACCTGACGGGGAAGATCATCGCGGTCATTGGATGCGTGATCACTCATTCCTGAACCTCCTGTGAGTCGTCATGCTCTGACGCTACATCCTGTGCAGGGGTTTCGTCACTATTTTCGCCGACACCCACCTGAGAGTTTTCCTCTTCTAAGGTTGACTGCTCAGCATCTTCCTCGTCAATGTCGCGCTCAGGATTGCGCGTCACTGCAATGATTCGGTCGTTCTCATCGGGGCGAGCAAAGATCACGCCCATGGTGTTACGAGCAGTCGGGCGAACATCGGAAGCATTGACCTGGACAAGCTTGCCGGACTCGGTAATGACCATAATGTCTTCTTCGGGATCCACGACCAGCGCGCCAATGAGTCCGCCACGTTCTTCAACAAGGCGACCCACGCGCACACCCATGGTTCCACGGCCCTTGGTCGGGTACTCCTCGATCGGAGTGCGCTTGGCGTACCCAGACTCCGTCACAATGAGCAGGTCCGTGCCTTCACGCGGGACGTCCATGGTCAAGAGCTCATCGTCGTCGCGGAACTTCATACCGCGCACACCCGAAGTCGAGCGGCCCATGGGTCGCAACTGCTCATCCGTTGCCGCGAAGCGAACGGCCTGGCCATCACGCGAAACAAGCAGCAGATCATCATCAGCGTTAGCCAGCTGAGCGGAGACCAACTCATCGGGGTTGCCCTCTTCGTCCTCACGCAGGTTAACGGCGATGATGCCGCCACTTCGCGGAGAGTTGTACATCTCCAGCGGGGTCTTCTTCACCAGGCCGGACTTCGTTGCCAGCACCAGGTACTGTGCGTCCTCGTAAGTGCGGATTGCCAAAACCTGTGCGATGCGCTCCTCGGGTTGGAATGCCAAGAGGTTTGCAACGTGCTGGCCCTTGGCATCGCGACCGCCCTCGGGAATCTCGTAAGCCTTCGCGCGGTAGACGCGACCGAGGTTCGTAAAGAACAGCAGCCAGTGGTGCGTGGTTGTGACGAAGAAGTGTTCCACCACGTCATCGCCGCGCAACTGGGTTCCACGAACGCCCTTACCGCCTCGTTTCTGGGAACGGTAGTTGTCGGTGCGGGTGCGCTTTGCGAAGCCATCGCGGGTAATGGTGACGACAACATCTTCTTCGGGGATGAGGTCTTCCATCGACATCTCCCCGTCGAAGGGAACGATGGTCGTGCGGCGCTCATCACCATACTTTTCAACGATTTCACCGAGTTCTTCGGAGATAATCGCACGCTGACGTTCGGGCTTGGCCAAGATATCCTGCAGATCTTCAACGCGTGCACGCAGTTCCGCGTGCTCGTTCAAAATCTTCTGACGTTCCAGAGCAGCCAAGCGGCGCAGCTGCAGAGCCAAGATCGCGTCGGCTTGGATCTCATCAACATCGAGCAACTCCATCAAGCCGCTTCGCGCCTCGTCGACCGTGGGCGAGCGACGAATCAGGGCAATGACCTCATCCAATGCATCCAGTGCCTTGAGGTAACCGTCCAAGATGTGCAAACGCTCTTGAGCCTTACGCAGGCGGAACTGCGTGCGGCGCACAATCACGTCGATCTGGTGAGCAACCCAGTGGCGGATGAAGCCGTCAATCGACAAGGTTCGCGGAACACCGTCGACCAGCGCCAGCATGTTCGCCGAGAAGTTCTCTTGCAAGGAGGTGCGCTTGTAGAGGTTGTTCAAAACAACCTTCGCGACCGCGTCACGCTTAAGGACAATCACCAAACGCTGACCGGTGCGTCCCGAGGTCTCATCGCGAATATCCGCGATGCCCTGGATCTGACCGTCGCGAACCAACTGAGCAATCTTGTCAGCGAGGTTGTCGGGGTTGACCTGATAGGGCAGTTCGGTGACCACCAAGCACTGGCGTCCCTGGATCTCTTCGACGCTAACAACGGCTCGCTGAGTGATGGAGCCGCGTCCCGTACGGTAAGCATCCTCAATTCCACGATGACCCAAAATCGTTGCGCCGGTTGGGAAATCGGGGCCGGGAATGAGCTTGATCAGTGCGTCAAGCAGTTCTTCGCGCGAGGCCTCGGGATTGTCCAGCGCCCACTGCACACCGCGGGCGACTTCACGCAGGTTGTGCGGGGGGATTCGCGTGGCCATACCGACCGCAATACCTTCCGAACCATTCACCAAGACGTTGGGGAATCGGGAGGGAAGAATGGTCGGTTCCTGGTTGCGGCCATCGTAGTTGTCCTGGAAATCAACGCATTCTTCGTCAATATCGCGGACCATTTCCATGGCCAGGGGTGCCATCTTACATTCGGTGTAACGCGGTGCTGCCGGGCCGAGGTTACCGGGGGTTCCGAAGTTACCTTGGCCTGCCACCAGCGGGGCGCGCAGCGACCAGGGCTGCACGAGGCGTGCGAGCGCATCGTAGATTGCCGCGTCACCGTGCGGGTGGTAGTTACCCATGACGTCACCGACGATGCGCGATGACTTCGAGAATGAAGAGGTGGGACGGTAACCACCGTCGTACATCGCGTAGAGAATACGGCGGTGCACGGGCTTGAGTCCATCACGAACGTCGGGCAGCGCACGCCCGACGATCACGCTCATTGCGTAGTCGAGGTAGGAGCGCTGCATTTCCTTTTGCAGGTCGACCTGGCGAATACGTTCGATGTCGCGGATGTGTTCGGCATCGACTGTCTGTTCGTCGCTCACTTTGGTCCTTCGTTTCGTTTTCTACTGACGAGGCCGCGCGTACCTTGCGACCCCATCGCTGGGCTTTAGATGTCGAGGAAGCGCACGTCGGTGGCGTTGCGCTGGATAAACGTGCGGCGTCTCTCGACGTCGTCACCCATCAAGATGGTGAAGGTTTCATCGGCATCTGCTGCATCTTCGAGAGTGACCTGCTTGAGGATGCGGTGCTCGGGATCCATGGTGGTTTCCCACAGCTCGTGATCATTCATCTCACCCAGACCCTTGTAGCGCTGGATGCCGCCTTCCTTGGGAAGCCTGCGGTTTGCAGCAACTCCGGCCGCGAGCATCTCGTCGCGTTCCTTGTCCGAGTAGGCGAATTCGTGCTCCGCATTCGACCACTTGATGCGGTACAGCGGAGGCATAGCGATGAAGGTGTGTCCCTGTTCGACCAGGGGACGCATGTAACGGAAGAGCAGTGTGAGCAACAGGGTTGCGATGTGCTGGCCGTCCACGTCGGCATCTGCCATGATGACGATCTTGCCGTAGCGCAGCTTCGACAGATCGAAATCCTCACCAATTCCGGTGCCAAAAGCGGTGATCAGGGAGCGAATCGTATCCGAGCTCAGTGCACGGTCCAGGCGAGCCTTTTCCACGTTCAAAATCTTGCCTCGGATCGGCAAAATCGCCTGGTGTTCGGGGTCACGTCCGCCGACCGCCGAACCGCCTGCGGAGTCACCCTCGACGATGAAGATTTCGCATTCTGAGGGCACTCGCGAGGAGCAGTCGCGCAGCTTTCCGGGCATCGAGGCCGATTCCAGAACGCCCTTACGGCGGGTAGCCTCACGCGCCTTCCGTGCGGCAACGCGAGCGGCCTGAGCGGCCTGGCCCTTCGAAATAATGGCTTTCGCGTCCGCGGGGTGCGCGTCGAACCAGTCGGTGAGCTTGGAGTAGACCTGCTGCTGAACGAAAGTACGAGCTTCGGTGTTTCCGAGCTTCGTCTTCGTCTGACCTTCGAACTGGGGCTCGGTGAGCTTGATGGAGATGACGGCGGTGAGGCCTTCACGCACATCGTCACCGGTGAGGTTGTCGTCCTTGTCGCGGATGATTCCCTTTTCGCGCCCATAGCGATTCACCAGCGAAGTCAGCGCCGTACGGAAGCCTTCTTCGTGCATGCCACCTTCGGTGGTGTTGATCGTGTTCGCGAAGGTGTGAACCGAAGAAGAATACGAGGTGGTCCACTGCATGGCGATTTCCACACTCATGGTGCCCTCGTCGTTTTCCGCTTCGAAGTCGATGATGTCAGCGTTAATCGCTTCGGTCTTCTTCGCTGAATCCAGGTACTCCACGTAGTCACGCAGACCGTGTTCGTACATGTAGGAGACCTGGCGGAATCCCTTGTGCTTTTCTTCCGAGGCCTGCTCGTCGCCCGCGATTTCGTCGCCTTCGCCGGTGGCGCTTTCGCGCTCATCGGTCAAGGTAATGCGCAGTCCCTTATTGAGGAATGCCATCTGCTGGAAACGTTGACGCAGGGTCTCAAAATCGAAAACGGTCGTCTCAAAGATTTCGGGATCCGGGTAGAAGGTTTGCGTCGTACCGGTTTCGTTGGTTTCTTCACCGCGAACGAGTTCGGTGATCGGGTGACCGCCGTTGGCAAAAGACATGCGCCATGCGTAGCCCTGCCTGCGAATAACCGTGTCAACGCGCGTCGACAACGCGTTCACAACCGAGATACCCACGCCGTGCAGACCACCGGAAACGGCGTAACCGCCGCCGCCGCCAAACTTTCCGCCCGCGTGGAGGATCGTCATGACGACCTCAACCGTGGGCTTGTGCTCGGTGGGGTGTTCGTCGACGGGAATACCGCGACCGTTATCGACGACGCGAACACCGCCATCGGCCAGGATCGTGACCTCAATGTGGTCCGCGTAGCCAGCCAAGGCCTCGTCAACGGAATTGTCAACAACCTCGTACACCAGGTGGTGTAGGCCGCGCTCACCGGTTGACCCAATGTACATACCGGGGCGCTTACGCACCGCCTCCAAACCTTCGAGGACGGTAATATCTGACGCGCCGTAGCCGTCGGATCCGTCATCGACTGTTGGTTCTTGCGTTTCAGCCACCTAATGGCTCCCCTCATTCTTCACCCACACGGGTGCGTACTGCCCGAAAATGGCGCAGTATCAATAAAACAACCGTTCCTATTCTACCGAAAAGGCAAGGGGAAAGCCCTGATTGACACCGCTATGAGGGGTAATCACTCACAGGAATTATCCGCGAAAACTAGCGGTTTTTGAGGCTGTGATCAGTCACACGTTCAGAAACTACGCGTAGGTATCTCGAGGACCGCGTCCAGGCACCGATAAACGGCCCTTTTTCCACGAAGGAGAGGCCGGTGGACGCAAGATCACCTGCTGCACAACACCCTCACCCACGGCCTCGGCAATATTGCGCTCAAGCTGGGGAAGAAAGAGCTGAACGTTCTTAAACCAGTTCGTCGAATCGCACTGGACAATGACTCGTCGGTCTTCAATTGCTTCGATCTTGCAGTGAGCAGCGATCTCCTCGCCGGCAATCTGGCTCCACCTCGACATGAGATCACCCATGCGAGTGTGCTCTTGCCAACCGCGCTGAGCAATGAGGGAATCAACCGTGAGCCCAAGGCGCTTAGGTTCACGGTACTTTCGCCGAAGTGGCGCCATTCCTGGCATTTTGATCCATCGACTTCCCGCCCGCGAAACAACGGTCGAAAGCGCGCTGAATTCACCATGGGGATCAGCCTCAAAATCAACGCTCACATCATCAAGTTCGTGCTCATCATCGAGCAGAATTTCTTGGGCGAACTCTTCACTTTGACCGCTGATCGAGCGGCGTCGAGTTCGCAAGGGCACGCGGTAGTGTCCCTGGGCTTGCGCTCTGGCTTGTGCACGCCGTAGTGCTGCAGAGGCATATTCAAAATCGGAAAATTCACTCATCACCGACCACCGTTCCAAGCTCAGGATCCCAGTGAACAGCATGAGTCTGAGCGTGCAATTCTGGCGGAACATCATCGGCGACAGCTGCCGTGATCAGTACCTGTTCCGCTCCGGTAATCATACGTGTTAAACCGGCTCGGCGGGAGGAGTCTAGCTCTGCAAATACATCGTCAAGAATGAGAATCGGGGTGTCTCCATCGCGAGAAAGCAGCTCGAAAGCGCCCAAACGCAGTGAAAGTGCAACCGACCATGTCTCGCCGTGGCTTGCATATCCTTTCACCGGCATTCCACCAAGGGAAAGCTTGAGATCATCTCGATGTGCGCCGACCAAATTGACGCCACGTTCGGCTTCCTTCATGCGCGAGGCCGCAAGCAGATCCTTGAGTTCCTCTTTGAGTTGCGCGGCGCTGGCCTCGGGCGCGCAACTTCCCTGGGAAGCAACGAATTCGATGTCCATTTTCCGAGGCGACCCGCCGATTTCTTCGTAAGCATCGGCTGCGGGCCTGCGAAGCTGGGCAACGAGGCCGGCGCGGGCAAGGCTCAATCGGGCTGAAAGCTCAGCGAAGGTTTCATCCCACACATCTATCGTTGAAAAATCAGGGGTATATCCCCTGCGTAGTTGAGATTGCGCGCTCTTCATCAGCGCCGCCCTCTGACGAGCAACCTTCTCAAAATCGTTTTTTACCTGCGCGATCAGCGGATGCTGCTGAACGAGCAAATCGTCCATAAATTGACGACGAAGCTGCGGGTCGCCGCGAACGATTTGAAGATCTTCGGGTGAAAAGACCACGCTTTTGAGCAGACCCAGAACTTCTCGTGGACGCACCTGATTACGGTTCACCTTCGCACGGTTGGCTTTGCCGCGGACAATTTCAAGCTCAATAACGGTTTCGCGCTCACCAGCGGTAACGAGTTTGACTCTGACAACTGCACCGCCGGGTTGGGGCTCATCTGCCGCAAGTGGCAAACGCACGAGCGCCTGCTCGGCACTGACGCGATGTGAAGAGAACGCGGAAAGGTAGGAAATCGCCTCGACGAGGTTGGTCTTTCCTTGGCCATTGGCGCCCAAAAGTACTGTCGTTCCGGGCGAAAACTCCACTACCGCATGGCGGTATGAACGAAAATCATCCAGCGCAACGTGCGAAACTCGCACACAAACTCCAGATCAGATTCCGTAGCGGATCGGCATGAGGAGGTAACGGAAATCGGTTGATTCTCCGCCGTCTGCCTTCTCTTGACCCGTGATGACCGCAGGCTTCGTGGGGTGGGTGAAACCGAAACGAACGAAATCCGTGTCCATCACCGACAGGCCCTCGCTGAGGTACTGGGGGTTAAATGCCGTCGCAATGTCCTCGCCCATGAGCTGCGCGGGAACAACTTCGGAAGCTTGAGCGTTGTCGCCTTGGCCGGCTTCGAGGACAAGCTGACCATCGGAGAAGGAGAGTCGAACACTGGTCTTGCGTTCGGCAACCAAAGACACGCGCTTGACTGCTTCGAGCAGAGTGTGGCGCTCAACAATGGCCTGAATTGTTGTGGTTTCTGGGAAAAGCCTACGTACGGGCGGGTAATCGCCATCCATGAGGGTCGAGGTCGTGCGTCGTCCACCGGCCTGAAAACCAATGAGCGAGGAGGCACCAGGCTGGGATTCCTGGGACAGACCGACGTCAACCTTTGCACCACTGGTCATCGACTTGGCAACGTCTTGGAGGATGCGGGCCTTCACCAATGCGGCCTCGGACATGTCGGAAACAGAATCCCAATGAAGTTCACGCATAGCCAAGCGGTAACGATCGGTTGCCAAAAGCGTGATGTTGTCGCCATCGATTTCAACGCGAACTGCAGTGAGCAGGGGAAGAGTTTCATCACGTGAGGCGGCAATTGACACCTGAGCAACGGCCTGGGCAAAAACCTGCGAATCAACAGATCCGGCAACCTGGGGCTGTCCGGGAAGCAAGGGGTATTCATCAATTGGCATAACAGCCAAGGTGAAGTGCGAAGAACCGCAGGAAAGTGAAACTTTTTGTCCGTCGACTTCGATGGTGACGGGCTTGTTGGGCAGTGACTTTGAAATATCGGCAAGAAGTCGACCTGAAACTAGGACTTCGCCTTCCTCGTCAACGGATGCAGGAATTCGTGAATTTCCCGAGACTTCGTAGTCAAAGGAGGACAGAGTCAGCTCTTGACCTTGGGCTGAAATACGCATTCCGGCAAGGATGGGGCTTGCGGGACGGCTAGGAAGTACACGCGCTGTCCATGAAACAGCTTCAGCAAGCACGTCGCGGGCGACGGTGAACTTCATGGATTCTCCTTGGAACTGAATAAAGAAATACCGTTTGTTAGTTTAGCTGGCTGTAGGCGTCAAGGAAACTGAAAAATTCGCCGCTGTGGAGTTCGCAAGGGAGCTTGAGTGATGCGGGTGAATTTTTGTTATTTGTCTTGAACTTAGTTCGTCGTCGTCATCGGCTATGTGGATAGTGTGGATAAGTGATTCTTTCCGCATCATGACAAGAATTTCATCGTGGACGTAGATGTGTATCTGAGTGTGAACGAACTACATCTTTTTGTGGAAGAATTTTTTGTCATTCTCGAAGGTCCACAGCTTCCCTT
Source organism: uncultured Actinomyces sp. (assembly GCA_938014245.1). Classification (GTDB taxonomy): domain Bacteria; phylum Actinomycetota; class Actinomycetes; order Actinomycetales; family Actinomycetaceae; genus Pauljensenia. The sequence continues at coordinate 9,107 of CALLSD010000047.1, forward strand.
TCTCTGTACACATGCACGAGCTGCGATTTCACCATAGTTTCCACAGCTTCTGTGGATTGCACCGAAAATGGGAGTAATCCGCCATTTAACCCAGTGTCGCTGACTCGCGCGCAGCCTGTTTGATGCGGTTCGTCAATTCGGTGACGTAGTTAAAGGTCTCCCTCTTTTCTGCCATCAAGCCGACGATCTTCTTATTAGCGTGCATGACAGTCGTATGGTCGCGTCCACCAAATGCTGCGCCGATCTTCGGCAGGGACAAATCAGTGAGTTCTCGGCACAAGTACATCGCGATCTGACGCGCTTCAACGACCACGTGAGAGCGATCCGAAGACGAAAGCTGATCGATGGTTACTCCGAAGTAGGTTGCAGTCTGGCTCATGATCAAGGTAGGTGTTACCTCGGTGTCTTGGGGATCCGAGGCGAAGTCCTTGAGGAGCATTTCCGCCATCGATACGGTGACGGGTTCCTTTGACAGGGATTCAAAGGCTGCGACGCGGACGAGCGCACCTTCAAGTTCGCGAATATTCGAGGAAATTCGTTGAGCGATGTACTCCAAGACACGAGGATCAACCTCGATGTTTTCTGCACTCGCCTTCTTCTGCAAAATTGCGATACGCGTTTCAAGATCAGGCGGTAAGACATCGACCAAGAGACCCGCAGCGAAGCGAGAACGAATGCGGTCCTCCAAATCGAGTTCACGAGGCGGAACATCCGAGGTCAGTACGATCTGCTTTCCCGCGTTATAGAGGGAATTGAAGGTGTGGAAAAACTCTTCAACCGTGCGTTCTTTGCCTTGAATGAACTGAATATCGTCGATCAGAAGCACATCGACTTCGCGGTATCGCCGCTGAAACTCTTCGATGCTCTCCTCACGAACGGAATTAATGAAGTCGTTCGTAAATTCCTCGGAATTTACGTAGCGCACACGCATCTGCGGGAAAAGCGAGAGGGTGTAGTGGCCGATCGCGTGAATGAGGTGAGTTTTGCCCAGACCGGAATCACCGTGAATAAAGAGAGGGTTGTAGGCGCGCCCGGGAGTTTCCGAGACCGCAAAAGCTGCTGCATGGGCGAAGCGATTTGAGGGACCGATAACGAAAGTATCGAAAGTGTGCTTCGGGTTCAGGTGGGTACTAGCGGTGTCGATTGCGAGTTGCGGGCTACTCGACGGCGCTGCCTGAGTCGCAGGGGCTCGGTCTGGCGTGGTGGCGCCTGGTTGAATCTCGCCCGAGCCCTCCACCGGCGAGGCAACTGGTGAGGTTTGCTCGGTTGGTTCGGGCTCGGGTTCAAGAGAGGGGTCAATGGTGACTGCTAGACGAACACTTCGCCCAAGGATGCTGGTCAGAGAAGCAGTCAGATCAGTCGCGTCGTTGTTTTCGATCCACTTCTTTGTGAAATCGTTGGGAACAGCGATCAAGATCGTTCCGTCAATGTCACCCAGGGGTTTTGCTGAGCGCAGGAAAGACAAGGTTGCAGGTCTTAATTGGTCTGAGATTTGAGCAAGTGCCTCAGACCATGCCTGAGTAAGGGCATCGATAGACACAGGAACCTCCGGAAACTGACGTGAGATAGGACACGAGAAATGATATCTGTCGAAATCATCTTCCGCCGATAACTCTAATATGATGCCACGTTTTCCACAGCTGGGGATATACCTGTGGATATTTAATCCCCAAATGACATTTGTGTAGTTACAACACCTCCCCGTTGAGCGGCAAAGAAAATGCATCTATCCACAGGTTTGTGGATAACTTGCAATGTGGATAACTTGCCCCTTATGTATCCACACCTCCTTCCACAGGTGTGGATGACCTTCATGAAGTGGCTCTTTCGTTGACGGAACGGTGAAAAACCCTTAGGCTGTTGGTTCGTATGTGTTTGTCGTTGAGATAAGCACCGTCCATGACCGATTCGAGGAGATATCAGTGACCACCAAGCGGACTTATCAGCCGAACAACCGTCGTCGTTCCAAGACGCACGGCTTCCGCCTGCGTATGAGCACCCGCGCTGGCCGCGCGATTCTGGCTGCGCGTCGTCGCAAGGGCCGCGCCCGCCTCTCCGCCTGAGCTTTCGCGAGGTGTTGCCCCGCTCGAACCGCATGGTGAATCCAGCGGACTTCCGCCTCGCAATCCGAAGCGGATCGCGCGCGGGTCAGCAAAGGCTCATTGTGCATTGTCGAACCGACGAGGAAAGTGATTCACGCCTCGTCGGTTTCGTCGTACCTAAGAGCCAGATCAAGCGAGCGGTTGGACGCAACCGGGTCAAGCGTCAATTGCGCCATCTCATGGCCGATCGCCTAAGTGCACAGCCTCCTGGCGCCCGCGTCGTCGTCCGAGTAAAGGCCGATGCATTGGGTGTCACTTCCGCGCAATTGGGTGAAGAATTAGATCAGGTTTTGGCCAGGGCATGGAAGAAATGGGATCGATCTTTGGAGGGACGCGCATGAGCTCTCCTTTTGCGTATATCGCCATCATTCCCGTTCGCCTCTACCAGCGTTTTATTTCCCCACTTTTCGCGCCGCGTTGCCGCTACTACCCCACCTGCTCAAGCTACGCGCTCGGGGCATTGCGCAGCCACGGCCTCGTCAAGGGAACACTATTAGCTATCTGGCGAATCCTTCGCTGTAACCCCTGGAGCCTCGGCGGGGTCGATGAAGTTCCCGCACGCGGCAAGTGGACCAGCGAAGCCTGGACGCCACCCCAAGACTGGGCCGGCTACGACGATCCATGGGCACAAACCCCCATGGGCATGGATCGCACCGATGACGAAACATCGGTCGACACTCTCGAAGACTTCTCGGCGAGGGCCGAGCATCACACGGACGCAGTGAGCGTCCCCCGCGCATCATAAGGAGATTCCTGTGGATTCGATTCTCTATCCCTTTGCAGTAGCGGTCGCCTGGCTCTGGGTCAGGATTCACGACCTGCTGCTGCTCCTTGGTATGAACAGCGGTGCAGGATTCACGTGGGTCCTGTCCATCGTTCTGCTGACCATTTTGGTGCGCGTGCTGATCATCCCGCTGTACCTCAAGCAGCTCAAGAGCATGCGAGGCACGTCGATTGTTCAGCCTCAGATGCAGAAGATTCAGGCCAAATACAAGGGCAAGACGGATATGGCCTCCCGGCAGCGCATGCAGCAGGAGATCTCCGAGCTCAACAAGAAGTACGGTGTGAACCCCTTCGCTTCGTGCTTGCCGATGCTCGTTCAGCTGCCGGTTCTCTTTGCGATGTACCGCGCGATTTACGCCATCCACGCGCTTGCAGAAAGCAGCTACCAGGTCGGTTCGCGTCACGTGGACTCCCTGGGTCCGATCACTCAGGCCGTCGCCTCGGAAATCGATTCCTCGCAGGTTTTCGGCGTCCCGCTCTCTCACACCATCCGTGACTCGTCCTTTGCCTCGCTCCCGACGCTGATCTTCGCTGTGTTCATTGTTATTATGGTTGCGACGCAGTTCTTGACCATCCGTCTGACGATGACGAAGAACATGCCGCAGAACCAGGATCCGAACAACCCCATGGTTCGTTCGCAGCGCATGATGATGTACGTCATGCCCTTCATGTTCATCTTCTCGGGCCTGTTCTTCCAGATGGGTGTCGTGATCTATACGACGACCGCGGGCATTTGGGGCTATCTGCAGATGCTGTGGGTGATTAAGAACATGCCGAACCCGAACTCCGCTGCCTACAAGGCGCTTTTGGCCAAGCGTCAGAGCGCTTACCAGAGCTGGGCTCGCCCCTTCTTTGCCGATTACGACGAGAAGCGTCGCGCCCTGGCTGATGGTTCCGATGAACTCAAGGCTTTGAACTCGACTACTTTGAAGGAGCTGCGCTCGCGCGCGAAGCGCCAGAAGGTCGCCTCTGATTTCCCCGAGGCGATGAGCGAGGGAGAGATTGTTTCGATCTACCGTAACCTCTCGATGCAGGAATGGACGACCCTTCCCGATGAGGTGTGGATGCGCGGTGTCAAGGTTGCAACCGAACGCGCGGCGGACCGTCGCGAGGCCGCGGCCAAGCGTGAGGAAGCACAACGTCAGGCACGTACCCGTTCGCCTCGTGCACAGGCGGCCTCGGAGAATCCGAGTTCCTCGGTTGATGCCGACGAACTTGAGCGCAAGCGTCAGGAGCGCCGCAAGGCTCGTCGCGCCGCTGCAAAGAAGAAGAAGCGCTGATCGCGCCACCACAGACCACTCGATGCCCATGGCATCAAACATCCCCTGATGGAGGAAATACTATGAGCGAAGATACGTCCAGCGAGCTGTCGCGCCTAGAGGAAGAGGGCGAACTCGCAGCTGACTACCTGGAAGAGCTTCTCGATATCGCTGATCTTGATGGCGATATTGAAATCGATGTCGAAAATGGCCGTGCATTGGTTGAGATTATTTCTGAGAATCCCTCTGCTCTTGACCACCTCGTCGGTGAGGACGGTGAAGTCGTCGATGCGCTCCAAGAGCTGACTCGACTTGCCGTCCAGACCGAAACCGGCGAGCGCTCACGCCTCATGCTCGACATCGCAGGCTTCCGCGCTGATCGTAAGGCTGATCTGCAGGATCTGACTCACGAGGCCATCGCTCGCCTGCGTGCAACCGGTGAGCCGCAGAAGCTTGAACCGATGAACCCGTTTGAGCGCAAGGTCTGCCATGACGTTGTTGCTTCTGAGGGTCTGCGCAGCGAATCTGAAGGCGTTGAGCCCCGTCGCCGTGTCGTTATTCTTCCCGCCGATGAGTCCGCTGCCGACGAGGCCGAGGAGGCCTGAGTGGACACCCTCGGGGGCGGCTCGGCTGAGCAAGAGATTGAACTTGAGGTTCCAGGACCGGAAGTTCGCGAACTTTTTGGCTTGTCATATCCAGATATCGCCGAGTTTGCGAACATGCTGGTTGAAGAGGGAGAGCTTCGCGGGCTGATTGGTCCGCGAGAGCTTCCTCGGCTCTGGTCGCGCCACCTCGTGAACTCCGCTGCGGTCCTTGACTTCCTACCCAAGAAGGGACAGGTTCTCGACGTCGGTTCGGGAGCCGGATTCCCGGGGATTGTGATAGCCGTGTGCCGGCCGAACCTTGATGTTCACCTGGCGGAGCCAATGGCTCGGCGTTGTGAGTGGCTTGCCGACGTCGTCGATGCACTTGGCTTGGATAACGTCACGATTCATCAGGCGCGTGCTGAAGAGCTTCGAGGGAAGGGCAAGGCAGATGTTGTCACCTCGCGAGCGTTGGCGAATATGACAAAGCTTGTTCGTATGACCTCCAAGTTGATTGCTCCCGGTGGTTCGCTGGTTGCACTTAAAGGGCGTCGTGCTGGTGAAGAGGTCGAGGCCGCGCAAGTTGAGCTCAAGCGTCACCATTTGGCGGCCTCGATTCACGAGGTTCCTTCCGTGATGGAGGATGACTCGACCTTCGTTGTCGTCGCGAAGAGAGTTCGCTCGTAGCTTGCCGGGATAGCTCTGGTAGCGCGTGTCCTCAGCTATCAGGGTGCGTCCTTCTTGCCTACACTTGTGTCATTGACGTGCGAGAAAGGCTCAAATTTTATGGCCGGTCAGACTCCGCTTTCGGATCAGATTACCCAAAACTTTCAAGATCGCGCCTTTTTGGACAAGGCTAAGTTCGGTGTGCCTTCATCCACTCGCGTGATTGCCGTTGCTAATCAGAAGGGCGGGGTCGGCAAGACCACCTCGGTTGTTAATCTTGCTGCGGCTTGTGCTTTGGGCGGTTTGAAGGTTGTCGTGATCGACGCCGATGCTCAGGGGAATGCCTCGAGCGCTCTGGGTATCGCACATTCTCCCGGTACTCCTTCGACCTACGAGGTGATCACTGGTCAGGCTTCGATTGGTGAAGTTCTTCAGGCCTGCCCTGATTTGGATAATCTTTGGGTCTGTCCGGCGACGATAGATTTGTCAGGCGCTGAGATCGAGCTTGTTGATTGTGCGCGGCGCGAGTTTCGCCTTGCCGACGCTGTTTCGTATTTTGTCGAGGCCTATCAGCAAATTGATTTAGTTTTCATCGATTGTCCGCCTTCTTTGGGTTTGGTTACTTTGAATGTCATGGTCGCTGCCGATGAGGTTTTGATCCCGATTCAGACTGAGTACTACGCGCTGGAGGGTCTGAGCCAGCTATGGTCCACAATCGATCGCATCAGCGGTGATCTCAATCCTAAGCTTCATGTTTCAACTATGTTGTTGACCATGGCCGATAAGCGTACGAGACTTTCTGAAGAGGTCGAGTCCGAAGTTCGTTCGCACTTCCCAACGCAAACACTTCAGACGGTCATTCCTCGTTCGGTTCGTGTCTCCGAAGCTCCGAGTTATGGGCAGAGTGTCATTACCTACGATCCGAACGGGGCAGGTAGCCTTGCATATCGCAAGGCTGCACTCGAGTTGAGTCTGCGTCTGGCCAAGTAGGTCTATTTCGTTTTTTGGGGCGGTATTTGCGCCATCTTGCGGTCTTGCAAATCTCAGGAGAAGGCCGCTGTGAAAATCATTTTTTGATTGTTCAGTCCACATTTTCATGTTTCACGTGAAACAATAGATTTATCATCACGAGTACGCGAGATTGGTAAATGAGCATGGCGGAGCATTCCGAATCACAGCACAAGGCTCAACGGCGAGCAGGTTTGGGTAGAGGGCTCGGTGCTCTCATCCCCCAGGCACAGAGTGAGAATCCCGAGGAGGTAGCAAAGCGCCCCCTCGATGTCCTCTTCCCTGGTCAGCGTTCAAGTACGACCACGCGGGGAGGTTCCGCGCGCGAACTGCTCGAACCGAAGACTAGGAAGTCGTCGAGTAGCCGTAGTAGTGCTGCTTCAAAGCCCGTCAGGACGCGTAAAGCTCAGGAGTCGAAGGCGCAGGGAGGCTCGGAAGGCGGTGAAAAGGGGGAAGCGAGTTCCACCTCGGTATCGGCCGCGGCCGCGTCGTCCAAGGAAAGCCGCGACGATCAAAACGATGTTTCACGTGAAACATCGGAACTTGTGCAGGTACCAGGTGCGACCTTTGCAGAGATTCCTTTGGAGCAGATCGTTCCTAATACACGTCAGCCGCGTCAAGTGTTTGATGAAGATGATCTGAACGAACTCGCTGCCTCCATTCGCGAGGTCGGTGTTCTGCAGCCAATTGTTGTCCGTAGGATCGCGCTCGATCAGGAACCTTCTGAAACTCTGAAGGAACTCCTGAAGGAGAAGCCAGAGGCACGCTACGAACTCATCATGGGTGAGCGCCGACTGCGAGCAAGCGAATTGGCGGGGCTGTCGAGTATTCCAGCGATTGTACGTCATACCGAGGATGAAGATCTTCTGCGTGACGCCTTGCTTGAAAACCTTCATCGTGCGCAGCTCAATCCCCTTGAAGAAGCGTTTGCATATCAGCAGCTCATGGCAGATTTCGGGGCGACGCAGGAAGAACTCTCGAAGAAGATTGCACGTTCGCGACCCCAGATTGCAAACACCCTCCGACTGCTAAAGCTTCCCGCCTCGGTTCAAAAGAAGGTCTCTGCGCAAGTGCTTTCAGCAGGGCATGCCCGTGCACTACTGGGGCTGAGCACCCCTGAAGAGATGGAGATTCTCGCCAATCGCATTATTGCGGAGGGCCTCTCCGTACGTACAACCGAAGAACTCGTTCGCTTAGGTTCAATCCAGCGACCGACGCGTACCTCAGTGAAGCGTATGAAGGTTGCTTCTCCTCTTGGTGAACATATGAGCCAGGTACTTGCCGACGCATGGGATACCCGGGTGACGATCTCTGAGGGCAAGCGTAAGGGCAAGATCATTATCGAGTTTGCAGGTAACGAGGATCTTCAACGTCTTGCGGATCTTCTCCTCCCAAAGGCGAACCGCGAAGACTAATCCCTAGTTGTTGCAGCTGGCGCAGGTACTGCATTGAATTGAATGCCCTCAAGGGTCGGCCTTCACGTGAGCTGGATGAAAGTCTCGCAGCCGAAGCTGAGGCCTTGGCAGACTCGCTAACAAGACCAGAAAGGCAAAGTACATGTGTGGGTGATGTTTCACGTGAAACATCACCCACACAAGTATGAGAAGGCGGTTTGTTGTCTCGGCAGTAATGCGAGACAATAGAGCCGGAGGTTCACAGCACTTATGGATAGACCACAACCTGATCTCATCTACTTCGACATTGGTGGAGTTCTGGTCACACAGCGGCCTGATCCTCAGCAATTTGCCTCGATTCTTAACCTAGGAAACGAGCCTCACGTGCTGACACTGATTGACCACGCAATCTGGGCCCACCGAGACGCATATGACGAAGGCATGACAGATAAGGAATTCTGGAATGCCGTCAGCGGTGACTGCGGACTACCGGAGCCTAGTGAAACAGAGCTCGATGAGCTTGTCACTGCGGACTCTCGACGAATGTACGGGATTGATGAGTGTGCCGCGTACCTTCTTGAGGAGCTGAAGGCGAAGGGCTACACCATGGGGGTACTGACGAACATGCCATCGCCGCACGCCTCAATCGTGATGGAAAGCCCATGGGCACATAAGTACTTCAACGGCCCCATGATCTTCTCCTCCTATGTCGGAGTCGCGAAGCCGAATCGTGGAATCTATCGAGAGGCGATCGAAGCGGCTCAGATCGAAGCAGAAAGTATTCTGTTTATCGACGATCGCGAAGAGAATACAAAGGCTGCAGAGTTTCTCGGTATTTCCACATTGACCTGGTCAAATGCTCATGAAACACGAGAAAGACTGATAGAACTCGGAATCCTCTGAGACGTGAAAATGATGGGCGGGCACCCGAGGTGCCCGCCCATCATCGCAATAAAAGCGGAAACGCAATGCGCCGAGCTCAGCCTCGGATCGCAACGTAACGGACGATCGCAGCGCAGATCTCATCGAAGGAACCCGTGGCCTCGGCAGCCTGGGGGAAGAGCGAAGTGTCGGTCATTCCGGGCGAAACATTGGCGTCAATGAACCAGAAGCTGCCGTTGTCATCAACAATGAAGTCGATACGCGAGAGATCACGAAGACCAAGCAGTTCGTGGATCTGAATTGCGGCGGCCTGGACATCCGTCATCTCATCGTTGCTCAGGCGAGCGGGTACAAAGTATTCGCTCTCATCGGTTGTATAGCGTGCCTCGTAATCGTAGTGACCGTCATCCGTCGAGACCTCGACAGGCGGCAAAGCGATGGGTCCTTCGTCAAGATCCACAACCGAAACGGCGATATCGCGACCTTCAATGAAACGCTCAAGCATGACATGTTCCTCATAGGAGAAAGCATCGACCATGGCGGAGCGAAGATCACCGGGATCCTGAGCACGAGACATTCCAAGAGCCGAACCGCCCGAAGAAGGCTTTACGACAAGCGGGAAAGTAAGGGAAGAGTTGATCATCCCAAGAACGTTATGTGCTCCGAGCTGGCGGAACAGGAGCTGGGGAAGGGCAATCCATCCGGGGGTATCAAGCCCGGCCGCGCCAACAAGGGCCTTGGCGGTGGGCTTGTTGGAAGCAAGCATCGCCTGCGCAGGTGTTGACCCAACGTAAGGAACCCCGACACCCTCGAGAAGGGATTGAAGGGAGCCATCTTCACCCAAAGATCCGTGGACAAGCGGCCACACAACATCGGGGCCGAAAGCGGAAATCTCTGAAGGAAGATTCTGATCAAAATCGACGACCTTTGCATCAAAACCCTGGTTGATCAGGGAGTTTGCAACGCGACGTCCGGAGCGGACCGAAACATCACGCTCATGGGTCAGCCCGCCCGCGACAATAAGGACCTTTAATGAGTCAGTGGACATGACGATTTCTCCTCGAAATTAGTCTTCGGTGTGAACGGAACCATCATGACGGTTCGTTAAAAATTCAGCTTCTTCTTCGGGTGCAACGCCGAACATATCGACGAGCTGCTTCTCAGCATTAACAACGCCAGCAAGGCGACGAATACCCTCACGGATACGATCAGGCTCGGGATAGCAGAAGGACAAGCGCATGTGATCGGCTCCCCGACCGTCGTAGTAGAAAGCAGTGCCGGAAACATAGGCTACCTGCGCCTTCACGGCGCGAGGAAGCATGCTGCGCGCATTCAGGCCCTCAGGGAGGGTTACCCACGTGTAGAAACCGCCATCGGGAGTCGTCCACGAACACTCGGGCATGTACTCCGCCAGGGCATCCAACATGGCCTTGCAACGCTCGGCGTACATTGCACGATAGACCTTAACCTGGCTGTACCAGTCATAACCCGCCAGGTAGCTCGAGAGGAACATCTGACCGAACATACCCGGAGACAAAATAGCGGCCTCAGAAGCCAACACCAGCTTCGCACGAATGGCGTGAGGAGCAAGCGCCCAGCCAATACGCATACCGGGCGCGAACATCTTCGAAACCGAACCCAAGTAGACAACGCCCTCGGGAGACCACGAACGAAGTGCGGGAAGCGGATCGGAATCAAAACCAAGCAAGCCGTACGGGTTATCTTCCAAAATCAACACGTGTTCACGCATGCAGATTTCAGCGATCAGGGGGCGACGCTCCAAAGAAAGCGTGACGCCCGCAGGATTGTGGAAGTTCGGGATCGTGTAAAGGAACTTAATGGCGCGACCGGCGGACTTCAGGCGACGGATCGTCTCTTCTAAGGCCTCGGGAATGATGCCGTTGTCATCCATATCAACGTGAATGACATCGGCTTGGCGGGCACGGAAACAGCCAAGGGCGCCAACGTAGGAAGGAGACTCGGCCAAAACAACGTCACCGGAATCGATAAAGAGCTCGGCCATCAAGTCGAGTGCCTGTTGCGAACCCGTCGTAATGACGACGTCGTCAGGGTCAGCACCGATGATGCCGTCATAGGTCATGACGTTGACAAGTTGCTCGCGCAAGGGTTCCCAGCCCTGGCCCGAACCGTATTGCAGTGCCTGGGCGCCGGAGGAAAGGATCAGCTCCTTCGCGGTTTCGGCCAAGCTCTCCAGAGGAAGATCCTTCAGGTTCGGCATCCCGCCCGCAAGTGAAACAACCTCGGGCCGCGAGACGACAGAAAAAAGCGCGCGAATCTCAGAAGCTCGCAGGTTGTGAGCTCGATCGGCGTAGGCATCAAACCACGGGTCGAGTCGAGTTCCCTGCAACTGAGAATCCTGAGTCATAATCGCGAACCTTTCTGAGTCACTATGTCAAAAGACACATGTCCAAGTGTGCCACTATTCGCCCACTATTGGATACCGTCAACGAGGCCGTGGATACCTTTAATCCATGCCGTGCGGATCCGCTTCCTCAACGGAGTAGATGCCGGGAAGATCGGAGATCGTTGCAATCAGTGCAGGGAGTGCAACGCGGTCGGCGGTCGTCGTTTCGATGTACGCATGGCCACGCTTGCCTTCGGTATCGCTGCGAACCTGGGAAATACGCCACTTCGACTCCGTCATCACGTTCATCACGCGACGCATCACCCCTTGACCGGAGTCGAAGACGACTTCAAGCACAACGGTATTTGGCCGGCGCGGAGAATGCGGACCGATGTGGCGGGCAAGCGGCGTAAGGGCAAAAACAATGATGAAGTGCATGAGCGTCACTGCAACGCCCGCGACCCACAATCCCGCGCCACACGCCATACCAATTCCAGCAGTTTCCCACACCGTGGCGGCGGTGGTCAGACCGCGCACCGCACCTGAACGCGTCAAAATGATGCCGGCACCGAGGAAGCCAATACCGGAAACAATCTGTGCGGCGACACGCGAGGGATCTACGCGGACCAAATCTGCGGCGAGCACATCGTTGAAGCCATACTTGGAGACCACCATGAGGAGAGCAGAGGTCATGCCAACGATTGCGTCCGTGCGTAAGCCCGCGCTCTTTCCGCGCGCTTGACGCTCCAAACCGATCAGGGATGACAAGAACAGTGCAAGGAGAATCCCGGCGATCTGCTCAAAGTGTTGGGTGAGGGTGAGCATGGCTTTCCTTGGTAATAACAATGATGTGCACGTAATTGTTTCCTAGGGTACATCCCCATCGTCACGACCAGGGGTAAATCAGGGCAATACCCAATAGTGAACGCGGGTAGCTCACGAGCACACTAAAACTATGACTACTCCACTGCAGCAGGGCGCAAGCGCGCCAGACGCACCCAACGTATCCACGGCCTCGGGAATGATCGTTCGCGGGCTGACAAAAACCTACCAGCGAGGCGGAAACACGGTCCTCGCACTGGCGGGAGTAAGCCTCTCGATCCCCCAGGGGAGCCAACTGGCCATCATGGGACCCTCAGGATGCGGTAAAACGACCTTGCTGCACTGCCTCGCGGGGGTTCTTCGCCCGACTTCGGGAAGCATCATGCTCGATGGCACCGAATTGACGGCGATGAGCGAGGGAGCGATCTCGCAACTGCGGCTGCGCAATTTTGGTTTTGTCTTCCAAGACGGTCAGCTCCTCCCCGAGCTGCCATGTCAAGAGAATGTTGCAATGCCGCTCATGCTGGCGGGAGTTGCGCGCAAGAACGCGGTCTCTCAAGCGCAGCAGATCCTGGTGAATCTGGGGCTGGATGGTGCAGGCCCCTACCGTCCGGGGCAACTTTCCGGCGGGCAAGCACAACGTGTGGCCATCGGGCGCGCGCTCATCACCAACCCCAAAGTTGTCTTTGCTGACGAACCGACGGGCGCGCTGGACCAGGGGACGGGCGCTGAAGTCATGAGTGTCCTGACCGGAGCGTGCTCGGCGACGGGTGCCAGCCTGATCTTGGTGACCCACGATCCTTCAGTTGCCGCCCGCCTCCCGCACGAAATCCACATGCGCGACGGCTTGATCGATCAGCAGGTGTCGCGATGAGCGCAACACTGACCGCCGCCAAGGCAACACTGCGCTCGCGTGACCGAGCGACAACAATCCTGACGGTTCTTGCCTTCACTTTCCCGCACGCGATTTTACTCAGCGTTACAGGAGGAGTGTGCGCATTTGTCTCTCGCGCAAGTAACCCGCCTGCCGGTTTCAGCGATGTCGCGACCTTCTACGTCGTGATGGCGTGTTTTGCCGCAACGCTGATGATTGTTCCGATCCTTTCGATGGGTGGTGCGGCAGCGCGCCTGGGGCTGAGTCGCAGAGCGCGTGACCTTGCTGTACTGCGACTCATCGGCTTAAAACCGGGGCAAACTCGACTGGCCTGCGTCATTGAGACCTCGGTTTACGCCCTGGTCGGTGTTGTTGCGGGTTCGCTGCTGTACGCAGCGTGCTTACCCGGGTGGACTTTGATTTCATTCCAGGGAATTGCCTTGAGTGTCGGCGAGATGTGGGTCGGTCCCCTGATCCTCATTGCCGAGGCCGCGCTGATGATGGTCCTTGCAGCTGCCTCCGCGATGCTTGCGATGCGTCGCGTGGCCGTCACGCCCCTAGGAGTGAGCCGAAGAAGCGATGTGTCGAAGGTGTCTCCGGTCGGGCTGGGCATAATGGTCGCCCTCATGCTTGTGTGGCTCTTGATTGGTGGAACCATCTGGAATGCAGGCATTGCTATCGGCTTATCGGTGCTCTTGGGCTTCATGGGCGTGATCTTTGCATTGGTCAATGTCGTTGGCGCCCTCAGTGTGTCGATCTTGGGGCGAGTCATGTCCGCTTGTGCGCGTACGCCCCAGATGATGCTCGCTGGAAGACGCATTACTGATGATCCCAAGAGCGTGTGGCGGTCTTTCGGTGCGATTGCCTTAGTTGCCTTCCTCGTGGGAGTACTTATGCCGCTCTTTGAGGCAACAAGCGTGTCGAGTAGCGCCGATATGGAAGAGACCAGTGTGATCCTGCTCGGTGATATCCGTACGGGGATGCTGCTGACTTTCGGAATCACACTGGTTTTGGGAGCGATCTCTACGGCGATCAACCAGGGGATTCGCGTCATTGATTCGATCGATCAGATTAAGGCCCTAGAGTACATGGGTTCTCCGGCAAAATTCCTAGACCGCTCGCGCAGGCTTGAAATTATGCTTCCTGCCGTGCTCATGATCGGTGGTGCACTGGTGCTGGGACTGTGCTTCATGTCCCCGGTACTGACCATGGGAGTGTCCTTGAGCAGTATGGGAATCTTTATCGGGATGACAGCGGGAGGAGTCGCGCTGATTCTCTTTGCCTCAGAAAGCACCGGTCCACTGCGCCGCAGGCTGCTCAGTGACATGCGTGAAGGAATGAAATAGAAAGTCTGGTAACGACAGGCGTGCTAAAAAATGTCAGATGTCTGCCTGAGCTGGGAAAACGTGCACCTAGGGTTGCACGTTTTCCCTGCTTTTAACGTTTTAGACGGATTAAAATTAAGCGTATTAGATCGAGAGGTCAGGGGCTCGAACTGGTGAGCTTCCACCTGCAATGGCGCCGGTGGAATGACGGGCCGGTGTCTTTGCCCCTACAAAGGCACCGGCACGTCAGCCCCTCAATCACGCGGGCAATTAACTCAATCCACCTAGTGGCACACGAGCCTTGCCACGAACAGATTCACTGAATCGGCTAACCCGTCACCGGACCCTGATCGGCTGGAATCCACCCCAGTTCAGGAGCAACATACTTCGCAAAGTTGCTAATAATCGACAGATTCTCTTCAAACCCCAGCTGGTTGGGAATTGTCAGCAACAAAGTATCCGCTGCAGCAATAGCCGGATCGGCCTGAAGCTGCTCGATCAAAACATCGGGCGTAGCGGCATAGGAACGGCCAAAAGTCGCTGTTCCCATATCCAAACGTCCGACCTGATCGCTTGAGTATGCTTCCAAGCCATACATTCCGCGGTCCTTCGCGCTGAGCAATGGAAAGATCGAACGCGATACAGACACCCTAGGTGTCCACGAGTGCCCCGCTTCTTTCCATGCCGCCCGGTAGAGTGCAATTTGCTCGGCCTGGATCTCACCGAAACTGCGATCATCGCTCTCAAAGACCGGAGTCGAACTCATCATATTCACACCGTCACGAGCGGTCTGCTCGGCGGAATAATTCGAGCCCGCACCCCACCAGATTCGCTGACGCAGGCCCTCAGAGTGAGGGAAAATCGGCAGAGGCGAACCGGGTTGGACCATCAGTGGATACTGCTGGTCCTCAGGCGCGGCAGTTGCCATCCCCTTCCCGTCAATGGCGTCAAGGAAGCGGTAGAACTTCTCGCGAGACATATCGCCACCGCGGCCATCAGCGATCTGGTCCAGTGCAGCAGCTTCCTCAGCCAAGTACAGCGGGTTTTCGTAGCACATATGGTGGTTGCAAACACCGGTTCACCTAAGCTTGGTTGCATGGTTGAACTGGTGTCGCTGAGGAAGACGAACGAGGTGGCGCGAGAGGTGACCGTAATTCCCGAGGGCAAGCGCGCGGAGCGCGGGCGGCAGCCCCTGCAACTGGACTATTGGTCAGCTATCACTGTATAGTTCAGTGCATGCTGACTATTGCTTCGCGCCTCGACGTCATGAACCGGCTCGGCCGGGCCAT
>CALLSD010000048.1 GCA_938014245.1 uncultured Actinomyces sp.
TCGCAGGTTCAAATCCTGTCCCCGCTACCAGAAAAACCCGGTATCTCAACGAAAAGTCGCTGAGATACCGGGTTTTTGTATTGCCCAAAATGGCCCGAGGGGCCAGAAAAAGGGCCACTTATTCTCAGAAGTCGTAGCCGTCGTCGAGGTCGGGCGTCGGACTATTGAGCTGCTCAGTAGATACGTTATTTTCCTGACGAAGCTGTTGATATCGCCTCATCCACCGGTCATACTCCTGCATTGCCGATTCCATGAACTCCTCAAAACCTAAGAACTCTCACACCGGGGGGGGCATGGGTCGCGCTGCGACCCCGAGCTGTTCGTTGGAGGTGAGGTCGTCCACGTGCGTCCTTTCCAAACCTGGAGTGCCCGGCCTCGCCTCCACCTACTCGGGAGGTTGGAATGATTACGCAAACTACTGTTCGTCCATCGGTCTGGATTGGTTGCCTTGCGTGCTACAGTGAGGGCATACTCAACGGGAGATGGTTCCCGGCAGAAGAAGCCGGTGAAGTTACACCTGAAGACTTGCACCAAGGCCCCACATATCACGACGAGCTATGGGTCTTTGATCATGAGGGGTTCCCTTGCGGAACAGGTGAAATGTCGCCCGATACCGCACAGCTTTGGGGTGAGGCTTTCGATGAGGTTGGAGAAGAGCAGTGGCCTGCACTGCTCGCATGGGTAGAAACAGGTTGCTACATCGCGGAAGGTGATGATCTACCGAGCACGTCCGACTTTAGGGAGAGGTACTGTGGCTGCTGGGACTCGTTCGAGGACTACGCTTGCCAATTCGCTGAGGACATTTGCTTGATGGATGGATGGTCTGAGGAGGCGAAGCGTTTCTTCGACTGGGACGCGTGGATTCATGACCTCGAATTCGACTACACCGTTGCGGATGCCGTTGATAGCGGCGTATTCGTCTTTCGCACTCTCTGACTGCTCTCCCTGGAAGCCTCAGTGGCTTCCAGGGAGAGCAGTCAGAGAGTTTCTGAAAAACTGACACCGCTTTGCCGTCACTTGGAAACCTATCCGTTGGAAGTGCAGCTATCCTCACATACGGTTTTCCAAGTTAAGTATAACTATGCACGTTTCACTGACCTCAGTAAAAACCCCGAACTTATCGCAGCCAACAGAATCCCGGTAGAAAATATATAAGAGCCAAAGGTGGCACCTTTTAAAATCCAAGTCGTGGGAACGACAGCAAACAAGACCGGTGAGTTTGCAAAATCACCTGTGCTAATCGGAAGACCTGCCACCACAAAAAAGATGATAACAATCCATGAAACTAATGAAGTAGTCCAAAGCCGAAGCGCAAAACAGGCCAGAGTTAGCACAACCGAAGAGAAAACAAGTACTAAAGCAGTATGACTCGACAGTCGCTCATTAACAAGCTCGCCAATGATAGAGACATAAAGCAGGCTCAAGCAAATGTTAACTACTTGTGCGAGAAGCAGCGATTTAGCAATGAACCGGAGCAGAACTTTATCGTGAATGCTAAACGAGACATACGAGGCAGGGACCTTAGCATGCGATAAAGCTAGACCTGCCGTGGCAATTGGGAGCATGATGAGTATCGCGGATTGCGCTACGGCAATGGTATTTCCATAACGGAGAAACAGCAGCGGAAGAGCTAGTGCACCGATATAAGCGATCGTGGCCCAACGAATGATTGCGATTCGCTCGATAGAACACAAAGACTTCATTTTCTTACTGCTCCTTTACTTCGAAACCTAGCCACAAGAACATAGATAATAATTAGGATTGCTACCGGGATAAGCGCAGAGAAACCGAAATTTGATTGCTCCTGGATATCTACGAACGAGATTGCGGTACCATTGAGATTCAGCCCTACGGAGTGGAGGGCGTTTGATATGTATGGGGTAGCATTGTCAGCTAGGTTACCGGGTAGCACTATCCAGAAGTACAGAAGAACACCTGAAATTACCGCGGCAGCCGGAGGTCTTGAGAGACTTTCTAATGTCGAGTAGATCAGAGCAATTAGTATACTTTGGAAGGTAAGAAAGCAAAGCAGGGTCGCTAGTCCAGAGTGCATCTTCGAACCAGACAAAACCATTGTTAGATCGAATAACAGCACACTAAGCAGGTTCACAAGAATTATTAAAAGCGTTCGACAGATAGTGCGCAGGACGCTAGGCAACCAAGCAATGTATACCTGCCGAGGCAACCCCCCGTAGTGGACCTTGGAAACCCTAGCATCAAGTATAAAGAGTAATGCGAGGGAAATCAGTGGCTGCGTTCCAGTAAAGAAGAAGCTGTATCCCCCTATTATTGGAGTTCCGTTTGCCTCACTTGAAATCCATGCGCCGAGGAATAGCGACGCCATTGAGCCCAAGATAGCCGCGAGAAAATACCAGATATTCCAATAGTAAGTAAGCAAAGCACGGATAGCTGAAGTGATTGGCATGGCCCTACCTCCGGTGATATAGGTCCGCGAGATTCACACCGTTGAGGTCGGGGATATGCAAAGCTTTGCCGTTTCGAACTACGACACACTCATCCGGGACGCCTTGAATCTCATGGAGGAGGTGCGTTGATATTACAACGCAGTTCCCTTCGTCCCGATAACGACGAAGCGTCGCAGACAAGGAGATCATGCCATCTGGATCCAAACCATTCTGTGGCTCATCAAGGAACAAAAATTTTGGTCTAGATAATAAAGCAAGACAAAGCTCCAGCCGTTCCTTCATGCCGGTCGAGTAATCCTTGGCTTTCCGCCCGTGGGCAGCGCGGACGATGCCCACACTATCCAAGGCCGACTCAGGATCAACATCCAGACCCCAGAATGCCGCGACGACCTGTACATTTTGTTTACCACTCAGATACGGAAAGTAGCTTGGATGGTCGATTGCAGCTGACATTTCATTAATGTCTGTCTGATCGTATCTAATGTGGCCACTTACTGGTTTTATCCGACCAAGGAGAGTTTTCATTAAGGTGGTTTTACCTGCTCCATTTGGTCCAAGGAGGCAGATTATCCTGCCAGTATTTAGCTGCAAGTTAATGCCGCTCACTACTGGGGAATTCTTGTACCCAACCGACAAATCAGTTACCGATATAGCTGGCATGGTCTACCTTTCAAAGAAAACTGCCCTGGAGGTAAGGCCTAGGATGCCTTACCTCCAGGGTTGATTGTTGCGACAAAGCTACTAACTGCTTGCAGTCAACAGTGATGCTGGAGCCGTTAGTACACTGGGTAGTGAAGCGTGCAATGCCGCCGGTCGGGCACCCAGGGGTGCACAGGAAGTTCGAGGTGATGTGAGGACGAAGAGTTTCCTCAACCTCTTCAACACGGGTGTCAAGGTCAACGGTGACCACGACTTCTCCAAGCTCTCGGAATCTGGACATATTCGGGTAACAGAAAGTTACATGCGCTGCTATGGTACAACGATGCAGGGTTAGCAGGGGGGCAACTTTCAGAATGTTCAGATCTGACTATGATTTAGCCTAATTACTTTAGACTGTTGATCAGACCGAGAACACGGCGCTGATACTCTCAACAACGCTCTCGCCTTCGCGCACCGTTCCATCGAGCCGCTCAGCGCTCTTGTTGATCGACCGAGAGTAATCGACCTTGACGCTAGGCTTGCCCAGTTTGATGCCCGTTCCAATCACAGGTTTCACCATCCTTCTCACCTCCTTCCTCACCTGAGTTCCTCGTAGACCCATCGGCTCACCCGCAGGACTACCCAGATGAACAACGCTGCCCCACCGAGCGTCGCAGCAGCGATCAACACCTTATGCCACCACACCGAGGCCGCTGTGAACAAGCCCCATGCCCACCCAAAGAGCGGGCCGATGCCGAACATGCTCCCAACACCCCACACGAGGCCACCCACGAGCAAGAGCGAGGCGAACAGCGGTAGCACAGCAATGGCAACTCTTCCGACCGCCGTCCAAGGTATGCGCCCCTCCAGGGACTCCAGATGGCGCTCGTTGCGCTCCATAGACGCAACCGCCTTGTTAGCCTTGTCTATGACCGTATCGACCTTCTGAGCGGTCTCAGCGACTTTCTGCGCGCCAATATCGGCAACGCGCTGCTCATACCCATCGAGAATGCTCTCAATGCGCTGAATGCGCTCCTCCACCGCCACAGAAAGCCGCTCATCGAGCACCCCGACGGCGTACTCACTGAGTCTGCTCATATCGACACGCACAGTCCTGCCGTTGCCAACGGTTTTCTTAAGCTCACCCAAGGCCGTAATAATCTTCGTCTGACCGCTGCTGATCTGCTTCGTCATCGAGAATGCTTGCAACTCGGAATTGCTCACTTCGCTTCCGTCGCCCAGCTTCACGACTCGCTTGTCGCTCAGCTGCCCCGCGATGGCGGCTAGTGTCTTCTCGATCTCGTTCAGCCTGTTCTTCGTCTCGTCGTCGAGCTGCGTCTGCGAGGGCTGCTCGTGCTGCTGCGAGATCAACCTCTCCAATCTCTTGATTGCTGCTGTCTGTGCCTCGTCCATCGCCTTGAGCCAGCCGCTCATCGCGTTGATTGACTTCGTCAGCTCGCGTGTCTGATCCTCTACGGCGTCGAGCCTTGACATCAAGGATGCTGACGTCTCCAAGTTTTGCTGTTCCTGCTTGACCTTGTCCAGAGCGCTCATGGTGCTCTCCCTTCTGTGTAATAGTCTTGTTTTGTTGACGGAGTGCGAAGATCTCCCCAACACCCTTCGCTGTGAACTCATCGCAAAGCGATGACGCCTTGCGCCGCCCCCATTTGCCGTTATCTTCTCGTCGCATGGAGTACGTCCAACCATCCCGATCCGTGACGCGCAAACGTACCTCATGCTCAGCGAGCACCTGCTCGAACGACTCATGATCAACCGAGCGCTGATCGAGGAGCGCCGTCATCACTATGTCTCCGAGCTTCTGCTCGAAACCGCCGTCCTTGAACGCGCCGCGACGCAGATCCCAATCGGGCTTGGGTTGCTGTGGGTCAGGAAGCACCTGACAGCCCTCATCACGCATAAGTTGGTCATTGACTTGTCTAAGACCACGAGACCACGAGCGACATCGAGACAGTGCTTTCCCAGTGAGGTTGTCGTGATTCACGACGTAGATGTGGTTGTGCAAGTGCCCACCCGCACTATCGGTGTGCGTCACGACAAGAAAGTCTGCACTGTTCATGCGCTTGGCGAGCTTCACACCGAGGTCATGCACGCGCTGGATGTGCTCAGGATTATTCACATCGAACTCCTCAGGAGAGAAGTTCTGCGTGTAGGTGTACATCTCGTTATGACGACCGATTGCACGGATTTGCTCAGCACGCGCAACAAGCGCCTTCGGTTTCCCCATCGAGCACGTGTACCACTCAGTACGTGTGTCCTTATCCTCATCCTCAAAACGCTGATAACGATCCCCACTTGTACCGTACAACGCGTACGCAACAGCTGATCGTGCATTCGTCGTCGGCTGTACGTTGACGGTGCTCATAAACTCACCTCGTCTCCGAACAACGCACGCACCTCAGCAAGAACAGCAAGCACCTCACGAAGAAGCTCATCGCTTACTGCCGTGCCCGCGCGCACTACCTGGTTCAGATTCACACCGACACGACGCAACTGCTCAACTGCCCTCGCTTTCTCGGGCGACGGCATCGGCACCGCTGCATGAGCAGCGAGTGCCTCCACCGCGTGGCTACGTGCGTCCAGCGCATCACGCAGGACAGCACGCACCCACGTGCTCGGCTTCACGCCGAACTCCCGAGCCTGACACCTTACGGCGTCAAGCTCGGTACGCGTCACCCTCACATCGATATGTGCATCGAGGATGACGCGCGCATCTGCCCCCTGTGTTGTCTCCTCTGTCGCCGGGGCAGATGCATTCGTATTACCGCCCTCCTCCTCAAGCACATTGAGAGGCGGCAATACGACATTGCCAGCAGGCCTGTTGTCGGACGATCGGAGCAAGCTCCTCTGTCCTCCAACATGCAGCTGGCCCACGTCCTCGGTCGCTACGCGACCTGCGGGCGAGGGGGAGGTCACCCCGTGCTGCACAGCAGCAGACGAGGTGACCGAGTGGTGTGCACTACGCTGCTCCTGCTGAGGTGCAGGAGCAGCAGCACGCTGAGCACCACGCGCCGGTAGAGAGCTAGTCGGTCGCGTAACAATAATCATTGCGCATAACCTCCCTCACTACCGGCATAAACAGCAGCATCGCTAGACTCATGCTGCTGGTTGCGATCCACCCGAGCCTTCTTCGCACGCTCAGCACGCTTCTCTCGTTCCTGCTCAATAAGCTGAGCAGCATACTCGCGATACTCCGTGAATCGCTCCGGTTCCCTTTCCTCAAAGAGACGAGCGACGCGAAGCAGGAGCTTCTGCTCCTCCTTAGCATCTTTCTCACGCGCTGCCTTGAGTTCAGCAGCGTACTTCTCCTTGAGCTTCTCAACGTGTGTTTTAGGCTTCTCTTCTTCTTGTTTCGTAGACATGGTTTCTAACCTTTCTCTTTCGTATAAATGCCGCTGCCCAGACGGCTGAGAGGGCGAAGCCACCTAGTGACTTCCAAGCTGTTTCTTCATTGATTCGACGCACTTCTTGATTGAGAAGTTGTCGAACGTACCGTCGCTCCTGTAAACGAAGAAGTTCCTTGTCCCCCAGTCCGGCATGACCCCGACGTAGAAGAAATCAATACCGTGTGCAGCCTTCTTCACGGCTTCGGGATGGAACGCAAAGAGGTCTCGAACAAAAGCAGCATCCTCACCTTCCAGAGCGACTCCAGGGAGCGACCGGTGAAGCACGATTTGCGCGTAGTCGGCAACGGCTCTCCAGGTCTCAAATCGCTTTCCACCAAGCGGATACCAGGTCATGAAAAATCACCTTCCTCAAATGGGTTGAACTGCATCATTTCGTCAACATAAGGAGCGATCTCATCGAGATCGACCTCAATTTGTCGTTCGACTTTCGAGCGAGCATGGTCCCAAAAACGCTCCTTTGGACGAGGGAGGCCAAAGGCTTCGAATGCATCGAGACGCTCAGCAAGCGGGAGCGTCGAACTCAACCACGGGATGTCGATGACCCCCTGGCGCTGTGCGATCACGATGCCCTTGCTAATCCGATCAAGTCGCTCAGCTTCAGCAATCTGACCGTCCTCATCGAGCAAGACATCGAGACGGTCGAAATAGTCCTCCCACTGTGCGCGAGTACGAAGCGCAGGGGAGCGATCCCAGATGTATTCGTCAAGCTCAGCGTCGTAGTGCTTGAGTCCCTTATCAATGGAGCGGCCTAGGATCGCTTCCTCCACGTTCTCCCATGGGACCGTGCGCACACGCGCGACCTCGTACACATCATCATCAACCTCAATGAGATGGGTAGTCATACCCTCTCGGACGGGGCGACGTTTGCGGTCGAACTCAATGGTGAGCTGCTTGTTCACGACCTTCGGAGCGAAGTCGAGACGCTTCTCATTACGCGTCAACTCCTGCACGCTAGGGAACACCTTCATCGTCACAGGAAGTGCGCCCTGACGCGTCACCATGAGGTCCCACATGAAGTCACGATCCTCTTGCGAGTCCTCCTTAATGCCTTCAGGGAGCTTGTAACCCCCATGAGCGAGTACACCGTGAGGCTCACGAGAGAAGTTTGCGCGTGTGGTGATGTTGAGCAGGTCTGACTGGTGATGCTTCCGCTCCCACATCCGTCGAGAGTCAGTCAACGCCTCACGAGAGTTTCTCCACAGCCCACTAAGTCCAAACAGATCAAGACCGTCGACCACATCCAACGGGGCGTCGGTAATGAACCCATCGGTCGTACACGAAGGAGTGATATATCCACGATCGTCTAGCTGGTTGAGGGTGGCCATGAGAACAGCGCGCACCAGCGAGGTCGTCATAGTTGCGTGGTAGGGCGAGGTGATTGCTGAACCACCCACGTCATCTCGCTCCTGTGCCCATGCGTCCCAACCGCGCTGTCCTAGAACACCCTGTGCGAGCTTGCCATACGGCGAGTTGCACATGAGCTTGAGGACACCCTGCTCGAAAGACTTGCGACCAAACTCCTGCTTGGCACGAGCACGGTCATCGAGCAACTGCTTGTAAGCACCGCGCAAGAGCCTTGATGGCTCCTCACCATCCATACGCACGCGAGCGAAATGCCCGATCTGGCACGTAACAGAGGCCCCGAGAGTGAGCGCAAGCCACACCTCAGGCCCCGTCGCCCACACCCCACGAGAACAACCAGAGGTACGCGGATAGAAGATCGAACCGTCCGCAGGAACTGGGAGACAGGGGTATACCACGGACTTGGGGAACTCAAAGCTCACAAAGCCAACGAAAGGAGTGAGAGGCCCATGCTCCGCGAAGTCGTCGAGACTGAGGGACCGATTATTCACCGTCCGCTTGATGACCCCACCCTTGGAGAGGAAATCCACGTCGAGAATCGTCGCGGACGAAGTGGGATAGCAACTCATGAGATCGTAATCGTGAGTCTCGAAAGGAAAGTACCCCACCTCCGAGCACATGTTGTACCCACCTCTAAAGGACAATGCACAGGAGTGGGACCACGTGGCAGAGGCCCCATCAAGGGGAGCTAGCTCGCGCTTCCTGTAATACGCAAGCTCGTTCTCGTGAGAAGTCTCAGAATCTTCATTCTTGACATCCTTCACGAGACCACCGAATACAACGTTGAAGACCTTGGAAGTCCCACCGAGCTGCCCAGTGATATTCCGACGCATTGCACCTGCAGCCCCCGTGGGGAGCGACAGCGGGAACGCCTTATTGTCACCGTAGAGAGCGGAGACATATTCCAGAGCGATCACCGCATCGTTAGCCGCGTAGTCGAGGAACTCCACAGGATGCTCAGCGAGGTACTCGTCCATGCGTGTGATCCAATCGCCAGGCACTTCCAGCTTCGGGACCCCCACGGACTCACCGAGAGTCTTCAAGCTGACTGCACCGGACTGAGCCATCGTGTCCCGGATCGACACCTCCACCGGACGCTTCCACCGCCAGTTCGCACCGTCGAGGACGAGCCTCACAGGCTTGGGACTCACCATCCCACCCGAAGCACTTATCACCGTGCGAAGGATGTCAGGGGCAGAACCGTCAAGCCACCGAGCACGACGCGAGTCGTAACCCGCTGTGGCGGGTAACTCGCGCTCACGAGCTGGGTACGCCTCGTTCCATGTGTTCACAGCCTTACGCTTATCGACGAACGTCGTGAGGTCAGCATGCTGGGAGTGAGCCGCAAGCGTGATAGGTAGCGCGCGAGATGGCGCTCCTTTCCTAAACCACCTACTAGGACGCTGTTTCCCCCGCTTATCGAGGCAGTCATCGTGGGGAACACCCTTCTCGCACCATCCTTGAGCGAGAGGGTGCTCATGAAGCCCAAACTCCTCAATACAGATCTCCAGGGCACGCTCAAAAGAGAGACGAGCAGTCCGCCGCCCAAGGGGTCCGTTGTACTCACGGGGGAGTACCACACAAAGTCGCAGCTGGGTGTCGTCGTTTGGATCAATAACGGCGAACTGGTAACTGATGACACGGCGGACAATATCTTCGTTCTCACCAACCCAACCCCGCTGGGAGTCGTGGCCATCGACGTGAACGAACTCGGTGTCAAACCCGATCACGATACTGTCACCGCAGCCAGCGCCCATCGCCTGAATCGAGGGGTAATCGCGGAAGCTCGATCCACCACCAGACACCGTGCGCGCGACCGTCTTAGTCAAGACAGTGAATTCGGCTGGGTGTTTCTTCGAGGTGGCAGCGTCAGTGGCAGCACCCACCGACCAGCCAACGGCGGCAGCGGCGGCAACGGGGTCTTCCCCATACATTGTTGCCGCCGTTGTGCAAAATGCCTGATCAGACGGTGTTTTGGAAGGGGTCTCGCGTGAAGATAAGCTCTTATCTTCACGGAATTCGGGTTTGAAAGCACCCTTTTCATCGACTTTAGGGAGGGGCATACCCGCTACGCGGGCATGCTGATCTAATCCCTTTGAGGACGTGCTCGGGGAAGAAGAAAGAGAGTGAGTAAGCGCGGTCATGATGCGACCGCCTTGGAACCCGATGTCTCAACCCGGTTGTTATCTAACCAGGTATTGAGGTCATCGAGACGGTAAAGAGTCCGGCTATGGACTGCGCCGACACGGACGAACGCCGGGCCAATGCCCTGAGTCCTCCAGTTCGCAAGCGTACGAGAACTGACGCCGAGCATGGCAGCGGCTTCGTTTGCCGAGACAGCAAGTACGGAAGTAGTAGTTTCGAGAGCCTGAGTAGGCATAGTTCACCCCTTGTGGGTGAACCTCGCCAGAACGGTCTTACGCTTCGCTTTAAGGCTGCCATATCAGTTCGTCATGCTTCTGTGCCTGCCCATCCGCTGAGTTCCGTCCTGCATATTCGACGGCAGCTTGGATTTCGTCATACAGCGGTGGCTGGGACACCTTGGCGCTTGATCTTAAGTTGTGCGCCAATCCTAACACGCATGTCAAGTCCACGCAACTACTGGGGCAGTTTGGTCTGCTACTGTTGACTTGAACCAACGACGGAAAGGGCCACTTATGGGACGAATCGCCCTCAAACCAGGCGAGCACATGGCAGCTCAGACAAAGCCGGAAAGGCAGGCTAACGGCTCCTACTTTGGGCGCTTCTCACTCAGGCTCATGGATGGTAAGACCGTCCGCCTGAAGGTAACAGCCCCAACAGTGGGGGAATGGCGCACGAAAGCCCTAGCAGTAGCTGAAGAAGCACTCCGAGCAGCGGGAACAGAAGGTTCGTGGAAGCCGACCTCACAGATGAGTGAGTACATCAAGAAAGTCTCAATCCCCGCCGTTAAAGCATCGCACCTTAGGGAACGCTCAAAAACCAAGTACGAACACCTCCTTGACATCCTCAGCGAGCACTTCAAGGGATACACAATTCACGATGCTGTGAGGTTCCGTCGATTGGAGGCGGTCTTGAAGGACATCGCAAGCGAGCATGGAGCCGAGTCTGGGCGCAATGCTCGCAATGTGCTGAGCAAGTGGGTGCTCCAACAGCTCATCCGCGACGAGGTCATCGCAGGGAACCCTCTCGCAGGCATGGCAATCGACCTCGGAAACGTGAAGAAAACAGCAAAGAGTGAAGGTGGCAGGGGCCTTACCGATGCTGAGTATGAGCGTGCCATCGAATACCTGCTCGCAATAGATGTAGAAGACGTAGCCGCACCGAGACGAGGACGCTTCACAATGGCAGACCGAGTAGAACACAGACGCACAACAGTCGAACTCACGCTTTTGCAAGCCGCAACAGGCTTCAGGATCGGGGAGGCCCTCAGTCTCCGTCTTGATGAGGTTGAAGATGATGGGGTGAAGATCAAGGTTACTGTGCCCGCTGAGCGCTCAAAAACCCACAGGGGAAGAACTGTGCCCGTGCTTGATGATCGGGTCGCTGAGAGGCTTAGGAAGCGCGTAAAGCGCCGCCAAGAGGGTGAGCTTGTATTTCCTGCCCCGGCAGTCCCGGGTAGCAAATGGAATCAATCCAACGCGCAGAAAGCGGTAAAGAAGCTCCTTAGAGAAATCGCTGATGCATGTTCAATCCCACTGCTCCATGAGGTCTCATCTCACGTCTGGCGAACAACGCTCAATACGCGAGCGATGAACGCGGGAATCCCAGCCGAAGTGCGAGCCGCATACTTCGGCCACGACGCAGAGATCAACAAAACGGCTTACACCGACGTGCGTGACACCTCCAGTCTTGTTGAGGCTCTCGGACGGTAGGAAGGGGCCATTTATGGGGCCACTTATTCAGTGATACAGGCGTAGTACTGCGGGTGACTCCGGCAGGTATGACACTGCTCTTTTCGGCTCTATGCTTCAAGAAACTCGGATTTTGCCAACGATAATGACCTCAATGGTCGATTACCCCGGAGGTTGCTGGTTCAAATCCTGTCCGAGCTACCAGAAAAACCCGGTATCTCAACAAAAACTCGCTGAGATACCGGGTTTTGTTTTACCCAATATGGCTCGAGGGGCCAGAAAAATTGCGGTCTACGCGAAGCGTAGACCGCAATAGAGTGGAAGAACTTCTAGCCGCGCTTGCGCTTGCGCAATGCAGCGCCTGCACTCGCGCTCAGTGCCGCTGCTCCAGCGAGGAAAGCAATCGGGGCACCCGTTCGTGCGAGCGTCGGCTTTGACGGGGTCGAAGCACTAGTCTGTGCCCCTGCCGAACTCGTGCTTGCGCTTGCCGAAACCGTCGTTGACTCACTGGCTGAAGGAGATGCAGCGCTTGTACTCACTGAAGCCGTAGGAGTGCTTGCGGTAGGTGTTGTTGAGCTAACGGACGGAGAAGGCGAGGGGGTGGGGGTTGCACACGGCGAGGGGTCGAGGATTGGATCAACTTGTGTTCCAGCAGTCAGCGGAGCGACGGTGATATCGGCGGTCCAAGAGTCTGCAGAGGACTGCGCATTAGCACCGGTAAATCCCGTGAGTGCGGCGGTGTTAGAGATGGTTGTCCCAGCGCCCTTTTCGTTCACGCGTCCCAGCACATGCAGCGTCGTGTAGTTCATGAAACCGAGCTGCCCTGCGCCGCCGTCCCAGATTCCAGTGCAGTGATCATAGGAACCAAAAGTCTTGGCGTCAGTACAGGGGAAAGTGAAGTCTCGAATGAGGCCGTCGTCTGGGTTCGGATCAAAGTCGTGTCCTTCCCGGATCCAGAGGTGATCGACCGGAGGATAGGCAAGGATCTCGTTATTGCACAGTCGAGTCCACGAGTTCTGGTAGGTGATTCCCTCGGGCAGTAGGTCTTTCACATTGATGTTTGTCACTGTGCCAACGCCACGGTTAAGAATGTTGACACGGTAAAGAACATAGTCGCCAACGTTAAAGTTCCCAATCGGGAAATTAGCCGTCGAATCGAGAGCGATGGGGAGTCCGTTCGCGCCATAAACAGGCTGAGCGCCAGACATCTGGACGTGGGCAGCGTCCTTCAAGACAATAAGATCAGCGCCCTGGTTTGGGTCAGCGTTGGCCTGGAACTTGGATGCTGAAACACCGACAATTCCGAGTGCAACACAGGCACTGAGGAGTGCTGCACACAAACTGCGGCGTCGAGAATGACGGAGTGTCATGGTATGTCGGTCCTTCTGTAAACGGGGGTTTAATCGAGCTTACGCCTGCTCGAGACGAAAGATGATCCTGCAACAGTGGTGAGCACTGCTATCCCCCCAAGGAGTGCGAGGGGAACACCCGTACGCGCGAGCGTGGTTGTCTGCGGTGCGCGAGAGGCTGCTGTTGCGCTTGTCGTTGCCGAGGCCTCGCTAGCGCTAAGCGTGGTAGTGGGGGTACTTGTGGCCGCGGAGGGAGCGGATGTGCTCACCGATGGTGAGGGCTGCGAAGACGTGGGGGAATCTGAAGGCGTCGGTGTTGAGCAAGGTGAAGGGTCAGTGATCTCCTCAACCTGTGCGCCGCTAGCAAGAGGTGCAACCGTAATATCTGCGGTCCATGAGTCAACGGAGAGCTTTGAATTTTGAGGAGAGATCTCCGTAAAACGAGCGGTGTTGGAAATCGTCTTTCCTGCGCCCTTCTTGTCGACACGTCCAAGGACAAACAAAGTGGAGTATGCGGCGTAACCAAAATACTCAGTGCTGCTCGTCCATGTTCCGCTGCAGTGATCGTAGGTCCCTGAAGAGTATCCTTCAGGTGCGCGACAGGGGAAAGTAATCGGGCTGTCTGGGTACAGACTCTCATCGGGATTCACGCTTTGGCTCTCGCGAACCCACAGGTGGTCGGTTGGAGCTATAACAGTGTGTGCGCACCTGCGTGTCCAGGAGTTCTGATAGGTGACCCCTTCGGGAAGGAAATCCGAAACGGTAAAACTGTTCACATTGGCATAATTGCGATTCAGAACATTGATGCGGTAAACAACGTAGTCTCCGACCTCAAAGCCTCCAATGGGGGCATCTGCGGTCGAATCAAGGCCAATCGGGAGGCCGAATTCGTCGTAGACGGGCTGTCCGCCAGACATCTGGACGTGGGCTGCATCCTTCAGGAGGATCAAGTCGGGGACGCGTTCTTCATCTGCCTGAGCCTGGAGTTGTGCGGTGGAGACCCCAGCAATACCCATTGCAACGCTTGCAGTGGCGAGGGCAGCAATGATGCTCCACCCTCGCTGTGAACGCCTGAACATAACGAGCCTCCAAAACCTTCAATACTCAGCAAGTTGTCTGAGCACAATACCGAGAAATGCTATCTGTAAGTAGCTGCTCAGTTCAAGAAAAACTGCCAGTTGTGCCTTAAAACTCATATGTTGTGAGCGAGAGGTCCTCTCTCACAACAGTTGTAGTATAAAAATGTTGAAATACATTTGAGGAGGACAAAATGAGTGAACCGACGATGCCGCCGAGCCTGCCGCCCATGAGCGGACAGTCAATTCCGCAGGGAAGCGTGCCAGCAACCGGCAGGATTGAAAACGGTGACTACTATTTCGATAAGTTCGATGATCGTCCGATTCCCACAATGGTGAACCGACTGATCATTGAAAAAGGTTCATGGACTAAAGCAATTATTGGCTTCGTTTTGGGAGGAGTTTTCCTCCTTGCATGTGTCAATTCCGTGCGCACTGAACAGTCGGTTGTAGCGATGATTCTTTGTTTCTTGATCGGGGCTCTCTTGATTGTCGCCGGGCTCGCCATGATGCCCCGCAAAGACTACATCGACTACCAGGGCTTCTATGTCACGAGCATTTTTGGCTCGAAGCGCTTCCCCTGGCCTCATTCGCGTACTAGTTTCTACGTCCGTAACACGCGGGCTGGAAACGCCGCTTCAGCGAGCGCTCGGATGACACAGACCTTTGACGTGAAACTGATCAGTGCTGAGGGAATGCAGATTCCCTTGGGGATTGTCTTCACCGGTCCGAACTCCGATGAATTGGAATGGCGAGGCGTCGTTCAGTGCTCGCGTATTTGGGATTGGGGCGTTGCAAGGGGCTACACCGTTGAGACGGGGGAGTACATTCCTCTTTCGGGAGCTGGAATTCACCAAGCACTTCGTCAGTCTCAGGAAGAACGCTACGGTCTTCGCCAGAACTTCAATCAATAAATGAGTAATCCCTACGCTCCTCAGCCTGCTGAGGATTCTCCTCAACTCTCACTTCCTCCCGCTGCTGGGGAGCGCTTCGAGCCTCAGAAAAAAATTGCCTCGAAGATCGGGACGGTTGTAGACGGTGACTACTACTACGATCAAAACGACGAGAAGCCGATTCCTCTTGAAGCAAAGAGAATAGTCTTCGAAAAAGGTTCGACCTTTATGGTGATTTTGTCGTGGTGTTTAGCGCTCTTTCTTTCTATGCCCTTCCCGACGATGCTGGCCAAGGGAACAGACGCGGTCATTGACGCGGATCATCCATTGATCTGGTCCTTCATGCTAGGGATCGATCTGGTGATCATCGTCTTTCTTATTATTCATGGTTTCCTTTATTTCCCAAGTACAGATTGTCTCGACTCCCAAGGGATCACCCTGTCTATCTTGTCAAGGAAAATACAGATTCCGTGGCCGCACTCGCGAACGGGTTTGTATGTTCGCCGTGTGAACCAGAAAGGTCGAGCTCTTCAGACAGCTGAAGTGAAGGTCATTCGCCCAGACGGTTCCTCCGCGTTACTTCCTATTACCTTCAGGGGAGTGGATTCAGTCAAAACTGAACGAGATGCTGTCATCCAATGCTCGCGGATCTGGGGCTGGGCGGTGGCAAAGGGCTATACCCAAGAGAGTGACGAATACATTCCTCTTGCGGGACTAGGGGTTCAGCAGTCTCTTCGCCGTCGCCAAGAAGAACGCTACGGCCTTCTTACGAATGTGAACGACAACTAGGAAGACCTCCAATAGGTCTTTCCTTCGTATAAAGGTGTGGGCCCGGCAGCTGCCGGGCCCACACCTTTATACCTAGAACTTAGTTCTTCTTCTTAGCCGGGGCTTCGCCCAACTCGAAGGAAGCGACACGGATGGTGCCTTCATCTTCGGTAGCCTCTCCCGAGGCCTCGAAGTGAGCAGGACCCTGAATCTTCGTCGCGGCAGCAAGGTCTTCCAGAACTTCCTCAAGCAGGGGGATCATCTGCTCGGGAGCAGACACCATCACCTCAAGGAAGGGGGTCCTGGGGGAGACCTTCGCTTCGGACTTCACGCGACGCAGGACCACCAGTGCCTCGGAGGCAACGCCCAGCAACACGCTGGAAGCATCCTCGATCGCGCCCTCAATACTCCCATCAGGGGTGACCTCAAGGTTGGAGGTGGTCGGCCATGCAGCCTGGTGGACGCTGCCTTCGCGATACCAGCTCCACACCTCCTCGGTCACGAAGGGCAGGTAGGGAGCAAGCAAACGAACGAAAGTATCGATGGCGATCGCCAGCGCTGCGCGGGCAGAGGCCGAAGCCTGATCACTCCACTTGCCATCGCGGTTGTAGGCGCGTTCCTTCACGAGCTCCAAGTAGTCATCACAGAAGGTCCAGAAGAAGGACTCGGTGACTTCCAGCGCGCGAGCGTGCTCGTAGTTCTCCAATGCGGCGGTTGCGGAGGCGACAACCTCACGCAAAGCAGCAAGCATCGAACGGTCGAGGGGCTGGACAACGTGCGTGATATCCAGATCCAGATCTGCGTCTCCACCCATCGTGAGAGCGAACTTCGAAGCGTTGAGCACCTTAATGGCAAGGCGGCGGCCAATCTTCATCTGCGATTCATCGAAAGCGGCATCCAGGCCCAGTCGAGCAGATGCCGCCCAGTAACGCACCGCGTCCGAGCCGAACTTCTCGAGCAAGCCCATGGGGGTCACGACATTGCCCTTAGACTTCGACATCTTCTTGTGATCCGAGTCCAAGATCCATCCGGAAAGACCAGCGTGTGCCCAAGGGAGCGCACCGAATTCCAGATCTGCGCGTACGACCGTTGAGAACAGCCAGGTTCGAATGATGTCCTGCCCCTGCGGACGCAAGTCCATCGGGTAGGTACGCGAGAACAAGTCCTCGTCCTCAAGCCAACCGCAGGCAATCTGCGGAGAGAGGGACGAGGTCGCCCAGGTATCCATGATGTCGAGTTCGCCCACGAAACCGCCAGCTACTCCGCGCTGATCCTCGGTGTAACCGGGAGCTGTATCCGATGAGGGATCGACAGGAAGCTGATCCTCGCTGGGGGTGATGATCTGGGTGTAATCAACTTCGCCACTGTCATCAACGCGGTACCACAGGGGGAACGGAACACCGAAGAAACGCTGACGGGAGACCAACCAGTCGTTGTTGAGGCCGCGTACCCAGTTCTCGTAGCGCACGCGCATGAAGTCCGGGTGGAACTCCAATTCCTTACCGCGCTCGATGAGTTCCTCGTTCAGGTCTTTGTCCGTT
The DNA here is from genome assembly GCA_938014245.1 of uncultured Actinomyces sp. Classification (GTDB taxonomy): domain Bacteria; phylum Actinomycetota; class Actinomycetes; order Actinomycetales; family Actinomycetaceae; genus Pauljensenia. The sequence goes on from CALLSD010000048.1 coordinate 17,313, forward strand.
GCAGGATTGACCCACGGCTTGCCGCCGTTACGGATGTACCACTGACGCGAAGTGACGATCTCCAGGGGCTTGTCGCCCTTTTCGAAGAAGTTCGTCTGGCGCATCGTCTTCTGAGGTTCACCGCGCATCTCGCCGCTTGCCTCGAGGCGCGCCACCAAGGCCTCGCGAGCAGAGAAGGTCGTCTTCCCTGCAAGCTCAGCGAAGGCCTCGCGACCCTCATCGGTGGTGATCCACTCGGGGGTTTCGGTCTGCAGGCGGCCATCCTTGCGCAAAACTGTGCGGAGCGGAAGGTTCAGGTCACGCCACCAATCGATATCGGTCGTGTCACCGAAAGTACAGCACATGGCAATACCGGCGCCCTTGTCCATCTCCGCCTCGGGGTGGGGAAGAACAGGGACCTCAACACCGAAAACAGGGGAGGCAACCGTGGTACCGAACAGTGGCTTGTAGCGCTCGTCGTCGGGGTGAGCAATCAGGGCCACGCACGCGGGAAGGAGTTCGGGGCGAGTCGTCTCGATGCAGACATCAACACCGTTCTCAACCGGCGCACCGGCTGCAGCGGCCTCGGCAGCGCGCGCGGGGTCGGTGATATGGAAGGCGAGGCGGTGGTAGAAGCCCGGGTATTCGCGGCTCTCAAGCTCAGCCTGGGCCACAGCGGTCTGGAAGGTGACGTCCCACAGGCCAGGAGCCTCAGCCTGATAGGCCTCGCCGCGCTCGAGATTGCGCAAGAATGCAGCCTGGGCAACCTTGCGGGCACGTGTACCGATGGTCTGGTAGTTCTGGGTCCAGTCAACCGACAGGCCCAGGTGGCGCCACAGGTCCTCGAAGTGCTTCTCGTCTTCGACGGTCAAGCGCTCACACAGTTCCACGAAATTACGACGTGAAATCGGCACCTGATCGCGAGCCTTGATGGACTTGCCTTCACCACCAACGTGCGGGGGCTCGAAGTTCGGATCATAGGGGAGGGTTGCATCGACGCGAACCCCGAAGTAGTTCTGAACGCGGCGCTCAGTAGGCAGGCCATTGTCGTCCCAACCCATGGGGTAAAAGACTGATTTACCCAGCATTCGCTGGAAACGTGCGACGACGTCGGTGTGCGTGTACGAGAACACGTGGCCGACGTGAAGTGAACCCGAAACCGTGGGCGGGGGAGTGTCGATCGAGTAAACCTCTTGGCGGGGGCGGCTTCGATCAAAACGATAGGTTCCCTGATCTTCCCAACGCTGGTTCCACTGGGCTTCGAGGCCTTCAGTGGCGACCTTGTCCGGCACCTGGGGTGCGGGCAGCGAGGTGGGTTCGGCCTGGCGCTGAGCGCTCATACATATTCTCCATCCGAGTCGTGGACTTATTACCGTCCAAGCCTACGTTTCATCGGCTCCTCGGTCCAGCGAGAACGCGCCGATGAGTCGCTCACAGCGGGGGCTACACGGGGGCAGACGGTGCAAAGCACGTGAGGTGTAATAAGACGTGTTCGTTACATCCGCTCATCGAACGGTCTGCGCGAGCGAAGAACGAGAGTCTGAGTAGTCTGGATTAAGGATCGCTCACACTTGAAAGGGAGAGTCATGGCTGCGGCGCAAACACGTGATATCGGAGAAGAAACCCTCGATCTTCTTCGACGGCTGATCGCCTTGCAATCGGTCAATGACCTCACCCCAGATTCGGGACAGGAAATCAAGGCTGCCAATCTTTTCGAAGATTACTTTGCTGGCCTGCCTATAAGACTTGAGCGCATTGAAGCTCATCCGGGTCGAACGACCTTAGTCGTCACGGTTCCCGGAACGGATCCCAGTTGCGAAGCTCTCACCCTTCTGGGGCACACCGACGTTGTTCCGGTCGATGACAAGCATTGGACGCACCCACCTTTTGAGGGGGAAATCAGCGGTGGCCAAATTTGGGGGCGAGGGAGCGTGGACATGCTCCACCTCACCGCAGCCATGGCTGTCGTTACTCGCCGCATCGCCCAAGAAATCGCCGACGGTGGAGCGCGTCCGCAAGCAAGCCTGACTTTCGTCGCTGCTGCGGATGAAGAAGCACGAGGCGGACTGGGAGTTCCGTGGATCGGTGAACATCGCCCCGAGGCGTTCTCATGGGATGCTTCGTTATCTGAAATGGGAGGCGCGCATATTCGAGGCGCCCGGGGCCGAGATAGCGTCGTTGTCATTGCCGGAGAAAAGGGAGCCGCGCAACGGCGTCTTCATGTACGCGGGGATGCCGGTCATGGATCGATTCCCCTTGGTCGAGTCAGCGCTGTCGAGATGCTGGGCAGGGTTTCTCATGCTCTTGCACAAGCCCAATGGCCCCATGCAAGCGATGAAATCTGGGCGGGTTTTGTTCGCGCCTTCGAGTTCGACGCTTCGCTGGAATCCGCGCTGGTTGATGGTACATACGATGGTGATTACAGCGAATTTGGTGATCTTGCCGCATACGCTCACGCCGTTTCGCATATGACTGTTGCGCAAACCGTTGTCAGGGCCGGAGGTCCGATTAACGTTCTTCCTTCTTCTGGCTACATCGAACTCGATATCCGTACTCTGCCTGGGCAAAGTGACGATGACGTCGATCGCGCGATTTTCGAGGCCTTGGGGGAGCTGGCCTCCAGCGTCCAGATCGAGCGCTTGCTCAGCGAGCCAGCCACGGCCTCGTCAATTGAGACGAAACTCTACCGAACAATCGAAGAAGTTCTTCGCGAAGCGCACCCCGGTGCAGTCGTGGTCCCCATCCTCTTCCCGGGAGGATCAGACCTGAGAGTCGGTAGACGTAAGGGGGGAGTGGGCTACGGTTTTGGATCATGTGCTTCCGGGGCGACGCTCGGCGAGGTCTATTCGCAACTTCATGCGCACGACGAACATATGCCCATCGAAGACGTCTTCTCGACCGCGCGTGATCTGCAACGCCTTGTTTGCCTCTATATTGGCGCTTCGCTTCATGCCCAGTGAGTGTGAGATTCGCTGTTACAAACGACCAGCACGTGGCACAACTCGCCAAGGGAGCTGTTGACCCATATCGTTATATTTGTGCACGTCCGTGCGCGCCAAAGGAACAAAGGAGAATTGGATGCCAGCATCACGCATCACCATGAAAACAGCCGCTCTTGTCTCAGCCGCTGTCCTTATGTGTACCTCGCTGGCAGCCTGTGCGCCGAAGAACGCTTCTTCGACGCAATCCTCGAGTAAGGCAGGGACAATTACGGTCGGTCTCCCGGGTTCTTTGTCGACTCTGGATACCGCCCATGAAACCGGAATTATCAACTACTACGTTGCACAGGTGACCTCTGAAGGTCTGCTCGCTGTCGATAAGGACGGCAAGCTGGTTCCGGCAATCGCGACGGCTTACCACACGGATGATGCGAAAACCTGGGTATTCCAGATCCGTCAGGACGCGAAGTTCCAAGATGGTAACCCCGTGACCATTGAAGATATTCTCTTCTCGATCAACGTCGCGAAGGATCCCGAAAAGTCGCCTTCCTCGGCCGTGTACTGGACGGCAGGCATCGAGGCCGCGCAGACCGGAGAGTGGGAAATTACCATTACCCTTCCTTCTCCGGCTGAGAATTTCGGGTGGACCGTGACGGCAAACGGTGGCCTGTGGATCACTGAGAAGTCCTTCTACGAGGCCGCGCAGTCCTATGGTTCATCCAAGGACCTGATCATGGGGACTGGCCCCTACAAGGCAACCTCGTTCCAGCCCGACTCGAAGGCAGTTTTCGAGAAGAGCGGAACCTGGTGGGGTGGAGATACCCCCGCGCAAACCATCGAGTTTGATTTCTTCTCTGATGAAAACTCGCGTCTTCTTGCTCAGCAAAGCGGTCAGATCGACATCTCGACTCAGCTCCCGACGGATCAGCTTTCTCAGTTTGAATCCATCAACGGAGTGAAGGTCCTGACCGAATCCGACCGTTCCTTCGTGGGGTTGACCTTCGATGAAGGCGTGGCTCCCTTCGATGACATTCACGTCCGTAAGGCAATCGCTCACGCTGTTGACCGAAAAGCTATCGTCGACTCGATCCTTAAGGGCCGAGGCGAAGTTGCGACCGGAATCGAGCCCAATGATCAGTTGGGCAGCGAGATCGGCGTTGATAAGGCTCGTGAACTTCAGGCCAATCTCCCCGTTGACTCCTTCAACATGGATCAGGCTCGCGCCGAGCTCGCTCAGTCGAAGGTCCCCAACGGTTTCGACACCGAACTGACCTACCCGGCCTCGATTCCTGAAATGGGATCCGCAGCACTCGCTATTGCGGAGAACCTCAAGCAGATCGGAATTAACGTCACGGTGACTTCGAAGCCCATCGAAGAGTGGGTTTCCAAGGTGGGAACGGGTGAGTACGGCCTGTACTACATGAGCTACACCTCGACGACCGGTGACCCCGCTGAAATCGCCGGCTGGCTGCTCGGTCCTAGTAATCCCGCACGTTATGTGAATGAGGAAGTTCAAGGTCTCATCGCCTCGTCGAACCAGGAGACGGATCCTCAAAAGCGCGCCGAGCAAATTGTTGACGCTGAGCGAATTGCTCAGCAGAACACGATTTACTCGCCGATCTGGTGGGGCAAGACTTCAACTGCTTTCTCCAAGACCGTCACTCCCAATAACTACACGTCCTACTTCTTCATGACCCCCTGGGCCGCGTCCCTGAACGTCACGAAGTGATGGTGCGTTTTCTTGCTCGACGCCTCGCGGGTTTCGCGGCGGTACTGCTAGCCCTGTCTTTCATCATCTTCTCCCTCTTGGACATGGTCCCGGGAGATCCGGTGAAGATCTTGGTTGGCACCCGCCGCCTGACCCCCGAGGTTCGTGCTGCCATTACGCAAAAATACGGCCTCGACGAACCCTTTTTGATTCGTTATTGGCACTGGCTCTCCCGTGCGCTCACGGGTGATTTTGGCGATTCGGTACGTTCGGCGACTCCTGTCACGGATGTTCTTGCCGGTCGCGTCGGCCTGACGGCAACGCTCACGCTGATGGCCTTTATCATCGCGATCTGTGTCGGTGTGCCACTGGGGATTTGGGCGGCACGCCGCGCAGGAAGCTGGGTTGATCGCTCCATCGTCGGATGGAGCGTCGTTGGCATTTCCGCTCCCGGTTTCGCCTTGGGGCTTGTCCTTCTCTACGTCTTTGGACTTATGCTCGGATGGTTCCCCATCTTCGGGCAAGGGGAGGGACTCCTCGACACCCTCTGGCACCTTGCCCTTCCCGCACTTGCGCTGGCAACGGGGATTGGAGCGATGATCGTGAGGATTACGCGTGCCGCGGTCATTGCAGAACTCAAGCAGGATTACGTGACTTTCGCGCGCTCTCGCGGCTTGGCCTCCAGGCGTATCACTCGCATGTACCTGCGCGCGGCCTCGTTGCCGATCATTACTTCCGCGGGACTGATCTTGGGCACTCTTTTCGGCTCGACGGTTCTCGTGGAGGAAGCTTTTTCTCTTCCCGGACTGGGGCAGCTCCTTGCCGACTCCATCACCTATAAGGATGTGCCCGTCGTCCAGGCGATTGCGCTTTTGGTTGCGTTGGTCATTATCGCCGTTACTTTCGTTGTGGATGTCGCTGCTTTTGCGATCGATCCGCGTCAAAAGCTTGAAGAAGGGGGTGCCGCATGAGCAGCGCTCAGCCTACTGATCGTTTCCGTTCGACTTTACGAGGCCTCGGCCGCTTTGCGCGCACTATCCCGGGTTCCGTCGCGCTCTCCTTTGTGATCTTGGCTCTGGTTGCGCTCTGCGTTTTCTTCTCTTCGTTGCTGGTTCCCAATGCGCTGGGTCAGAACGTGAGCTTGGGCGTGAGCCCCGCCGGGACGGTGGGCCACATTTTTGGAACCGATAAAGTCGGTCGAGATATTCTTGCCCTCACTATTGCGGGGACTCGATCGGCGGTCCTTGGCCCCATCGTCATTGCCGGCGGCTCAATGGTATTAGGCCTGCTTTTTGGAATGACTGCCGGCTGGTGGGGAGGCTGGTGGGACACACTGGTTTCTCGCTCGTGCGAAATCCTGCTTTCCATGCCGGTTACCTTGTTGGCGATCGTTGTCGCGGGCGTGATTGGAGGCTCCTACTGGGTGACCGTGGGCGTTCTGATCATCTTGTTTGCTCCCTCAGATATCCGCATGATCCGCGCGGCGACGCTCCAGCAGAAACCACAGCCCTATATCGAATCTGCTCAGGTTCTGGGACTGTCTTCTCCGCGCATCTTGGGCATCCACATTCTGCCCAACATCACCCCGATCGTGTGGGCGAATCTCTTTGTCAACGTGGCTTTTGCTCTTGTCTCTCTTTCAGGCTTGTCCTACCTTGGTTTTGGCGTGGGAGCTCAGGACGCAGACTGGGGACGCCAGCTTGCCGATGGACGTTTTATCCTTGCTCAAAATCCGGCCGCCTGTGTGATTCCTGGCCTTGCCATCATTATCACCGCCACCGCAATTAACATCGCTGGCGATTGGTGGAGTGAAAGGCAGGAGGTGCGCTCATGACGACTGACGATAAGGGCTTGGTGGCCTCGGGTATCAGTGTCTGGGCTGCCGATGGCCGTAGCCTCGTCGACGACGTGGCGATTCGTGCCCGTGCGGGGCACACCTTGGTGATCGTCGGGGAATCTGGCGCAGGTAAATCCATGCTTGCCCGCACGATCTGTGCCCTTACGCCGCATTCTCTTCGCGCTCAAGGGCGCATCGCCCTGCAGGGACGCGAATACGATATTGTTCGCGACGCGCGAGCTTTCAAGGACCTTCGTGGCCAAGGCATCGTCTGGCTTCCTCAGGACCCCTTCACGTCCTTATCGCCGACTCAGCGATGCGGAGATCAAATCATCGCCGGACAGCGCCTTTCTCAGCGTGAACGTCGCGAGCGGATCGGGGAGCGTTTGCGTGAGGTCGGTCTTCCCGAGCGCGTTGCCCGAGCGTATCCGCATGAACTCTCCGGTGGTATGCGTCAACGCGTCGCCATTGCGGCTGCACTGGATTCTTCTCCCGCGGTCTTTATTGCCGACGAACCAACAACGGCTTTGGATGTGACGACTCAAAAGGAAATTCTTGATCTTTTGAGTGATCTTCGTTCGAGCCGGGGGATGGCGCTGGTTCTCATCACTCACGATTTAGCTCTTGCTCGCGAGTATGGGGATGAAGTTGTTGTGATGCGCCATGGGCGCGTCGTCGAATCGGGTAGCGTTGAGAAGGTTTTATCTCACCCAGAAACTCCCTATACGCGTGAGCTCGCTGCTGCCGAGCCTCGCCTTGATGGTCCCAATCCTCGCCCTGAGAGTCCGGCTTCTACCGCGCACACTGAGCTTCCTCCGCTTGTGGACGCTCGTGACCTCGTCAAGGTTTTTCGTGGCCACGGGCGCGGAGGGAGACATGTCGCTGTCGATGGCGTTTCCCTCGCGATAAAACCACAAGAGTCAGTGGGCATTGTCGGTGAATCGGGTTCGGGAAAGACAACGCTCGCGCGTCTGATTATCGGATTGGAAAAAGCCGATTCGGGCAGCGTGAGTATCAACGGCGTTGAGCGGGGGCCTCGTCGCACCCGCGCTGGGGGACCGCCGCCGATTGGCATCGTCTTCCAAAATCCCTACTCGGCTCTCAATCCTGCTCGAAGCGTCGGCGCGACCCTTGCCGAGGCCTTGCGCGTGGGCGGCCGCGAGGTCAGTGAGGTAGCGCAGCTTCTTCAATCCGTTGACCTTCCTGCTTCCTATGCGGATCGCTACCCTGCGCGTTTGTCGGGCGGCGAGCGTCAACGCGTGGCAATTGCGCGCGCCTTGGCAACGCATCCTCAGCTTCTAATCTGCGACGAGGCCGTTTCCGCCCTTGATGTTTCGGTGCAGGCATCAGTTCTGGAACTTTTGCTTCGCCTGCAACGCACAGAAGGTTTCGCCTTGCTCTTCATTACGCATGATCTTGCAGTTGCACGCCAGATGTGTGACCGGATGATTGTTATGAAAGATGGAGTGATCGTCGAAGAAGGACCTACGGAAGATATTCTTCACTCTCCTGGTCAGGACTACACTCGCGCGCTTCTTGCTGCTGTTCCCGGACAAGAGGGCCACGATGACTGAAGATATTTTGCGGATTTCGATTGAACCTGGCGACAATGGCTACGAGCGACTGATCGCTTTAGGTGTCCCGCACGAGCGTGCGAAAGACTGGGCATGCCTTGGGCCCAAAATGCATGCGACCTTGTGGATCAATGGCCCTGTGGGAGTGTGGGAAGTACACCGTGAGCTGTCAGCTCACTTGCGCATCGCTGGATGGACACTTCTATGCAGCGGAAAAGACGCAAGCGACGACGAACAGCTTGTCCGCCTGTGTGAGATCGTGGCGGAGCTTAGCGATGACATGCGTTCACGGGGCTTTCCTCTGATTAAAGCCGATTCATGGGCTGATGAAGGGGTTTTTGTAGATGTCCTTCGCTCGAGCGGTTTTGAGCAGGTAACGATCAACGGGAACCCGCATCCCATTGAAAATGATCGAGACTATTCGCATAGCGGTTGGCTTTTCTGGAATCCAGATTACGAGCCGGAAGCCACGAATTTAATGATCCCCGCATACGAGCACCAAAAAACGGAATTTACCTGCGGTCCCGCAAGCGCACTGATGACGCTCGGTGAGATTGAAGGCGACCCGCACACCGACTTTGTCAATGAGCTCAACCTCTGGCGTCAAGCGACCTACTCAGGGGGAGTGGGGCACTTCGGCTTGGCCTCGGCACTAGCGGACCACGGCGCACAGGTGGAGGTTCTTGTGTCGACCACTCAGCCCATTGTGGGAGTTTCTAAAACCACGATGCTGGGAAAGCGGGCGCGGGTTGCTCTTCACCACGAGCATATAGCGCGTGCACGTGAGTTGGGAGTCACCTCTCAGGTGAGGGAACTGTCGGTAGAAGACATCACCTCGGCACTGGAATCGGGCAAGCACATCATTGCCCTAGTCGACCTCGCTCCGCTCAACGGGGAAGATACCCCGCACTGGCTTCTCATTTGGGGACGCGTTGGAGACTTTCTTTTGATGCACGATCCTTGGTACGACGAAGAGTTTGGCGAGACCTGGGTGGAAACCTATGTCCAGCCCCTCCATACACGTGACCTATGGGAGGTCGCACAGTGGGCTGATGACACCCACGAACGCGCTCTCCTTAGCGTCCGTACTTCTCACTGAAATTCTTTTCAAAGGTTTCCAGCGATATGCCTCGTGTTTCGGGAACGATGAACACGTAGAAGCACAAGGAAACAACGTTAATAAGGCCAAACACGGCATAGGTCCACGTTGCTCCCAAGTGTGTGATCATGACCGGGAATACCCAGGTGACGACGGCGTTCATCAACCAACCGCAGCCGACAGCGAAACCCTGTGCCACGCCTCGGATCTTGGAAGGAAAGATTTCCGAAACCAAAACCCAGTTGACGGTTCCGGACTGCTTTGCGAAGACGAAAAGCGACACCAAAACAACGACGAGCCACGGCAGATATGTCGGGATCGATTGCGAGATTGTGCCGTCACTTTGAACGTAGGGAGAGATCCCGAAGCCAAAGACAATCGCCAAAGCAAAAAGAGAAAGCGTCACGCCAGTTTCTTGGTAGATACCGACGTGGCGGCGAGCAAGACGCGACACCAGATAGAGGCCGAAACCTGCTCCTGCGCATGCAACAGCACCTGTAATGACGTTGAGAGTGATGGAGTCTGCTGCGGAGAAACCTGCTGCAGCAAGGATCTTGGGCAGGTAATACATCGCGGTATTGATGCCGGTGAGCTGGTCGAAGCAGGCAAGGCCGATGCCGATGACAAGTAAACGCCGAGTCCACTTGACAGAAAGCGTTCGGCGCAGTGACCAGTGTCCTTGAGTGTGCTGGTCATGCTGAAGTGCCGCGATCTGCTCGATTTCTTCACGCAGATTGTCGCGCCTGGGATCGCGGATACGCTTGAGTGCGCCGATGGCCTCGTAGTAGCGGTCCTTGGAAGCATACCAGCGCCCAGACTCAGGCATGAGGCGCATTCCCAGCCATAGGCAGACGGCCGGTATCGTTGCAAGTACAAGCATCCAACGCCATGCCAAGCCATCACCACTGGTTACGACTGCGGTTGTCACGTGCTGGACTTGATCCCAGGGATACCATTGGCCACCGGTCAAAGTGCCTGAAGGGTCCTCGGAAACAAAGACCTGAGGTCCACCGTGAGCGCCAGATAGGATCGCGTTCATCGAGTAGGCAAGGAGCTGGCCAAAGACGATCATGAACTGGTCAAGGGCAACCAAGGAACCCCGAACGCGAGTTGGGGCAGACTCTGCGAGGTAAACGGGAACGGTTGCCGAGGCGCCACCGACTGCAAGCCCTAAGATGAAGCGGAAAATGTACAGAATTGCGACATTTGGGGCAAAGGTACACCCCAGCGTTCCGAGAATGAAGATTCCCGCCAAAAGGAGGATGTTGTGGCGGCGCCCGTAGCGATCGGATAGACGGCCGCCGACGATCGCTCCCAGTGCGGCACCGAGGGCCAGAAACGCCCCGACCAGACCTTCTTCGAATTCATTGATGGCTAGGCCTCCGGCGCTGCGAGGCATGTACATGTAGGGCAGTGCGCCGGCGATGACTCCCGTGTCATATCCGAAGAGTAGGGAACCGAAGGTAGCGACTCCTGCGAGGAAGGCGATGGAGCGCTTTGGCCCCGAAGCTGGAGTGTCTCGAGTCAGATCGTCGAGTTCCTTTTTGCTCAGCGCAGGAGGCGTTGAAGAATCAGTCATGGTCTCTATTGTGCATCCCCTCTTCATTGCTCGTGCACATATTCGGTGAATTCTTCATGTGTTCTATGTATAGGCCGAGGCCGGAGCCGGCATGCGACGCGCACCCAGCCCCGGCCTCGGGAATAGGAATTGTGATCACTTAGAGGACCATTGCAGCAACCCATCCGCCAATTAAGAGCGGAACGTTGTAGTGCAAGAAGGTCGGGATCACCGTGTCCCGCATGTGGTCGTGCTGACCATCGACGTTGAGTCCCGCTGTCGGGCCGAGCGTCGAATCCGAGGCCGGTGAACCGGCGTCACCCAGCGCTCCAGCGGTGCCGATGATCGCCACCGTCGCCATGGGGGAGAAGCCGAGCGTGAGACACAGAGGGACGTAGATTGCAGAGATGATCGGCAGGGTCGAGAAGGACGAGCCGATACCCATGGTGATAACGAGTCCGACCAAGAGCATGATGATTGCCGCAAGGACCTTTGAACCGTTGAAGAGCGCTGCGGTTCCATCGACCAAAGGCTTAATCTGGCCCGATTCGTTGAGGACCGAGGCGTAGCCCTGGGCGGTGATCATGATCAAGCCGATGAGGCTCATCATCTTCATGCCGCCACTGAAGACATCGTCGGCCTGCTGCCAGGGGACGACTCGCATGAAGAGCATCATGCACAGACCTACCAAAGAGCCAACGAGCAGCGGATCGGCCTCGGAATCCATTCGCGTAAGCACGGTCTGAATGACGAAGCACACCACGAGGGCGGCCACCGCGGCCAAGACCTTCTTCATGTCAATCGGCTTCTCCTCGGAAGACGTGAAGGAGGAGTCGCGCTGCTCGTAGGTGCGCGGCTTGCGGTATGAGAAGAAAAGCGCGATCGCACAACCAATAGCCATTGAAGCCGCGGGAATTGCCATTGCTGCCATGGGGTTGACAGAAGACACATCCATGCCGGCATCATTGATGTTCTTGTAGAGAATGTCGTGCAAGAAGATTCGCCCGAAGCCGATGGGGAAGAACATGTAGGCGGTGACGATACCGAAGGTAATCGCACAGGCAATCATGCGGCGGTCCATCTTGAGCTCGTTCATCACGCCAATGAGCGGCGGAATAAGGAGCGGGATGAAGGCGATGTGAATGGGGATCAGGTTTTGGCTCATCACACCCATGACGAGGACGCCGCCGACAATTCCCCATTTGGCGCCGCGAGCAACGCGTGCGGAGCTCGCTGCATCCGCATTGCGCATGCGGTTGACGATTGCACGCGCAAGCAGGGCCGGCAGACCTGAGTGGGCGACCGCCATTGCGAAAGCGCCGAGCAATGCGTATGAAAGGGCAATCTTTGCGCCACCGGCGAGGCCGGTTTGGAAAGCGACCATCGTGCCAGAGATTCCCATTCCGGCGACAAGGCCGGCGACAACAGAGGCCACAAAGAGAGAGATAACGACGTGCACTCGGGCGACGCTGAGCGCCAGCATGACAATGACCGAGAGGACGACTGCATTCAACAAAAGCATGTGTATTCCAAGAGGTTGCGTGTGTGTTTAAAACTGACGTGGATAAGGAGCAAAAGCTTCAGTCGGGTGCGAAGTGAGATGGAATGCGTGAGCTTGAGTGAAAAAGCTCCGATGAATCTTCGCGGGCGCGGGGGATTATCCTGACGGCGTCTCGTGACGACGTCAGCCAAGATGATGGTCGCGCTCAACAGCAGCGTCGACCGCCGCGACAATCGCGGAAGAAAGCCCTGCATCTTGGGCGGCGAGGAGACCAGCGATGGTGGTTCCTCCCGGGGAAGAGACCCGGTCAATAAGGTTTGCGGGTACTTGCCCATTGTCGAGGCCATTGAGCATGAGTTGCGCGCTTCCCAAGAATGCTTGGGCGACGATGCGCGTCGAATCGGCCTTCGTGAGGCCGTGGTTTACGCCGGCCTCGGCCATCGCATCGATCATGCGGAAGATCCATGCCGGGGAGGAGGAAGCGATCGCTGTAAAGACAGGGAAGTACTTCTCATCCAGCACGATCGTTTCGCCGACCGAATCGAGGAGTTTGCGTGCCGCAGCGAGCTGTTCATCCGTTGTCCCCATGGGGCAAAGGGCACTCATCGACTCGCCGATCTGCGCATTGACATTGGGCATGACACGGACCAGCGGAACCGCGGCCCCGAAATCAGTGTAGATCTGGTCGCTTGAGCGACCTGCAGCAATCGAGACGACGCAGAGGTCCTTGGCAGAGAGAACAATCTCGCGGATCTCGCGAATGACCTCTGACTGGACATTCGGTTTCACTGCAAGGACCAAGAGGTCGCTCTGCTCAGTGACCTGGCGGTTTGACGCGAGTGCAACGCCTCCCAGCTCATCTGCCAAGTCCTCGGCGGCCTGGTGGTTCCGATCAGCGAACATCAGATCCGCGCCGCTGAAGCCAGCGGCCACGGCACCGCGTGCAATAGCTGAAGCCATTGCACCTGTTCCGATGAAGCCGATACGCATGACAGTCCTTGAACGAGAAGGTGTGTATGTTGGTGTTATTTTAACCACACTTTACGTGTTGATGGCAACAAGGTCTCATTCTGCGTCCGGCAAAGTTATCCACAGAAACAGAGTGCAGACGATTCATCCACAGATTGACGCATCGGGGGAGCGCTCAGGGGAGAGAAGCGAGCACACTGCATGGATGAACACTGACACGCAGATGCGCCGAAGACGTCACCTTCAACAGATAGTGCTCTCCAAGGAAACGCATGGCCTAGATGAGGAAGAATGCGACAAACCAACGTCGCCTTCTTCTTTGCGCTGGAAACTGCAGTGGAAAACAGCTGCGGTCGTGCTTGCGGTTTGTGGAGTCTTCGCTGTGCTTGGGTTTGTATTGGCTTCGTGGAAATCAGGAAGCGTGCCTCATCCTCCTTCCATCGACGAGGCCGTGGCAGAGGAATCCGCCTCAGCTCATCCTGCACCATCGTCGTCCGCCAGCGTTCTATCGCATAGCAACGGTCCCCAGATCGTTCTCCACGTGACGGGGGAAGTCCGCCGACCCGGAGTGATACGCCTCGTCAAGGGAACGCGAGTCATGGATGCAATCGAAGAAGCTGGCGGCTTCACCGAAGACGCCGATACGCAGAGCATCAACCTTGCACGAGTCCTTGTCGATGGCGAGCAGCTCAAAGTGCGTTCACTCAAACAGGCGCACTCTTCTCAGACAGAAGGAAACGGAGAGGAGCCTCGAACGTGCGTAGATGTCGCCAGCGCCGATGCTGTTGGACTACAGAATCTCGACGGTGTCGGGCCCTCCCTTGCCAATCGAATCATTGCCTATCGCCAATCTCATCCCATTAGCGGTGTCGATGATCTTGATGCTGTACCGGGGATCGGACCATCGATACTTGAAAAGATTCGTCAAGGGGCGTGTCAATGAGACGAAGATCGGTAGATATTCGCTTGCTTCCCATCGCTCTCGCAGTGTGGTCGTCAACCTATGCATTCCTCAACGGTCGCTATGTCCTTGGCTGGAGCAGCGTAGTGGGGACGATCCTCTTCACTGCCTACAGCGGATTGGGGTTGCCTGGACGCGCATGGCTGCTGCGGTGGAGCGAATGCGCTGCCACGATGAGCGTCATTGTGTGTCTAGGGGCAGCGTGTTTTTGGCTCGCAACAACTCGGGCCGCTGCTTGGGAAGAGGAAAGTACGCGGATCAGTGCGCATGGGCTGAATCTGCAGGGTTTTCACGCACGGCTCGTGAGTGAAGTGAAAGAAAGCCTTCCTCCAGATGAAGGACACACAACGAAGAAGAAGCAACGCGCTCGTTATTTCGCGAGGGCGCAGTACGTCATGGGGCACCAGACCATGACATTCCTGTTGTCCAGTGAGACAGTGCGATTTACTCACCTTCGACGCGGGGATGTTATCGCGCTCGATGGGAAGCTCGATCTCACATGGTCCCATAGCATTCCAAACGTCGGGTCTATTCGCGTCAAGAAATGGGAACTCCTGCCATCAACGGATCGATGGTCACAATTCTCACGAGCATTTCGTGGCAATCTCGAGCAAGTAGTCTCTTCTCTTCCGCAGCATGCGCGCGCTTTAATTCCGGGCATGTCACTTGGAGACGATCATCAAGCCAGTGCCCAAATGCGCAATGACATGAAGACAGTGTCTTTCGCTCATCTCACAGCTGTCTCTGGCGCGCATATGTCGATCTTGTTAATGACCATTGGTCTTTTAACGCCGCGAAAGAAAACATGGAAATTGGTCGTACAACTGGCGGTTCTTCTTCTCTTCGTCGCGTTGGTCGGTCCCCAAGCCTCGGTTCTACGCTCTTTCGGGGTCAGCATCATTGCCTTTGGGGGAATGTGGCTGAACCGTGAAGGAGGGATATATTCATCGCTGAGTACCGTCGTGATAGCGGCCTGTCTGCTTTCTCCCTTCGATGCGTGTTCACTTGGTTTCTGTCTCTCTGTCCTTGCCACGTGGGGAGTGAGCGTTCCCGCCCGATGGATTTCGCATGTAGGAGAAAAAGCTGGGGTAGCTGCCGAAAACGCATGGATCCCTCGAATGAGTGCATTGCTGGCGATCCCACTTGGAGCGCAAATTGCCACGCTCCCCGTCATGATCTCCATGAATTCATGGATTGGATTGTGGTCGATCCCAGCGCAAATTCTGATCTCTCCATTTGTCACTCCGGTCACCATCGCATCTTTCGCTGCCGCTCTTAGCGCGCAGCTATACGCCCCTATTGGTTTCGTCTGTGCGTGGATTGCCTCGTGGGGAACTGCATGGATCGCAGGTGTCGCGAGACTCTTTTCTTCCCTCCCTGGAGCTCGAGTCTCGCTTGGAAACACCGCCGGAATCTTTGCTGTGGGCGCGGGAATTAGCATTGCTCTCATCGCTGCTGATTGCCTCCGGCGCTTCACGACGTCGAGTCCCCTTGAACGTGTCACACTAGGAGGGAAAAGCTTGCATATATGAATGGGCGAGTACGACACGGAAGGGGAGAGCGGCCTATGGCAGCGAAGACTCAGGCAGCACCGGTTCCCCCTCGCCTTGCTCCCGTTGTCTTAATCAAAGGCAGCGAAAGCTTACTTGCAGATCGAGCGCTGAGCGAGCTGCGACGCCTCGCGCACGAAGTCGATCCCAGCCTTGAGCGGACAGATCTTCCTGCGGGAAGCTACCAAGCAGGCCAACTGGACGTTCTCACCTCACCTTCTCTTTTCGGTGAAAGTCGGATGATCATCATCTCTGACCTGGAGAACATGACAGATGCCCTTGCCACCGACCTGCAGGCATACCTGAGCCAACCCGCTGCCGATGTATGGATCTTCCTGCGTCACCCGGGCGGCAACGCCAGAGGAAAGAAACTCCTCGACGCGATTGCAAAAGCCGGATTCCCGGTGATTCCGGCAGAACCGCTGAAAAATGATCGCGATAAATTGGACTTTGTTCGCTCTGATGTACGCAACGCACACCGAAAAATTGAAACAGAAGCCGCGCAAGCCCTGGTCGATGCGCTAGGAAACGACCTCAGTGCACTCGCGGCAGCTGTTGCGCAATTACTCAGTGACGTCCAGGGGACCATCACTCATGAGGCGGTTCGCCGCTACTACTCCGGGCGAGTCGAGGCAACGAGCTTCGAAGTTGCCGATGCAATCGTGGGCGGGCGCAGTGCACAGGCACTGACTTTGGTCAGGCACGCATATGCGACGGGAAGCGCTCCCGCTCAACTGGTTGCGGCAATCGCAATGAAATTCCGGGCGATGGCGAAAGTTTCCTCGCCCGCGGGACGGAAGAACCTCGGGATGTCTCCGTGGCAAGCCGAGCATGCACGCAGGGAACTGCGCTCGTGGCCTGACCCTGCCTTGGCCTCGGCAATCACTGCAATTGCTCAAGCTGACGAAGACACAAAAGGGGCGTCGAAGGATCCTGAAGGAGCAGTGGAGAAGCTCGTCATGACATTGTGCCGCCTCCACCACGGCTGAAAAACTAGCTCCCCGCCTCTTCACTGCGCAGACGAGGAACGCAGGTCTTTTCGGGATGAATCCCAATAATTCCCGCATAAAACGCGCGGATAGCATCCATATCCTTGCTCTGATTTCCGCTGAGCTCGATAGGGGCTCCCCAGCCATAGCGGCGTTGCCCGCCATCGATGAATCCGGGGACCACAGGCAAATTCGCACCCTGAGCGATGCGATAAAAACCAGACTTCCAATAGGGGCGAATAGAACGCGTGCCCTTGGGAGCAATGACAAGGACAAAAGTTTCACTCGACTGGGCTAAAGCGATGACTCTCTCCACCAAGTGGCCGGGATTTTCGCGGTCGACGGGGATCCCGCCAATTGCCTGAACAAAACGGCCAATCACGGGCACGTCGGTGAGGTTCTTTTTTACCAAGAAATAGAAGGGACGTTGCAGTGCCCACATGGCAACAACCATGTAGAAGCCATCCCAATTCGAAGTGTGGGGTGCTCCCAAAACGACACAGCGCTCGGGAAGAGGATGTCCGGGCGTAAAAGTCCAGCGCGATACTCGCATGACCAAATGAGCCAATGCCTTACGCAATCCCATGTTGTTCCTCTCCCGGGTTGAGCCGTCACACAGTGTACGTGGAATCCTGGCCGCAGCGCTCTTCATTGTGGGATTGACCCGGAAATATCCCTGATTGAACCCTGAAATTGGGGACTTCGAGTTGAGCTGTCGGAGCACTGTTCTAAGATCGGATTCGGGAGGAGCAGGGCGTTCCTCTGCCTGCGAAGGAGTTCCAGTGAGTTCAAGCCCATCCGCAAGGAGCGGCGAACATACAGTCGTATCGCTTTCTACTCGCATTGCGCGCCGGTGGAGCGAATTGGTACACATCCTTGGACAGTGGCTGCGAACCGCTCCATGCTCTGTATTCCTCTCACTTCTCATGCTGATTGGCGCCTGTGCGTCGCACCTGACTCGCGCGAGGTGGATGCACGATCTCGCTGCTCAGGGCGGACACGTTCAACCCCTTCACACCTTCACCACTGTTTTGTGGGCTCCTTCAACGGGCATCATGATCAACCTGATCCTCATGATGCTCATCGTTGGCGGACTACTTGAACGCTTCCTTGGCTCAAAAGTCTGGGCACTCTCGGCCGTCGTTTCACTTCCACTATCACTCGTGGGATTGTGGGCCTGCGCTGCCCTAGCTCATAGCGCCTCGTTAAATTGGGCATTTCCCATGGTCAGCGGCCCGGTGAGCGGTTCCGTCCTCATCTTGACCTCCGCTTTAGGGACCGCCAGCGCGAAGATGAACCGCTTGTGGGCATGGCGCACGCGCATCGGTGTCCTTGTCATCCTCCTTGCGCTTTTCGCCTTTAGCAGTAGTGCAGGCTCGCTTGCCCGACTTTTCGCTTTCGTTTCCGGCTGCTTGGTCGGTGGCTTTGCGATTGGCTGGTCGACAAGGAATCGTTCAATGCTGGGCATCGGCGATCCCGTTCGCCACGTGATCCCCCTGGTCATCACCGCCTACACTCTCGGTGCGGTAAATGCCATCTGGACTTTTACAAGCCATGGACTCTTGGCCTTTGATCGTGCGGCTTTTTCTCCCGAGCTTGCCGAGCAGCAGTACATGTGGGCCCTGTGCCAGCAAAATGAGGCACCCATGAGGTGTTTGAAGGAGCTCTATGGCAACTCCCTGATGCTGTACGCCCCTGTCGTTCTTGCCTCGATTCCTTTCCTCGTGCAGTTGGTCCTCGCCTTTGGTCTCTTCCGAGGCCGCCGTGGAGCTTGGGTGGGAACGCTGGTCCTTCAAGGCGCGCTGAGCATCATTGGTATTGCTCAGACAATCCTCTTCTTGGCGTCGATTTCGGGTAGTGCTGAGGAAATCCCAGAGGGCTATTTCGCCGTCAACATTCCCACAATGAAACTCTTGGTTGGTGTGGCCTTCCCGCTGACGGCAATGCTGCTCACCGCGTGGAATGCCTCTGCCTTCCAAGTTCGCGCGCCAAAGTCTCGCTGGAAGCGGGCGGGGATCATCTCCCTTGTTTCTTTCCTTGCCGGAGGTATTGTCGCCCTTGCTGTTGGCATGTCGATGCCCTACTACTTTGTTCCTGATGCCAACCCGCTGAATCTTCTTGAAGCGTATGTGAGCGCATATGCCCCAGCGGGCGCGCAATGGCTCTTTGACACCCCGTTGTATGCGACGACGGTGGCTGCGGCCACTGCAACCGTTTGGATTCCCGTTGCGGTCTGGGTCATCACTTCTGTGAGCGTGTTGAAGGTCTTTTTGGCCCCGGTTGATGTGAACGACGAGAAACAAGATGAGCTCCTGTCTCTGGTCACGTCGCAGGGTGCGGGGTCCTTGGGATGGATGCTGACCTGGCAGGGAAACTCAACGTGGATGAGTCCCGATCGCACCTGCGGTGTCTCCTACCGCCAAGAATCCGGTGTGGCCCTCACTCTCACGCAGTGCACCGCAGATGAGGAGCACATCTCCACTGCGATCTCGGAGTTTGCGACTTTCGCGACTGACGCCTCTCTTATTCCCGCCCTCTACTCGGTCCACGAAGAGTGGGCGAAGGAAGCTCACCGCTTGGGTTGGTCAACGGTCAAGGTCGCAGAAGAGGCAATTATTGACCTGGGAGACCTCGAATTTAAGGGGAAGAAGTTCCAAGACGTCAGGACTGCCTTCAACCATGCCAAGCGTGAAGGAATCCGCGCACAGTGGGCGTCCTACCCTGATCTTGATGAGGCCTCGAAGAAACAAATCCAGGCGATTTGCCAAGCGTGGGCTGACGAGAAGGCTCTTCCTGAAATGGGCTTCACCCTAGGTGGTTTGCGCGAACTTGATGATCCGCAGACACGTCTCTTGCTTGCGGTCGATGAAGAAGACCATATTCACGCAGTGACGTCATGGATGCCTGTCCACTCGAAGGGCAGCGTCATTGGATTGACTCTGGACGTGATGCGGCGAGACGATCAAGGCTTCCGTCTTGCTATCGATTTCCTGATCGGCCAGGCTGCCCTCCTTGCGCAAGAAGAGGGACTACAGTTCATTTCCCTCTCTGGTGCACCCCTGGCCGAGTCGGGCCAGTGTGAAGAACCGGAAGACCTTCGCGATTCACACTTTGCATTCGCTCCAGTTTTGGATGTCATGGGCAATGCTATGGAGCCCGTTTACGGATTCCGTTCACTTCTTGCCTACAAGAAAAAGTTCCAAGTTCGTTTTGTTCCCCTGTACCTCGCGATTCCCGATATCGCGCAGGCTCCCGCTGTCGGATTGGCAATTGCTCACGCATATCTGCCTGGAATGAGCGCAGCAAGTGCTGTCTCCTTGGCTGCAAAGCTGGTTTCTCGTGATTAGCATCCTTCACTATGTCCCACTCCTGCGTGTCTGGATTCCCTTTGTTGGCGCAGCACTGATCGCGGGTAGCCTTGTCTGGATCTGGCTGAAAGTCATGCGTCCGCTGTCGATCAAGGCGCGTCTGATGAGTGTTGTCGTGGGCGTCATCCTTGTTGTTGTTGTCCACCAACTTGTTGAGCATGTCTGGCATCCCGTCGCAGAAGGACTGGGGCGAGTGACATGGCTGTGGGCATCGCCGGCTTTAGTTGCTGCAGTGATGGTTTTTGCTGGCTTGACCAGACGCAAGCAATGGTTGCGTCGTTTCTGTGCTGCGCTGTGCGCGTGGTTACTGATTGCTGTCGGCGCAGCTTTGGGAATCAATTACCACTTCGAGGCCTATCCGACCATGGCCGAGGTCATGGGCGGGGGAGTGCGCACCATTTCCTGGGATGAGTTGAAGAATCCCGATGAAGAAGCGCAGAGTGCACGCGTCGCCGAGGGAGCGGTGGTCCGTGTTGATATTCCTTCTTCGGATTCAGTTTTCAAGCCACGCCAGGCCCTTGTGTATCTCCCGCCGTCCTATTTTGCCGATCCGCAGGCAACTCTTCCTGTGATTACTCTGCTCACTGGCCAACCTGGCACTCCCCAAGATTGGTTGGTCTTGGGTAAGCTTCCTCAAACCATGGAGCAGTTCGCCGCAAGTAGAGGGGGGCGTGCTCCAATCGTCGCGGTTGTCGATGCCTTTGGAAGCCAGACAGCGAATCCCCTGTGCTCGGATACCTCTCACGGGAAAGTCGCAAGCTACTTGGAAGGAGACGTCCCGAAGTGGCTGCGGGAGAATTTCCCTGTTTCAACAGACGCCGGTCAATGGGCAATTGCTGGCTTATCCTCTGGTGGAACCTGTGCTCTTCAAGTAGCCACACGCGCTCCGCAGACATACCGTAGTTTCCTTGATATGTCTGGCGAGGCCCACCCGCAGCTGGGTAATGAAGAACGAACCATTTCTGAAGGCTTTGATGGAAGTCGTGAACTCTACGCTGCAAATGACCCTGTGCAGGTGATGAAAACGCGTCGCTATGACGCTACGGCGGGGATTATTTCCTGGGGGAGCGACGACACATCGTTTAAAGAGGGACTGATTGAGGTCGACGAAGCTGCCCAGGCCTCGGGAATGACGGTTGAAACACGCTCATACCCGGGAGGGCATAGCTGGAAAGTCTGGAAGGCAGCATTTGAAGACCAGCTGCCGTGGCTCGCAGAGCGTTTTGGACTCTGAGGCCACGACAGCTGGCTCATCACTACCAGCGGTAGGGGTTAGTTCAGTTTTTCTACGGTGATTGTCAGGGAAATCGTGTGCGATTGGCCCGGCTGGAGGAAAACCGCGTTGTGGCGGACATTTCCTACCTCAACGCAGACGAAGTGCTTCCAGTCCTCGTGATGCATATCTGCAGCCTTAGCCTCAGCGGGATTCCACACGATGGTCGACGCCGAGTTCTCCTTCTCGATGACGATACGGCGGCCAAAACCTGGGTCAATAATTGAAACGGTCCCCGCGAAATCGAAGATCGAGTCGACCCGGCCCTGAGTGAAGGTCACGTCGCCTTCTTGAACAGAGTGCTGATTTGTCACCGTGCACAGCTGCTCGGCTCCGTCGAGCCCCACAACACTGATCTCGCGAACATCGGAGACGTTGAAGTAGGGATGTAAGGCCTCGTCCACGTAGAAAGCTTCCTCATCGGCGTTCGTCATTGTGAGCGCCAGATGAAGATGCTCCCCGAAGGAGGCATGAAGCTGAGCAGTGAAACGATGCGGGAACTTCGCCATCTCCGTCTTTGTCGCCGGAGCGTAGGTGAAGGAAAGAATCGCACTGTCATCAGTGCGCTCAACCAGTTCCCACGTTGCATTCCTTAAGAAGCCGTGATTTTGAGCCTCGGATCCGGGCGCTGCCAAAGAAGCAGTCGCAACGCCGAACCACGGTGCACAAATCGGAACGCCGCCTCGTGCAGGCGTCGATGCCCACGGAAGGGAACGCTCGGAGAGCCACAGTACCGGCTCGGTGCCCGCAGGGGTCCATTCGAGGAATTGAGCACCGGAATCTGAAAAACTTGCGTCGCAGCGGTCATTGCTGGCGCGATAGACACGTCGGTTTGCCATTGGACAAGGATAGCGCGAGTAACGCCTCACACATAGTCCCTCGGAGAAGGGAATTCTGAAAAAACGGCGATAAGCTTTCTGTGGAAGCGAATCGGTAAGTAATAGGGAGTCTTATGACCATCCGCGAAGATCTACGTAATGTCGCGATTGTTGCACACGTTGACCACGGCAAAACTACCCTGGTTGACGCCATGCTGTGGCAGTCAGGCGCATTCAATGAGCGCGATACGGTTGAAAAAACCGGCGAGCGCGTCATGGACTCCGGTGATCTGGAGCGCGAAAAGGGCATTACGATCTTGGCCAAGAACACTGCGGTTCACTACCGTGGTCCCGCCGCCCAGAAACTGGGCCTCGAAGGCGGCGTGGTTATCAACGTGATCGATACCCCCGGGCACGCCGATTTTGGTGGCGAGGTTGAACGAGGCCTGTCCATGGTTGACGGCGTCGTTTTGTTGGTTGACTCTTCCGAAGGCCCGCTCCCGCAGACCCGCTTCGTCTTGCGTAAGGCTCTTCAAGCGCAACTTCCCGTCGTCATTGTCGTCAATAAGGTTGACCGCCCCGATGCCCGTATCGAAGAGGTTGTCTCTGAGACCCAGGACCTTCTTCTTGCTCTGGCCGAAGATCTGATGAGCGAAGGCGTTGACGCAGATGTGGATTCCCTGCTCGACGTTCCGGTTGTTTACGCCTCGGCGAAGGCCGGAAAGTCCTCGCTCACCAACCCCGGCGACGGCAATATCCCCACCGAGGACCTCGAGCCCCTCTTCGAGACGATTCTTCACCGTATTCCGGGTCCCGAGTACGAAGAAGGCGCACCCCTTCAGGCTCACGTGACGAACCTGGACGCCTCTCCATTCTTGGGACGACTCGCCTTGCTGCGTATCCACAACGGAACCTTGCGCAAGGGTGAAACCGTGGGACTTGCTCGCCACGATGGAAGCATTAAGCCCGTTCGCATCACCGAGTTGCTCCGTACCGAAGGTCTTGAGCGAATCCCTGCCGAAAGTGCCGAACCCGGCGATATCGTTGCAGTCGCAGGTATTGAAGACATCACCATCGGTGAGTCTCTGGTCGACCTCGATGACCCGCGTCCCCTGCCGCTGATCACCGTTGATGATCCCGCGATCTCCATGACTATTGGAATTAACACCTCGCCCATGGCCGGCCGCGTCAAGGGAGCAAAGGTGACCGCGCGCCAGGTGAAGGACCGACTTGATCGCGAACTCGTTGGTAACGTTTCGCTGCGCGTGCTTCCCACCGAACGTCCCGATGCTTGGGAAGTTCAGGGGCGTGGTGAGCTTGCTTTGGCGATCCTTGTCGAGCAGATGCGCCGTGAAGGTTTCGAGCTGACCGTTGGTAAGCCTCAGGTCGTCACCAAGACTATTGATGGCGTGCGCTCTGAACCGATGGAGCGCATGACTATCGACATCCCCGAGGAATACCTGGGATCGGTCACTCAGCTCATGGCCCAGCGCAAGGGCCGCATGGAAACGATGGCGAACCACGGTTCGGGCTGGATTCGCTTGGAATTCATTGTTCCTGCTCGCGGTCTGATCGGTTTCCGTACGCGTTTCCTGACGGAAACTCGCGGAACGGGTATTGCTTCGTCTATTGCCGAAGGCTATGCGCCGTGGCAGGGTGCGATCGAACAGCGCCTCACCGGTTCACTTGTTGCAGACCGCGCGGGACAGGCAACGCCCTACGCTATGACGAACCTCCAAGAGCGCGGTTCTTTCATTGTTGAGCCCGGTTCAGAGGTCTATGAAGGGCAGGTTGTTGGCGAAAATCCCCGCGGTGAGGATATGGATGTCAATATCTGCCGTGAAAAGAAGCAGACGAATACGCGTAGTGCGACCGCTGATGTGTATGAGTCGCTGACGCCATCACGAAAGCTGACTTTGGAAGAATCCCTTGAGTTCGCCGCGAATGATGAATGCGTTGAAGTGACTCCCGAGGCTGTGCGCGTGCGCAAGGTGGTTCTGGATGCGCAGGAACGCTTCAAGATTGCTGCGCGCGAACGTCGTCAGAATAAGGACTGATCAACAATAGGGCGTGCCCCACGCGAGAAACATCTTGCGCGGGGCTTTTCCTTAAATCTGCGGCGGGGGAGGGACCTGCTTGCCGGTCACCATGGTTCGTGCCTCCACCCTCACGCGGCCTCGTTTGGTATCGATCACCACGTGGGTCGGCGCCTTTTCGAGCAGGGTTCCAAGGGCGTCGTGGAGCCCGTCTTCCAAGCGATAGCGGACCACAACGCGTGAGCCGAGCTCAAGGCGCATCCAGGGCAAACGGGCAATCGCTGCGGCTAGCTGTTGCTCTCCCGCAGGAACAGTGGTGGCCTCGACGCTAGGGGGATCTGGAATTGTGTGCGCATGGTGTGGCGTAATACCCGCGCCCGCCTTACTGGGGGGAGCGCCTAAAATTAGCCCACTATCAGCTGAAAAGTGCTCGGGATTCGCGTCACGTGTCATGTTGGCGATAATAGAATGAACTGTTTGTCGGACCCAGTCCAAGGAGGAATACATGACGTACGTCATTGCCCAGCCCTGTGTTGACGTCAAGGACCGGGCATGCGTTGATGAGTGTCCCGTCGATTGCATTTACGAGGGTGAGCGCACCTTGTACATCCACCCCGATGAGTGCGTGGATTGCGGTGCCTGTGAGCCGGTGTGCCCGACCGAGGCAATTTTCTACGAGGACGACCTGCCCGGTGAATGGTCTGATTATTTGCAGGCAAATGCTGACTTCTTCGTTGACCTGGGTTCTCCCGGCGGTGCACAGAAGACAGGCCCTCAGTCCTTCGATGTTCCGTGGATTAGTGCCCTTCCTCCGCAAAACGAGGACTGGGACAAGTAAATGAGTCGTCTTCCGCGTCCACTTGATCTTCCTGATTTCCCTTGGGATAAGCTCGCGCCTTACCGCGAACGTGCGAATGAGCACGCCGGGGGAGTGTGTGATCTCTCCATCGGCACGCCGGTCGATCCAACGCCTGAGCTCATCCAAGAAGCGCTTAAGGACAGCTCGGACGCTCCGGGCTATCCGACGGTGATCGGAAGCGTCGAGCTTCGCCGCGCAATCCTCGCTTGGGGTAAGCGTCGCAATATGGTGGACGTGGGTGTGACAGGAGTTCTTCCCACAATCGGATCGAAGGAAGCTGTCGCATGGCTGCCATTCCTTTTGGGAGTGCGTCCTGGTGACACTGTTTTGTTCCCTCAGGCCTCGTACCCGACCTACGACATCAGTGCTCGTTTGGCAGGCGCCACTCCCATTCCAGTCGATCCCACGGACCCGGATTCTTGGCCGCAAGCGCAGCTCGTCTGGCTTAATTCCCCGGGGAATCCTGATGGGCACGTTCTTTCGCTTGAGCAGCTTCGCGCGGTTGTTCGGTGGGCGCGAAGCAACGATGCCATCGTTGTTTCGGACGAGTGCTACGCGGCCTTGGCGTGGGAAGAACCCTATGTGAGTCACGGCGTTCCTTCACTTTTGGATGAGCGTGTGTGTGATGGGGACCCCAGTTCTTTGATTGTGCTGTACTCCCTGTCGAAGCAATCTAACTTGGCCGGATACCGAGCCGCATTGATGTATGGGGATCCGAAGCTTTTGGCTCCCGTCATTGAGGTTCGCAAGCATGCCGGAATGATGGTGCCCGCGCCTGTCCAAGCGGCAATGCTGTGTGCTTTGGGGGATACCGAGCATGTCCAGGCGCAGCGTGAGATTTATGCGCGCCGCCGAGCCGAGCTTGTCGACGCGGTCGCGGCTACCGGTTTGGAGCGTGACGGCGACTCCGCTGCGGGCCTGTACCTGTGGGTGCGCGACCCGCGTGGCGTCATGAACTCTTGGGACCTCGTTGGTGCTTTTGCCAAGCGCGGAATTGTTGTCGCCCCCGGCGACTTTTACGGCGAGGCCGGGGTGGGCTTTGTGCGCATTGCGCTGACCGCGAGCGATGAACGTATTGCGGCGGCTTGCCAGCGCATGGTCGCGGAGCCGATTGTTTAGATTAGTTCGAGGCCTGTTGGTTCCAGTGCTCCCATAGATCGGTCCATTTGAGGCCCAAGTCCGCCATCATGGTGCGGACGAGCGGGATTGAAATACCGATAACGTTGTGGTGGTCGCCGTGGATTTCTTCGATGAAGGCTCCGCCGAGGCCGTCGATCGTGAAAGATCCGGCGACTTCTAGAGGTTCACCTGAGGCAACATATGCAGCTGCTTCTTCTTCGCTAATCGCTCCGAAACAGATCTGGGTTGAGCAGCTGTGAGCACTATTTGCAAGAATCTCCCACCCTGCAGTGTTTTCGCGTAGGTGGACCAGGTAGTGTCCGCTCCACAGGGTTGCTTGGGACATCGACAGTTCTTTGACTCTTGTCAATGCAGTTTGAGGATCGTGGGGTTTGCCCAGCAGTTTGCCTCCGGATTCCAGCATTGAATCACAAGCGACCAGGACGCATTCTCGCGGGAGCTTGCCTGCTTCGGGAACGTTAATCCTTCCCTCCACGATTGCTGAGGCTACAGCGTGGCCTTTCGCTGTGGCTAGGGCGCGCACTTTCTCGTCTGCGCTGGCGTGGGGAAGAGCCTCGAGGACTGCTTCTTCGTCGACCTCGGAGACCCGAACGATCGGATCGATACCGGCTTCTCGAAGAATTCGGAGTCTGGCGGGGGATTGTGAGGCTAAGACAAACTGCATACTCAGCATTTTCTCGTGCAGGAGGAGGTTTTCTTCACTAGAATAATGTGCGTTAGACCACACCTGTGGAGGAAGATGTGAAGGACGACGTAGGAAACACTCGCGATTTTTCGACCGTGCATACCAACACATCTTCGCTTTTGGGTGGCCCGCAAACGCTCACGATTGAAGACGTTGCCTCCATGGCGGGCGCAACCATTGAAGAAGTGCGGGATTTTTGGGTCGCAATGGGCTTTCCCTCCCCGCAAAGCGAAGAAAAAATCTTCACCGAAAATGATGCGAAGCTCTTCCTTCAGTGGTCGACATTCATGGCTTCGGGTGCGATTGATACTGCAACGGCGCGTTCTCTTCTTCGTGCGAACTCTCACCTGGCCGATCGCCTTGGCCTGTGGCAGGTTGAAGCGCTTGTTGAAGATACGATGCGTCGCTTTGGCCTCGATGATACGGCTGCGCGCATGTATGTCCTCGACCATATCCGAGAGCGCGTTGACGTCCTTGAAGACGTCTTGCGTCACTCATGGCGACGTCAGTTGGATGCTCTTCTTAAACGAATGGATCATGAAATTTCGACTCGCGGCCATGAGGGCTTGCAGCCTCGTTTCCCTCTTAATCGTTCCTTGGGCTTCGTCGATATGGTCTCCTACACGTCTTCGTCGGCAATTTTGGGTGGAAAACTAGTCGATCTCATCGGCCGCTTCGAGCAATTGTCCAGAGATGCTGTTACGGACGCCGGTGGGCGCGTCGTCAAGATGATTGGCGATGCGGTTATGTATATCGCAGATGACTTGGAGACGGGGCTTAGGGTAGCCGTGTCTTTGATTGAGCAGCTTGGAGCGGATGATCAGATGCTTCCCGTGCGTGCGTCATTCGTGCGCGGCGATGTGTTTTCTCGTTCGGGCGACGTTTTTGGGCCGACGGTGAACCTGGCGTCTCGATTGGTGGATATTGCTCCTGTTGGCAAAATCTTGATGGATCCCACAACTGCGGCCGCAATCGCTGCGGGTAAAGCGGGAATGGAATACGACGTTGAAGAGTTCCCAAGTGCAACGCTGCGGGGTTTTGGAACGATTTCCCCCTATTTGCTGACATATCGTCGCTAAGACGCTGTCTTAAGGTGTTTTACCTGATCTTGTGATTTCATCCCATTTTGGTCAAGAAATCTACAAGAAATACCTGAAATCCGGTATGCTATTACCGTGACTACAGTGCTTCTCGTTGAAGATGACCCGGCTATCGCTGGCCCCTTGACTCGTGCTCTCGCGCGAGAGACCTACGATGTGCGTGCGCACGATCACGGCCGGAGTGCACTTGAAGATCTTGATGGCATTGACTTGGTTGTTCTTGACCTGGGATTGCCCGATATGGATGGTTTGGACGTCGCTAGGGAGATCCGTTCTTCCGGCAGTACTGTTCCGATCCTGATTCTGACTGCTCGCGCAGACGAGGTGGACATGGTTGTCGGCCTCGATGCTGGAGCTGATGACTACGTGACGAAGCCTTTCCGCCTTGCAGAATTGCTCGCTCGCGTGCGCGCTCTCCTTCGCCGTGGTGGTGGAGAAGTTGCCGACGGTGATCTCGTTGTCCAGGACGTTCGCATTGATGTAGCAGCGCATCGCGCATACGTCAGCGGTGTTGAGCTCTCTCTTACCGCAAAGGAATTTGAACTCCTGCGCGTTTTGGTGCGTGAAGCCGGAAACGTTGTGCCCCGCGATACTCTCATGCGCGAAGTGTGGGGGAATGGTCTGAGTGGCTCAACCAAGACCCTCGACATGCACGTCTCGTGGCTGCGTCGCAAGCTCGGAGATGACGCTGCATCACCGCGCTATATCACGACCGTTCGTGGGATGGGTTTCCGCTTCGAAAAGCCTTCCGCCTAGATCAAGATTTAAGGGCTCGCTATGCGTAAACGCGCTGCGCGAATGATTGTCACCGCAGTTGCGGTTGTGGCACTGCTGCTGGGAGTTCCCGGCGCGATCGCCTCGTCGATCTTGGTCTGGAATGCGCAGACGAGTGCATTGGATGCTCGTGTTCAGACTGTTCAAAGCGCCCTCGATCGGCGCATGGCAAGCAGCGGATTATCCGAAAGCTATGCGCGTGCTTGGGCGCAAACTATGGTGACAGGCGGTGCCCCCACCTATGTGGAAGTCACTCTGCCCCAAACTCCCACACCCATCACAGTTGGTCAGCCCCTGCGAGGACTCACTATTTCCCGCACTGCGTGGTCAGCGAATGGAGTGCGCGTCAGCATCACTGTTTCAGCGCGACATGCGATCCGGGGAATTGCTCAAGTCGCCGGGCTCTTTTCCTTAGGAATCGTCGTCTCATTGGCAGTTGGATGGGCCTTGGCCTCGCGTTTTTCAAGGCGTCTATCCGCTCCGTTGATCTACCTGTCTGCGCAGGCAGAACAAATCGGATCAGGTCAGGTTCGCGCGCGCGTCAAACCTTCAGGGATCGAGGAAATCGACCTCGTCCAAGAAGAACTTCAGCGCACCGGCGAAAAAATGGCGCGAAGGCTCGCAGCTGAGCGCCAGCTAGCTGCTGACGCCTCGCACCAACTGCGTACTCCACTGACGGCACTGTCCATGCGCCTCGAAGAAATCGAAATGATTTCAACGGAAGAAGAAGTCCAAGAAGAAGCTCATTCCTGTCTCGAGCAGATTGAACGCCTGACCACCGTCGTCACTGAGCTGCTGGATACGAACAAGCGCCAATCTGCGGCCACCGAGGCAATCGATGTCCTCGAGGTCTTCAATACCCAGCGTGAAGAATGGGAAGAAGCCTTCGAGAAAGCCGGTCGAGTTCTGCGATTCACCGATGAAGCGGGCACTCCGATTTTGGCTGATGAAGCAAAGATCGCTCAGGTTTTGGCAACTCTGATCGAAAACTCCCTGCGATACGGCGCTGGAACAACGTGGGTTCATGCGCGCAATAGCGCCAATAATCGCGGAGTCGTCATCGAAGTCTCAGACGAAGGAGAAGGAGTCGAGGCCGACTTGGCCCCGCATATTTTCGAAAATGGCGTCTCCGGACACGGATCGAGCGGTATCGGATTGGCTCTGGCAAAGGACCTGATCGAAACGATGGGCGGGCGCATTGAACTTTCGCGCGCTGTTCCTCCGCTTTTCACAGTCTCCTTAGCTGCGATTCCTGCAACCTATGATCCCGGGCGTATCATGCCCGAAGGTGCTCTCGTTTCCATGGGGCGACGCTCGCGACGCTTTTAATTGCCGTACACTGAACAACATGAGCATTCTTGTTACCGGAGGCGCCGGTTACATCGGCGCGCATGTTGTCCGTCTTCTGCTGGAACGAGGCGAAAAGGTTGTTGTCGTCGACAACCTGACCACTGGGGCAGCGAATCGCATTGGCGACGCAACCCTGATCAAGGTCGATGTTGCTCGCGATGAAGCACTCCCGAAGCTGACCCAGGCAATGATCGACGAAGACGTTACCGGTGTCATCCACTTTGCTGCACAAAAGCAGGTCGGAGAATCTGTCGAGCGTCCGGCGTGGTACTACCGCCAGAACATCGGTGGTCTGGCCAATGTCCTCTTGGCAATGGAAGAGGCCGGAGTGAAGAACATGATCTTCTCCTCCTCCGCAGCCGTCTACGGAATGCCTCCTGTCCCGGTGATCCCCGAGGACATCGAGAAGAAGCCGATTAATCCCTACGGTGAAACCAAGCTCATCGGTGAGTGGATGATGGCTGATGCTGAACGAGCGTGGGGACTGAATTGGATTGGCCTGCGCTACTTCAACGTCGCCGGAGCCGGATGGAATGACCTAGCGGACCCCGCGTGCTTGAACCTGGTTCCGATGGTCTTGGACCGCCTTGCTCGCGGCGAAAACCCGAAGATTTTCGGAACTGACTACCCGACTGATGATGGCACGTGTATACGTGACTACATCCACGTCAAGGACTTGGCAGACGCACACATTTACGCTCTGGATGCTCTCAATCGTGGCGTTCCCGCGCACCGTCAATTCAACGTTGGTACCGGACTTGGAACCTCCGTTCGTGAAATCATCGATGGTCTGCGCGCCGTCTCCGGTTGGGATTTCCCGGTTGATGAGCTTGACCGTCGTGCCGGTGACCCGCCGATGCTCATTGGAGATCCGCAGTCAATCGCGGTGGATTTGGGTTGGAAAGCAAACTACGGCGTGGCCGAGATTCTTCAGTCGGCATGGGATGCATGGCAGGCAGGTCCCCGCGCAATCAAGGTTCCAACTCAGTCGTGAACCATGCCTGACGCCAACGGCCTTCAATTGCCTGCCCGCGTGAACTGGACTGCATCGACCGTATCGATCAGTGATTTCGACTCACTCGAGCAGGCGATGGCTTGGCGCCGCTTTGGACCAGAAGCTGCCATCCATCGCTTCATCATAAAGCTGCGGATGGCGCTCTTGAGTGCGGATTACGTCTACGTTGACCGCAACCAACTCCTCGACGGCATATGTTTCCTTTCGCTTGGCCCCGATGGGATTGCCGAGGCCTTGGGTATCCCACGCTTTCAGGATCTTCCCTTAGTCGTGGGTTGCGAGGCGCCAACTCCACCCGCGGGTGGCTTTGCCCGTCCGGGGGATGCTCAGGAGAGAGCGCAATGGATTGCCCTTCAACGCAGCAGAGTTGAAAGTGAAACATTCGTCTCGGCCGCTTATGCTGCCCTCAACGCTTCGAGCGACACCGAGGCGAGTGCGGCCTCGGCTCGGCGCGCTCAACTGTGCACTCTGCTCGCGGACCTTGAGGAATGCGACTCAGAGGACATCGGCTCCTATCCAGCGTATGTTCGCCTACCTCGCCGCAGGCGCGAGGCTGAGGCGCTGGTAGCAACCGGAAGAGACCAGTGGCAAAGCGCAATGGAGTCCCTGCGGGTGCACCTGATCTCGTGGCCTCGCACCCCCAGCGTTGAAGAAATAGAATTTTGGGAGCGTCACGGCAGGATTGAAGACCTCGAAGATCCAGAGGCCCGCTCGATTGCTCTGACTCTTCGAGCCTGGCTCCCAGAATGGATTCGCAGCAACGGGGGACATGCCGCCCGCCCAGCTCGCAGGGGAGACGTCGTCGCTCTGCTTGCTCACTGGATGAACAATGCTGCACCGCAGGATCTCGAGGTTCCCGGCGGACAGGTTTACCGGCGTTGCTTAACTGCTCCGCATGCGCGCTGCGCGTTGCGATGGTTTTCTCTGCTGTACGAGGATGCTGCGACACAGAAAAGACTTGCTCTTCTTGATGCACCGAGCTCACGCATGAGCTTTACCATCATTGCGACAGACTCGGGCGATGACGATCCAGAAACGCGTGCACAACGGCAGTGGGGAATGTGCGTGCGCCCGCTCAGTCGGGGTCAGATGTGGCGTGCGCGCCTGCTCGATAATGCGCGCTTAACCCTTGCGAACCTTGGCGTCGCATTGAGCAAACAAGCACTTCGCGAAGTCGGTGCGGCACGCGGCTTGAGCGTCAATGGTGAGATTACCGAGGCCATGGCAACTTTGACCCCCGAACAATACCAGCGAGTTCTGATCCACCCGATGACAAAGCAGGCCCGGGATGCGCAAAAGGAGCTCACTGCAGCCTCGGGAGCTTCTCCCGCCCAAGAAATTCGCGCGAAACGTTTGACGCGCAATTCTTGGCGTTCCCTTGCTCTTTTTATTCGTGAGTTCGCTATTGAGCCTCTCGAGTGGCGTAAACGAGTGATGGGCGGCGTCCTTCGCTGCCTCGCGGTCACGGCGCTGGCGTTCATTTTGACCGCGCACGATTCGGGCTGGTTCGGTCCAGATAGCTTCTGGATGAATGTCATGTGGACGGGGATTGCTTTCCTCGCGTCCTTCCCATATTCGGATATTCATGAATTACTTGAGCTTCGCCCCTCGCGGATGATGTCGGAAATTCGTTTAGCCGAGGCATAGAAAGCGCTTGACGCATATGAAAGGGCACGAAATGCAGTGGACGCAGCTGTGGCATGCACAAAGCTTTCCCCTATGGGTGGAAGGAAACGACGCGATCCCTCGAATGCATCGGGTGATGATCGGCGGAGACAGGGCCGGAGCCGTGGTTGTTGCTCGCAATCAACAGGGTGCCTTCGCACTTGTTCGTCAGCGTCGCCTCGCAATTGAACGCGACCTGTGGGAGTTCCCGCGCGGAATGAGCGAAGAAAGCGACGCGGATGGAATTGCAACCGGCCTGCGCGAGCTCCTTGAAGAAACCGGTTTTCATGGAGAAAACGGTATATCTCTGGGCCAGATCTATCCCGATTCGGGGATCCTTGGCGGGCACATCGAGGTCATTGCATGCACCGTGCCCGAGCAGAAACGCTGCGAGATTGATGGTGAAGTCGACGCATTGCAATGGGTGAGCCTCGCTGAACTGCGCTCGATGATCGTTTCAGGCGAACTTCAGGACTCGATTTCGCTGGCTGCATTCACGCTGTGGAAGACTCACGACGAAGCCTAGGCGAGGCCTCGGCAGACTCAGAGCTTAGGAGTGAGATCGTCTGTCGTCAGTGTTCCCGCGCGGAGCTTGGCGAAGAAGTCGGGGGCGGTCGTGTCTTCCAAGAGAACAGCACTGCCCGCAGAGGTCGAGTATCCCAAGTCCTCAATCGGAGGAACACCGGTCATTCCGGAGTTTTGAGCACTGCGGAAAGCCAAAACAAGCTTGCCGACGTCGAGGACAGAAGAATCTTCGTCGACGGTAAAGGCTGATGCTCCCGCACGTTCAACGCGCAAAGCGCTCGAAGGATTGATCAATGTTGCCGGCTGCATGGCCTTCGATACGGTCTTCGAGACGACCTGGCGCTGGCGCTGAGCGCGTCCAATGTCACCAAGCGGATCGGAATAGCGCATACGCGCAAAGGCAAGGGCGGTCTTGCCATCTGCATCGTGGCAGCCCGCTTCCCAATTGAGTTCGGAGCGCTCGTCATTGACTGTCAAGTCGTAGCAGAGGTTCACTCCGCCGACGGCATCGACGATGTTGGAAACTCCACCCATGCCGATCTCTGCGTAGTGATCGATCGTTAGTCCCGTGAGTTGTTCAACGGTTTGAACGAGGAGTGTGGGACCGCCGTAGGAATACGCCGCGTTGAGTTTGTCCCACCCGTATCCGGGGATTTCAACGTAGGTGTCTCGGGGGAGCGAAATATTGCTGGTCTGCCCATTGGGAGCAACGTGAACCAGCATGATGGAGTCCGCGCGTTGTCCTTCGGTGTCGTCTGGAACTGAACCGTCGCCACGCGAATCAGAACCTGCAAGAAGATAGGTGGTTCCCGAGGTGCCCGCGGCGCCGGAAAGTGCATCGATTCGCTTGAGATGCGAATTTGCGTCGAAAAGGAGGTACGCGGGCCACGCAGCGATCAGGAGAATCACGACGAGGGTAACCAGCGGCCAGCGTCGCTTCTTCTTTCGACGAGGCCGCGGGGACACTGGCGTGCCTGCGGGGGCACTGGGAGGCGCTTGAACGGGCTGGAAGTGAGGCCTAGACGGTATTGCCGCGCGCGGAAGCTCGGTTGCTGCAGGAGAAGACGGAGTAAAGCTCGGCGCCGAGGTGACGCGTTTGGCGCGCGGTGCAAAAGAGGGCGGCATGACCGTTTCTTTGGGCCCTGCCTGGGGAGCAGATTCTTCGACTCCAGGGGAAACAACACCATCGTCTTCGCTGTTAACAGAAGAGTTCTGAACCTCGGAGAGGCGCGGGCGCCTACGCGAGGGGTCGGGCTGAAAAGACGGCGGCTGAGTCATCAGCGTTCCGCCGGGCAAGCTGCGGTGGGGCTTGCGCTTGCAGATGCGCTTGCCGACGGTGACGTACTTGGAGTAGCCGAAGCAGACGCGGAGCTGCTTTCAGAAGGCGAGGCCGAAGCGCTGGGCGAGGCATTCGTCTGGCCTTCTTGGCCGCTACCGTTGGTGAACTCAATTGCAGCGGGGAAAGGTTGATCCTTGCGGATTGCCTCCCAGGCCTGGCTGAACTGTGGCTCCAGATTGATGACGCGGTTGGGGTCAACGGGGGAGTACTGGTTCGGCGAGGTAATAAACTGAATATTCGCGCGGTCAATCGAGGACAGGGAGAGCAAAAGACCCACGTCGGTGTTGATATTCGACAGGTTTTGTGAAGGTTGGAGTGCGGATAGTCCCTGCTTGGTGAAGGACAAGAGCGAAGGAAGATCCGACACGAAGTTCTTGGCGAGCAATTCACGCATAATCGCCGCGACCAGTTTTTGCTGATTCGAAATACGGCCCAAATCTGAACCGTCACCCACGGCATAACGCGTACGGGCATAGGCCAGAGCCGTTTTACCGTCGAGTTTTTGGCATCCCGCCTGCACATGCAAGTCCGAGCGGGAATCATCAATGTCTTCGGGGATGTCGAACCAGACCCCACCCAAAGCGTCGATGAGGCCTCGGAAACCGTGGAAATCAACGACGACGAAGCCGTCGATGTTCACGCCGGTCAACTGTTCCGTGGTCGCCTCGGTGCAGGCAATACCGCCTGCGATATCGGTGTCATTCGAACCGGTAGAGAAAGCAGAGTTGAACATTCCGGTGTAGGCGGAAGAAACCGTGCCATCTGAGCGCTTACACGCGGGAATGTCCGTAATGAGATCTCGGGGAATTGATACGACCTGAACCCGCGTGCGATCTGCGGAAATGTGCATAAGCATGGTCGTATCGGAGTGAATTGATGAAAGCTCCGCAGCGTCACCATTGGCGTCATCACCTTGGTTCTGGCGTGAGTCAATTCCAGAGATGAGGATATTGACGGGGCGTCCCTCAAAAGAATCCGAAGGTGCGGCGGTCTCGGTGGAGTTCGCGTTGCCCAGACCCTGGGTATTGATGGAGTTTGACGCAAGCTGGTTGCCGAAATCGCGGTAAATGAAGAAAGCGGTGGAAACCAGCAGGAGGACGCAGGAGAAGGCAACCAAAGAAATCACTCGTGCCGCACCGCTCTTAAAGGGGAGCGTTGCCGAGTGAGCAATCGGTCGCGCAATGCGTGATTGTGGAGTACTCATCGCCTTTATCATATCGTTACTTGAAGAAAGGGCGCGCTATTTTTCGGCGAATTCTCCAAGTTTCCACTCAACGGCACCCGTGGCGGTGAGGGAAGGAACAAGGACTGCTCGTCCCCGCGAGGCGATGACAGGGCGTGAGTAGCCGGGGGTTTCTCCTAAGCGTGTGATCTGGCCGCTTTCCCATGAACGCAGGTACATCTGCGCATTGTTTGCCTGTGATCCGGCGCCCCATGCGATTGCCTCTTCACCGATGGACACCCAAGGAGTTCGGGAATCGACCATGATCCACTGCGTGGGATAGTCCGCGGACTTACTGTCCCAGACTCCGAGGTAGGACGAGGCCGCGGAAGACGTCGTTGATGGACTAACGAGGACCGCATGGTGATCTCTGGCGGCGTAGAGCCCACTGATTCGATAGTCCTGTGATTTCAGGTCGAAGTGGGTGGTGACCCCTGAGAAATCCGTGCCGCTGAGCGTGACAACGCGAGAGGGGAGCGGTGAATCCTTTGGAGTGGCGACCGCGCTGAGTCCCTGCTCAGAGAGCGCGGGGTAGGCCCCAAAGAGAAGAATCTGCGGTTTGTTGGAGCTCGTTGAAGCGTCCAGGCTCTGAGTGACGATCAGTGAGTAATCTCCGTGATCAGTTGAGGCTTTTGCGCCGTAGAACGCGTGTGTCCCATCGCTGACGGGAGGAAGTTCTCCTGAGCTCCGGGGACTGTGAGCGGGAAGATCGCTCCACGTCATCACGGTGTGCAGACGCTGCTCGTCCATATTCCAGGAGTAAATCGTCCACGGGGCAAAGACATTGTCCTCTTGGTGGTCTCCGGTTGAGGAAGAAGAAACCTGCCGTCCGAGGAAAGTAATCCAGGGACCGCTTTGTGTCCCGTCGAGGGGTTCAACGTAGTTGCCGTCTTCTCGAAGTAAATCCGGCGAGAGCTCGCGTATCCCTTGTGGGGAAAGAATCGCTGGCTTGTAGGAGTACAGGTCGTTCGGGTCACGTGTCGACGAGCCAAAAACCTCAGAGGTATCGATGGGAAGAGAAGGAATCTGCCGGAAATCCCCGCCCAATGTCCATTTCTCTTCGACGGAAGATGCTTGGCTTTGTCCCGATGGAGACAATTCACATGGCTGATCGCTCGCGTGCATCGCAACAAGATCAAAAGGAAGAGAGAGATCTGTGCATACACGCTCGCGAGGATCCTCCAGCGCGGACTGCGCAACGAGAGGCTCGAAGACGCCATCCATCTGACGAGGCGATACACTCGCGCTCGCCGAGGTCGAGGAATCCCCGCTCCCTCCGCTTGCGCAGCCGCCAAGGGCGACAAGAGCGCAGGCGCTGAGGAAAGCAAAGCGACGCAGGGATGCGCGGCCTCGGCGATGAGGAGAAAACACCGACTTAGCGGGCACTGTAGATGCCAATGTGCTCGCGTCCGTCACGCTCAACCTCAGTTTGAAGGAAATTCTGAGTGAAGGAGGGGAGGTGGTACCAGAACTGTTCCTCGCCGCCCCAGAGGTAGTGGACTCCCGGGTCGGCAATCCGCATCGAGTCAGTGTTGGCGTCGTATGAGGTCACGACCATGATGTGGGAGAAGGTCGAGTTCGGGTGACCGTTGTAGTGGGGGCCACCTCGGCGTTCTTGAGCATCAACAGCCGTCGGCAATCCCTTTGAGAAGGATGCCTTCACGGAATCACGGACCTGCTCAACCGAAGGAGTGTGAATCGTTGTGTAGGCATCGCGGCCCAGCCAACGATTCATCCCGTACTCGAAACGACGGTCATGGAAACTCGTGTAGCCGTATCCCACGGTGTTCATATAATCGCGGCTTGCCACGGCGTTGATACTGAGCGGCGTTCCCTGTGCGGAGTGGTGAGCGCCGATCGCGTTGAGGATCATCCAACCACTGGTCGGACCGCAGAAATAGTTATTAGGCTGCCCGGCCCACGTGACATTGAAGTCATTGGTCTTCTCTAGAACTCCGTGTTCGAAGTTCTGCTTGTGACGGTTTCCGTCCCAGTAGGGTTCGGAGGTCGGGTATCCCAGGTGGCCGCGTTCATAACCGTGATTGCCGTATTCGGCAAGCAAATCCAGGGGAACAGCGTGAGAACCAGAGCGCGGCGACCAGTAGGCGGTTCCGCCTTGGAAAATTTGGTAGATGCCGCCGTTCGCGGAAGGCGTTTCATCTGAGGAGGGATAGCCAAGCTCTCCGCGCTCCCAGTTGTAGAAACCGTAGGTCCCCATGATTGCGTCATGGACGAAATAGGAATCCGAGCCGGGGTGCCAGTATGCGGTTCCACCTTGGAAAATTTGGTAGACGCCGCCGTTTGCAGAAGGGGTTTCATTGCTCAGCGGGTAGCCGTAGCGTCCCCATTCATATCCAGCGCGTCCATATGCTCCCAGCATTGCGTCGTGCACGTAGTAGGTGCCTGTACGGGGGTGCCAGTATGCGGTTCCGCCTTGGAAAGTCTGATACACGCCGCCACCCGCCGTAGCGGTCTCTTCGCCCGTCGGGTAGCCCATCTGGCCGCGTTCCCAGCCCTGGCCTTCCCACAGATTACGGATACCGCCGGTAACCCTGTGAGCACCAGTGCGCGGGTGGTAGTAAATCGAGCCGCCGGTGAAGTGCTGGTATGCGCCGCCATTGGCGGCATCCTTCATCTCATCGTTCAGAGGCCAGCCCAGCGAGCGGCCTTCTGTTTCTGCGGTTTTGTAGCGTTCGAGAATTTTGCCCCAGATGGGGTGGGCTCCGCCCTGGCTGCTCCAACGAATTTGGCCGTTTTCATAGGTTTGGAGCGCGCCGCGAATCCCCGCGATGGTCTGGTTCTCTTCGTCAGAGGTTGGGAAACCAAGGGGGCCGTTTTCCCACTTTTGTGCGCTGTAGGCACTGTGGATTCCGCCTCGCGAGGCATGCGCACCATACTGAGCGGTCCAGTAGATTTGGCCGCCGCGGTAGAACTGAATGAAAGCGCCGTCGCGCAGGGGAACTAGCCCAGAGGTGGCAGTGCCAAGTACTCCGTTTTCTCCGCTCATGTCCTGCCAGCGCTGGCGAATTGCGTCAGCGGGGGAGATCGATGTGGGGGGGTGTAGTAATCGTGGTAGTGGTGGGCGCGGCCTCGCTAGGGGTTGCGTGTGCCGAGGCCGTGGGGGAAACCGATGGCGTCGCCTCGCTGGCCGCGGTGCTGACCGACGGAGAAGGGGATGGTGAAGTGGAAGAAGAATCTGCGTGCGTTGTAGGGGCAAGTGCAAGCGCAAACAGTGCTGACACTGCACAGGTTGATGCGATAGATGAATGCTTCATGAAGAAGTCTCCTGGGGGGCAATGAAACTTACTCTTCAACCACCCTAACTCAAGCGATATCGAGACAGGTGAGCTTGGCTTGGCAATTTCATCACAATTGCCCGTAGGCTTATCTCATGAGCAATCCACGAGTCATCGCCGTCGTCGTTGCATGGAACCGAGCAGCACTTTTACGTGAAACTCTTGATGGGCTTGCCGCTCAGACCCGCCCTCTCGACGGCGTTGTTGTGGTTGATAACGCGTCCAGCGACGAGACTCCGCAACTCATTGCCTCTCACCCCGTCGTTTCCAACGTCGTCACTTTGCCGCAAAACTACGGTGGCGCTGGTGGTTTTGCTGCCGGAATTGCTAGGGCAATGACTGTGGGTGCCGACCTCGTGTGGATCATGGATGACGACACGATCCCGACCCCAACCGCGCTTGAAGTTCTCTTGCAAACCCGCGAGGCCTATCCCGGCACGCCGGCCGTTCTGGCATGTCGAGCCGATTGGATTGACGGACGCGAGCACCCGATGAATGCGCCTCGTGAGCGCTTCTTGATCTCGCGTGAGCTTCGTGAACACGCGGCTGCGGTTGGTGCGCGTCAGATTCGCACGGCCTCTTTCGTTGCGATCATGATCGATGCTCGCGCGATTGAGGAAGAAGGGCTTCCTGAAGCCGCCTACTTCTTGTGGAATGACGATTTTGAATACACTGCGCGCCTACTCAAGGGACGGGTGGGGCTTTACGTGGATGGCGCACGTGTCGAGCATCGAACGAAGACCTTCGGAAACTCCACCGCCGACCCGGGGCCGCGTTTCTACAACGAAGTTCGTAACAAGGTGTGGGCGCTTGGTACCTCGTCTGGTTTTGGGCTCTTTGATCGCTGTGCTTTTGGGGTGGCGACCGCACTGCGCTGGGCAAAGATGCTTGCGGCGTCTTCCGATCGCTCGGCTGCTGTGGATTACCTACGAGAGGGTTTGCGTGATGCATGGCGTCCGCCTCTGCGCTCAAGCGAGATCCTTCATCTGACGGAAGTTGCCGATGAAGTCGCTGCTCTTGAACAGGGCCGGCGCGCTTGCGGGTGCGGATGTTCCTCTTCGGGGGCGCGCGAGTGTGCTAAGGGGGAGCATCAATGACAGTCGGTGACTTCTCAGTCCTTCTCCCTGTCTATGCAGGCGACCAGCCGGAGTTTTTCTTCCGTTCTGTGTCCAGCGCAACGCGGGAACAAGAGGTTTCTCCCAAGCAACTCGTGGTTGTATGTGATGGTCCCGTTGACGAGGGCATTTCTGACTTCCTTCACCGCGCCTCGCGAGGGGAAGAAACCGATGTACTGGGGCACATCGATGTTCGAGTCGTGCGACTCAAGCACAATATGGGACTGGCGAATGCGCTCAATATCGGCCTTGCGCACTGCTCCCACGACATCGTCGCTCGCGTTGATGCCGACGATATTTCGCTTCCTCAGCGCTTTGCGATCCAGATTCCTCTGGTTGAAGGAGGGCTTGGACTTCTGGGGTCTGCGATTCAAGAATTCAGTGACGACGAGGCCGAGGCTGGGCTTGTGCGTTCCATGCCGACCAGCGAAGAAGAGATCCGTCGGGTCATTTCCTACCGCTCTCCCTTCGCGCACCCCTCAGTTGTGTACCGCAAGAGTGCGGTCGAGGCAGTTGGAGGATATGAGCATCTCCAATTGATGGAGGACTACCTTTTGTTTGCGCGAATGGTGGCTGCAGGTGTTCCCTGCGGGAACACCCCTGAAGTTCTGGTCCGTTATCGCGTGGGATCGGGCGCCTATAAGAGGCGTGGGGGGAGACACATGTTGCGCTCAGAGATGCGTCTGCAAAAGATCTTCCGCAACGAAGGCATCGTTTCCAATGCTCAATTTGCCCGAAACCTTGCCATTCGTGGTGCTTATCGCTTGATTCCCACCGATCTGCGTCAAGTGCTGTATCGAGGCGTTGGAAAGATGCGTTGGTTCGTGTCGAAGGGCTAAAGAAACGATTCACTCAGTTCTTTCGCTTATACTGACTGGGATTGAAAGGAGTTCGACCGTGAACTATGACCTTGTTGTCGTCGGATCTGGCCTTTTCGGCCTGACAATTGCTGAGCAGGCCGCATCCCGCTGGGGCCTCCGTGTTGCAATCGTTGAGCGTCGCTCGCACCTTGGTGGCAATGCCTACTCTGAGATTGATCCGGAAACCGGTATCGAAGTTCATAAGTACGGTGCACACCTCTTCCACACCTCAAATGAGCGCGTGTGGGAGTACGTCAATCGTTTCACCTCCTTTACCTCTTATGTTCACCGCGTCTGGACCACCGTTGATGGTGTCGTCTACCCGATGCCGGTGAACCTGGGAACCATCAACCAGTTCTTCTCCGCTGCCTACGGCCCGGACGAGGCCCGCGCCCTCATTGCCCAGCAGGCAGCAGAAGTTGACGGCCAAGAGATTACCGACTTTGAGTCCAAGGGTGTTTCCCTGGTTGGTCGCCCCCTCTTCGAGGCCTTCTTCAAGAACTACACCGCCAAGCAGTGGCAGACCGATCCTAAGGATCTTCCCGCCTCGATCATTTCGCGCCTTCCTGTGCGCTACAACTACGATTCGCGCTACTTCAACGATAAGTACGAAGGTCTGCCGGTGGATGGCTACACCGCGTGGATGGAACGCATGGTGGCCTCGGACCTCATCGATGTCTACTTGGATACCGACTTCTTCGATTCCGAGAACCCGCTGAATAAGGCCGCGGTCGTCGGCAAGGTTCCGGTCGTCTACACCGGCCCGGTTGATCGCTACTTCGACTACTCGGCAGGTGACCTGTCCTGGCGCACCGTCGACTTCGAAAAGGAAGTCGTCGACACCGGTGACTACCAGGGCTGCTCCGTCATGAACTACGGCGATATCGATGTTCCCTTCACGCGAATCATCGAATTCCGTCACTTCCACCCCGAGCGTGACTACCAGGATGAGAAGACCGTGATCTTCCGCGAGTTCTCGCGCTTCGCTGATCACGGCGACGAGCCCTACTACCCGGTGAACACCGCGCAGGATCGTGAACGCCTCGAGCAGTACCGCGAACTCATGAAGAATGAAGACCGTGTCTTCTTCGGGGGCCGCCTTGGTACCTACAAGTACCTGGATATGCACATGGCCATCGCTTCGGCACTGACGATGCTCGATAACGAGCTTGCCCCCTTGTTCGAGGATGGGACCACTCGTTGAGTAACATCGCATCGCAGCAATTTCAAACCCCGGGCAAGTCATCGGGACTGATCGAGGTTTTCCGTCAGCCCTACCTGACCAGCCTCATCGTTCATAAGGAGCTGCGGGCTCGCTATCGCGGCTCGATCTTTGGAATGCTGTGGAGCTACGCGAAGCCTCTGACCCAATTCTTGGTTTTCTACTTCGCACTTGGCGTTTTTATGAAGATGAACCGCGCCGTGGAGAACTATGTGATTTACATGTTCTCCGGCGTGGTTCTCATGAACTATTTCTCGGAAGTTTTTGGCAACGCAACCCGATCTGTTGTCGGCAATGCACCGTTGGTGAAGAAAATCTATCTTCCTCGCGAGCTGTTCCCGATGTCGGCGATGTGGGTCGCCCTTGTTCACTTCCTCCCGCAGGTCGCTGTTCTTTTCGTCGGTGCGCTTCTTTTTGGCTGGCATCCGACTGTGTGGGGAGTTTTGGCAATCCTTGCAGCTTTCCTCATCGTGTCAATGTTTGCTCTGGGGATTGGCCTTTTCTCCGGTGCACTCAACGTGTTCTACCGAGATTCAGAGAACTTCGTTGACCTGATCTTGATGATGGCCACGTGGGTGTCTCCCGTTTTGTACACGTGGTTTAGCGTGCGCGACGTCTTGGATGCCCACGGCTGGCACTGGTTGTGGTGGGTGTACGAGGCCAATCCGCTGACTATTGCGGTTGAGCTTTTCCACTATGGGTTCTGGCAGCCGACGCTGGTTGATACTGCTGCGAATCCGTACCTCCCGAATCTGGGCCTGTGGACGGGAATTGCTCTTCTGATTTCTCTTGGCGCCGTCATCTTTGGCGAGGTCTCTTTCAGGCGCATGGATCCCAAGTTCGCCCAGGAGCTGTGATGACTGAAGTTATTCGCGTTGAAGATGTTGTTAAAGAATTCGCACTGCGTAATACGCACACCTTGAAGGATCGTTTGGTCTGGAGCCTGACGGGGCGCCGCAGCCAATTGGTCAATCACTTCCGAGCCCTTGACCACGTGAGTTTCACGGTCGAACAGGGAGACTCAATCGGTCTGATCGGCTTCAACGGTTCAGGTAAGTCGACCATGCTCAAGCTCATTTCCGGTGTTATTACCCCGGACGAGGGTTCAGTGGGATACCGCGGCCGCATGGCTGGCCTCATTGAAGTTGGCGCGGGCTTTCACCCGGATCTGACGGGCCGGGAGAACGTTTTCCTGAACGGCGCAATTCTGGGCATGAGTAAAGAGCAGATCGAAGCTGCTTTTGACGATATTGTTGCTTTTTCGGAGATTGAGAAGTTTATCGATACCGAGGTGAAGTTCTACTCCTCGGGTATGTTCTTGCGTTTGGCTTTCGCTGTCGCAGTGCACACCAGCCCGGATATCTTCCTTGTTGATGAGATTTTGGCTGTGGGCGACGAACCCTTCCAACGCAAGTGCCTTGACCGTATCCATGAGATGCAAGAACAAGGGACCTCCTTGGTGATTGTGAGCCACGACCTGGACCTGATTGCGCGCCTGTGCAATAGGGGAGTGCTGCTGCACCACGGTGAGCTTCTTGTTGATGGAAGCGCGCAAGAAGCAGTCGATCGACTGCGTTCCCTCTGATACCTCGCACCTAGATCAGGAGAGAAAATGGCATGGCTCTCGGTGATCGTTCCGGCGCTTGTGCTGGCTGCGATCCTGTACGTTCCCGGTATTGCGGTTAACGCTCTTTTCCTGCGTAAACGCCTCTATA
Organism: uncultured Actinomyces sp.; assembly: GCA_938014245.1. Classification (GTDB taxonomy): domain Bacteria; phylum Actinomycetota; class Actinomycetes; order Actinomycetales; family Actinomycetaceae; genus Pauljensenia. Next base: position 61,354 of record CALLSD010000048.1, read on the forward strand.
CGGTCGGTTTTGCACCCGTGACGGGAGCAGCGATCTTGGGCTTCGCGTCACTTGCGAGCGGAGTTATTCCAGGACACTGGAGCCTCAAGTTTGTCCTGTGCTGCGAAATCGGTGTGTTTATCGTGGTTGCGGGGATCATGTGGTTGTGTGGTTCGAGGCCTAGGCATTGGGTTGAGAACTATAAGAGGCTTTTCTCGGGCTGGGCGGGGTCGCGTGCCATCGGCCTGGTCGGTGCACTGATTGTTAATGCCGTGATCGCAATCGGAGTTTTCGTTCGTTCTGTTCCCTCTCCCCAGGCTTTCTTTGCAACCTACGACACCCCCTTCCATATGTCCGTGATCCGCTGGCTGATCGAAAGCGGTGACGGATCCTCACTTCATAGCGCAGCTGTTGACGGCACCGTTGGCTCACACTTCTATCCCGCTCTGTGGCACGGCTGGGTATCTATGGTAATTTCCGGCTTGGGAACCCCTATGACGGTTGCGATTAATGCCTCGTGCTTGGTGGTTTTGCTGACCATCTGGCCACTTTCTTCTGCCGTTCTGACGGACGTGCTTTTTGGGAAGAAGGTGCGCCTATCGCCAGTTTTTGCCGTTCTGGTTTCTTCGCTTTTTGCGGCATATCCCTGGGGATTGCTTGCCTTCGGCGTCTTGTACTCAAACTTCTTCTCCTACGCGCTCGCGCCTGCTTACCTTGCGGCATTTGTTCTTTTGCTTCGAGGCGTTCTTGTCAAGCAATTCAAGGGTGCTGAGCTCTGCGGTCTGATTCTGATTGCTATTGGTGGTTTTGCAGCAATTGCCTTGGCTCAGCCCAACTCGGTCTTCACCCTTGCGGTTATTCTTTTCCCCTATGTGGTTGCTCTTGCTTTCAACCAGGTGCATCGTCGGAGCGGGAGCATTATTAAGGCGGTCTTGGTCGCAATTGTGCTGGTCGCTCTGGCCGCGTGCCTGTGGTATGCGCTGTATAGAGCTCCGTTCATGCAACGCACCGTTACGTGGCGTTGGGATTCCTTCCAAAGTCCAAAACGCGCGATTGCGGCGGTCCTTCTTCTGTCGACGAATGCAGCATCGGTGCGTTTGGCTGCACAGTGGCTCCTTGCCATTGGCGTTGCCATCGGTGGTCTTCTTGCCGTCATCAAATACCGTCGGGCCTGGCTTGTCATTTCCTACGCATTCATCGCCGCGCTCTATGTTTTGTGTGCGGCCTTTGAGGGGAAATTCCGAGACATCGCGACGGGATTCTGGTATCACGACTCTTATCGCCCCGCCGGTGCGATGTCAATCCTTGCAGTTCCGCTGATGGCGCTTGCTCTTGCGTGGTTGAACGAAAATCTTGTGAAGACGTCACATCCCAAGGGCGCCGCTTTTCGTTTCATCTCCTCTGCGCTCATCTATGTTCTGATCGCTGCAGTCACGCTGACTGGGGGAAATATCAAGTGGCGAATCAATTCGATGCAAGATGCCGCTGAAGACCGAGCAAGCCACTACACCTATTCCGATGAAATCGCCTTCATGGACGAGGCGCGCCAGATCACCGGAACTCAGGGAAAGGTTGCTAATGATCCCTTCGATGGATCGATGTTTGGATACGCAACCAGTGGATTGCCGGTTGTCTTCACTTCCATGCCGGGGAACTGGATTGGCCAGATGAAACCGGATACTACTGTCATCATGGATGACTTGTACAAGGTTTCCGAAGACCCGCAAGAAATTTGCCCGGTGATCCAACAGGAGGATATCCGCTACGCGATTGTTCTTGAGCGTCATCGACAGATCTTTGATGAACACTCGCCTTGGACCGGCATTCGGAACATTACTCCGGAAACACCCGGTTTTGAGCGTGTTCTGGAACGCGGACCATACAGTCTTTACAAGATCACTGCCTGCGGTCTTGGCTAAGAGTCAACGCCTCTGCGGCGCTGTGACATAGATTTTCCTCCGTTTTCTCACATAGACTTGCCACATAAGTGCACACAATGAAGGAGTGTCGCGTGAAAGAAAAAAGTGAAGCGGTCGCTGAAAGAACTGTGACCGAACAGCAGTGGGTTCCCGTTCAGCGCGTAGTGTTTCCAGGAGAAAGCGACACTTCGTTGTGGCCGCTCTATGTGGACTGGGGAGTTGCCCCTTCCAGCGCGGCGCTGAGTGCGTCGCAAGGAGACGAGAAGGCCCTGACTCTTCGGCAGTTTGAGATGCCGCGCGGCGTCGACGCAACACGCACGTCAATGCTCATTCCTGCTCGTGAACGTCTCTCCCTTGCAACCTACTTCAATGCATTCCCTGCCTCCTATTGGCAGCGTTGGACGGATGTTCGAAATATTCGTCTGACTCTGAAGCTATCAAAGAGGGCCGTTGTTGAGGTCATGCGTTCTTCTGCACGCGGTACTTTTACTCCCGTTGCAACCCGGGCAGGATCTGGTGAACTGAGCTTTGATATTCCGCTGAACCGTTTCGGTGACGGTGGCTGGATCTGGCCGGAAATCACTGCTCTCAAGGAAGACGTCGAACTGGAATGGGGAACCTGGTCAGTTCCTTCTCGTGAAGGTGACCGTCACGCCAATGTGACCGTGGGTATCACCACCTACAACCTTCCTGAAGACTGCTTGACGCAAGCGGAGCGCTTCCAAGCAGAACCCGATGTCCTTGAACACATCGCCGAGATTCTCATTGTCGATCAAGGCAATAAGAACGTGAAGGATTGCGAGCGTTACCCGCGTCTGCAAGAAGAACTCGGAAGCAAGCTCCGTGTCATCGAACAGGCGAACCTGGGCGGTTCCGGAGGTTTCTCTCGTGGCATGTACGAGATGCTCAAGAACCCCGATTCGGACTACGTCCTGCTGCTCGACGATGACGCCGTCATCGAGCCTGAAGGTTTGCTTCGCGCCCTCGCCTTCGCAGAGCACACGCTGACCCCGACGATTGTCGGCGGCCACATGTTCAATGCGAATGAGCGTACGATCTTGCACTCGATGGGTGAGACTATCGATGCCCACAAGTTCTGGTGGGGAGCTGTCAACCCCGAACTCGCAACGGTTGACTTGGCTCAGCGCACCATCCGCAATGATCCTCGCCTGAACCGCCGCATCGATGTTGCCTACAACGGTTGGTGGATGTGCTTGATCCCTAAGCCCGTTGTTGCTGAGATCGGTCTGTCCCTGCCCTTCTTTATCAAGTGGGACGACTCCGAATACGGTCTGCGTGCAGCAGAGCACGGATTCCCGACGGTCTCTCTGCCCGGCGCTGCCGTGTGGCACGTGCCGTGGACCGAAAAAGATGACGGTCTGGATTGGCAGGCCTACTTCCACCAGCGCAACCGTTGGGTTGCAGCACTGCTGCACTCTCCCTACCCGCGCGGTGCATCCTTCCCGAAGACTTCGCTGGCCTCGGACGTTCGCGCGCTGCTCTCGCTGCAGTACTACAGCGCCGATCTGCGCCGCCAAGGACTCAAGGATGTCTTGCTTGGCCCTGGCCACCTGCACCCGTCAATGCACACCCGCGCTGCGGAGGCACGTGCAAAGGCAAAGGAATACACGGACGCGCGCCTGATGACTGAGGCCGCAGACTTCCCGGCGGTGCATCGCAAGAAGCCAGCTCCCGTGGGAACAAAGCCGGATTCACGTGCCCAGTTCATCTCGAAGGCAATTGCTGGTATCACCAAGCAATTCCTGCCTGAAGGAGAACACCGTGAAGATCGTGTTGAGGATGTTCTCTCCAGCACGGATGCTCGTTGGTGGAGGCTCGCAAACCTCAACTCTGCGCTGGTATCGAACGCAGAAGGCTCCGGAGCATGGCGCTACCAGCGCGATGCCAAGCACTACCGTCGTGCTCTGACAGAGAGCATTGCGCTACATGCGGAGCTCATTCGTCGTTGGGCCTCGCTCAGTCGTGAGTATCGGGAAGCTCTTCCAGAACTGGTCTCCGTCCAAGCTTGGGAAAAGACTTTCGGTCTGTGAGATAAGGGAAGGTGCGAGCGGCTCAAACTGCTCACACCTTCCCTTATTCACGCGAAAATGAGTTCTTGATCTGTCGATCATAGGTGGAAAGAACAAAAATGAGTGCTGCACAAATTGGGAAGCCAGCCGCGAAACGTCATTGGGAACTCGAACTTCTGCGTATATTCTCGATGTTCCTTATTGTCGCGACGCACTATTTTGCTTCCGATGATTCTCCCTCACGGATAGATCCAGCACTCGCCCAGTCATGGAAATCAGCACTCCACGCGGTCACGATCATGCCGGGACAAGTAGGCGTGACGATTTTCGTCCTCATCTCAGCCTACTTTTTATCACGTAGTACACGCAGCCCGTTCACACGAGTAGCAAAAATCTGGATTCAGACCTTCATATATTCGTGTGGATTATGGGGTGCTTACTTTGTTCTCTCGCTCCTTGTAGGATCCAGCCAGTATTTTGTCAATCCTCGTTCTATCCTGATGTCCGTATTCCCAGTGACATTCGGAGCGTACTGGTTCATCAGTGCATACGTTGTGATGGTGATTGTCGCGCCCTATATCAATATTCTTCTTGACGCGACCTCAGCTCGGCAGCACGGGGCACTGCTGTGCCTATCGCTGTGGATTACCTTTATCTGGCATATTCTGAACCCGGCAAACACATGGGCTTTTACCGATGCGTCCTATCTGTGCACTCTCTATCTCATCGGGGCTTTGATTCGTCGACACGAAGATCGCCTGCCTCGCGTGCGTTGGTATTTCGCGATGGTGATGATGATACTCTGTGCGCTCATTTGCATGGTTGGTACGCATACAATTGCTGGTTCTTCTTTCCTCAGGGAACAGTTGTACTACCCAGGAAATCTCTTCACAGCCGGTACGGGGGCGTCTCCGATCCTTTCCGTGATTTGTGGCGTGCTTATTTTCATCATGACGCTTCAGTACATTTCAGGCCGTACGCATGCTTCGACGCATGAGAGAATCTCTTCCCTTGTCCTGACGCTTTCTCCAGCAACTTTTGGCGTCTATCTTCTTCACGAGAACTTTATTTTTAAGCCCCACCTGTGGGGACTTGTTTTCTCGGTTCCCAGCCCCAGTGGAGTATGGCGACTTGCATACGCGTCTTTGAGTATCGTGCTTATTTATCTGGTGCTTTTAGCTGTATGTTTCGTAATTTTTCGGCTCGTTGTTCAGCCGTGCGAAAAAGCTTTTTTGAAAGTGCTTTCCCGGCCCTAGAGTGCGGGCTTGCCGGCGGCTTCTTCCTCGACGAATACCTGAGTACAAGCATCCGAACAATCCCGAGGGCGTCAAATAAGGTAATTGTCTGCGCCAAGCGCTGTTAGAAAACAGACTTGCCGGGGGCGCTGTCTCGCTAAATTGCAGTGATCTTCGCTAGGCTATACGCATGAGTGCAGGCTCTGCCTGTGACCCCCGACGTCGGAGAAAAGGAATTCAAGGTGCGTATCGCAGCAATCGTCCCGTGCTACAACGAAGAAGCCGCAGTTGGCACAGTTGTCACGGACCTGAAGAATGCAGTTCCGGGAATTGAAGTCTACGTGTACGACAACAACTCTTCGGATCGCACCGCTGAAGTTGCAGCCGCAGCAGGCGCAATCGTTCGCAAGGAAACCCGCAAGGGCAAGGGTAATGTTGTGCGTCGTGCTTTTGCAGATATCGATGCCGATGTTTATGTGATGATCGACGGTGACGATACCTATGATGCTTCGGCAGCGCCCGAAATGATCGACCTGTTGGTTCGTGAAAACCTTGATCACGTTCTGGGATGCCGCGTCGACGACAAGGACAACTCCGCTTACCGTCCTGGCCATGCCCAAGGCAACAAGATGTTCAACTCCTTGGTCGGTTTCCTCTTCGGAGACACCGTTACCGATATGCTTTCTGGCTACCGCGTGTTCTCCCGCCGCTTCGTGAAGTCTTTCCCGGCCCTGTCTCGTGAGTTCGAGATTGAAACTGAACTCACGGTCCACTCCATGGCACTGCGGGTTCCTCAGGCCGAGTATGGCGTGGGCTTCAAGGATCGTCCCGCAGGCTCAGAATCCAAGCTGCGTACCTTCCACGATGGCTTCCGTATTCTTGGACTGATTGGTCGTCTGGTCGCACACGAACGCCCCATGGCTTTCTACGGAATCTTCTCCGCAATCTTCATGCTCTTGGCTCTCTGCTTTGGAGCCCCCGTCATCTGGCATTTCATCCAGGCAGGCAATGTTCCGAAGCTCCCCAGCGCTGTACTGGCCTCTTCGCTGGTCATAGTCGGCGTTTTGTCCTTCATGGTTGGACTGCTCCAATCCGGTAACTTGAAGACGCGCCGCGAGGCCATGCGCTTGGCGTACTTGCGCTACTCTTCGGTGCTCCCGAACTGATCGACAACGCATCTATGAACGTCTTTCAAAAGGCGTGGAAGCGTCTTCTTGAAGCGGGTTCCTTCTACCGTTACCTCTTGGTGGGTGTTGGAACCTCGCTTTTGGACTTTACGCTCTTCTCGCTGCTCTCGGTGGGTTTTGATCTGCCGGTGATCCCGTCGAATATCACCTCGACAATCATCACCGTATGCGTGAGCTACTGGATTAACCAGCACTTCGTCTTCCAGGCGAAAGGTTTTTCCTGGGCCTCGTTCTTCTCTTTTGCGGGATTAACGCTCTTCACGGGAATGGTCCTTCAATCTGCCATCATCTGGGCGATTGTCCACGGTCTTCCAGCTCTTGGATTGGGGATTTCGCTGTCCCTACTCAAGCCAGCCGCAAAGATCGTTGCCATGGGCACTGGAGCAGTGTGTAACTACTTGGGATATAGGTTCATTTTTACGCACAAGAAGTAGATATACTTCCTTCCAGCGCATCCGAAACAATGCTGTTGGAGGTTCTGTCATGCGTCATCCCAACATCACAGTGCCCCCCGTTGTCCTCATTGGACTGCTCGGCCTTACTCTGACTTCCTGCACGGCCCACACAGGCGGCGGGAATGCGCAGAACTCTCCCTCGGCCTCGGCAAGCGAAAACGGAACGCAGGGAAGCGCACAAAGCGAGGCTTCCCAAGGTTCTTCTCCCACGACCTCGACGCAAAGTGCCACGGCGAATGCTGAAGATAGGGGAGTGACCCCAACTCTTGGCACGATTCCCCAGGGAGCAACCCGCCTGGAGGACACCGGAGATGCCAAAGGGATCTGGGTGAATTCGCCCTCTGGAAACATTCATTGCTTGTTCTCCAGCGGCCTTTTGCAACTATGCGTGGTTGATTCCTATCGAGTAGATAAGCCCTATGGTGATGCGGTGCTATTCCCAGGTTCACAGCCGATTGCGAAAGATACCATTTTTTTCGCAGGTTATTCCGAAGATCGGGAAATGCCAGAAATTGCCGCTCGTCGAGATGGACCCCTTCCTACGAACCAGGGCGAGCGTTTGCGAACCCTTTCCTATGGAGAGAGCGTTTATGCTGGCAATGACGTGTGTGCCAGCACAAGCGAGGCAATGGTTTGCTGGGATACCGAAACCGGTGATGGAGCAAAGATCAATCGAGCAGGAACAGAGATCTTTCACCTGAAGAAGTGATGAGGTCTTCACCCGCGCCATTAACGGACTGTTGAGCAGTCCCTTGCACGCAGCACTTTCAGGTTCTAATCCAGGATAAGGCGGACCTTTTCGCTGGCGAGGATCTCCTGAGCCTTCTGGGCGCCATAATGCGACTTGTCGACGACCACTACGCCGTGGCCATCCATCCACAGGCGCACAAGCAGGGGAGCACTCGGGAAGTTTTCGGTGTAGAGGCCGAGGCGCGTAGGTGCCCCCAGTTCCGAGGCCGCTGTGAGCAGGGTATCTTCCTCGGCGTCTACTTGTGCGATGTAGCCATCTAGAGTGGGGGCACTCTCCAATGCCTCGTACTCAAATTGATCGCTTTGAGCCATGAGCTCAGCCAGTGCGTCAAGGATTCCAGCGGGTAAAGAGCCTCTCCAACGCATAGCTAGGGGAGCGGTGGAGTGGGCCAGGCGCCATGCTGCAGTGCTTGCTTCAAGGGGTGCAAGCTCGTCGCTCACGTGCACATCGAAGCTGAAAGTGATGCTGGGGGAATCCTGAGAAATAGTGGCAGTCTGGGTCTCCCAGCCCATTAAATTAGCGCTGACCTGCCAAAACGTACTCTGCCAACTCGCTGGGAGGTTAATGAGGATGCACGGAGTATTTTCATCGCCGCCAAAGAGGTTGGGGCTCAGGTCTGATGCAAGTAAATTCGCCATTTTTGCGACCCAGCGAGCCGCCACGGGACCCGAAATTTCATCTCGAAAACTGTGATAGTGGGTCAAAATTGGACGATTCGCGTTCTGGGTGATGGAGAGAAAATGTGAGATAGCTTGCATGGAAAAAGGGTAGCTGAAATGGCGGAAATATGCTGTTTTTGCCTTAACTTCTCAGGAAGCGTTCAGAAAGATGTTCAGGTTTTGGCGTAATTCCGCGGAAATGGCGGTTTTGTGCGCTTTTGGACTTGCACAAAGTGGCAATTCGTGCAGTGTTTTCACCCCCTATTTTCGCCGCCTTCTTTAACCTCAATCGGCTTGACAGGTGCGAACGACACGCGTGTAATTCTCGTATTGACCTTTTTGTTACAAACCATCACACAGAGGGGAAAATATCGTGTGGAACATTCTGGGTGAAGGACCGATCCAGTGGTCCGACACTTCCGATGTCGAAGACCTTCCCTTCTCCGACGGCCCCCTTGCCTGGCAACAGCACGCGCTGTGCGCGCAGACCGATCCGGAAGCATTCTTCCCTGAAAAGGGAGGTTCAACTCGTGAAGCCAAGGCTGTTTGTCAGTCCTGCGAGGTGCGTCAGCAGTGCCTCGAATATGCTCTGGCCAATGATGAACGCTTCGGTATCTGGGGCGGCCTGTCTGAGCGTGAACGTCGTCGTCTGCGTCGCTCGGCCATCTAATGGTGCGCACGAGCCCCTTGTATGAGGGGACTGTTGCAGCAATCATCGTCGCGCGGGGAATGACCCCCGCGTTGCGTTCGCTCCTTGACGCTCTCGATAAACAATCTCGACTCCCAGACCAACTCATCGTCTGTGATGTTCGTGCTCCTCGCACCTCGCCCTTATCCTCCGGTCAGGTTATCGTTGCTGAAGACCTCCCAGAAGGAGCGCTTCTTTTTTCTGCAGGCCGAACTCGAAATCTCAGCGATACCCTTGCCAAACTGGCAAAGGACAAAGAACACGGGCAATCGTTGCAAGGCCATGACTGGCTTTGGGTCCTGCACGATGACTGCGAGCCATCCCCGAACTGCCTCGAAGAACAACTGAAAGCTGCAGGCCAGGGCCCCTCCATCGCAGCCGTTACTCCAAAGATTTTTCGCCCGGATGGAACTCTGTGTGAGTTAGGAATTCGCGCAACATCTTCGGGACGTCGAGTCCCCGAAGTTTTTGACGGCGAAATCGATCAGGGGCAGTACGACGGAACAAGCGATGTACTTGCCGGAGGCAGTGCGGGACTCCTTGTCCTAGCGAAGGCATATTCACACGTTGGCGGTTTTGATCGCGCACTTGGCCCCTACAATGAGGGCCTCGAACTGTGTTGGCGCCTCCACCGCAGCGGATATCGCGTTGTCGCAGCTCCCGACGCTCACCTCACCCACCTCCAGTTGTCGTCCCCACGCAAGCTCCGCACGGCCTCGGCACTGCGTATCCGCCGCTCAAGTGAGTTCTACTTTGCAACGCTGATTTCCAGCCCCGCGTCTCTCATTGCGAAGACCCTGGCCTCCCTCGTGTGGATTCCCCTCACATGCCTGGGTCTTCTCCTGTGCGGGCGAGCGTCAGCAGCCTATGCGCGCTTCTTTGCATGGCTTGGACTCTTCGCTCATTTTCCCCACATTCTTGCCTCCCGCTCGCGCCACAGTCGTTGCGCAAGTCAACCGCGCTCAAGCTTGCGCCCCCTGCTCACAAGCCGCTGGGATGCCACGCGAATGCGGCGTGTACGGCGCAGCGCTCACCTTGATGATACACAGGGATCATGGAAAGACGCTCTGCGTGAAAAGCGCAGGAGCGACATCGGACTACGCCTCATCACCTGCGTGGGTCTTCTTGTCCTAAGCTTGTGGATCTTCCGCTCGGACCTCGGCGGGATCAGCGGGGGAGCATGGCGGAGCTTACCCGAAGGCTTCACCGACCTGTGGACCTACGCTTGGTCCGGCTGGCTTCCTGCGGGTGACGGAAACGCGCACGCGGTCGATCCGATCGTCCTGATCTGGAGCATCGTCTGCGCTCCCTTTGCCCTGATCCGAATCTCTCCTACGGCTGTTCTCCATATTCTTCTGATCGCTGCCCCCGCATGGGCCGCATGGAATTTGGACACTCTTGCCTCGCGCTTCACGAGTAACTTGACCATCCGCGTGGCTCTCATGTGCCTCTGGGCGGCAATGCCCAGCGCACTTTTGGCGATGATGAGCGGGCGAATGGCCTCGCTAATTGTCCACGTTTTTCTTCCCCTGTGGTTTGGCTCCCTGCATGATCTCTCCCGCGGCGAGAGCTTCACGATGCGTCGCTCGTGGGCGCGCGCAGCGATTGTTGGAGCGATCCTCATTGCGGCATATCCGCTTCTTGCTCTCCTTGCGCTGCTTGCATTGCTGCGTGTGCCCGCACGCGCATCGACGCTTCTTCCGGGCCTGCTACTTACCCTTCCCTTCCTTATCGATGCAGTGGCCGCGCGCGCTTGGCCGGCCCTCCTCATCCCTGCCGAGGCCGCTGCTTCCTTCCAGCGATCACCCTACGGTTTGGGTGCGTGGGGGCTCCCCGCAGCTTCCTCACTTCAGTGGATGATCATTTCAGCGTTGGTCCTGATCTGCGTGTGGGCTTGGGCTGTATTCGCTCTTCTTCGCGCGCTTCGCCATCATCGAGGCGAGACTTCCTTCCCCGCGGCTCTTCCACTGCTCATGGCGGGAGTTGTCGCCGCCGGCTTGGGTGCACTCCTGGTTTCGCGCCTTGCAGTAGACTCCGATAGCTCCGCGATCTTCGGCTGGGGTGGTGCGCTCTCAAGCCTCCAGATGCTGCTCCTGATTCTGGTGATCCTCAGCTGCGCCGAAGAAACGCAATCCACGTCAAAGTTCGGGCGCCTTGCATTGACAAGCGTGGCGTGCATCGCCTTGATTCCATTCCTTATCATGAGCACCTCGGCTTGGCTTCCTCTTATTCCTTCAGATCAGTGGAGTGCGCGCTTCGCGGGCACCCAGGTCCCGCTCGTATCTCGTTACGCGCAGAACTCTTCGAGGGACGCGCGAGTTATGGTCATGAACATTGGTGCCGACGGCGACCTCGACGTACGAATCTGGCGCGAGGCGGGGCCAGCGTGGAGCGAACACTCCACCGTGGCCTCGTGGATCAAACTGCATGAGCGAATGAACGCGAGCAGCGACGCTGCTTCCTCGCAATTGTCCACGTCAATCGCAACGCTGGTTTCTTTCCCGGATGATGCTACTGCCAGGCACTTGGCTCTTCACGACATCGACACGATCATCGTGAAGTCCTCAGGGCCCGCTGCCGCGTCCATTACACAGACCTTGGATCGTGCGCCGGGAATTGAAAAAATTGGTGAAACAGAAGCGGGAAGCGCATGGAGAGTGCGCCCCGATGGAAGCAAACCTGCACGCTTGTGCTTTACTGAGGCCTCGAAAGAGGCTCCCTGCGTTGAGCTTGCTAGCGGGGTTATCGGTGCCCGAGCGAGCGTTCCAGGTCCAGGCGTTGTGCACCTTGCTGAACGCTCCAATCCTCATTGGATTGCCACGCTCAACGGGAAACGTTTGAGCGCAGCCGAGCCGACGAATGGGTGGGGACAAGCCTTCAGCGTTCCCGAAGCTGGTGAAGTGACTCTTAGCTACTACTCTCCGCTGATCCTTGCGTGGAAGATTGCCTGCGCGGCATGCGCAGTGATTCTTCTTGCCGCGCTCCTTCGAGGAAGAAAGGACGAGTATGACAACGCCGAATAGAAACCGCATACTCGCCCTGATGAGTGTTCCAGCTGCGCTTGTGATTCTGGGCGTCGGATCCTGGGGCGCGGGCCGCGTATTTCATGATCCTTCGCTTCCTTCTGCGCAGATCGTTCACGCCAGTCCCGAGACCCTCAATTACGCGTGTCCGCCCGGGATCATTAACCCCTTTGATCTTGACGGAAAAGTCGCTTCTCCTACCTTGTGGAACTCCGCTGGAACAATAGAGAAAAAGCGGAATTTTGAGGTATTGCACGCAGACACATCTGCCAAGACGCTTCCTGCATCACTGGGAGTTCTTGGCCAGGGCGGGGGAGAACTGCGCGGTTTGAGCATGAGCTCGTGTCAGTTGCCTTCAACAGATCAGTGGAGCGTGCTGGGATCCTCGACGACGGGCGAAGATCTTGTCCTCACTTTTACCAATCCCAATTCTTCTCCTTCTGTGGTGAGCCTGGAGGCATTCGGACTCAATGGGCCGCTCGGGGTGAAAACGCACCAGCTCACTGTTCCCGCACATTCGACGCAATCCGTGCTGGCTGGCGGCCTCTTCCCCGAAGAAACTGCCCTTGTTCTTCATATTCGCGCTGATGGACAAGGCGTGGCTACATGGACTCAGAGCTCAGCCATGCAGGGAGAAACACCCAAGGGGACGACGACAATCCCCGCCGCGCGGCCTCGTGAAGAGACATTGCTGCAGGGCGTGTCCATTCAGGGGACAAGCACCCTGCGTCTCTTTGTTCCGCCCTCAGGAAACTCCGATGATGCTAGCGCACACGTCAGCTTGAGCTACACGAGCGAGGCCGGGACTTTCAATGTCCCCGGTGGCGAGATGGATATTAGCGCGGGAACAGTCGTTGATGTCCCACTCAGTGGAATGACCGATGACCGCTATACGTTGCGTGTCCACGCTGATCGAGCCTTGGTAGCACAGATTGTCACGAATACGGAGCAAGAGGAATACTCAGAAGGCTCCCGCTGGGCAATGCGTTCCAGCATCGCGGCTTCTCCTGCGCTCATTCGCGCCGAGCTTCCCTCCTCGCAGCGCGTTGAATCGATGGTGCGCGAAAGCCTGAGCGCCACCGCACTTCGAGCAACCGCCCAAGAAAAACCCAGCGGTGTCAATGAAATCCACTCGCGGCTCATCATCACTCCCGTGCATTCGCAAAGCGGGGTCCAGCTCAGCCTTGGCGCGCAGACAGTGACCGTGGAAGCGGGGAAGACCTTGAGTCTGGATCTTCCATCTAGCGATTCTGTGGTCCTGGAATCTCCCAGCCAGGTGGCTGTGGCCCTCGAGGTAGAGGCGCAAACTCCCAGCGGAACTTTGCGTTCGCTGTGGCCGCTGAATGCGGATGATGTGGAGCAGGCCTCGGCTGCAATTACCATCAACTAGCGCCCGGCTTGCGTAAGATTCTCACGCACCTAGGAAAGCGAATCTAGGTCCTGCGGGGGAATGTAGAGAACGTGTGAGATTCTTTCAGCGATCAGGGTGCGAAGTGCCCCGTAGAGGTCCTGGGTGGGAACGCGCATAGCCACCGGGAGTCGGTAGATAACAATGCGGTCTCCCAATCCCTTGCGTCGGTCAGCGGGGAAAACTCGTGCAAGAACAACGCCATGCTCTTCCCACGAGGCCGGATCTGAGGGCGGAACATCCTCCGTGGCAAATTCGATGCGGGCAACTTCGGGCCAACGCTCGCTGAGTTCATTTATGACCGCAGCAACAGTGGCATCAAAAATCTCTCGACGAGTTTTCCACGCGGGGAGCCCCGGAAAAAGACGCACGTAGCGTGGGTGACGACCGTGCCGATCGCGCGAACGAGGAAAAGCTGATGGGAGAGCCATAAACACAAGCCTAACCCGCGTGGAGGTGCACCCAGCTCAAGACCTGCCGAAGCAGGGGACCCAAGGGATAGTCAAAATGCCGTATTGTAGAGCGGTGATCTCGGTTCGACACTGTTCTAAACCCGGCTGCTCACGGCCGGCTGTTGCCACGTTGACCTACGACTACTCGGATTCCACCGCAGTCGTCGGGTCCCTGTCAGCTTCCGCAGATCCTAACGCCTACGATCTATGCGAGAACCACGCCAATAGCCTGACGGTTCCTCGTGGATGGCAGATCGTTCGCCTGCAGACTAACTTTGAACCGGCACCACCCTCGGGTGACGACCTCATGGCTCTTGTCGATGCCGTGCGTGCGGCCGCCGCGCACACCCGCAATCGATCTCACGAGGCCGAGCAGCAGAGCGCGCAAACGCAAGCTTCACCGTCTACCCCGGCTGTGGCCTCGTCCCCGGCTGAATTTGGTCCTTTTGCGCAGCGCAGCAAAGAAGAAGCGACAGACCCCTCGAGCCCTCTTGATCCGAATTCGCCTTGGGCGCGTAGACGCGCACAATTCCGCCTGATCACCGACGATCAAGCGGAACAAGGAACAGATACGGAAAACTAAATTCCGAAGGGCGTGCGCTCGATCTGCTCGCGGCGACGCTCAAGAACATCCTGCCTGCGCAATTCCTTCGCGTACTCGCGATCGCGCAAAACCACCAGGACAGCCGCAATGAAACGCTCAGGGTTGACGGTTGTGGGAGGCGCGGGAGATACGAAAGCAGCAAGCCTTCCAGCTAGAGCATTCGCGATTGAGATCCGAAGCGGAGCGGTGATTTCACGGTTCGTCCGTAAGAACTGCATGCACTCGTACTGGACACGATCGGGGATAGGCATCACTTGTGCCTGAGAAGCCCACTGGGCGCAGTCGGGAGGCATGATCAAGGGGGGATAGAACACGGGTTCTGGGACCTTCACAACGATCGTGCCAGCAGCGAGATCTCCCAAACGAGTGGCTTTAGGGGAGAACATCGTGGACATGAAAGCGAAGAAACCCAAGCAAATGTAGGTCTCGACGATCGCAGTCAAAGAACGCACCAGCGTATGTCGAACGGTGATGATCCCACCGTCACGGCGAACAACCTTGATGTTAAACGCCCACTTTCCCAAGGAATAACCGCGCGTGAAGGCCTCGATGAGGAAGGGAAGGAGGACAAAGGCGAAAAAGATCAGGAAGACGGTCAACGACCTATTGAGGGTCGATGGGAGTCCATAGACGATGTCGTAACGGACGACGGCGAACATTAAAATGAGGAAGGTTCCCGCATAGAGCGTGAGATCCATGAGAAAGGCGCCGGTCCTCATGAAAGGTGAGGCTGGGTTGAGATCGAGTTTAACGCCCTCGCCACTGACGAATGATTCGTCAGAGATTCGTCGGACGGTTACAGGAAGCTCGCTCATGTATGACACTATATCTTGTATGGATATCGACGCACTAAAAGCTTCACATTTGCGCCACTGGGATCGCTTTCATCAATTGGCGCATTCGCGTCGACTTACCGGCCCGGAAATTGATGAACTCGCTGTCTTATACCGCCAGGTGACGAGTGACCTCGCAAAGGTGCGTTCTGAAAATCCTGATCCGGATGTTATTTCCTATCTTTCAGGCGAGCTTCTTCAAGCACGAGGAAGACTGACCGGAACTGAAGGGGCATCGTTGTGGGTCATCTCTCGCTGGTTCCGCTACGATTTGCCAGCGGCGTTGTACCGCATTCGATATGTGACGATCGCGGTCATGCTTGCTTTCATTGTCATGACGGCGATTCAAACGTGGTGGATTCTTCGAGACCCCGCGAATATGGCTCTTCTGGGGAGCCCCGAGGCGCTCAAGACCTATGCGAATAAATCTTTCGTCAGTTACTACAGCCAAGATACTCATGCGCAGTTCATGACCTATGTGTGGACGAACAACGCATGGATTGCGATTCAAGTAGTTGCTGGTGGAATCACGGGATTCTTTCCCGCTTTCGTACTGTGGGGGAACGCCGGAGCGCTTGCCCAAAGCGCCGCAATCGTCATTCATTTCGCAGGCCCTGGGCAGTTCTTCCGCTTTATTCTTCCCCATGGAATCCCAGAGCTCACCGCAATTTGGATTTCAACAGCAGCGGGACTTCGCCTGTTTTGGGCGTGGATCGTTCCCGGAAAACGCACGCGCACTCAGGCACTGGCAGAAGCGGGGCGTTCGATGATTACGGTTGCTCTGGGCATGGTGATCATGCTCTTCTTCTCAGGCCTTATTGAAGGCTTCGTGACCCCCTCTGATCTTCCCACCTGGGCGAAGATCACCTGCGGCGTTGTTTTAACCGCACTCGTGTGGATTTACACCTTTGTCGTTGGACGCCGGGCCTATCGCGCGGGTGCAACAGGAGACCTAGAAGAGGATGCGGGTTACTCGACTCCCGTCATCTGATTTAGAGTTTGCCCGCCTTCTTCAAGGCGATGTAGGTGTCGGCAAGTCGCGCGGGTAAGAAACCGGCGTCGCAGTCGATCACATAGGCGCCCACGCTGCGCGCATCGCGTGCCCCTGCGTCCAGATCGCGACTTGTGGCGCTTGCTGCTGCAGCCGTGAAAGCTGACGGAGCGTCAGTCCAATCTGTGCTCATGCGTCCCAACTCAGGATCGCGTGCGCCGGCAACGATGACGCGGTGGCGCTTGCTGAGCGTTGCGATGGCCTCGGAGAAATCAACATCGGTGGCGGCCGGGGGAATCTCGGTTAGCAAGACGACGAGGCCGGGGTGACGCAGGCGCTTATCGACCGCGTTGATGACCAACTGCCAGTCAAGGGGAAGCAAGGAAGGCTGGACTCGCGAAAATGCCTGCGCTGCCTCGCGAATCAAAGCACCCGCACGCTGCTGCGCAAGATCCTCGTGAATCTCACGGTCGACGACAAGCATATGCACCTGATCGCCCGCGCGATCGGCAAGAACCCCCAAAAGGAGGGCAGCTTCGATCTGAGCGTCTAAACGAGGGGCAACTCCCAGCTCAACGAGGTCCTTATCGCCCAAATCTGCTTCTTGAGGCTCACCCAAGAGCATTGCACCCGAACGTCCGGCATCGACGACAATCATGACGTGACGATCGCGCTCGGGGCGCCACGTACGCACCACTAAGTCAGATGAGCGGGCCGAGGCGCGCCAGTCAATATCGCGTGGGTCATCACCGCGGACATACTCGCGAAGCGAATCAAACTCGGTACCGGGACCGCGCAAAACCGTTGCGGTCGTTCCCTCAAGTTCATGCAAGCGTGCAAGACGCGAAGGCAAGAGCCTCTTCGCGCGGAAGGGCGGCAAAACATTGAGGTTGAGTGGCGCAACGATTGAGGTTTGGCGCGCGGCCATACGCAAAGGACCCCAGGAACGAACCGTCACATAGTCGGCGCGAATACTGCCTCGGCGTTCAAGGTGGAGGGTTGTTGTCACTCGCGATTCCATCTCCGGCTGGGCAACAAGCGAATGCGAGTAGGGAGAGGGGTGGGTCGAGGGCGGCCACGCATCGCGGAGGTCGATGCGCATCGGGACGGGGGCGCGAAGGACGATACGCGAGTGGGCGGGGTTTCCGACCGGAACTGGAGTATCGATCGAACGCTCGATACTCAATTGTCTCGGCGAAGGCGCCATCGTTGCGTCAAATGCCCACAGGAGGCCACACAGGACCAACCACCCGAAGAAGAAGAGCGACGTCGGGAAGAAAAAGAGGGGAATGATCCCCACAAAAACGGGGATGCTAGCGCGCCATGACAGAGCCATCAGCGAGGTACCGGGACCTGTTCCAGGATCGAGGAGATGACAGAGTGGGCGTTGAGGCCTTCGAGCTCCGCTTCGGCCTTCATGCTGAGGCGGTGCGTAAGAACAGAGTGAGCCATTGCCTTGACATCGTCGGGAGTGACGAAAGAGCGGCCCTGGAGGAAGGCCCAGACGCGGCACACGCGGAGCAAAGCCGTGGCGCCACGAGGCGAAACACCGATCCGCACCGCGGGGGAGGTGCGGGTGACTCGGATCAGGTCAACCATGTAGGTCAGCACTGCGGGAGAAACCTCGATGCGGGCGGCGCTCTCGCGTGCTGCGAGGATATCAGCGGCGTTGGCGACCGGATGCAGGTCGGCGGAGGCCAGGTCGCGCGGGTTGAAGCCGTTTTGGTGGCGCAGAAGAATATTGAACTCTTCATCGCGTGAGGGCAGCTCAAGGTCGATCTTGAGGAGGAATCGGTCCAGCTGGGCCTCGGGGAGGGGATAGGTGCCCTCGTATTCGACGGGGTTTTGCGTCGCGATCACCATGAAAGGCGAGGCAAGGGGACGCGTCTGTCCATCGACGCTGACCTGGTGTTCTTCCATTGCTTCAAGAAGAGCCGACTGGGTCTTGGGAGGCGTGCGGTTGATTTCGTCCGCCAGGAGAAGATTCGTGAAGATCGGACCGGGGCGGAATTCGAATTCGCTCTTGCCGTTGTCCCACACGAGTGAACCCGTGATATCGGCGGGCATGAGGTCTGGAGTGAACTGGACACGAGTCATTTCCAAGTCCACACATCGCGCTAAGGTGCGAACCAAGAGTGTCTTGGCAACGCCGGGGACACCTTCAAGAAGCACATGTCCATCGGCGACAAGGGCAATGATCAGGCCGGTAAGTGCGCCTTCTTGACCGACAACGGCCTTGGCGATTTCTGAGTGCAAGGACACCAAAGCGTCACGAACATCGTGACCTTGGGGCGGGGTTGCAGGTTGAGTCATCGGTAATCAATCTCCTGTGTGAGCGCGGTCAGTTGTTCGGCCAAAGTGACCAATTCAGCGTTGGATGTGGGAGGAGGCCCCCACAGTAGTGCGGTGACGTGGGAATTGAGCAGGCCTCGAGCTTCGAGTGCGCGCTCGAGGGTTTCCCGTGGTGCCTGCGGATCGAGTCCGAGGTGGCGCGCAATGTTTGTTGCAGCTTCGATCCGCAAAAGGCGTGCCGCGTGGCCGTGCTCGTTTTGGGTGGCCATGAGGCGCCCGCGTCCACGCGTCGTCTCCGAGGAAGGAACGTAAGAGGGAAGATCTTCGGGCACGAGGCGACCCATCCGTTGGCCTCGGGAAATACCAATCACCGTGATCCCAGCCCCCAGCATCATGACCATGGGGAGGAACCAGGAGGGAGTGAGGGACGCGGTATCTGGTTCGTCAAGGCTGTCCGAGTAATTGGCGTTGTACCACAAGATCACGGGCTTTTGAGCCATTGCATTGATGAGCATCGAGGCGTTGCCTTCTTGGTCGATATTCCCATTCGTTGCAATTTCAGAATCGGCAAAAACAGCACGGAAGTAGGTGCCTTCGCTCTTCTCGAGGTAGGCGTAGGCGCCGTTTGAAGGGAAACACTTCGTCCAGCCGCTTTCGGTCGTGTCGATGAGCTGTCCGTTAGGATTCTCGATCTGCTTTGCGGCGCGTGCAGATTTTAGTTCGCACTGTGCGGTGAGCGTGTCGGGATTGTACGACTTCTTCTCGTAATTCGTTGTGATGTGAAGAGGCTCAAAATCGGTGCTTGGGCGCTGCAAAAGATAGACGGCGCGCTGAAGCTGATCGTCAAGTTTTTGAGCGGTTGTCGTGGTCAAATCCTCGGGATCGGTGATGACTGCGGTTGTCTCAGGAGTTGAGCGTGCCACCAATTCTTGGATCGAGTGAATGTGAATGACCTTGACCCCGTGATGACGCATGGCATCCGCAAGAGCTTGGCTTCCCGAATTACCTGGATTCGACGGTGAGAGGGAGGAATAATCCGCCTCATTACGGGGAATGAGGGCGGTTGCAATCATGACTGATAGCGAAAAGAAGAAAACCATCACCAGCGGACGGATAGCTTTCCACCGCTGAGTGAGAGTGGGGGTGACGACGGCAGTTTGAGCACTTTTCATGCCGAGGTCCGCTTCTTTGCAGCTGGCGTGTAGGCGGAGATCAGTTGATCCATCTGTTCACACTCTGATGCGCTGGCGTGTGCATCACCGTAGCGCACCGCTGCGAAAGAGGAAGTTGCCTGATTGATGGCTACGGAAAATTGAGGGAGTGCGGAAATTGCTGCTTGGGCAGCCTCGTTGGCAGTTAAACCCGGAGTGTCGCGAAGGATTCCGCCGCTGGCAAGATGAAGAACGAAAAGTCGGTAGGACCAAATAAGGACGGCATCGAGATCGCCCTGTGCTCGTGCTTGGGCAATCTTCTCTTTGACGTCGACAAGTGAGAGCTCAGAATCGGCATCAAACACTGCTGCGTGTCGAAGGCGTCGGCGCATGCGGATGGGATGCGTTGCGACAATGACGATCAAGGCGACAAGGACAACGCATAGAAGAAAGATAAAGAAACCTGCGATGGGGAAAGAAGCAGGTGCGGCGTGTGCTGCGCCTTGAAAAAGGCGATCAACAAGCCATGAGAAGAAGCGGGAGAGGGGAGAGGGTTGAGTGGGTTGATAGTCCGGACGCGAAAGCTCCGCTGACACCCATGACCGAGCTTCCTGGTCGTCGGGTGTCAGCGGAGCTTCGCAAACGAACATCAGATGCGTGCAGCTTCTTCAGCGATCATGGGGGCAAGGTTTTCCTTGCGCATACGCTCATCGAGGTACATCAGCGTCTGGTACGAGGACTGAACCGGGATGATGACCGCGGAGACCAGCGTGGTCAGGAAAGACGAGATCAAGCTGGTGGTCATGGCGGTAGATAGCGAAGCGCCAGCTCCCAAAATGGCCCCGATGATTGCGCCGAGGACCATGCCAATCACACCAACGACAAGGCCGATGATGATCATGCGACCAAGAATTCGCCAGAAGGAGCCCTTGGAAAGGTTCCACGAACGCTTGAGTGCATCAACCGGCCCCAAGCCTTCAAGGATCACTGCGAGCGAAATGAAGGCGAACTTCACCGAGAGGAAGCCCAGGACGCAGAGCAAGGTGACGAACATGAGGAAAATCAACAGGCCGATCGAGCCTGCGCTTGCCATTGCCGAACCGTAATCTCCGCTGTTGGCGTATCCGGCTGCTCCCGCGCCGACCAAACCCATCAGGAGGAAGAACACGATGATGATGACCAAAGTGACACCGAATTGAATGGCGGCCAGGAGCAGAGTTGCGAGCAGCACCGGAACGATACGAGGTGAGAAACGGTTCCACGCATCAGCCGGCGTCGACTTGCGGCCAAGAACTGCGTCCCACACGGTCAGGGCCAGCATGCCGGCCAAGAAGGTCGTGCCGACGAAGCTGAAGAGCGATGAGACAAGGGTGCCGCTGAGGCTCGACATCATCGAGTACACGGAGAAATTACCCGACATGAGCGAGTTCGTCAGAGCCTGAATGCTGATTGCGGTGAAGATCGTCTCAACAAGGGCGACGACTGCCATAACCGCGAAGGCAAAACCGAACATGGTCTGCGGATTGACGCGAACCGCCTGGAAAGCGCCGGTCAGGATCTCGCCAACGGTGAGAGGACGCAGAGGAATGATGCCGGGCTGGGCAACGGTCCACGCAGTTCCGCCCTGTCCTTGGGCTCCCTGCCATGCTGCTGCAGGCTGAGGAGCTGCGCCCCACTGCTGCTGAGGCTGGGGCTGAGCCTGGGGTGCTCCCCAGGGCTGCTGGGGCTGTGCGGGCTGAGCCTGGGGTGCTCCCCACGGCTGCTGAGGCTGAGCCTGCTCGGGCTGAGCCGGAGCCTGAGGTGCGCCCCACGGCTGCTGTGCGGGCTGAGCCGCTTCAGCGGCTTGAGGAACCTGCGGTGTCGAGGGGACCGAACCCTGTGCAGGGTTCTGCTGAGAAGGGGACTGGGGTGCCCACGGATCGTTTGCGGGCGTGCCCTGAGGGTCAGACATTCTTACTCCTATATGGGTTATGTGTCTACCTTTACTGTGCCATTGTGCCATGTATTCAAGTAATCAGAAACAACCCAGAGTTGTGTCAGGTGATTTTCAGCCTTTTGAAGCCCTAAATATAGAAGAGGTCGCGTCTTTCGACATATCAACTGGATTCGTGACACAATCGTTATATGAGCTCACGGATCTTGGTTGTCGACGATGATGTCGCACTGTCCGAAATGATCGGAATTATGTTGCACGCAGAAGGCTTCGAAGTCGCTGATTGTGCCGACGGTGCTCAGGCACTAGACGTATTTCACGCAAGCGCACCAGACTTGGTGCTTCTCGATCTGATGCTGCCCAATGTCGACGGAATTGAAATTTGTCGTCAAATACGCCGTGAGTCGGATGTTCCGATTGTCATGCTTACTGCCCGCTCTGATACGACGGATGTTGTTTCGGGCCTCGAAGCCGGTGCCGATGACTATGTCCCAAAGCCTTTTAAGCCCAAGGAGCTTGTCGCGCGAGTTCGCGCACGACTGCGCGGGCGCGACGATAGCGGGGAAGAACTGGTACGCCTCGGGGATCTCACGATTGACGTCCAAGGCCACAGCGTTCATCGCTCCGGACAAGAACTTCCCCTGACTCCTTTGGAATTTGATCTACTTGTGACGCTCGCCCGCTCACCGTGGAAGGTCTTCACTCGCGAAGAACTCCTTGAATCCGTGTGGGGGTACCGTCACGCTGCGGATACTCGTCTGGTGAATGTCCATGTGCAGCGCCTGCGCTCCAAAGTTGAACGTGATCCAGATAATCCAGAGGTTGTGGTGACTGTCCGCGGTGTCGGCTACCGCGCGGGTAACGCCTCGTCATGACCGACAATGCTGGGGGGCCCCTACTCCCGCACCCGCTCCCAGAGCACCGCTTAGCTCTACTCGAACGGATCACTCTGGCTTTGCGCGCCATCACGCGTCCCGTGCGGCAATGGAGCGGATGGAAACGCATTTCTCAGTGGGAAGCTCTTCAAGCAATTCGTAATTCAGCTTCTTTGCGTGCGGCCTCCTATCTTGCCGCTGTATCGATGGTCTTGATTCTGGTCGCGGGGACGATCGTTGCGGGGCAATTGCGCTCCAGCGTTTTTGAATCTCGTCGAAGCGCGATCTTGTCCGATGCTGCCTTACGTTTTTCCTCGGCTCAATCGGTTTTTGATCAATCAACTGCATCAACGCCAGACCAAATCCAAGAATCAACGCGTCAATTGGCGACTTCTTTGAGAGTATCGGCGGCGGGCACGGGAGCTGTTTCTGTCTTACTGTTACGCTCGCCCGCTCAGAGTCAAACACTGAGGATTAACGAGATTGTTGATCCTTCGGTCCAAGGAGTGATTGGGAATGACATGCGACAAGCTGTTGCAGAGTCATCGGATCCCCAGTGGCAATCGGTGTCTATCCCTTCTGCGCAAGACTCCAGCGTCCGCGTCCCCGCGATTCTTGTCGGGACGAAAGTTCAGGTTCCTCGAGCAGGAACCCACCAGCTCTATATTGTTTATTCGCTCCAAGGCGATCAAGAGCGCATCAACACTGTCATGGGGATTTTGATCTTTGCAGGAATTCCTTTCCTTCTGCTCATTCCCGTGATCACCTTCATGCTGATCTATCACATTTTGGGACCTGTCCGACGAACTGCAGCTGCGGCTGGAAGACTTGCTGACGGAAATCTTGGTGTGCGCATTGACGCCAGTGACACCCGCGGCACCGATGAAATGGCCAACCTTGGTCGTGCCTTCAACAACATGGCGCAGTCCCTAGAGAAGAAAATCGATGAATACGACGAGCTTGCCAGGCTTCAGCAACGTTTCGTTTCCGATGTTTCTCATGAGCTGCGTACTCCTTTGACGACGATCCGTATGGCCGAAGAGATGATTTGGGATCAGCGGCAGAGTTTCGATCCTGTAACGAATCGGAGCGCTGAATTGCTCCACGAACAGGTTGAGCGCTTTGATTCCATGCTTGCCGATCTTCTTGAAATTTCTCGACACGATGCCCAATCGGTCGATCTGGTCGCCGAAAGCGTTGATCTGCGAAGCTTGGTCGCACGCGTTGTCCAGGCAAATAGCGAATTGGCACAAAGGCTTGGGGTTGAGGTGATCGTCGAATCGCCACACTACCGCTGCTCCGCGGAAATCGATGATCGCCGTATCGAGCGTGTGATCCGCAATCTTCTGGTGAATGCCTACGAGCACGCAGAGTCCAAACCTGTTGTTGTCACTCTCGCCGCCAATGACAGCGCAGTTGCCGTGCGCGTGCGCGATCATGGGGTCGGTATGTCTCCGGCAACTGTTGAGCGGGTTTTCGATCGATTTTTCCGGGCAGATCCTGCGCGGGCTCGCACAACCGGCGGAACCGGCCTCGGCCTCGCAATTTCTTTGGAGGATGTTGCACTTCACGGGGGAACATTGCGTGCATGGGGTGAGCTAGGAGCTGGCTCATCCTTCATGATGACCCTGCCCAGGAAAGTGGGAATTGCGATCGACGCGGAGCCCCTTGAATTATGGGGACAGGAGTGAATCGATGAAGTTCAGAATCCTTACCTCGCACAAGCTCTCTAGTCTCAAAATCGCCGCGTCCTGCCTGACTGCGTTGATCTGTGCGAGCGCCTGCACGTCTCTTCCGACATCCTCTTCTCCCGAAGCCTTCGATGTTGACGCTCCCAACGCCTCGCCGATCGAGTTGTCTGCAGGCGGGCCGATCGCAGACGCGGACCCTGAAACGCTGCTCAACAGCTTTTTGCTTGCGTGTGCGGCCGGAGCCTCCGATGACTACGCGACCGCGCGTCTCTTCTTGACGTCGTCCTCGGCGCAAACATGGGATCCTCACAAATTAGTGACGATTTACTCGACAGATTCGACCCCCAAGGTTGCATATTCCTTCGATCCCTCGAAGGCCGATACTCTCAATGCTTCGATCACTGCGGTCGGAGTTGGTTCCGTCGATCAAAATGGAGTCTTGTCTCCCGCCGAAACCTCATCCCTCGAGGCGCGTTTCCACTTGGTCCACGAAAACGGTCAGTGGCGGATCGACGCGCCGGCTGATGGCGTTGTGGTCTCGCAGGCGTCCTTCACCGCCTCCCACGAGCTTGTTTCTTTGATGTTCCCCTCCGCGACGGGGGATGCCCTGATTGCGGATCCTCGTTGGTATCCGACGCGTCGCCTCGAAACGCACATGGTTGAAGGGCTGATCGCTGGGCCTCAGTCGCATTTGGGGGATGCCTTAGTCAATGCGATTCCATCTGGAACATCGATTTCAAGCGGTGGTATTGAGCTTTCAGACCATGTTGCGAAGGTTTCCTTGAACGGCTCGCTTCCCGTAGATGAGCGCGCCAAGCGCCTTCTTGCGTGGGAGATTTCTCAAACACTGCAGCGCTCAGGGCGCGTGAATTCGGTGGAAATTGCGATGGGTGGGGAAACGCTGGAGACAAATGATCTTCCCACGCAGCCTTCCTATGATCTCGACACTGCGGTTGCTTTTAGTTCCGAGGGGCTGGTTCGCCTTGATGGGCGGACGACGTCCTCGCGTTCCCTGCCGGTTGTTCCCTCGTCTTCTGCTTCTCTTCCTGCGGTTTCGCCGGTCTCTTCCTCTCTTGTTGCTTGGCGAGAGGGTGACCGCATGATGATTGTTGATTCTGCTCTTCCTTCGATGCGCGCGGTTGATGGATCGGTGGGGAACTATTCACCTTCTGTTGATCGCTTCGGTTGGGTGTGGGATGTCTCCCAGAATGGGGGAGCGCGTGCGTCTCGAATTGAGGGGCAAAGCCTTGCAGTCGTGCCGCCCAATCAATCGCTCAATGATGTTGCTGAGATTCGTGTTTCTCCCGACGGTGCACGTGCGGTGCTTTTGCGCTCATCGGGTGGTGCTTCGAGCGCGTGGATTGTTGGAATTGTGCGCCGAGGCAATGGTGAGCCGATAGGGTTTACGGATCTTGAGCCCCTCACTGGTTTGTCTGCGGGGGTTGACGATATTTCTTGGGCTGGGCGCTCGACCTTGGTTGCTGTGCGTCAAGGTGGTCTGCGAGGCAGTGGCGACCAGGCTGATGAGGTGTCCCTGGTGACTCTTCCTGTGGGTGGTTTTCCCTCTGTTTTAGCTCTTCCAACGGGAACTGAGCGTTTGAGTGCGGGTTCTTCTTCGACAACGATGGTCATTCGCGGCAAGGATGGAAGCTATCAGGTGCGTTCGGGTGCGCTGTGGCAGTTGCTCGAAGGGAAGCTGCGCGATATTTCCTATCCCGGCTGAATCGTTTTTTCCACAGATTGTGCGCTCCTGAGGCCGCGCCTCAGCTTGTGTGCTGTGCTTCCTCTATGGGTTTTCTTCACGAGGCCGCGCATGAAATTGTGAGCGTCTGCATTCCCAGTTCGTGTGTGGGGTGCGGGAGATGGGACCACTCTGTGTGTCCGCAATGCGCAGCACTATCGTCGGCCTTGCTCCCACAATGGGAATTGCAAGAGGCGGGAAATGCGGAATACCCGCTGTGGGAACTGAGCGATTATTCGGACCCGATGCGCTCGATCATTGTGGCAGCAAAGCATTCGTCTCGACTTGATCTGTCGGAGTTTCTCTTCGAATGCGGAGTCAACATCGGACTATCGATTGCGCAAAGCGGGATGCTGAGCGTGGGGACAGATGCGACATCGCTTTGGGTAGTTCCTGCTCCAGCGAGCTGGAAGAGACGACTCTTTGGGCAAGGAATCACGATCCATGTTGCCCGCGGACTAGCAGCAGCTGTGGGAGGACACAGTGAGGTGACGTGCTGTGTGCGTGATGTTTGCCGACTTGACCCGTGGGTTTCTTCACAGGCCGGGAAATCCTCCGAACAAAGGCGGCAATCCCGTCACGGTCACATGCATGCGACGCAAAGAGTTCCTCTGGGAGTGGGTGTCATTGGCATCGATGATGTTGTGGCAAGTGGCGGAACGATGAACGAGATGTTTCGTGTGTTTGAGCGCTCGTGGGTCGCGGGGGCATGCATTGCACGATCGCGGCAATGAGCATCAATCTTATGATGCAGATCACCGTTTTCTGCTATACTCGATGCATCTCTTCCAATGATGGCTCGCCATCGGTTGCTGATAGGGGGTGGTAGTTAAAGACACTCCGGGGCAATGACGTCGCCGGGTTTTCAGTCGCGGCCCAGTCCGCATTCATGATGTGGAGAGAAACCATGGACATTACAGTTGCTGCACGTAATGCAGAGATTCACCCCAACTTTCGCGAATACATTGAGGAAAAACTGGCAAAGGTGACGCAGTTTTATCCTCGCGCGCAGCGGGTTGACGTTGAACTGACTCACCAGAGGAACCCACGACAGGCAGATACTGCCGAGAGAATCGAGCTCACCGTCTTTGGTAAGGGGCCGATTATTCGCGCCGAAGCAGAGTCTGCAGACCGTTATGCCGCAGTCGATATCGCGGCAGGAAAGCTTTTTGAACGTTTGCGCCGTATGCGCGATCGTGCGAAGGACCACCACCGTAGTGAAGAAATTCTTCCCCCCGATTTGGATGTCCTTCCCGCAACGGTTCCCTCAGTCGAGGAAGTGGAAGAGGTTACCCCGGCATCCCTCAAGAGCGCTGGAGACCTCAAGGTTGGTGAAGCTCGTGAGGAGCAGCTGGGAGACACCCCGATCATCGTGCGGCAGAAGGTCCATGAGACTGTTCCGATGAGCGTTGATGAAGCGCTCAACCAGATGGAACTGGTTGGACACCCCTTCTTCCTTTTCGTTGACGAAGAAACGATGCAGCCCTGCGTGGTTTACCACCGTCATGGATGGACCTATGGCGTACTTCGTTTGAATGCAACAGTTATTCAAACCGGCGAATAGAACACTCGCCTATGCTCAAGCTTGGGGGCGGAACTTCTCAGTTCCGCCCCCAAACTTTGTCTATTTACGCTTGATCGTTTTCGCCGCGATTCGCGCTCAATGCGTCGCTGAGTGGGTGGTAGTGAGCGAAGACGGCGCGGCGGTATCCCTCAAGGTCACCATTTTCTGCGCTTACCAAGATGGCCTCGTGTGCGCGAGCAGTTTCCAGCAAACCTTCGAAACCATTGTGGACCGAGGGAAGAGCCATCATGTGGATCATCCACATTGCGTTGACCAACTGTTCTGCTAGAGGGTTATTGATCCTCTTCAGAAGTGTCGTGTGGAATTCGATGTCTTCATCCATGAAGAACTCGCACTTTTGCGCTTTAGCAATCATCGTGTCAACAAGCTCATGAAGGTGCTCGTCGTGAGTTCCCTTCAATGACTCGATCGCCTCGTATGCCAAGCCAAGATCCAGAACCTGGCGAACCCGCAAAACCTGGGAAAGCGCCTCGGCAGAATCAGGGGCAGTGGATGAGCGCAGGAAAACTGTCTTGATCAAAGGACGGAGCGTCATGTCTCCCACGAATGCGCCGCGTCCTTGCTGCACAGTGACGATCTCGAGGGCCTTGAGCTGACGAAGAGCTTCCCTCACCGAGGAACGTGAAACTCCAAGGGACTCGCACAGTGCTGATTCTGTGGGGAGAGGATCACCTGGTTGGAGATGATTCTTCAGGATGTACTGCTCGATCGCGTCCATCGTGGTCTCGGTGCGAGAAGGTAGCGTAGGCGCTGTCGGCTGCAATGCGCTTCTTTGCGCAAATACTCCGCCGTCCGGGGAAGGTGATTCAAATTCGGGCATAATACCGAGCTCTCTGACTCCTTGAGACCATGACTTTTCAGCAGATCAAAAAGATCGGGGAGAAAGCGCTACACAGAAGTTCTTCCATGAATCGCTGTGTCCTGACGGTGTACAGAGTAGCATTTTTTGCACACAAATTTGTCCGATATCTGTTGATGAGACGGGGGCATGCCTATTCATCGCGCTGAAGAGGAAAGATCGGCTGACAGAGAAAAAAGACACGGCGGAGCCAAAGAAGTCGAAAGCAGAGTCGGAAATTCGTAGACTAGAAACAGTGTGCGCGACGCACGCCCGGATCATCCGGTCACAATCCCAGGAGCCCTCGTGTCCATTATTGACAAAATCCTTCGAGCTGGAGAAGGACGTACCCTGCGTCAGCTCGACCGGCTTGCTTCCCAAGTTGATGCTCTTCAAGAAGACTTTGAAGCCCTGAGCGATGAGGAACTGCGCGGTAAAACGGACGAGTTCAAAGAGCGCCTCGAAGAAGGCGAAACTCTGGACGACATCCTCGTCGAGGCCTTCGCAACCGTGCGTGAAGCTGCGTGGCGAACCCTACGTCAGCGCCCCTTCCACGTTCAGGTCATGGGAGGCATTGCCCTGCACCGCGGCAACATCGCCGAGATGAAGACCGGTGAAGGTAAGACTCTGGTCGCCACCATGCCCTCGTATTTGCGTGCACTTACAGGCAAGGGTGTTCACGTGGTGACCGTGAATGATTACTTGGCTAAGTACCAATCGGATCTCATGGCGCGCGTCTACAACTTCCTGGGAATGACCGTGGGCTGTGTGTTGGTTGGGCAAGAACCCGCCGAACGTCGTGAGCAGTACAACGCAGATATCACCTACGGAACGAATAATGAATTCGGTTTCGACTACCTGCGTGACAACATGGCGCAGCGCCCCGAAGACATGGTTCAGCGTGGACACAACTTCGTGATCGTCGATGAGGTCGACTCGATTTTGATCGACGAGGCGCGTACCCCCTTGATCATTTCTGGCCCGGCCTCGGGTGATGTGAACCGCTGGTACACCGAGTTCGCGCGCATCGCCAATATCTTGGTGCGCGACGAAGATTACGAGGTCGACGAAAAGAAAAAGACTATCGGTGTCTTGGAGCCCGGTATCGATAAGGTTGAAGACCAGCTTGGCGTCGACAACCTCTACGAGGCTGCAAACACCCCGCTTATTGGTTTCTTGAACAATGCAATCCGTGCAAAGGAGCTCTTCCACCGCGATCGCGATTACATCGTCGACGGGGGAGAGGTCCTGATTGTTGACGAGCATACCGGGCGCGTTCTTCCGGGTCGTCGCTACAACGACGGAATGCACCAGGCGATCGAGGCGAAGGAAGGGGTCCAGATCCAGGCTGAAAATCAGACCCTGGCGACCATTACCCTTCAGAACTACTTCCGTCTCTACCCCGAAGGCTCGCGTTCGGGTATGACCGGTACCGCCGAAACTGAGGCGGCAGAATTCGCATCGACCTACAAGATCGGTGTGATCCCCATTCCGACGAACCGTCCCATGATTCGAAAGGACCAGCCCGACTTGGTCTACCCGACCGAGGCCGGTAAGTTCCGCGCAATCATTGATGACATTGAAGAACGGCACGCGGCTGGCCAGCCTGTCTTGGTGGGTACCGCGTCGGTTCAAAAGTCCGAGCTCTTGTCAAAGATGCTCAAGGAACGCAAGATTCCTCACCAGGTCTTGAACGCGAAGCAGCACGCTCGCGAAGCTCAGATCGTTGCAATGGCAGGCCGAAAGGGCGCTGTGACCGTTGCGACGAATATGGCTGGTCGTGGTACCGACATCATGCTGGGTGGTAACTCTGAGTTCCTTGCTCAGGCAAACTTGGCCGCTCAGGGTCTCGACCCGAAGACAGATGCAGAAGAATACCGCCGCGCGTGGCCTGAAGCGCTTGCCGAGGCCGAGGCCGCAGTTGAGGCTGAGCGAGAAGAAGTCCGCGAGCTTGGTGGCTTGTACGTCCTGGGTTCCGAGCGCCACGAGTCCCGTCGTATCGACAACCAGCTGCGAGGCCGTAGTGGTCGTCAGGGCGACCCCGGTGAGTCCCGCTTCTACCTGTCGATGCAAGACGACCTCATGCGTCTCTTCTCCTCAGGTTTGGCGCAACGCATCATGGCCTCGGGCGCATACCCCGACGACATGCCGCTGGAAAACCGTGTGGTGACGCGTTCAATTGCCTCCGCTCAACACCAAGTTGAGGCACGAAACTACGAAATTCGTAAGAACGTCTTGAAGTACGACGATGTGATGACTGATCAGCGTGAACTCATCTACGCTGAACGTCGCCGCGTTCTGGAAGGCGAAGACTTGAAGCCTCAGATGAAGGGCTTCATGGAGTCTTTGGTTTCCGGAATCATTGCGGAGAAGACCAACGGTCTATCGCCTCGCGAATGGAACCTCAAGGAACTGTGGGATACCCTGCGCGGATACTACCCGCCGTCGGTCACCGCAGAAGAGGTTGCAGAGCAGTATGGCGGCGTTGGCTCGCTGACGCGCGAGGATCTTATGCGCGAGGTTCTGGGCGATATTCACACACAGTACGAAGAAGCCGAAGAACAGCTCAATCAAAATCCTCTGGCAATTCAACAATTGGGCGATGAGCCCATGCGTACGCTTGAGCGTCGTGTTGTGATTGCAACGGTTGATCGCTTGTGGCGTGAGCACCTCTACGAGATGGATTACCTCAAGGAAGGTATCGGTCTTCGTGCAATGGGGCAGCGTGATCCTCTTGTTGAATACAAGGATGAGGGCGCGCAGATGTTCAATGCGATGATGGACCACATTCGTGAAGAGTCCGTCCAGCAGGTCTTCTCCTATGCGCATCAGTTCCAGCTTGCCTATGAGCAGGCTCGTGAGCGAGCTGCTACAGAGGAAGCTGTTCGCGAAGACAACAATGCTGAAGCTGAACTCAGTGAAGAAGCCCGTCGTAAGGCTGCAGAAACTGAAGAGCGTGCTATTGAACGTTCCGCTTCTGTTATGGGAGATGTCGGTCAAGAAAAGAACTCGACTCGCCTGAGCTACTCTTCTGCTGAGGAAGAGGAAGGAACAACTTCCTCTGAGGGAGCCAATCGCGCTCAGCGTCGCGCAGCGAAGAAGCGCAAGAAGCGCTGATCGATTACGGCGATCGGCCTTTTGATGGAGGCGTGCACCATTAGGTGCACGCCTCCTCTGTTTAATCTGCGTTTCTCTAAAGAACATCCAAAGCAGTGACAATCCAGCGATTCTTGAAAGTCTGGAGGCGCATGGAAACAACGTGGCGCCCTTCTCCTTGCGCAACGATCACACAAGATTCGACAACTGTTTGCGAGGTCTGGCTGATATGCCACTGCACGGGATGGCATGCTTCGCGTCGAAAAGCGCGTCGATCCCTCTCAACGATCGTCACAAGGCGTTTGTACAGCGGCGGTATCAGCCATCGTTGGAGCTGCTGATACGGGCGAATGTGTAAAAGAACCTCCATAATTCCTCGTGCCAACCCGATCGACCACTGGCATAGATTTGTGATCTCCGGCTTCCTTGGGAGCAAAGGGCTCTCTGCGTTCATGTAGGTTTTTATATTCTGCTGGACGCTTTGCGTTGTATCTCGGTTGAGATCCCAACTGATACGGAAAATATGATCAGCTGGGGGGACGAATACTCGCGAACTTCGTGTCATGGAAATGCTCCTCGAATATTGTGTGGGGATGGGGGGACGCTTCGTCATTGAGGCGTTAATTTGGAGTCTTCTCGCATGAAGGCTGTGTGTCAATCGACTTTTTTGCCCCTCATCGGGGCAGATTGAAGTGGTGAATCGATGTGTGAACTATGGAAAACATGTCTGCATTATGTGGGCTGCTTGCGGTTCTTGAGTAGCACGAGTGAACGTCTTGCGCCAGTAGAAGAATCAATATCTCTGCATAAGTATCGATTAAAATTGAGAAAACGTGCAGTAAGCGTTGGGAAAACTTTCAGAAATAGTCTTGTGGATTGCTGCAACTCAGTTGCTTGCATGCTCTACAATCGCTCGTCGCTTGAGGAAATGTGGGTTAATGCCCGAAACTTCCTTGCATGACGGTTTAGTCGATGGCGATGCTATCGGTCGCTCGCGCAAAGTTGGTGTGCGTATCGACCAGGGCGCGCTCTTGATTGCCGGGTAAACACCCCTGGATAAACATTGCCGGGTAAACACCGCCCCGTCCTCCTTCCCTCTGCCTCACAATCCTGGTTTAGCTCACTCATTCGGGGTCTATTGCCGTTTTAAGACGGTAGGTGAGTGAGCTAAACCAGGAATGAGTGAGCTAAAACCGTCGAGGGCGAGCTAAAACCGTAGAACCGTCCGTCATGCACAGTTTCCGGGAATTAACCCACAAACCACGACACGCCCATCCCATACACACATTTCGGGCATTAACCCGGAAAAGTGCACAAAAGGGCGGGCAGAAACTGTTGTTTCTGCCCGCTTGTTGGAATTGAGAAAGAGCGTCTAGGCACTGTGGCTTAAGCGCGCACGAGATTCTGCATATTGTTCTTGGATAAACTCTTCGAGGACGGATTCTTCAACACGCCACATACGCTTTCCTCCCAATTGAATTGCGGGGAGCTCGCCGGAATTGACCAGCGAGCGCGCCGCGGAAAGCGTGATGTTGAGTGTCTCGGCGACCTCGGCGAGAGTGAGGAATCGTTGATTCATGGGTTCTATTTTGCCATTTTTTATAGGGAAATTGCAGGGCCAAAAGCACCTAGTTTTGAGCTATTTGTGCAGATCGAAACCGATTAGGTGCCGTGCTTTACGGTTGATGTAGGTGTATTTAATTCTCCTTATGTCATTCAAGTCAATTTGCTTTGATTCAGTTTGTTTTACTCCGTGCTAGTTGGTGTCTAACTGTGTGCGGAGTGCATCAGGAGCGGGATCAGGGACAGGGCGCAAAATTGTGCATACACTGGTGCTATGCGCATCTATTACCCCTTCTTGGCAAGCGAACTGGAGCAGGGAAACTTTCCTCCCCGCAATGGCTATTGCGTCCGTCCCGACGCAGGTTTGCACGGTGAAGATTTAGAAGTCGCTGAAGACGATGCGCGTACACTCGCCGCGCTAGACTCACTTGCCTTTCTTCGAGATGAAGACTCGGGTATTCCCAGTAGATGCATTATCGCTGCTGACATCGAGGGACTCTCTTGGGAAGAATACGATGGGGATGTCGCTCAGACCTCCCCGTGCGCACCCGATCGTGAATCGATCGCCGCGTACTTTATTGATCCTCCAGATGCGGCTCCTGCTGTGCGGAAGGTTCTTCAAGCTCAGACACAAGAAGACGCTGACGAGGCCGTCGCGCAGCTGTGGGAAGAGAGCCTGGAGTGGTACGCGCCCGAAGAACGCGAACTGCTGGTGCGCGTGTTGGAGTCAATGAACGCAAAGGCGTAAGCGAGCACTGGCATTACGGCGTCAACTCTGAGCAACGCGCGGCTAGGAAGCTCGGATAGAGAGCGTTGATCCTTCGCCTTCGCGCCACCTCACTTCAATCTGATCAGGAATCTGTCTGGCCATTTCGTCGACATGACTGATCACACCGATACAACGATCACTCTCGCGAAGCGCAAGAAGCTGGGACATGACGATGTCGAGGGTATCCAAGTCTAAGGAACCAAAACCTTCGTCGATGAACATACTTGAGAGAGTAATTCCGCCGCTTTCAGCCATGACGACGTCTGCAAGTCCCAATGCAAGGGCAAGAGAGACATAGAAAGTTTCTCCACCCGAGAGCGTGGACGGGTTTCGTTCTTCTTCAGACTCATGATCGAGGATAGACAGCCCAAGGCCGTTCTTGCGTGAACGGGTCGCGTCTGTATCGCTTCGGCGGAGTTCGTATCGCCCATGCGATATTTCAGCCAGGCGTGGATTCGCTGCGGCGATGAGCTCTTCAAAACGAGACATGAGAATCCACGAACTCAAGGGGACCTGGTGAAGGCTGGGGCCTGTCCCGCTTGCTAGTTCTGCGAGGCGTTGCTTGGGGTATCCGCTTTCAAGAGCGGAAGTCAAAGCTGAAAAAGCGTTCTCCACATTTCTCAGTGAGCGTTCGATTCCCTGACGATGTGCCTGAATCGAGGCGACGTGATCTGTTGCAGTAAGGAGAGCATTTTCTGCTTCCTCGAGTGAGGAGGCAATAGCGTGACAATCAAGCGGAGATTGTCCTTCAAGCCCCTGCAATCGATCGGATTCAAGGGCTTGTCGGGTCGCAAATAGATCCTGATCGTACTCCTGAAGGATTGCGACCTTGGCGCTGAGATCGGATAGAAGGGGGAGTTTGCTTCTTAAGAGCTCGATACCGCTGGAATCCGGACTCAGCCCTGCATCTTCGAGGGCTCCCATGAGGAAGCCCTGAGCTTCTCTCAAGCGCTGCTCTGCATGCTGATAGCGCTGAAGCACTTCACGAGAGCGCTGATGTGCCTGAGTGCTGTCCTCGAGGGAAGAAGTCCACTCTTCGAGAGATGTATGACCCCGCGTAAGCTGAGTAAACTCTTGTGTTTCTTCGTCGATGCGCAAGAGTAGATCCTTGTTTTCTTCGCGCAGATGAGAGAGTCTCTGCGTTCGCGAGGCCTTGGTGGCAATCAAGTTCTTTTCGTTTTCCTGGCATTCGGCAAGGGACTCGTGAATGGACTGCTCGGAATCCGCAAGTGAACGTAGAGCTGTGATCCGTGTCGTGAGCTCGTTGAGCTGGGCTTTCACAGAAGCACTATCACCTTGAGCTTGTTCATCCAGCGCTGCAATCTGAGCCGAGCAGGTCGAATGTTCAGCAGTAAGTTCGTGGAGACGCTTATCGGCAGCCGTTGTGGCCTTCTCAAGAGCCTCTAGTTGCTCGCGACTCATGCTCTCTTCCCCCTCGAAACGAGCGGGCTGGGGATGGGTCGTAGAACCGCAGACAGGACATGCGTCTTCTTCGTGCAGGGTAGACGCAAGCGAAGCTGCGGTTTCGCGAAGCCATAGCTCTCGCGCAGTATGTGATCGCTCTCCGCGCTGGCGAGCAAGGTGTGTCGCTTCCTGAATATCATCTTTGAGATGAACAAGCTGCTCGCGGAGACGATCTGCCCGCTGTGCAGCGTCAAGGCGAGTAGAAAGGTGATGACAGCTGGCTTCGAGGTCGTGAAGAGCAGAAGCCGCCGCGCGTGCAGCTTCTAGTTGGTCGCGGAGCTGCGCACCTTGCATCTGCGCCGCTTGGATCTGGGAATCGGCGTCCTCCACACTCCTCGTGCATTCTTCAAACTGGGTCAGGCACTCTTCCTGCTCACCGCGAAGGCGCGTTAGTTGAGCCTGTGCCTGCAACGCGTGTGTCAAGGACTCGCGTTGCTCCTGGAGGTTGCGCTCGCGTTCATCAAGACGAGCCTGGAGCTCATCAAGTTGAAGATCCTCAGGAGCGTCCTGCAGGAGCGCAAAGCACTCAGCGAGCGCGTAGAAGGCTTGCTCACGTGCCTCGTGGGCCGAATCGTATTGACGTAGTGGAAGTTCAAGTGGCTGGAGAAGACGAAGCTCTGCGACGCTGTTGCGCACAGCATCAATGTCCTGAGTGCGCTCAAGCAACTGATCACGGTGGTCAAGAAACTGTGCGCGTTCAGTGAGACGCTCATTGAGGTCGCGTGCCTTCGTCAGTTCCGCACTCAGCTGGCGAGACCTCTCTTTTTGCAAGAGACGGGCAGTGTCTGCCTGTTGCACATCCTCTTCAAGCTGAGCATCTAAGCGAAGGCGAAAATGAGAAAACTCCGTATTGACAGATGAGCCTGGTCTGAAGGTGCCAAGAGAATCCGCAAGAGTGTGAAGTGTATATGACCATTCTTCGCCAAGATGAGAATGGGAGACATCATCGAGCAAAGAATCCAGTGAGGCACGCGCGTGTTGCCTGGCCTGAACGATTGAATCATGTGCTTCTTTCGCCTGTTCACGGAAGGCATCTTGGAGGCTTTGGAAAAACTGGGTTCCGAAAATGTCACGAAGGATCTCTTCGCGTTCGATGGATTTCGCCGTCAAAAAACGAGCAAATTGCCCCTGAGGAAGAACAACGGTTTGTAAGAATTGGTCTTTCGTAAGTCCGATGAAGGTGGTGATCATCGATTGAGCATCCATGATTGATCGGCTCAAGGGTTCAACCGTTGAAAAACCTGATGGATCATCCGAATCGCGCACAACGCGCTCGAGAACCAGAGTCGGATTGACCGGAGTGCTCCGTCCTTCTTTCATATACTTTGGTGTTCGGCGAACTCGGTAGATGCCCGAGGATACTTCAAAGACAAGGGTGACAAAAGATGGATCGTTGGGGCCGCAATATGACGAGCGCAAACGGTTTTTTGCGCCCTCGCTGCCGCTTGCGACGTCCCCATAGAGCGCGAAAACAATCGCATCGATCAAGGTTGTCTTACCCGAGCCAGTGGATCCTCGTAGAAGGAAAAGACCCGAATCAGTAAAACGCTCGAAATCGATGTATTGGCGCTGCGCAAAAGGACCAATACCCGACAACTCTAAGGTTAAAAGCTTCATTGCCGCTGGCCTTTCACCGTATCAAGCACATCACCAACGATTGTCCGTTCGCGCTGCGTTAGAGCCTCTCCTCCTGCTTGCTGGAAGAACTCGGCAAGGGTTGCATTCATATCCGCTGTTTCAAGCTGGATACGCGGCGCCCGTAGAGGAGAAACGTGCGCGGGGGAGTGAAGGATAGAGAGCGCATGAGGATAGACCGCGCGAAGACGGGCGACCATTTCCTGCGGCCGTGAATCATCGGTTACCGTCAAGGACACATATGCCTGCGGTGAAGTGTCCTTCGCGCCTTCGAGCAAAGACTCCATCGAGCCTCGCAAAACAACAAGAGGGTGCGCAGTGGGAATATCGATGAGGGAAACGTCCACGGCCTTGTTCCCATCCGCGCCGAGAGTGTCAATCACAACTGCGCTCTTATTTCCGGGCGCTTCCGAGAAGGAGTAAGCGATAGGAGAACCGGAATAACGCATAGGGACGCGCGCAGCTGAAACCTCTTGGGGACGATGCAGGTGCCCGAGGGCAACATAACTGAGGCCTGGCTCGGGCAGTACTTTTGCTCCGCCGAAAGTCTCGAAAGTCTGGGCTGAAACAGAAGCAACCCCGCCTACCTCGATATTGCGTTCAGAATCGCAGGGAGCTGCGCCCACGATGAAAGCGTGAGCCATCACGATGGCAGGACGCATATCGCCGCAAGTCCGCCGAGCCAATAGATCATTGCCAATGCGACGAAGCGCAGCATCCATCACCGCCTGATGGGTGCGTTCAAGGGGCTCGTTATCATCGGAAAGCTCCACCCGAACCAAATCCGGCTCAAGGTAGGGGATCGGGTAGATCAATACCCCCGGATCCTCACTCTTACCCGCGTATTCGCGGGCCTTC
The DNA here is from genome assembly GCA_938014245.1 of uncultured Actinomyces sp. GTDB lineage: Bacteria > Actinomycetota > Actinomycetes > Actinomycetales > Actinomycetaceae > Pauljensenia. The sequence continues at coordinate 99,059 of CALLSD010000048.1, forward strand.
CCAACCTCTTCCACGCTGGCGCAGACCTGAACCTTGCCACGTAAAAACTGCGAATAGACACCGAGGCGACTTGCTGAATCATGATTTCCCGGAGTCAAAAGAACCTGTGTGACTGAAGAAAGATCGCGGAGAAGGTCCATCACTTCATTGAGTTGAGAAACCGCAGGGATCGCACGATCGTACACATCGCCGCAGACAAGGACTAAGTCGATCGCTTGTTCCCTGACCGTGTCGAGAAGCCAGTGGCAAAATGCAGCGCGAGAATCGCCTAAATCTTGGCCGTGGAGATTACGGCCAAAATGCCAGTCCGAGGTGTGAAGAATACGCATGTGCTTAGTATGACCCGCCCCACCTGCAACTGAGTGCAGTTTGAACTCTAACGTGCAGCTTTCGACACCTTCATTGCGCCAGCCACCGCGTCCAGAAGCCGGCGAACCGAAGCCACCCGGGAGGAACGCCGCTGTCTCTCCTGGTCCGCGGCCTCGTCAGTGGAAGAAATAACGAAAGGATCCTTACCCTGCGCCCAGGCATCGAGGGCGCAGGAAGGAGCACCTTCAAGGTGCGTACACAGCGGCAAACACCAGCGCGAGGCCTCGGCGACATCAGGGAAAACTCCCAGCACATCATCGATGTCAACATGCCCCAGGCCAAAGGAACGCACACCCGGGGTATCGACGATCCACCCTCCGCCGGGAAGCTCAAAGGCGCGGGAAGAGGTCGAGGTGTGACGACCTCGTCCAGTTACCTGATTTACGACACCCACTAAGCGTTCTGCTTGGGGGATCAAAGCATTGATCAGTGTTGATTTCCCGACGCCGGAATGGCCGACCAAGACCGAGAAATGACCGGCGAGGATTTCTTTGAGCTCATCAAGACCTTGGTAGCCTGCTTCAACTGAGGTGACGACCGTCGTGACGTCAAAATCAGCGTAGGCCTCCAAAAACTCGGTAGCAGGAGCAAGATCGGCCTTGGTTAGGCACAATACAGCACGCATTCCAGCTTCGTGAGCGGCAACAAGGCAACGGTCGATCATGCCCATTCGTGGGGGCGGGTCCGCCAAAGCCGTCACAATCACCATGATTTGTGCGTTGGCGACGATAATTTTCTCGCCCTTTTGATCTGGCGCGTCCTCGAGAGAACGGCGGAGAACGCTGCTGCGATCATCCGTGGCAACAATCCGCGCGAGAGTGTCGACGCGGCCGCTCAAATCCCCGGTCAGGCGAACCCTGTCTCCTACGACGACGCTTCCTTTCTTGAGCTCGCGTGCCAAGACAGCGCGAAGGTCGAGGTCCTCGTAACGAACGAGGTAACGGCCGCGGTCAATGCCGATCACCTGTCCGATCGGTTTACTTCCCCAATCGGGTCGGACCTTGGTTCTCGGTCGTGAGCGTTTCGAGGGACGAACCTTTACGCGAGGATCGTCAGTTCCGATATCGCGCCTAGACATTGACGTCACTCTCCCCACACATGCGCGTCCACATCGATTCAAACCCAGGGAGGGTCTTGGAGGTACAAGAAATGTCATCGATGCTCACCCCGTCAACAACCAAGCCAACAATTGCGGCAAAAGTGGCCATCCTGTGGTCCGCGAAGGAACGCAGAGGAGCACCGTGAAGGGAAGCGGGGGTGATTCGAAGCCCATCCGGGAGCTCTTCGATTGAACCGCCCAGTGCGTTGACTGACTGAGCGATTGCATCCAAACGGTCGGTCTCATGCCCGCGCAGATGGGCAATCCCGGTCAGTGTCGAAGGAGTTGACGCAAAGAGAAGGAGAGCCGCAAGGGTTGGGACCATCTCACCCATGGCCGACATATCGCGTTCAATTCCGCGGAAACTCGCCGGTCCGCCCCCACGCACAGTCAGTTCGCTGCTTCCCATTTCGTTTGTTTCCAGAGAAGTTTCAATACCCATCTCGTCAAAAAGAGAAGGCCACAGTGCGCCGGGCTGGGTTGATGTACGCGGCCAATTGGGAATTGTGACGCTTCCTGCACTGAGTATTCCCGCGCATAAGAAGGGACCCGCATTCGAAAGATCCGGCTCGATTGCGATTTCCGAGGCCGTGGGCGCACCCGCATCCACCCGCCATTCACGATCACCCAATTGCGTCCAAGAAAGTCCAGCTTCGTGCATCATATTGAGGGTCATTTCAATGTGGGGCAAAGAAATGAGTGGCGCATTGCTTCGAACAATCGCTCCACCGATAAGAGGTGCGACAAGAAGCATCGCGGAGAAAAACTGCGAGGAAGCAGAAGCATCAACGGTGATCGGCGAAGAAGAGGGCTTGAGCGGACCAGAAATTGTGAAAGGAAGATGTCCCTTTTCACCGTGGTAACTCAGTGTGGCTCCCAGGCTTTCGAGGACATCTAAGAGAGGGGCAAGCGGGCGCGCATATGCCTGCTCGTCTCCATCGACGCGCGTGGGTGTGGGAGAAAGCGCCGCAAGGGGCGGGAGGAAACGCATGATGGTTCCAGCCAGACCACAGTCGATGACGCGCTCAGAAGAAGGGGAATCTGAGGAAATCGGGGTGATCTGTGCGCGGGAGTCACCCAGCATATCGATCTGCGCGCCAAGAGTTCGCAGTGCTTGGGCGAAGAGATCAGTATCGCGAGAGCGAAGGACACCCTCAATCACGCACGGGTGCTTTCCTATCGCAGCGAGGTAGAGCGCACGTGCGGTCTGTGATTTGGACCCGGGGATCGACACCTTCGCGCTGATAGGGGAGCGAAGTCGAGGAGCGCGCCACGAGCTCACTGAGCGGCGCCTGAGGAATGCACTCCGCGACTCGAAGCAGCCTCGATGAGCTGATTGCGACGCCAAGAATAGCTGGGCCGCCCGTTGCGATCGAGGCTCGCGAAGAATAATCCTGCACAATTGGCAAGCTTCAGACGAAGCGACGCAGGCTGTTCATGATTGATGACGGCCATGGGAAGCGCGATGGCTGTTAAGACTGCAGCGCAGGTACGAGGCGCTTTACCCAATGCGAAAGCCCCCGCTGCGAGGAGAGTAACCCCGGCGCTGATTCGTGCGCTGCGGGAAAGATACGGATCAATGCTCTCAATGTTGCTTCGCTCTTCGATGCGCGAAAAAACGGGGCGGAGTGCATCGAGCTTGGCGACGTGGCGATCAGGATGAATCAGGGCATCGATCGCATCGAGGGCCAGGGGAGCGGCAAGGAGAGGACGGGCAATACCACGCAGAAGAGACATGACTCCATTGTGTCAAAAAAAGTCGTGTGGCACCCTGTGCTCGGCAGAAAATTCGTGTAAATACCTGTACTGAATCAAAACGGAGGGAATAATCATCAGCTTGCGGCGTTGAAGTGGGTATGAAACTTGATGAGGAAGTGGCAAGACGAAAGAGAACGCGGTGCCGTCCCGCTTTCGCGCGTCCACTTTCGCATCCGAGGCCTTCGCGATTAGCCTTGACATCAATGAGCGAATTACATGACACTCGTGAGCCTGCACCGCAGGAGTTGAGTCAGGAGGACCGGGACCGTTTGTTTGCCGAACAAGCGATTCCCCTCATTGATCAACTCTTTGGCGCAGCCTTAGGAATGACGCGAAATCGTGCTGATGCGGAAGACCTTGTGCAGGAAACTTTTATGAAGGCCTACACGAAGTTTCATCAATATCAGCAAGGAACCAACATCAAAGCGTGGCTCTACAGAATCTTGACCAACACCTACATCACCCACTACCGCAAGGCGCAGCGTTCGCCTAAACGCAGTGGCGGTGAAGAGGTTGAAGACTGGCAGCTCGCCGCTGCTGCTTCTCACGATGAAAAGGGTCTTGTTTCTGCGGAAGCAGAGGCCTTGGATAACATTCCTTCCTCTGAACTTCGAACTGCATTGGAGTCACTGTCGGAAGACCAACGTGTTGTCGTCCTTCTGTCTGATGTAGAGGGTTTTGCGTATAAAGAGATCGCAGACATGCTGGATATCCCGATCGGGACTGTCATGTCCAGGCTTCATCGAGGACGCAAGAATCTACGCGAAGGCCTGTCAGCACTCGCGGCTGAATATGGAATCGGGGAGAATCATGCAGATTGACGATAAGCGCGCGTGTCGTGAGTTACACGAGCACCTTTTTGAAGTGATTGACTTCCTCGACCGCGAGGAATGCCGCGACTATATTTCCGCTGAATGCTTGAAGAGCCCGGAGTTTCGCGAGCAATTGCTTGACCATATTTCTCGCTGCAAGCACTGCCAGGACTCGATGTACACCGAGCGCTTCGTTCGCTCCCTCCTTGCGCGTTGCTATTGCGACCAAGCCCCTCAATCCTTGCGCGAGCGCATCATTGCACAGACCTACGTCGAGGTCAGATGGGCTTCCAAGGAATCGTGAATTTCGACTCTGTGGGCGCGCTCTGTTTGGAGATTAGCCTCGGGTGTGAAAAACTGTGCAGGTTGGATATCTCAGTTTTTAGAGGAGACGACAATGTCGAAGAGGGGTCGTAAGCGTCGCGATCGTCGTAAGCACGGCGCGAACCACGGCAAGCGTCCTAACGCCTGAATCGTGTTTAACGGGTGTGGGCTCCGATGTCATGCATCGGAGCCCACACCCGTCTCTTTATCAAACTCTATGCTTTAAACGTCGCTTTCTTCGGCTCCGATCCATTCAAACCACCCTTGGTGAAGGACAAGCCAAGCCATGAGTGCATAGCCGGACTGTCCAGGCATCGAAGCGCCGCGAGTAGAACGAACAGCAGAAGAAGCCATATCCTCAAACCACTGATCGTGTGCAACAAGGGGAGTGAAAGTATCGACAAAGGGAATATCCCTGCGCTCGCACACCTGCTGGCACGACAAGGAAACTTCCTTCACCGCGCTGGATTGGACTCCCGCAAGAGGAGGCGGGCCAACAACCATCGAGGGAATACCGAGCGTCGAAGCTCGGTCGGTGATGTTTGCAAGATTTAGTCGAGAGCGCGGCGTTGAAATACCCGCGGGAATATCTGCACAACCAACGGCAATAATGAGCGCGCAGGGTTCATCGGGCGCAAGACGATAGCTCACTTCGTTTTCCCACCGAGAGGCGAGCTGCGTTGTCGTTTCCCCGGGAACAGCCAAGGTCATGACGGTCGGAGGGGAAGGGAAGTGCGAGCGCGCCAAAACGCGCCCGACCCAGCCCAGGCCTCGGGGATCACCCATTGGGGTAATCAGCTCATCGCCAATCACACAAATACGCATCTGCGTGCCCCCTTCTTAGGAAAAAGCTCGGCGCACGATATCCGCAGCCTGCTCACGGTGCAAGCTTGCGCGTCCAGCAGCGGTCGTTGCGCTCTCCGGACGGGACACAAGCGCCGGAGCGATTCCCAGCTCGGGGAACAAGTTCAGCGCAAAGTAGGGCCAAGCTCCCTGGTTCTTCGGCTCGTCCTGAACCCAGACCACTTGGGCGTTCGGGTACGTGGCAAGAGCTGTGCGAAGCTCATCGACGGGGAGGGGATAGAGCTGCTCGACGCGAATAATCGCCGTATTCCACGCGCCTCGCTCTGCGCGTTCGTGGATGAGGTCGTAGTAGACGCGGCCAGAACACACGAGAACCTTTGTCACCTCGTGGGTATTCACCCGAGAATCAACTTCGGAGTAGACGGGAGTGAAAGATCCCGAAGTGAATTCTTCGATGGAAGAAGACGCGGCGGGAAGACGCAGGAGCTGCTTGGGGGTAAAAGCAATCAGAGGCTTACGAGGCCGCTTGTAGGCCTGGGTGCGCAGCATATGGAAGTGGTTCGCCGGGGTTGAGGGCTGAACAATCCACATATTGTCTTCCGCTGCTAGCTGGAGGAAACGCTCAATCCTGGCCGACGAATGGTCAGGGCCTTGGCCTTCCTGCCCGTGCGGCAAGAGCATAACCAAGGAAGAGCGCTGACCCCACTTCGTTTCTGCCGAAGAGACGAACTCGTCAATGATTGTTTGGGCGCCGATCGCAAAGTCACCGAATTGTGCTTCCCACAGGACCAAGGCTTCGGGGCGCTCGATGGAATACCCGTATTCGTAGGCAAGAACCGCATACTCCGACAGAGGCGAGTCGAAGACATCGAAGTGGGCCTGATCGGGAGTGAGGAAGTGCAAAGGAGTGAACTCGCGTCCGTCATTGTGGTCGTGAAGGACCGCGTGACGTTGAACGAAGGTTGCGCGACGTGCATCTTCACCGGACAAGCGAATCGGCGTGCCCTCCATGAGTAGAGAGCCAAAAGCTAAGAGCTCTGCGAAACCCCAGTCGATCGAATCGTGGCCGGAAGCCATCTCATAACGCTTGTGGCACAGCTTTTCGATCTTCGGATGGACTGCGAAATCCGGTGGGAAGTTCACATAAGCTTCGCCGATACGGCTCAGCGTTTCAGCGCTGACAGCGGAAGTCCAGCCGATCATCATTCCCGCACCGGGTAGCTGGCTTTCAGGAACCTGCCACTGATCGTCTTCATCCTCGCCGCGCTTTTGCGGAGACCAGCCGTGCTCGCGGGTGTGATCCAAAATCTCGCTGAGTTCGGCCTCGTAAGCACGGATGGACTCGCGTGCGTCTTCTTCGGTCAGCTGGCCACGTCCCACGAGGTTACGGATATAAACCTCACGGGTAGAAGGCAACTTCGAGATGAGCGAGTACATGACCGGCTGGGTCATCGAAGGATCATCGCCCTCGTTGTGACCACGCCTGCGGTAACACACCAAATCGATGAGGACATCCTTGTGGAAAGCCTCGCGATAAGCTAATGCCAAAGCACCCACGCGTACGACCGCTTCGGGGTCGTCGGCGTTGACGTGGAAGATTGGGATCTGCAGGCCCTTTGCCAGGTCCGTCGGATAGCGCGAAGAACGACCCGAAGCTGGTCCCGTCGTGAAACCGATCTGATTATTCACGATGATGTGAATAGTTCCGCCGGTCTTGTATCCGGTCAACTGGGACATATTGAGGGTTTCTTGAACAACGCCTTGTCCGATGAAAGCCGCGTCACCGTGGATCAACAGAGGGACAATGGGCAGATCGGGATCGCCCAAAACGTCCTGCTTCGCGCGCACGATTCCTTCGAGCACCCCATCAGCAGCTTCAAGGTGAGAGGGGTTAGCTGCCAAGGACACCTTGGTCGCAACTCCGGGCTCCGCTGAATACACTCCCTCAGTTCCCAAGTGGTATTTGACATCTCCCGCGCCCTGAACGGTCCGCGGATCCTGGTTTCCTTCAAATTCGGAGAAGATCTGGGCATAGCTCTTGCCCGCAAGATTCGCCAAGACATTGAGGCGCCCACGGTGAGCCATGGCGATCGCCACCTCGTGGATTCCGCGACGTGCCGACTGGCTCAAGATCTCATCGAGAAGAGGAATCAAAGATTCGCCGCCTTCAAGAGAGAATCGCTTTTGCCCCAGATACTTGGTCTGCAAGAACTCTTCGAATGCTTCGGCGTGAATTAGGGTCGAGAGAATGCGGCGTTGCTCCTGGGAAGAAGGAGCTTTGAAAGGTCCCTCAATGCGTTCTTGCACCCAGTGGCGCTGCTGCGGATCTTGGATATGCATGTATTCGATACCAATGGATCGAATGTAGGTATCGTGCAAGCGCGACAAAAGATCGCGAAGAAGCATCTGCTCCGTTCCGCCAAAACCTCCGGTCGGGAAAGAACGGTCCAGATCCCACACGGTTAAGCCGTAACTGGTCAGGTCTAGATCGGGGTGGCGGCGTACGCGGTACGCCAGGGGATCGGTATCGGCCGCGAGGTGACCACGTGAGCGGTAGGCGTGGATGAGCTCAGCGATACGCGCAGGCTTGCCCTTCTCGCGTTCCAAGTCGTACTCGAAGTCTGCTTCCCACACGTAGGGCTGGATAGGAATATGCAGAGCCGTAAAGACGCGTTCGTAGAAACCATCGCGACCCGAAAGTTTAGTGTCCACGAGGCGGAGGAATTCACCGGAAGCAGCACCTTGAATGACGCGGTGATCATAAGTTGACGAGACGAACATCGTCTTGCCAATTCCCATGAGAGCAAGTTTGCGCGGGGAGACTCCCGCGAACTCGGCTGGATAATCCATTGCTCCCACACCGATAATCAGCCCCTGGCCGCTCATCAAACGCGGAACCGAAGTTGTGGTGCCGATGGTGCCCGGATTCGTCAAGGTGACAGTGGCACCCTGATAATCCTCAGCCGTAAGTTCGCCCTTCTTTGCTCGAGCGATGATGTCCTGATAGGCGTCAACAAATTGCGTGAAGGTCAAGGTATCGGCATCGTGGATCACCGGAACAACCAGACGACGTTCGCCGCCGTGTTGGATATCGATCGCCAAGCCAAAGCCCACGTGTGCCAGTTCTTCAACTGCGGCTTTACCGTCTTGAAGGATGTAGCGGACATTCAACTGTGGCATTTCGGAGAGCGCTTCGACGATGGCGTATCCAATGAGGTGTGTGAAGGAGACCTTGCCGCCAACAGTGCGCTGCAGGTGAGAGTTCACAACCGCGCGGTTCTCAATCAGGATCTTTGCGGCAATCTGGCGCTGAGAAGTCGCAGTCGGGACGCTCAGTGATTCGTCCATATTGCGTGCGGTTGCGCGTGCGATTCCTTTCAAGACGCGGATATCGTCTTCAGTTTCCGTGCTCATTGAACGCGAGGCTGGCGTCTGCGAAGCGCGGTGGCGACGCGCATAGGGCGACGAGGCCTCGCTTGCCTGCGCGGGGGGAGCAGGAGGAAGGTCGGAGCGAGTCACGAGCACTTCGGGCTGCTCGGTTGCGGGGTTGTCCGCCTGGGCGGCAAGGGCTGCCTCGGCGCTGACAACTGCGGTTGGTTGCGTCGGCAGCGGGGCCTGCGGACGATGGAGCTGGGCGGGGACGGTATCTCCCTCAAAATAGGCGCGCCACGAGGCATCGACGCTGTGGGGATCGGCCAACCACTGCTGGCGCATTTGTTGAACCCATTCTGGTGAACGTGGGGATTCCACCACAGCTGTACCATCCTTTTTTCTGAACACTGCTATGTGACTTTAGACAACAGTTTAGGCCCTAGGGCTGCGAATGCCTCACCTGCAACGGGCCTTTCTCACACTTCGAAGAACTCCAACTACCGATAGACTGAAGGAATCATGGAAAGTGACAGTTGTTGCTCTGATCAAAGTCTGATGCGTCAATGCCGCCTCGATGCAGGAGGTCGACGTGCTTCTTGATATCGCAATGCTCCTTTTAGGAGTCATCCTTACCGCGGGAACTTTTGTCTTTGTCTCCGCAGAATTCTCTCTTGTTGCCCTTGACCAAGCCGTCGTTGAAAGCCGCGCTGCGGCCGGAGATGCACGTGCTCGCCAAGTCTCCACGGCGATTAAAAATCTGTCGACGCAGCTCTCCGGTGCACAAGTCGGAATCACGCTGACGACGATTCTTTTGGGCTACACCACTCAGTCTGCACTCGCAGATATGCTGACTTCGGCAGGGGTGGGACTTGGTTTGTCAACAGCGGTTTCTTCCGCTGTAGGAGTTGCGGTTGCTGCGGTTTTGATCAATGTTCTCTCCATGGTTTTTGGAGAGCTTGTTCCAAAGAATCTCGCTCTTGCGCACCCCCTCAAGACTGCGGGACGGATCGTCCCCTTCAATTCCTTGTTCACCGTTGTCTTCAAACCGGTGATTACGCTCCTCAACGCCTCGGCCAACGGCATCTTGCGCCTGATGGGGGTTGAGCCTCAAGAAGAGCTCTCTTCCGCGCGCTCCGCCTCGGAGCTTGCCGCGATGGTTCGTCACTCCGCCCAAGAGGGGACTTTGGATACCTCGACGGCGTCGCTATTTACGAACTCGATCCGAATTAGCGAATTGAATGCGGCGGACGTGATGACTGACCGCGGCCTTCTCCATACGATTCCTGAAGACGCAGTGGCTTCCGATGTTGTCCGTGCGGCCCACGAAACCGGGCATTCGCGTTTTCCGGTGATCGGAGAAGACCGAGATGACATCATCGGTTTCGTTTCTTTGCGTCGAGCAGTCGCTGTTCCTTTCGAAAAACGTGATGAAGTTCCCGTCATTTCGTCTTCTTTGCTTGCCGAGGCCCCGCGCGTGCCTGAAACCCTTGACCTGGGCACGCTGCTTGTGCAGTTGCGCGAAGAAGGTCTCCAGATGGCGGTCGTCGTCGATGAATATGGTGGAGTGTCGGGAATCGTCACCCTTGAAGATGTCGTTGAAGAGATCGTTGGCGATGTCGCGGATGAGCATGATCAGCGTCGCCTGGGTATTCGTCAGCGTCCCGACGGAAGCCTTTTGGTCCCGGGGCGATTGCGCATCGATGAACTCGCGCAGCGAACGAAAGTTTTCCTCCCTGATGATGGCCCCTATGACACGCTTGCAGGCCTGATCATGACTGAGCTTGGAACGATTCCACAGGTGGGGGACCGCTGCGAAGTTGCGGGCGCCAGCTTAGAGGTCATTCAGATGATGGGGCGACGGGTCATGCAGGTGAGCATCATTCCTCCCGCGCGTGAAAGCGAAGGGGAGGTGCTCTTGTGAACGCCACTTTCGCCGTGATCGTGACCCTCATTCTCCTTGCGCTCAATGCGTTCTTTGTCGCGGGTGAGTTTGCGACAACTTCATCTCGTCGTTCGCAGATCGAACCCCTCGTTGAAGAAGGAGTTCGTGGTTCGAAGTATGCGCTTTTCGCACTCGAACATGTCTCTTTGATGTTGGCGATCTGTCAGTTGGGCGTGACGGTAGCGTCCACCTCCCTTGGCGTGGTCGCAGAACCCGCTTTTGCCTCGTTAATCGAAGGACCAATGCAGCAGTGGGGACTGCCGCACTCGTGGGTACACGTCGTCGGATTTACCTTCTCCCTGGCGCTGGTCCTCTTCTTGCACGTTGTCTTCGGTGAGATGGTGCCAAAGAACCTTTCAATCGCGAACCCGCAGCGCCTACTCCTTGTTCTGGCCCCAATTTTGGTCAGCATTGGACACGTCATCAGCCCCGTGATTCACGGTATGGATCACTTGGCGAATTGGTTCTTGCGCATAGCCGGAGTTGAACCAAAATCCGAAATCTCGGCAACTTTTACCGTCGAAGAGATGGCAACAATCGTTGAACACTCCCAGCAGGAGGGAATGATCGACGATGATCTGGGTCTGCTCTCAGGAACTCTTGAGTTCTCGACGGAGAACGCCTCCGATGTCATGGTTCCCTTGGAAGATCTCATTATTTTGGATGAGTCCACTACTCCGGATCAGGTTGAAAAAGAAGTTGCCCGCACTGGGTTTTCGCGTTTCCCCGTTGCGGACGCTCAGGGAGTGCTCAAGGGCTATATTCACCTTAAAGATGTCCTTTATGCCGATGAAACAGAGCGTTTTGAACCCATCACCTCGTGGCGTATCCGCAAAATGGAGGCGGTGCCGATGGACGCAGAAGTTGAAGACGCTCTTCGACATATGCAACGCGCCGGTGCTCACCTCGCTGAAGTCATGGGAGCAGACGGGAGCGTTACCGGAGTCCTCTTCCTTGAAGATATCCTTGAACGACTAGTTGGTGAGGTCCGCGACGCCCTCCAGAAGGACACTCTTCCTGGAAATTATCGTTCCTGAAGTGAGCACTAGGACACAAGTAACTGCGATCCAGCTTTTTATTTGGGATGATGGAAGAACTATGACACCTGAAGCACCGAAGTTCCCGACGCGTCGAGAGCGTGCCCATGCGCGCGCTCATGATGCGCGCATTCACGGTGCTCCCGTATCTTCTGTCACCCAGGACACGCCCACTCAAGGATCAAAAATCGGTGCAGTTATCGTGCGTTCGGGCGTTCTTCTTGCGCTTGGTGCAATGACAATTGCAGTCCCCTTGAGTGGTTATTTGCGCCCGGATGTGTCGATTTCGATTCCCTCTCGAGAATTTGGCGTCGCTGCCGGTGCCCAGTCATGGGCAACTGATACCAACGCAGTCACGCTCTCTTCCGGTCTTAACGCTCAGGTTGATCCCGCCTCGCGTTCACGAGTCCGTTCACCTCTTGCCGCTCAGTGTTTGAGTAGTGACAGTGCTGCCGACGGAACTCGAACGCTCACCAAAGCTGACACGCTCTATTGGCCGCTTCAGCAGGGGACCTATCAGGTGACCTCGCCTTTCTCGATGCGTATTTCTCCCGTGTCCGGAACCATGCTCATGCACGAAGGTACGGATATGGCAGCTCCCCTTGGAACCCCGATCCACGCTGTGTATCCCGGAGAGGTCACCGAAGTATCCGAGAATTCCCGTTCGGGTGCTCTCATCACCATGCGTCATACCCTTAGCGATGGAACCGTTTTCTATTCGGCTTACCTGCATCAATACATGAAAGACATCAAGGTCAAGGTTGGTCAGCAGGTCAATGCGGGTGAACAGATCGGTGCAGTTGGCTCGAATGGATGGTCAACGGGACCGCACCTTCACTTCGAAATCCATAACTCGAAGAACGAACCGGTTGATCCGGAAAAATGGATGGTTGAGCACAAGGCCATCTTTATCGGCAAGGAGTGCTGACAATGTATCGGGTTCTTGGTGAAGGCCCTCTGATTCTTGCTCATCGTGGCGGGGGAGCCGAAGCTCCTGAAAATACGCCGGAAGCTTTTCAAGCACTACGAGACATTCAGGTTTTCCACGTCGAGACCGATGCACACCTGAGTGCGGACGGTCAGGTGGTTCTCAACCATGATCCGAAAGTGGATCGTACCTACCCAGCCAAGGGCGAGATCCGTCAGATGCCATGGTCGCAGTTGGAACAGTTACGGGGGGTAGATGGCGGTCGAATGATCCGCTTGGCAGATGCTCTAGAGAGTTTCCCCGACATGTATTTCAACGTCGATGCCAAGAGCGCTGAAGTTGCGCTTCCTTTGCTCGATGTTGTGCGTGAGCACGAGGCCTTGGGCAGGGTTCTTATCGCTTCTTTCGATGAGTCACGCCTTCGCCTTCTTCGCTCTCGTGAACCGCGCTTGGTCACATCACTGGGGGTTGCAGCGGTGACGAGGCTTGTAGCGGCGTCCCAGCTCGCCCAGCCCGCTACCCGTTTGCGAGTTCCGGGTCCCCTTGAGGGAGTATGGACAGTGCAGGTCCCGGAGAAGATGGGTGTCATCCGCGTGGTCGATCGCCGTTTTGTTGCGACTGCACACGCCTTGGGCTGTGCCGTGCACGTGTGGACGGTCAATGAAGAGACGCAGATGCATCGTCTCCTAGACCTAGGAGTTGACGGCCTCATCACCGATCACCCGACCCTCGCTCGTCGGGTATTGGAAGATCGGGGCCAATGGGTCCCGATCGCGCCAGCGAATGCAGAGTAAATAATTGAGGCGTGGCTCCGAAAAGGGGGACCACGCCTCAATGTCAACGGCTTCTTTAGATGTCGATTCCCTGAGTACGTGTTGCCAATTCAATGGTACGAGCGCGTGCGATTCGCCAGAGCGAAACTCCCACCAGCACTACCGCCAAGACGATACCTGCGATGCGCACCCAGCCACTGCCAATGAAAATCATTGCCATTGCCGCGAGCTCGGGAACAAGCAGCATGAAGGAATCAACAATGTAGCGACCGAAGCTGGGCATTTCAATACCATCGGCCTCGGCAACGGACTTAACCATGAAGTTCGGACCATTTCCGATGTAAGTGATAGCGCCGCACAGAACCGCGCCCAAAGAGATCGGGATCAGGTAAGTCTCGGGAACTCCGGCAATGAGCGTTCCATCCCCACCCAGAGTCTTTGCCATTCCGAAGAAGGTCATATAGGTCGGAGCGTTGTCCAAAACCGAGGACAAAGAACCAGTGAAGACGAAGAAAGTTCCGCGGTTCAAGGGGAGCGAAGGAGCAACCTCTTCGAGGACGCGCAGTGCGGGGGCCATCGTGGCGAAAATGCCGATGAAGAGGGCCGCGACCTCGGCAATGGGGGACCACTGGAAGGCATTTTCCTCATAGCGGACCTTCTTGTTTCCGATGGTCAGTGACAGACCAGCCGCAAGCAACATGACGATCTCGCGCCATGGGACCAACTCACTTCCGTGCGCATGGCCTTCGATGATGGCCTCGGCATCCCACGAAGGTAGGAAAGCAACGGAGCAGATAATCGCTGCGAAGAACAGGAGATTAATCGCGCCGTGCAATCGCAGAGGTTCGATGTCCTCGTTGTCCTCTTCGATGGCCGCCTTGGGTTCGCTTGCGTAGTACAGGCGATCAAGCGAGTAGTACGACAAAAGAAGGATCGCCAAGACGAATGCCCATTCCTTCCACAGGTTCAGCGTCCACGTGAAGGGGACACCGTTCAAGAAACCGAGGAAGAGCGGCGGGTCGCCCAGAGGGGTCAGCAAACCGCCGCAGTTGGCCACGATGAAGATCGTGAAGAGGACGGTGTGGACCTTGTTCACACGCTCGCGGTTGGTGGCAAGCAGGGGACGGATCAACAGCATTGCCGCGCCGGTTGTTCCAATGAAAGATGCTAGAACGCCGCCAATTGCCAAGAAAATCGTGTTGTTCCGGGGGGTTGCCCGAATGTCGCCCGCGAGGTGGATGCCCCCCGATACTACGTAGAGCGAGAACAGCAAGCAGATGAATTGGAAATACTCAATTCCCGTGTCAATGAGCGGAGCGCTTCCGGCCTTCCAGAACATCCACGCGGTCGTCGGGATCGCCAAGACCAGTGCAACCGTCAGCTGGCTGGAATTGCGTTCCCACCAGTGCGAGGTTGCAGGGATTAACGGCAAAACAGCGATGCAAGCGAGCATCGTAACGAATGGAATAAGTGACCACAAGGGGTATTCCAAGGCAACTCCTTGACGTAAAAGCTATGCGGCAACCTGCCATATTCATCCTAGGACATGGGTGCATGGGTGGCACTGAGTGTCTTTGCATGCGGTTATGGGGCATCTATCACGCTTAAAATGGAGGAGTACAAGGAGGACGGATGTCACAGGCAATGCGAAATGCCCTGATCCTGATTATTGCGGGGCTCTTCGCTGGTTTTCTTTCGGGAATGTTTGGGATTGGCGGTGGGACGGTCATTGTCCCTGCGCTCATGGCGGTGGGGTTTTCCCAGCGTCAGGCCTCGGCTTCAAGTCTTCTTGCAATTGTCCCCACGTGTTTGTCGGGGGTGATTTCGTACTCCTGGTCGGGGCGCATTGCTTGGGTTCCGGCATTGTTGATGATGATTGGAATGCTCATCGGCGTGCAGGGAGGAACCTGGCTGCTCGCGCGTATGCGTGAAGTGGCCTTGCGCTGGTGCTTCGTTGCCTTCATCCTGACGCTGATCGCGCTTCAGGTCTTCTACGTTCCCGCACGTGAGGGAGTGCTCACCATGAGCGTTGCGATTGCCTGCGCTCTGGTCGCCATCGGGCTAATCTGCGGTTTTCTCTCTGGTCTACTTGGGATCGGTGGGGGAGGAGTTGCAGTTCCGGGGCTGACTTTGCTGGGAATGTCTGACCTCGGCGCGCGCGGGGTCTCTATGGTCGTCATGCTCCCGGGTGCGCTTAGCGGGACCTTCACGAACTATCGCCGAGGCCTCCTGCGCTTGGGGCCAGCAGTAACGGTGGGCGTCGCTGCAGTATGCGCAGTTCCAGTGGGTGCTTGGTGTGCCTCGGTGTTGTCTCCGCGCGTGGATGCTCTGCTTTTCGCAGGGTGGTTCGCGGCGCTTTTAGTACGCTCAATTATTGCGGCGCGAAAAGTGCCCCGAACAGGATTCGAACCTGCGACCTTTCGCTCCGGAGGCGAACGCTCTATCCACTGAGCTATCGGGGCAACCACGTCAGTTTATCAGTCTTTAGCCCCAGCTCAAACGCTAGTCTTTAAGGCTGGCTACCCCCTATCATGTAGGGGTTCGCAGTCCTCACAATCGAATGGAACTTCATATGCGCGTTCATATTGCGACTGATCATGCAGGTTTTGAACTCAAGGAACATCTGGTAGGCGTCCTGCGCGATGCCGGCTACGAAGTCGTGGACCACGGTGCAACCACCTATGACCCCAACGATGACTACCCTCAAATGTGCATTGCAGCGGCCGAAGGTGTCGCCGCTGAACCGGGCTCTCTGGGCGTTGTCATTGGAGGCTCTGGAAACGGTGAGCAGATGGCTGCAAACCTCGTCAAGGGAGTCCGTGCGGCTCTGGTGTGGAATGAAGAGATCGCGGTTCTTGCTCGCGAGCACAACAATGCCAACGTCATTTCCGTTGGCGCTCGCCAGCATTCCCTCGAAGATGCCACGCGTTTCGTTCTGACCTTCCTGTCGACGCCCTTCAGCGAAGATGAGCGTCACAAGCGTCGCATCGCCGTCATGGATGCCTACTGATAGATCTCCTAGCCCTGACCGGTGATGGTGAGGTAAGCAAGAAGAATATTGAGCAGAATAATTGCCGCTGCAATCACGGAAGCCACTGTGATTGTCAGCGGCTTATTCGCGTACTCGCCCATGACTTCTTTGGATCGGGTCAGTCGCATGAGGGGAACGATCGCAAAGGGAATTCCAAAGGACAAGGCGACCTGAGAAAGGACTAAGGCCCAGGTCGGTTCTGCCCCCATTCCCAAGATGATGAGCGCCGGAATAATGGTGACGAGTCTGCGCGCTAGAAGGGGGACGTTCACGTGGAGGAGTCCGTTCATGATTTCAGAACCCGCGTAGGCGCCAACTGAAGTCGAGGCCAAGCCCGAAGCCAGAAGACCGAGTGCAAAAATTGTTGAAACCGTTGGACCCAATGCGTGTGCGATCGCGTGGTAGGCACCCTCGATTGTGTCTGTTCCTTCAACTCCGGATAGTGCAGATGCCGCAAGAAGGAGCAGGCCGATGTTCACGATTCCCGCAATGCTCAGTGCCCACAAAATATCGTGGCGTGTTGCTCGAAGGAGCGCTCTCTTGTGGGGGCGCTCAACCTCAGGATCGGTGTGGTGGTCATTGACTAAGGATGAGTGCAAGTAAATCGCGTGAGGCATGACCGTCGCGCCAAGCATGGATGCGGCAACCAAGATCGAATCGGAACCCTTGAAGCGTGGGATCAGCCCCGAGGCCACTTCCGACCAGTGTGGGGGAGCGAAGAAGAGTCCCGCAAGGAATCCGGCTGTGATGACAACGAGCATCCCGATGATGACTGCTTCGAAGATGTTTTGACGGCGTCCTTGGAAGAGCAAGATCACGATGGATGCAGCGCCGATGATGACGCCCGACCATAGGAGCGGAATGCCGAAGAGAAGATTGAGAGCGATCGCTCCGCCGATGACTTCCGCAAGGTCCGTTGCCGCTGCAACGAGCTCAGCTTGGAGCCAGAAAAGGACGCGGTTACGGGGGCGAAGGCGACTTCCCAAGAGAGCAGGAAGAGACTGTCCGGTGACGATTCCGAGCTTTGCGGAGAGATATTGAACAAGCATCGCTGCGATATTGGATAGGACAAGAACCCAGACCAAAAGGTAGCCGTAGCGTGCGCCAGCTGTAATATTCGCGGCGACGTTTCCGGGATCGACGTAGGCGATTGCGGCGATGAATGCAGGCCCCATGAGCGCAAAAAGCCGATGTTCTTTGAGACGGTGCCCGCTTGCCATTGTTCCCCCAACGCCTATTAATCTTCGTATAACCGAACTTTACTACACTATTTTGTGAGCTGTCACAGATCGATGCGTGTGGCACAGGTGCAAGGCAAACTATTACCCTTAAATCGTGACTCCAGAAGAACTTGCATCCCATATTCATGATTTATTGCTCGCCGAGATCGCTCAGGGACATCTGTCTCTCGATCCCGTTGACGTCCCCGACACAGTAAAGGTTGAGCGTCCTCGAAACAGAGATCACGGCGACTGGGCGAGCAACATCGCAATGCAGCTCGCCAAAAAAGCAGGGATGAACCCGCGTGAATTTGCGCAGATCCTTGTCAACGGTCTCAACGAACTCGACGGCATTGACAGTGCCGAAATCGCCGGTCCTGGTTTTATTAATGTTCGTCTTGCTGCAGCTTCTGCGGGTGAGCTTGCCCGCACTATCGTCGAGGCCGGTGGTGATTTCGGCCGCGGTGAGTCTATGACGGGCCTGCACATCAACCTGGAGTACGTCTCCGCTAACCCGACCGGTCCGGTCCACTTGGGCGGTGCGCGTTGGGCAGCCGTTGGCGACTCTCTCGCGCGCCTAATGAAGGCATCGGGTGCGAAGGTGACCCGCGAGTACTACTTCAATGATCACGGCTCGCAGATCGATCGCTTCGCGCGTTCGCTCTACGCGCGCGCGATGGGACACGAAGCTCCCGAAGATGGCTACGGCGGCCAGTACATTGCTGATATCGCTGCCCAGGTGCGCGAAGACGCGGTCGCGGCTGGAGAGCCTGATCCGGTCACGCTTCCCGAAGAAGAAGCCGTTGAGGCATTCCGTGCGCGTGGTGTTGAGCTGATGTTCGATGAGATCAAGCAGCGTCTGCGCGATTTCCGCTCTGAGTTCGATGTCTTCTTCCACGAGGATTCACTGCACAATTCCGGTGCAGTTGATGCCGCAATCGAAACCTTGCGCAAGCGCGGTGAGGTTTTTGATCAAGACGGAGCCGTGTGGCTGCGGACAACCTCTTACGGAGACGACAAAGACCGTGTGCTGATCAAGTCTGATGGCCAGGCGGCTTACTTCGCCGGCGACGTTGCCTACTACCTTGATAAGCGTCACCGCGGTGCCGACGTTGCGATCTATCTCTTGGGCGCTGACCACCACGGCTACATTGGCCGAATGATGGCAATGTGCGAGGCTTTCGGTGATAGACCGGGCGTCAACATGCAGATCCTTATCGGACAGATGGTGAACTTGGTGAAGGACGGCGTTCCCGTCCGCATGTCCAAGCGCGCTGGAACCATTGTCACCCTTGACGATCTTGTCGATGCTGTGGGTGTGGATGCTGCTCGCTATGCACTTGTTCGTGTCTCAATGGATTCAAACCTCGATATCGATCTGGATCTCTTGGGATCGAATACGAATGAGAACCCTGTGTACTACGTGCAGTATGCACATGCTCGCACCCAAAATGTTGCGCGTAATGCTGCCGAACACGGAGTAAGCCGCGAGGCTGGTTTCAACCCTGCAGCACTCGATACCCCAGCTGATAGTGACCTTCTCGGAGTGCTTGCGCAGTTCCCTGCGCAGGTTGCTCAGGCTGCTGACTTGCGTGAACCGCACCGCGTTGCGCGTTACCTCGAGCAGCTCGCAGCCGCCTATCACACGTGGTATGGCCAGTGCCGTGTCACTCCTCGCGGGGATGACCCGGTGGATGAAGGCCACGTTGCACGCTTGTGGCTCAATGATGCTGTCGCCCAGGTTCTGCGTAGTGGCCTGGACCTTCTCGGTGTTGCGGCTCCCGAGCGTATGTGAAGGTAGTCCCAAAGACGCCGTTGGCCCCGTAGTTTCATTCGAAACTACGGGGCCAACTTGTTTCAGCCTGTGACAGGAGCAGATTCCCTGGGCATCGGGCTTAAATTAGGCAAGAGAATCAAAGAGGATATTGAGCCCCTCGCCCATGGTTGGGTGTGCGATGGGAAGCATGCGCAGCTGCTCGTAGGTTAGTCCTGCTTCCATTGCAACTTGAACCGCAGTAATAACTTCACCCGATTGGGGACCTACAAGGGTAGCTCCCAAAATCTTGTGGGTATGCGCATCAACGATCGCCTTCCACTTTCCAGTTGTGTCGCGCATAGTCTTTGCTCGAGGAATCGCAGCCGTGTCAATCGAAGCGACAAGAACATCAAGACCGCGCTGCGCGGCTTCGGTTTCGTTGATGCCAATACGGCCCAGCTCGGGGTGAGCAAAGAGTGCCCAGGGGATCACTCGGCCGGCCTTCGAGGTTCGCGGGTCATCCAGGGAAACTCCGTCCATCTGCTCGCGGATAATACGGTAGTCGTTCCATGAGGCGTGGGTGAACATCGGGGTTCCCGCGCAGTCACCTGCTGCCCATACGCCCTCAACGGGGGTGCGCAAGTGATCGTCAACCTCGATGAAGCCTCGCTCACTCAGGGGAATCCCGGCCTCGGTAAGGCCAATGCCATCGGTGTTGGGAACGCGCCCCGCCGCAACCAATACACGCTCGGCGACGACGTCGCGCCCATCGGAAAGTTCAATTCGGATGGTGTCGCCGTCCTTTTCGGCCGACTGTGCACGGGCACCGGTGAGGACAGTGACGCCCTGTTTGCTGAGCACATCTTGGTAGATCGCAGCGATATCGGGGTCTTCGCGGTCAAGGATATGCTCGCCCGAAGCGATCACAGTGACCTGCGAACCGAAGGTCGCCATCATCGAGGCGAACTCGACACCGATGTATCCGCCGCCAATGATTGCCAAAGAAGAAGGGATTTCTTCGAGGCGCAGGATATCTTCGCTATCCCATGCGCCTGCTTCCCACAGGCCTGGAATCGGGGGGTGCGCGGGGCGCGTTCCCAAGTTGAGAAGGACTTTGTCAGAGTGGAGCTGGCGTGTCGTACCGTCTTCCACGACAACTTCGACGCTGTGCGCATCGAGGAGCCTGGCGCTTCCACGCATGAAGTCAATTCCGGGGGCAGCAAAGAACTTCTCATGTGCGGCGATCATCGCTGAGACAATGCCATTCTTGTGTGCGCGCAGCTTCTCGAGGTCGATGTGGACGCTCCCAGTCCCTTCGACACCGAAGACAGAATCATTGCGAGCCTCGTCGAGGCGACGAGCCGAAGCAACGAGGGACTTTGTGGGGATACACGCCACGTTAATGCAGGTACCGCCGATGAACTGCCGTTCAATGAGCGCGACCTTCCATCCCTGTTTCGCGCGGTTCATTGCCAGAGATTTGCCGGCCTTACCGCCGCCAACAACGATGAGATCAAAGTTCTCCATGGCCTGTCCTTCCATCTATCAAGGCCCATTTCATCCACTTCAACGACATGAATGGCAGGACATTCCCTGTTTCGTAGGAAGGTGAGGGGGATCACTAAGAATGAGTGCTGTGGCGTTTTGTTCGCGATGTCGGGGCAACAGAGAAGGGATCTTCAGGCCAATGATGCTTGGAGTATCTTCCGCGAAGCTGAGAACGGACCTGCTGGTAGGGCCCCTCCCAAAAAGAGGCAAGATCGCTTGTAATCGCAACGGGGCGGCCTGCCGGATCAGTGAGCTCAATGCGAAGCGGAAGACGCCCTCGAACAAAATGTGGAGTATCGGTCCAACCGAAGGCCTCTTGGACACGCAAGCGCACGTAGGCTCCGTCTTCATCCCACTTCACGCTTCGATGAGCACCCGTCGGAATCGTGATCTGCTGTGGCGCCTCTCGCTCAAGATCCATGTTGAGCGGCCAGGGGAGCAACGCATTCAAGGCCTCGCTCAGGTCCAGCTGAGAAAAAGCCACTCCCGCACTCCACTGCTCGCTCAAGTGATCAATGCATGCAGGAATGATGTGGGCATCATCGAGCGGCGGCCAGGGATCACCGATGAATCTGTGACACGCCATAATCCTCATACGAAGCTGTTTCGCATTGTCATCCCACGGAAGATCGCTGACGCTCATTTCCTCAAGATTTCGCCGCGCCACCTCGCGCATCTCAGATCGGTCAGGGGAAGGCAAACGCGTATTAGAGAGCACGATGGCCCCCAGTTTTTCTTCCTCAAAGCCAATAATTACGCCATTGTCGACGCGTAAATGTGAGGTTTTCTCACGCAGGTGTGAAGCCGCCAGATCCACATCATCACTGTCAATGGGCAGAGCTGAACGGATAATGGCATCCGCATTACCCTCAGATTGAAGCTCCGCGATCGCAATCCACTCGCTACCTTCTAAAGAAGAAGAGGGAGGAAGGCTGGCTCCCTGTCCGGAGGCCAACAGATAACGCGTGCCCTGAGCGCGTTTACGTGCAATTCTCAAGGGATACGCGAAGGCAACAAAAAGAGGTAGCGCCTGCGAAAGCGCCTGTTTTGTATCCGCATCGAAGTGCGGGCGAATACCGGAAGCTAAACGTGCAGCTGATTCTTCAACTCGTTTTCCCTGAGGGCTCGAGGGGAAAAGAGAATAGATAGCGCTTAGCAAATCAGCGCCTTGCGGGCGAAGATCTTCAGATACAAGCGCCGCGCACATGGCTGCGATACCGCTTGGAATACTCCCCTGAAGCGCACTCAGGGCGTGTGCGATTCGAGGATCAACGGGGGCAAGGACCAACTCGCGGCCGTGGGGAAGGGCAAGCCCGGCCTCGTCAATCGCACCCAAGGCCTGAAGTGAGGTGCGCGCATAGGCTTCGTAGCCCGCGCTTGGGGTATCGAGAAGACGCAGACAGGAGAAGTCTGCTCGCGACCAACACGCAACCGAAAGAAGCGGAGGAAGGGGGTCGCAGGCGGTGATTTCGGGGGAGGGATGCGCTGGGCGCATAGACCAGGTAGATTCCTCCATCGCGCGAATGCACACTCCCGGCCCCACTCGTCCCGCACGTCCCGCGCGCTGGATCATTGAAGAACGAGGCGATGGGATCGTCACCAGTGAGCTTGCCTCGCGGGAAGGAGAGAAACGAGTCTGACGGCTCAGGGTTGAATCGATGACAATTTGCACTCCGGGGACGGTCAACGCACTCTCTGCAATAGCCGAAGAGACGATGATTCGTCGTTCATTGGACGGCGAAAAGACCTCATCTTGCCGGGTGGGAGACAGCTGAGCATGCAGAGGAATAACCTGTGCATCGGCGTCGTCGAGAAACTCGCACACCCTTTCGATCTCCCACACTCCTGGAAGAAAAACCAAGACATCACCGGGATAAGTGTCGAGGCAATCTCGAGCCAGAGAAGCAATATGACGTAAGAAACCGCGGCTGATTCGATCTCCTTGGAAGACCTCAATCCCACGCGGCGGTGCCTCCCACCGGATGGAAACGGGGAATAACTCGCGTTTGAGTTCAAAGAAACGCAAAGGAAGATCGCCAAGAAGCTTCCCCAGGGCAGTGTCATCGATGGTCGCGGACATGACAACTAAACGCAGGTCTTCGCGCAATAGAGAGCGAATATCGATAAGAAAAGCCAAAGACAGGTCGCTATCGACAGCCCGTTCGTGGAACTCATCGAGGATGACGCATCCGATGCCATCAAGTCCCGGGTCAGAATGAATCATTCGCGCGAGCACTCCCGGGGTCACGAATTCAATGCGCGTTTCCCCGCTGCGTTGACTTTGCCCGCGCACGCTGAAGCCCACGAGATTGCCGAGGCGGTCTTTGAGTAGGCTCGCGAGGCGCCGCGCGCACGAGCGTGCACTCATTCGCCGCGGAGAGCACACAATCACGCGTTCTCCGCTCGCTATGAGATCCGCGCAGGCAAGAGGAATGAGCGTTGTTTTACCACTTCCCGCACTCGCTGAAACAATAGAAACACTGCCCGGAGTGAAAGCTTGGGAAAATTCAGGGAGCAAGGCATGGACGGGAAGATCCGCTCCGCTCGCAATCGCTTCCTGAAAGGTCAACACCGCATCAGTATCGCACGAAGCTTCACAGGCCGCGGATGGACATCGATAAACGATGTCTTTGGCCCGGGGCCAGAGAAACGACATCGATGCCCGAGTTAAAAGCGTCGGGCGGGCATGTCATAGGCTCGACCGCTAAACCGGGGCGCCCAAGAGCATCCGCAGTGTGGAGTTGGACCCAGGGCGTATTCGAGGACAAAGAAACGCCCTTGCCCTCATCGTCTGTTAGGCGAACTTCCCACTGCCGGTCAAGGCCCCCGAAGCAATGATCGATGAACAGGTCGCCAATCTTGTGGGCAGTGCGGAAATCATAGGCATCGTGAACTGCTTCGATAGCGGTGGGGAGGAGATTGTGATCCGTCATGACGATTGTCGAAGCCGGTGAGTGCAGGGTGCATTCATTCACGCTGTTTGCCGCAAGAAGGTAAGGGTGAAGAGAAGAACCATAGGGCGCGGGGGAGTCTCCCAGGTTTTTGGCGGAAATATCAATGCTGAGTCCCTTTTCGGCATCAAGATGAAGATCGAGGCGTGCGCTCAGCGGCCACGGATAGCCTTCCTGGGCGGCGACAAAAGCCTCTAGGACCACGTGCGAGGCCGTCGCATCAATAAACTCCCAAGGAACCCATCCAGCCAGTCCATGCAAGGCGGTGCCGGTCCCGCGATCGTTGACCGGAAGAAGATATTCCTTTCCATCCCAGGTGTAGCGTCCATCGGCAATACGGTTGGGCCACGGGAGAAGTACCTTTCCGGACCAACCGGGAGCAACCTCGGCGACGTTATGAGGGAAGAGCAAATCGCGTCCGCGCCACTTGAATGAAGAAATCCCACCGCCGACGCTGACAATACTGAGCGTATAGTCCCCGACTTCGCATGAAAACTCGCGGCCGGAAGCATGGAGAGACATTGTGCACCTCGCTGTGACACCTGCGTGGCCCTTCCACGCTGACTCCACTAGTTTAGGGGCGCTCAGCGAGGATGTGATAAGACTTCAGGCCCGTGTTCGAATGCGCAATACAAAACGCCTCGATCATGGACAAATACCTTCACGATCTGCCGATACGCGTACTATGAAGGAAGCAATGGCGCTGATAATCAGGACACACGAGAGGATTGACATGCCTGAAATTACGAAGGGACTCGTTGACGACCTCCGCCACGCACATGCGGATGAACTCGCCTTGGCGAGGAACGCCGCGACTCAAATGGGAATCGAAACAGCATCGCTGAACCGTGAAGCTATCCAGCACACGACGACGGCGATCTCGCACCGCCTCGATGAGTGGAAGGCTACTTCGCAGAAGAAATCAGGCCGTTGCTGGCTTTTCTCCTCGCTGAATCTGCTGCGCTCGCGGGCGCGCGTGAGCCTGGGCGTAAAGAACTTCGAGTTCTCCCAGAGCTACGTTTTCTTCTGGGATAAGTTTGAGCGTGCCAACTGGTTCCTCACCGACATCATCGCAACTGCTGACGAGCCCGTCGACGGTCGCCTCGTGCAGTTCCTGCTTGCCGACGTCTTGGGTGATGGTGGTCAGTGGGATATGGCTGCGTCGATCTACATGAAGTACGGTCTGGTTCCCAAGGAAGTTATGCCCGAGAGCGAGGCTTCGACCAACTCTCGTCCCATGAACGCACGATTGTGTGCGGTTCTTCGTGTGGGTGCGCTTCGCTTGCGCGAGGCTATTGCTGGCGGAGCAGATACAGAAGAGATCGACGCGAAGCGCCGCGAAATCCTTGCCGATGTTTGGAAGATCTTGGTTGTTTCCTTGGGTGAGCCGCCCGCACGCTTTAACTGGCAGTGGCGCGATGACGAAGGGAATTTCCATCGCGATGGCGAGGTGACACCTCATGAATTCTATGAGGCACACGTGGGCGTTGATCTGAGCGACTACATCTGCTTGGTCGATGACCCGCGTCCCGAAAACCCGAAGGGCTCGATGGAAACCGTTGAGCACTTGGGCAATGTCGTGGGCGGCCGTCCGATTCGTTACCTCAACGCTCCCATCGATGCGATCAAGCGCATCGCCGCCGAGCAGATCGTTGCAGGTGAACCCGTCTGGTTCGGTGCCGATGTCTCGCAGCCTTATGACCGTGGTCTTGGCTTCTTCGTCACGGGAATCCACGACTACGATCGCCTGTTCGGAGTTGATTTCTCCTCGAGCAAGCTTGAGCGCGTGCGTTCGGGAGAATCCGCGATGGATCACGCAATGCTCTTCACCGGCGTTGACCTTGACGAGGCCGGCGCGCCTCGTGCGTGGAGGGTTGAGAATTCCTGGGGTGAGGAGCCGGGTGACTCAGGCTTCTTCACGATGGATGACCAGTGGTTCACGGACAATGTGTTTGAGGTCGTCGTTCGTAAGAGCGCCTTGCCTGCAGAGCTGGCAGCAAGTCTGGACAAGGATCCGATCGTATTGCCCGCATGGGATCCCATGGGAACCCTCGCCTAAGGTTCATCTCAAAGGAGACGTGATGACTCGCCCTCGCCTTCTGGTCAGTGCCCTGACCGATCACCGTCCAACGTGTCGTGAGCAATCGCTGCTCGAAGCCCTTCAGGGAAGCGTGCTTTCTCAAGCGATTAGTTCGTGGGATGTTCAGCTCCATATCGCCGATAGCGATCCTCGGCCAGCATCCGAGGTTGTGGAGGGGATCGATGCGGTGATTCTCCTCGGTGGCCCCGATGTCCATCCTGAGTTCTACGGCATGGAAACCGGTTACCCCCGTGAAGGTCAGCACTGGCCAGATGGCGACCGCAGGCAAATCGAATTGGTTCTGCAGTGCCGGGAGCGCCAGCTTCCTCTTCTCGGTATCTGCAGGGGACACCAAGTCATCAATGTCGCTTACGGTGGAACGCTCATTCAAGATATGGAGGGACATGAAAGTCCGACGCTCCTGGATGACCACCGTTTTACTCGTCATCAAGTCATTGTCGAAGACGAGTCTTCTTTGGCCCGAGCGGGCTTTGGCCATGAGCTCACGGTGAGTTCTGCGCACCACCAGGCGATCGATCGTCTGGCGACGGGACTGCGCTCGATTGCGAGCAGCCCCGATGGCACGATCGAGGCCGTGGAAGACCCGCAGGCTCCTATCGTGGGTGTCCAGTGGCATCCCGAAGACCCACGTTCAGACCGCTATTCTTTTGAGCTGCTCTTAGGGATGCTGAGGGAAGGGCTTCATTCATGAGGCGCGATCACGGTGCTTTCCAAGCTGATGGGCGAAGCAATTGGGAACGCATGATCGCAGGGGACTGGTATATCGGTGATGATCCGAAGATGTCTGAGGTCAGCAGACGCGCTCAACGTCTTCTTAAACTCCATGAAGCCGCCTTTCCGGAAGATCCCGACATTGCACACTATCTGCTCGAGCAAATATTGGGCAGTGTGGGACAGCGAGTGACGATTCGTCCGCCCTTCCGAGTCGATTACGGAATCAATATTCATATCGGTGAAGGAGTCTGGGCGAACTACGGGTTAACCGCACTTGATGTCGCCGAGATTCGCATTGGTAATGATGTCCTGATCGGCCCGAATTGTCAGCTGCTCACACCAATTCACCCATTGGAACACGGCCCGCGTCGCGAGGGATGGGAGAGCGCCGAACCCATCACCATTGAAGACAATGTGTGGCTGGCCAGCGGCGTGACGGTGTGCCAAGGCGTCACTATTGGCCATGACAGTGTTATTGGAGCTGGCGCAGTTGTGACGCGTTCGATTCCGCCTCGCAGCCTTGCCGTGGGCAATCCAGCGCGTGTTATCCGTGAGCTACGCGAAGATGAAAACCGCCAGGTAGTCCTCGATACTTTGAATTGAGGCTCGACCTTATAAACTTTGGGCCACTGCCGAGCGTCACACGCTGGTGCAGTGGCCCAAATATTAACGGCGCTACCTAGTGGACTTCGAAGCCCAGAGAGCGGAAGTATTCGCGGACCTTTTCGGTGGCCTCGGGCGATGGGGGCTTCGTATCCTCCAACTTGTATTCCAGTCCCAAGCTCTTCCATTTGTCGGAACCGAGCTGGTGGAAGGGAAGCACCTCAACGCGGTCAATGACGTTCGTCCAGCGCTGAACGATCTCTCCGACCTTGTGGATGTTCTCGGGATCGTCTGTCAGGCCAGGAACCAGAACGAATCGGATCCACATACGGGTTGGGCCACCGCGCTTTGCGATGCGGTCACCGAAGTCGATAGTTGGTTGCAGATCTCGTCCCGTGACCTCCTTATAGGTCTCAGGGAAGCCAGACTTGACGTCCAAAAGAACAAGATCAAGGTTGTCCAACATCTCTTCGTCGCAGTTGGCGCCCAGATAACCTGAGGTATCGATGCAGGTGTGGATCCCCATTTCCTTCGTGCCCAAGATAATGCGCTTGGCAAAAGCTGGCTGCATCAGTACTTCGCCACCAGATAGCGTGATGCCACCATTTGTCGCCTTAAATACGCGGCGGTAGCGACGAATCTTGTTGAGCAGCTCGACATCTGAAATGGGAGCGCCGTCCTTCATGAGGAAGGTATCAGGATTGTGGCAGTAGAGGCAGCGTAGGGGACAGCCGTTCAAGAAGACCGTCATGCGGGTTCCGGGGCCATCGACGGCAGTGACCAATTCCCACGAGTGAATTGACCCAAGGGTGCCTTCGCGCATGCGAGCGAGGCGGTCTGAGCGTTCAAGATCGGTCAGCTCTTCGAGGCCTTCGACGCCCTGGCCAGCTGTGCGAGCTAAGGGTGCCTGAAAGTCTTGATCGCGAAGAAGATCAGTGTCACTCAATGTCATGGTCATCGTGTACTCCGTGGGGTGTGCCCTTGACGTTCCTATGGGGAAGAACGATCAAGGTACGGAAAAAATTTCGTCAGTGGGCTGAGAAAGCGAATGGGGCGCGGGCCCTGCGGCCAGCGCCCCATTCAGTCAAGCTACTCTCAGGCAGAGTGGTGGAAGGTGCGGGAAAGCACGTCCAGCTGCTGCTCGCGGGTGAGCTTCACGAAGTTCACTGCGTAGCCCGAGACGCGAACGGTCAGGTTCGGGTAGTTCTCGGGGTGCTCCATTGCGTCCTCGAGGGTTGCCTGGTCGAGAACGTTGATGTTGGCGTGGTACAGACCAGCGCCTTCCTCACGCTCTTCGCGGGCGGCCTTCATGGAAGCAAGACGCTCTTCGTAGGTCTTAGTTGCCATTTCATTTCTCCTTTTCTTCCGGGTGGGGCCGGATAGACAAGCGGTGTTCCGTTTGCCTAAGACTTGTTTCTATCAGTAGCCCTTGGTTGCATCGACACAGCAGGAATCGTCAGGAACGAAGCCTGCATCGAGGATGCCCACCAGGTTGGTGATCTGCTCGTCGCGCGTACGACCAAGACCCTGAGGGGTAATGGTGTTGGTCAACGAGATACCGTCCAGCGCGTCGTTGTAGTCGAGCTTGGCAACGGAAAGCATGGAGGCAACCATGCCGTGAGTATCGATGCCGTTCTCCGGGTTTGCGCCGGGGGCGAAGGGGGTGCCCTTCTGGTGGCCCGAGGGGAAGGAACCGGTTGCCTTACCGTAAACAACGTTCGAGGTAATGGTCAGCACCGACTGGGTCGGGATCGCGTCACGGTACATGGGGATCGCGCGGATCTTATCCATGATGGTGTGAACGACGGTTGCTGCAATGTCGTCTGCGCGGTCATCGTCGTTACCGTAGGTCGGGAAGTCACCCTCGGTGCGGTAGTCAACGACCAGTCCGGTTTCATCGCGGATCGGGTAGACCTTTGCGTACTTGATTGCAGACAGGGAGTCAGCAACGATGGACAGGCCGGCGATGCCGCAGCCCATGGTGCGGACGATCTCCGAGTCGTGCAAAGCCATCTCAACTGCCTCGTATGCGTAACGATCGTGGCAGTAGTGGATGATGTTCAGAGCCTCGACGTAGGTTCCGACAACCCAGTCCAGCATCTCTTCGTACTTCGCCCAGACCTCATCAAAGTCAAGGGGGCCGTCGCCCTTGATGGGCTCGTAGCCTTCCATGACCTGCTTTCCGCTCATCTCATCGCGGCCACCGTTGATGGCGTAGAGGAGGGCCTTTGCAGAGTTCACGCGGGCGCCGAAGAACTGCATCTGCTTGCCGACACGCATGGGGGAGACGCAGCATGCGATGGCGGCGTCGTCGCCCCAGTGCTCACGAATCTGCTCATCGGATTCGTACTGGATCGAGGAGGTCTCGATGGAGATCAGTGCGCAGAATTCCTTGTAGCCCTTGGGGAGCTTCTCATCCCAGAAGATGGTGATGTTCGGCTCAGGTGCGGGGCCGAGGTTGCGCAGGGTCTGCAGCAGACGGAAGGAGGTCTTGGTGACCAGAGTACGACCGTCTTCGCCGAAGCCGGCATCTGACCAAGTTGCCCAGTAGGGGTCACCGGAGAAGATCTGATCGTAATCGATGGTGCGCAGGAAGCGGGTAATACGCAGCTTAATAACCAGGGAGTCGACGATTTCCTGGGCATCGAGCTCGGTCAGGGTACCGTTCTTCAGATCGCGTTCGAAGTAGCAGTCGAAGAATGCGGAGAGACGGCCGATGGACATCGCGGCGCCGTCCTGAGACTTCACGGATGCCAAGTAGCCGAAGTAGGTCCACTGCACTGCTTCGTGAGCGTTACGAGCGGGACCGGAGATGTCATAGCCGTAATCGGCTGCCATCTTCTTGAGCTTCTTCAGAGCCTTAATCTGCTCTGAGTGCTCTTCGCGGTAGCGTGCCCAGTGCTCGGAGAAAGGCTGATCTGCGTAGCGATCCTTGTCCTTCTGCTTCTGCTCGATCAGGTAATCGACACCGTAGAGCGCGACGCGGCGGTAGTCACCAATGATGCGGCCACGGCCGTATGCGTCCGGAAGGCCGGTGATGATGTGCGAGGAACGCGCTGCACGAATGCGAGGAGTGTAGATATCGAAGACGGCATCGTTGTGGGTCTTGCGGTACTGGGTAAAGATCTTCTTGACCTCGGGGTCAACTTCCTTACCAGCTTCCTTAATGGCGGTCTCAACCATGCGCCAGCCGCCATTGGGCATCATCGCACGCTTGAGCGGAGCATCAGTCTGCAGACCGACGATCACATCGTCGTCCTCGCTGATGTAGCCGGGCTTGAAAGCGTCAATGTCTGCGGGGGTGTGGGTGTCAACATCGAGGATGCGAACCTTACGTTCCTCCGACAGGTAGTTCTTTTCAAGGGTTTCCCACACGCGCAGGGTCTTTTCCGTCGGCCCGGCGAGGAAGGAAGCATCTCCTTCGTAAGGGGTGTAGTTGCGCTGGATGAAGTCACGCACGTCGATTTCTTCGGACCAGTGGCCCCTAACAAAACCGTCCCATGCGTCGGTAGTGACGTCGGCGGTCTGCTGATCAGTCATTTTCCCTCTTCTCGGTTGCCGCGGCTTTCAGGCTGAAAACCTCCGGTTGATGAGGCTCGGCCTCATCTTTGGTGCCGTGTTGGGCATCTGGTAATAGTCTCCCTCACTTGATGCACGAACAGCATCTTTATGCACGTTTCGCCCATATGCGGTGTCTAACAATCTGGGACTTTTGTCGCTCCGGTCACTACAAGTGTAGGACAAAAGTCCCTCAGGTGAAGTGATTGAAAGTTACGTATCTCAAAGTGTTTGTTGATACCCGTGGGGGAGGGATTCGCACAGTAGACTCATCACAGTTCACAGAAAGAAAAGTCCGCATTGATGCGTGCGTGACACCTGATGCAGGGGGAAAAATGAGCGCAGCTACGCCGATTCGTATTGGTGTCCTGGGAGCAGGAACGGTGGGCGGCCACGTTATTCATTTGCTCGACCAATGGGCGGATGAATACGAGCGACGCCTAGGAGTACGTCTTGATGTTGAATCAGTGCTTGTTCGCCGCCTCGAGGCCAAGCGTGCTTTCCCTATCGCCTCGGAACTTTTGTCAACGGATCCTTATGCAGTGATCGATGGAAAAGACATTGTTGTCGAATTGATCGGTGGGGTTGAACCCGCCTTTGACTATGTGATGGCTGCCCTGCGCAATGGAAGTGCTGTTGTTACGGGAAACAAGGCATTGATTGCCTCGCGTGGTCCAGAGCTTTTTGAAGCTGCTCGTCGGGCCAATACTCGCTTGTATTTCGAGGCCTCGGTCGCGGGTGCAATTCCCGTGATCCATGCCCTCTCCAGCTCGCTACGCGGTGATCGCGTGCGTCAGATTGCGGGAATCGTGAATGGTACGACGAACTTCATTCTCGATGCGATGACGACGCGTGGCGCTGACTACAACGAGGCCTTGGCTCAGGCGCAAGAGCTCGGCTTCGCTGAAGCGGATCCCAGTGCAGACGTTGAAGGCTACGACGCCTCGGCAAAATGCGCGATCATGTCCTCCCTGTCTTTCGGTCGCTGGGTCAGTGTCGATTCTGTTCCAAGGCAGGGTATTACGACTTTGTCGACCGATGACATCGCTTTTGCCGCCGAGCTTGGATGTGTGGTCAAGCTTGTGGCGCGTGCGCAACTCAGGGGTGAAGCAGGGGAGCAGGTATTGGCTCTCGGGGTGGAACCGACCTTCGTTCCTTCCGACCATGCCTTTGCCTCGCTTCATGGTCCCGCAAACGGCGTCTATGTTGAGGCTGAAGCTGCCGGCACGCTCGCCTTCCTCGGTTTGGGTGCGGGTGGTTACCCGACGGCCTCGGCAGTTCTGGGGGACATTGTTTCCGCCGCTCGTGACCGCGTTGACGGTCAGGGGGCGCTGCGCCTCGAAGAGGAAAGCGATGTTGTCCTCACCCCTGAATGGAGCGTTGCTTCGCCTTTTATTATTCGTCTCGGCGTGCGCCAGGGCGCTAGTGTGTGCGAAACGATTGCGGCCGTTTGTGCCTCCCGTGAAGTGTCGCTGTGCAGTCTCGATGTCGGCAGGGGTGATACTGAAGGGGAGCAAATCGTCACGTTACGCACTCAGTCTGTTTCGAGAGACCGTGCCCATGGCCTCGTCGATGCCCTTCAAAGTGCGTGTGACGTGCTCACTCCGCCCGTAATCTTCCCCATGCTGGATATCTAAAATCTGGAAAGTGACCCTCCATGCGTATCACCCAAGACTTCGTTGCTGTTCGTGTTCCGGCAACTTCGGCGAATCTCGGACCGGGTTTTGATTCTTTCGGTCTTGCCTTAGATCTGTGGGATCAGGTCAGTGTCCACGCCACCGCAGGCCCGACACACGTCGCGATCGAGGGTGAGGGCGCCGGGGTTCTTGACGAGGGTGAAGACCATTTGGTTGTTCGCTCGCTTCGAATGGGACTTGAAGCCGCTGGGGTTGCCCAGGTCGGGATCCAGATGCACTGCACGAACCGTATTCCTCATTCCCGAGGCCTGGGTTCTTCTGCGTCGGCAATTGTTGCTGGGCTTGGGCTTGCGCGCGCCCTTATTGGCGATCCCGAGGCCCTAACCGCTGAAGATATTCTTGCAATCGCAACGGAAATTGAAGGTCATCCCGATAATGTTGCACCCGCTATTTCGGGTGGCGTCACGGTGTCGTGGATGGATGATGATGGGGCGCCCGGAATGGTGCATGTGTCGGGAGAATCTCCTATTGACCCCGTCGCTTTTATTCCTGACTTCGAGCTTGCGACTTCGAAGGCGCGGGCGGTCTTACCTGAGCAGGTTCCTTTCACCGATGCGAAATTCAACCTTTCAAGGGCTGGAATTTTGGCCGCAGTCTTGGGAGGGCAGACGCGCGTGATCGGTGCAGGACATGATGTGCATGACTTGCTCATGGCCGCGACAGAAGACCGCCTCCATCAGGACTATCGTCGTCAATCCATGCAACCTTCGCATGCTCTGGTGACGTGGCTTCGCGGTGCGGGTAAAGCGGCTGTGATTTCGGGTGCTGGGCCGACAGTTCTCAGTTTGGAAAGTATCGATCCGAAGGTTCAGGCTGATGCTCAGGCTGCCGGTTGGAAGGTTTTGCCTCTCAAGTTGGCAAAGTCTGGTGTGCAGATTACTCGGGGTAATCTTTCAAAGATTGACGATGGGCGAGTGTTTGTGTGATTTAGCGCGCACACTGATGGACTCTGTCGCGAAAAGTAGTGAGAAAACGTGAGCGACTTGCTACTATCGCACTGAAGGAAATCCTTCGCTCTTCCATATTCCTGTCGGAATGTGTCTTTTATTGATCTCATGTTGATTGAGAAGTTCACCTGGCCTTTCAATGGGCCATGCATGTGAGGATTACCAGTTGAGCAACGATGTGACCACCCAAGAGCGCGAACTTTCGCGACTGAAGTTGGTGGAACTCAAAGCTATGGCCACTGAATTGGGCCTCAAGGGCGTTTCTGCCATGCGCAAGCCCCAGCTCATCGAGGCAATTAGCGCTGCCCAAAGCAGCAGTCCAGAAGCTTCCGCTCCGCGGCGTCGCCGCGCGGTGCGTGAAGAGGCCAGCGAAGCCCCGCAGGTGAGTATCGAACTCCCCGAGGCCTCGGTGCAGGAAAGCGCTTCCGAAGAACGTTCTTCGCGTGAAGCAAGCCTTCCGCGTAAGAGTCGCCGTCGCCGCGTCGTCTCCAGTGAAGCAGCTGAGCCCCCGACCGTCACCCTGGATCTTCCTGCCCCCGCTCAGCGTGAAGAGGAAGAATCGGCACCCAGCCAGCACATTGAAATTTCGCTCCCCGATAGCGATGATCCTGAATCCCGCGAGCGTTCGCGTCGCGATCGCGAAGGACGTCGCCGTGGGCGTGGCCGCGAAGGTCGCGAATCCCGTCGCGAACGTGGCGACCGCGGTGAACGCGGTGAACGCCGTGAAACCGCAGCGCAGGCCTCGGAAGAAAACCTTGCACCGATCGCGGGAATCTTGGATGTTCAAGAAAACCATGCCTTCGTGCGCACCTCGGGGTACCTGCCCGGTCCAAACGATGTCTACGTGACCTTGGGCAACGTGCGTCGTTGGGGACTGCGCCCCGGTGATGCTGTCGCAGGTGCTGTCCGTCAGCCTCGTGAAGGTGAACGTCAGCGTCAGAAGTACAACGCACTGGTTCGCGTTGACTCGGTCAACGGCATGAGCATCGAGGATGCACAGGCACGTCGCGAGTTTTCCAAGCTCACTCCGATCTATCCCGATCAGCAGCTTCGCATGGAGACCTCTGCTAAGGCCTTCACTCCTCGCGTCATCGATTTGGTTGCCCCCATTGGTAAGGGCCAGCGTGGTCTGATTGTCTCGCCGCCGAAGGCCGGTAAGACCATGGTCATCCAGCAGATCGCCAAGGCAATCGAGCTGAACAACCCCGAGGTA
The DNA here is from genome assembly GCA_938014245.1 of uncultured Actinomyces sp. GTDB lineage: Bacteria > Actinomycetota > Actinomycetes > Actinomycetales > Actinomycetaceae > Pauljensenia. Next base: position 133,616 of record CALLSD010000048.1, read on the forward strand.
CACCTCATGGTTGTTCTGGTGGATGAGCGCCCTGAAGAAGTGACCGATATGCGTTCTATCGTCAAGGGTGAGGTCATCGCCTCGACCTTTGATCGTCCCGCATCGGATCACGCGATCGTCGCAGAACTGGCGATCGAACGAGCCAAACGCTTGGTCGAGCTCGGTCAAGATGTTGTCGTTCTTCTCGACTCCATCACCAGGCTTTCTCGCGCCTACAACCTGGCTGCGCCGGCCTCGGGTCGTATCCTCTCCGGTGGTGTTGATGCTTCTGCGCTGTACCCCCCGAAGAAGTTCTTTGGCGGAGCACGCAATCTGCGTGAAGGTGGATCACTGACCATTATTGCCTCGGCACTGGTTGAGACCGGTTCGAAGATGGATGAAGTGATCTTCGAGGAGTTCAAGGGCACGGGCAACATGGAACTGCGTCTCTCGCGTCAGCTCGCTGACCGTCGAATCTTCCCGGCTATTGATATCAACGCTTCGGGAACCCGTCGCGAAGAGATGCTGCTCAAGCCCGAAGAACTGCGCATCATGTGGAAACTGCGTCGAGTCCTGGGCACCTTGGATCAGCAAAGTGCATTGGAAGCGGTTTTGGACCGTTTGAAGGAAACGCAATCGAATGCGGAATTCCTCATGCTGGTTCAAAAGCAGGTTCCTTCCGCGGACTGATAACGCCGACGAATGGGGCGAAAGACTGGATGGTCTTTCGCCCCATTTGTTCTACCTAGGAGAGGTCATTATTCTGCTACTAGTCGACAACGAAATGGGATGGTTATGGCTGATACGCCTCAAGTGATTGTTCGAGACGACCCCTCAGGTAAGAAGAAGGCAACTGCAAGGCGCGGCATGATGCGAATGCTGTGCGGACTGCTCGTCATGCTCTCTGTTCCGGCTGTGTGGCTCTTCCCGATCGTGATGTCCAGTATTTCGACTGCGCGTGCTGCCAACCAGTACTATCCCAATGTTGAGATCTATGACCAGACCTCAAGCTTTGACACTGTCAACGGGCAGAGCCTTCAAACTGCACTGGGCCAAGTGCCCTTCAAACAGCCGGTGAAGCTTGTCGTTTTATCGACCGATACCGTGCCCACCGGAAACTTCAACGAAGCGGTCTTGAACTACGCGCGCAGTTCTCATAAAGAATGGCTCTCGGCAAGTGGAAACAAGTGGGCTGATGGATTGGTGATCCTTGCTGTATCTCCGAGCTATCGAAAAGTCGGTACCTACTTTGGGGAAGACACCAAGGTTTCCAGCAGTAAACAAGACAAGATCCAAGCAGCTGCAAAAGATGATTTCCGGGCCGGGCGTTGGAGCGAGGGAATGGTCGAAGCCGCGAAGGAAGCGGCAACCTACGTTCCAGACGCGAATGGAAATAGCACTTCCGATGGAGAACTTCCTCCCGGGCCAGCATGGTTTGTCTCTTTCTTAGGGCTGGTCACCGTATGGAAGGGCTTCAAGCTCCGCCGCGAATCGCGTAGGAATTTGCGTCAGGCTCGCGAGCACTGGGAACACGTGCAGGCGGACCACAATCGAGCCGAGCGAGCTTTTGCCTTGATCGGCGATAGCGGTAAGTATTACGATGCACTTGAGCTGCGCTACACCGAATATCAAGCGAATTTCCGCATCGCTCAAGAGAAATGGGCGGAAATTGGAACCCCTCGTTTCTGGGAGTACTTCAGCGCTGTCCTCAAGGACAAGACCGACACTCTTCTCAGTTTGACCACTTCAATGGATTCAACTGACGACACAGTTTTCTCCGCCTCTGAGTTCTTCAATCTCGGAAGTGGGTGGGTCGACGCCTGGATGAAGGAAATCGGCCCGGTCATTGAGGACCTGACTGCGCTTGGGGAGCTTGTCACCTCGGTGAGTAAAGAAATGGGAACCCCCGACGCAATGCGAGGTCAAGAAGAGATCCTCCGCTGGATCGTCGATCAGCAGGCACTCATCGTTCAGCTCAAAGATCAGATCGGTCAGGGTGCGGTTACTCCCGTGAACGCATTGGAAACCCTTGATCGTATTGCGAACGAAACTCGAAATTGGGTCAAAGGTGTCGTCGTGGCATCTCTCAAAGCTGATACCACTAAACTCGGGCAAGAACGCTACGAAAAATGGGAAACCATGCAGGACGAATCCGATGGCGCCGCAACGGTCGGTTACAAGGGTTCGTATCGCCTGAATGGCACCCTTCATACCTATGATCCGACCTCAACCATTCGTCTGAATACCCAAAGTGCCGGGGTGAGTGCGGACACTCTGAAATCCATTGCTTTCGGAAGCTACCGCATGCCCGGCTGGGAATCGGATACGTACATTTACCAGTCGATGTGGTACCAGCAACACACCTACCACACGGCACACACCTGGACGCACAGCAGTGATTCCAGTGATGGAGGCTACGGAAGTTCAGGTGGAGGCTTCTCCGGTTCGGGCTCCTCCTCGTCCTTCTAAACGCGTAGCGTAATCATTACCCATTTCACGCTCAGCGAATGGTCTGAGCGTGGCAATGATGGGGGAGGACATGGCATAATGTCATGTCGGCTTCCGCTTCACCGCTTCGTCCCGCTGATTTTCAGTGGAAGGTGACTCATCGCCAGATGTGATGGGCACTGCGATTCGGACCCGGGGCACCAAACGATCCAGGAGATATATCCATGAAGAAGGGCATTCACCCCGAATACGTGGACACCGTCGTGACCTGCACGTGCGGTAACACGTTCCACACCCGTTCCACCCTCACCTCCGGTGAGATGCGCGTGGACGTGTGCTCGGCTTGCCACCCGTTCTACACCGGCAAGCAGAAGATTCTTGACACCGGCGGCCGTGTCGCACGTTTCGAGGCGCGTTACGGAAAGCGCGTGCGCCCCTCCAAGTGAGCTCGCAGTCGGCGCCGGCGACACGATGTCGTCGGCGCCGACGTGTGTCAACAGCTACCCTTGAATCAGGTCTAGGGAAGGATCAGTCATGAGTGCTCTCGGAGAAGAATTCTCGGCATTGGATGCGTTGCTCGAGGAATACGCGGAGCTTGAAACGCGAATGTCTGATCCTGAAGTCCTTTCCTCCCCATCGCTGCTCAAGCAGGTTTCCCGCCGCTATGCGGAACTTTCTCGCATTAAAGCGGCAGCCGATCAGCTGACTCATGCGCGAGACGATCTTCAGGCCGCGCAAGAACTTGCTCAAGATGATCCCTCTTTCGCCGAGGAAATCCCCGCGCTCGAAGAGGAAGAAAAGTCTGCGCACGAACATCTCCTCTCGATTCTTGCTCCACGAGATCCCGATGATGCCTGTGACGTGATCTTGGAAATCAAGGCTGGCGAAGGTGGCGAAGAATCTGCGCTATTTGCCGCTGACCTTGCCAGAATGTATCTGCGCTATGCGGATTCGAAGGGGTGGAAGACTACGGAGCTGTCCTCCACTTACACCGAGCTAGGCGGTTTCAAAGAAGTCACCCTTGCGATTAGAGCATCTGGTAACCCCACTCCCGACGAAGGCGTGTGGGCACACCTGAAGTACGAAGGGGGAGTACACCGAGTCCAGCGCGTTCCGGTCACCGAATCACAGGGACGAGTCCATACCAGCGCTGCCGGTGTCTTCGTCATGCCCGAACTCGAAGTCGATGACGAAATTGTTATCGACCCCAATGACCTGCGCATCGATGTCTACCGTTCATCGGGTCCCGGCGGTCAGTCGGTGAATACAACCGATTCCGCGGTGCGTATCACCCACCTTCCTTCGGGAATCGTCGTCTCCATGCAGAACGAGAAATCGCAGCTGCAGAATAAAGAAGCAGCGCTGCGTGTTCTTGCCTCGCGATTGGCCGCTGAAGCCAAAGCCAAGCGTGAGGCTGAAGCCTCCGCACAGCGTCTTTCCCAGGTGCGCACCGTCGACCGATCCGAGCGTGTCCGTACCTACAATTTCCCGGAGAACCGCATCGCCGATCACCGCAGTGGATTTAAGGCCTACAACCTTGACCAAGTTCTCGATGGCGCGCTCGATCCCGTCATTGCTTCTCTCCAAAGCGCAGACGAGGCAGAACGCCTCGCATCTGCAGATGCGCATGTATGAGCACTCAATCCGAGCTCCTCGCATGGGGGAGCGCTCAGCTCGAGGACCTCTCAACTGACAGTGGGGGAGCCTCACCCGCGGCCGAGGCCCGCTACCTTCTCGCGTGGGCGCTGGGCGTGGATTCGCTCCTTCGCGCACCTCTTGAGGTCCCTTTCCTCGCCGAGGCCAGCTACCGCAATGCCGTCACGAAGAGAGCACGCCGTATTCCTCGTTCCCATATCACCGAAGAGATGTATTTTCGAGGACTTAAACTTGATGCGGGGCCGGGAGTTTTCACCGTTCGACCCGAAACGGAAATGCTTGTCGAACATGTTCTGGAACTGATTTCGAAGGAAGGGATTCCAGAGGGACAATGGATTGATCTGTGCAGCGGATCGGCGGCAATTGCGCTTTCTTTGAGCCTCGAGGGAACCCATCACGTGACTGCGGTTGAAATGGATCCCTCGGCGTTTTCCTACGCACAGCGCAATGTTTCCGCGCACGCCCACGCTAGCGTCGGCCTCGTCAATGGGGACGCAACCCAGGCCTCGACGCTCAAAGAACTGGGTGGGCAAGTTGCACTTGTCGTTACGAATCCGCCCTACGTTCCATCCTGTGAGGCGCCGACTCAGCCTGAAGCACAGCACGACCCGGCCATAGCGCTCTACGGGGGAGGGGATGACGGAACGCGGATCCCCAAGCTACTGATTGACCGTAGCCGTGATTTGCTGGTGAAAGACGGCCTTTTAGCCATGGAACACTCGGCATCGCAAGCACAGACCTTGAAGGAATATGCACGCGATCGCGGCTTCACTCAGATCCGAACGCTCAGTGATTTAGCTGGCGTCCCACGCTTTTTGTTCGCTCGATACACCGAAGGAGAGTAGAAAACGGTGGAGCATATTCTTGACTGTCGCCTAGGGTGGGATCCGGCGGATCTCGCCTTTGCCAGTGAACGCATTGCCAATGGAGACCTCGTTGTTCTCCCTACCGACACCGTCTACGGGATCGGAGTGCGTGCGGATAACCATGACTCAGTTCGCGCGCTGCTTGCCGCGAAAGGACGGAATGAAACCATGCCTCCTCCGGTACTGCTTGCCTCTGTCGAGCAAGCCTTGGAGGTCTCTACTGATCTGAGCGCCGACGCCATTCGACTCATGGAATCCTTCTGGCCGGGGGCGCTGACCGTGATCGTCCAAGCAAATCCACGTGTTGACTGGGATCTGGGACAAACCGGTGGAACTGTGGCTTTGCGCATGCCCGCTCACGAGGCCGTGTGTGAGCTTTTGGGTACAGTTGGCCCCATGGCGGTTACCTCAGCAAACCTTACGGGGCAGCCTCCTGCGACCAATGTGGAAGAAGCACGTGGATATTTCGGCGGCACTGTAAACTGTTACGTGGATTCGGGGCCGACCAAGAGCGCCATTCCCTCAACAATCATTGATTGTGCGCATGGGAAGGCGACACTGCTGCGTGAAGGCGCATGGGCCCTCAAAGATATTGCTACTGTGCTGGGATACCAGCCCACAACGCGCTGAGGGAGGAGACATCGACGCCGTGAAGGTCTATGTCCTGCTGATGGTTGTCGCGGCCGCATTGACGGTCCTGCTGACGCCACTCGTGCGCTGGGCATGCCTGAAATGGGGGATCGTCCCCAAACTGCGAAGCCGAGATATCCAGGCTGCGCCGATTCCTCGGCTTGGAGGCATCGCAATCACCATTGCCTTGGTCATCACGATGCTCATTAGCGCGCGTATTCCCTACATGGCCCCGCTTTTTGAAACGAACACGGCATGGGCAGTTGTCGGCGGTGCGTGTGCGATGTGTGCCCTTGGCGTTGTTGACGATGTCGTCGAACTTGACTGGATGACGAAGCTATCGGGTCAGATACTGATTGCCGGATCGATGGCTTTCAACGGCGTCCAACTGGTCACTTTCCCCATATTTGGTCTGACGATTGGATCCTCACGTCTGTCACTGATGCTCACTGTTCTTCTGATTGTCGGCATTATGAACGCAGTGAACTTTATTGACGGCTTGGACGGTCTTGCTGCTGGAATCGTTGGCATTGGCGCTGCTGCGTTTTTCGTCTATTCCTATGTGCTCACCCGCATCATGGGAGCTGCCTCCTATGCGACCACCGCTTCGTTGGCGGTCATCACTTTGGTGGGAGTCTGCCTGGGGTTCCTCTGGTTTAATTACCATCCCTCGTCGATCATGATGGGCGGCGGCTCAGAAACAATGGGTCTTGTGCTTGCTTCCGCTGGCATCATCGTGACGGGCCAGGTTGACCCCTCGCTTCTGGGTAGTCAGCAACTCATCGTCTCCTTGCTTCCATTGCTATTGCCGATCTCCGTCATCCTCGTACCCATCGGCGACCTCGTCGTGACCAGTGTTCGACGAATGCTCCGAGGAAAGAGCCCCTTCCACGCAGACCGTTCCCACTTTCACGACCGATTGCTTGAACGAGGCCACTCGCACCGCGGCGTTGTGGCAATTTTGTGGATGTGGACGGCTTTGGTTGCTTTCCCTCCCGTTGCTCTCTTGACGTATGACTGGAGAGTTGTCGCATTGTGTACCCTCCCTGCGCTTTTCATCGGAATGCGTTTCACCGCATCGGAATTCCCGACCTATTCCCTGTTATTTGGCCGCGGGCCTCGGCCCAGGCGAGAAAGAAGGAAGACACAATGACTGACTTATTGCAGGCTCGAAGCGAAGAGCTTCTTCAAGCTGTTCGACGCTTGGGGTTCCTCATCCTCATCGGTGCCGGTGTTGCTCTGGCTTGGGCCCTGTACGCGGGGTGGGGACGCATGAGCCTTCTTCTTTCTGGCTGCATGATCGTTCTTGGTGCGGTCACAACAACCTGCGTTCGCAACATGATCTGTGCCGACTCTCTCAATCGTTCCGCATGGGTTTGGGCTCATATGGGAGGGACTTTTCTTGTCCTGATCATTGGGCTATTCCTGAGCAAAGCCTGGGGTGTCTCGGCGATCGTCGTTGGACTTGTTCTCATTTGCGAGCATTTCCTCGTGTTCATCTTCCTTGGCGTTACTTTTTCGCGCATTATGCGTGGGGACTCTCGAACTGAGAGCACTTCGCATAACGAAGAAAGAGACTGAGGGATCTTTCAGAGGACAATCTCTGGACGTATAACTTCATCAACGCAACTAGCTGGGCTACACTAGACCGGGTTGACCCTAGTGAGGAAGTGAAACACGTGGAAGCGACAGTTCTCGGCGAAGAGAAAACCGCGCAGCGCCGTTTCGTCATGCCCCTGTGGTACATGGTTTTAATCGGTGTTGTTGCTCTCATCGTTGTTCTGACCTTCGTGCCTGTGGTAACGCATGCGCCACATGCGCCGGGTATTGGTGATTTCTTCCCGGACACGATTTTTGGTGAAGGAACGCTCTTCCAGTTCAATCGCCTGACTTTGGTTCGGGTTTTTGCCGGAACGATGCTGTGCCTACTTTTTGTGGCCGGAACGCGACGTCTCAAGCTTGTGCCGGGCCGTGGCCAGGTCCTTTTGGAAATGGCCGCAGAGTTTGTCCGTAACGGAATCTCTATCGCGATGCTGGGGGAGGGCCGTGGAAGGCGTTGGGCAGCGTTCTTGGGCGTTGTCTTCTTCGGTGTTCTCTTCATGAATATTCAGGGCGTGGTCCCGGGAATGAATATCGCCGCTTCCTCAGTGATGGCGGTTCCAATCGTCTTTGCCGTTATCGCCTATGTTTCATTCGTTGGCGCCGGAATCAAACAGAATGGATTCTTCCACTTCTTCAAGTCGCAGCTATTCCCCAAGGGGCTGCCGTGGCCGATCTACTTCCTGATTACGCCGATTGAATTCTTCTCGACATTCATCGTCCGTCCCGTAACGCTCGCCATTCGTCTTCTGTGCAATATGATTTCGGGTCACTTGCTGCTTGGATTGACCTACTTCGGTACCTCGAACCTCCTCATGGCTGCCGGTGCGATGAAAGCAGGCGCTGCGCTAACTGGAGTTGCAGCAGTTGCAGCGACTCTCTTCGAAATTTTCGTTGCTGTCTTGCAGGCGTATATCTTCGCCATGCTGACGGCCGTCTACATCAGACTTTCAGTCGAAGAACACTAAAGGCTTCTTGCGCCTTCGACTGATTCACCCAAGGAAAAGGAAAGAAAAATGACCGGATCCCTTGCCTACATCGGCTACGGCCTTGCGACCATTGGCCCCGCTATCGGCATTGGCCTCCTGGTGGGAAAGACCCAGGAAGCAACTGCACGCCAGCCTGAGGTTGCCGGCAAGCTCTTCACCAACATGATTATTGGTGCGGCACTTGCTGAAGCTCTTGGCCTGATCGGCTTCGTTCTGCCCTTCATCGTCTGATGTTCACGATGCTTGTTCCTATGTCCGAAGAAACGGTCGGAGGAATCAGCGTTGTCCTTCCCCCTCTTTATGAGATTTTCTGGTCAGCGCTGATCCTGTTGATCATTCTTCTGGTCGTCGGTCGCTACGCGCTGCCGCGGATCTACTCAATGATCGACGAGCGACGCGAAGCGATTCAGGAAGGCCTCGAGGCCGCTGAGAAGGCGCGCGCAGATTCTGCTGCAGCCTCTCGCGAAAAGGACGAGCTGCTGCGCGACGCTCAGGCTGAGGCGCACCAGATCCGTGAGGATGCACGTGCGCAAGCCCAGCAGATTATCGCTCAGGCTCGCAGTGAGGCCCTAGCAGAAGCTCAGCGAGTTCAGGATGCGGCTCAGCGCCAGATTCTCGCCGAACGTCAGGCTGCTCAAATTTCGCTTCGCAGCGATGTGGGTCTTCTCGCGAGCGAGCTTGCTGAAAGGCTGGTGGGCGAGCATCTGGAGAACACCGATCTCACTGCGCGTGTGGTCGATCGTTTCCTTGATGAGCTCGAGGCTGAAGAGATTCCCGTTGGCGGTGTGAACTGATGACTCCTGAGCAGTTACGCGAACGCCTGACGCAGGTGAATGGTGACCGCATGGCGCTTGCGGAAGATTTGTTCGGTGTTGCGGATTTTCTTCGCACACACTCTTCCGTTCAGCGTGCCCTTACTGATCCCGCGCGGAGCCAGAGCGATAAAGACTCTCTTATTGACCGTCTTTTCGGCCCTGTTGTGGGTGAAGTTTCGCTTCAGTGTTTGCATGACCTGGGGCAGGGGCACTGGTCTCGTCCGCGTGACATCGTGCTGAAAATTGAAGATGCGGGTTGCGATGCAGTCCTGCTCAATGCTCAGCTTGACGGGGTTCTTGAAGAGACAGAAGCACAATTGGTTGCAATTGCTGTTTTCCTCCAGTCTCATCGCGATCTACGAAACGAGCTGTCGAATTTGTCAGCTTTGTCCCCAAAGGGACGTGCTGACTTGTCACAGCAGGTTTTCGGTAGCGTCGTGAACCGTCCAACTTTGCGCCTCCTGCGCCGCAGCGTCGGGCGAGCCTCTCACGGCCACCTTTTGGAGAAGCTTCGAGGACTCGCTGCCCGCGCTGCGGAGCTATCAGGTCGACGCTTCGTCTTTGTCGAATCGGCTCAAGAACTACGCGAAGATCAGAAGAATCGTCTTGAAAAGATTCTCGAGAAGAAACTGGGAAGCCCAGTCTCTGCAACCTACACTTTGCGTCCGGATCTGCTCGGCGGCCTCGTCGTCCGAATGGGCACGGAGCGCGTCGACGCATCACTGGCCACGCGGGTCGGTGCTTTGAAACGTTCGATCGTCGGTTAGCCCGATGTGTTCGAGGAATAGATAGAAGGATAACTCAATGGCTGATCTGTCCATTAGCCCCGAGGAAGTACGGGCGGCGCTCGACTCTTTCGTGGAATCGTACCAACCCGCACAGGTCGTGACCGACGAGGTCGGACACGTTACAGAAACTGCCGACGGCATTGCTCGCGTTGAGGGCCTTCCCGGCACCATGGCGAACGAGCTTCTGCGTTTCGAAGACGGAACGCTGGGTTTGGCGATGAACCTTGAACAGCGCGAGATCGGTACCGTTATTCTCGGTGACTTCTCCTCGATCGAAGAAGGTCAACCTGTTTACCGTACCGGCGAGGTTCTCTCGGTCCCCGTTGGCGATGGCTACTTGGGTCGTACGGTGGATCCGCTGGGACGTCCGATCGATGGCCTCGGTGAAATCACCGACTTGGATGGGCGCCGTGCACTGGAACTCCAGGCTCCTGGCGTCATGATGCGTAAGTCGGTCCATGAGCCCTTGCAGACCGGCCTGAAGGCTATCGACTCGATGATTCCGATCGGTCGTGGTCAGCGTCAGCTCATCATTGGTGACCGCCAAACAGGTAAGACCGCTATCGCCTTGGACACGATCATCAACCAACGCGATAACTGGCTCACCGGTGACGTGAATAAGCAGGTGCGCTGCATTTACGTTGCAATCGGTCAGAAGGGTTCGACGATTGCCTCGGTGCGCTCGACTCTGGAAGACGCCGGCGCGATGGAATACACGACGATCGTTGCCTCTCCCGCCTCGGATCCTGCGGGCTACAAGTACATGGCTCCTTACACGGGTTCAGCTATTGGTCAGCACTGGATGTACCAGGGCAAGCACGTTCTTATCGTCTTCGACGATCTTTCTAAGCAGGCCGAGGCCTATCGTGCGGTGTCCTTGCTCCTGCGTCGCCCACCGGGGCGTGAAGCCTACCCCGGTGACGTCTTCTACTTGCACTCACGCCTTCTTGAGCGTTGCGCAAAGCTTTCCGACGACCTCGGCGGAGGATCGATGACCGGCTTGCCGATCATCGAAACCAAGGCGAACGACGTTTCGGCGTACATTCCGACCAACGTTATTTCGATTACCGATGGTCAGATCTTCCTGCAGTCCGACCTCTTTAACTCGAACCAGCGTCCTGCTGTGGACGTCGGTATTTCGGTGTCTCGTGTCGGCGGTGCCGCGCAGATTAAGGCTATGAAGAAGGTTGCAGGTACCTTGAAGCTCACCCTTGCGCAATACCGTTCGATGGCGGCATTCGCAATGTTTGCTTCGGACCTCGATGCGGCAACTCGCCGTCAGCTCACGCGTGGTGAGCGTCTGATGGAGCTCCTCAAGCAGCCCCAGAACTCTCCCTACGTCGTTCAAGATCAGGTCGCGTCAATCTGGGCAGGAACCAATGGATTCCTCGACGACCTTGAGGTCAATGAGGTGCTTTCTTTTGAAAGCGGATTGCTTGACTACCTGCACTCGAATTCCTCGGTTCTCGACGAGATTGCCGCAACAGGTGAACTCACGAAGGAGAATGAAGAAAAGCTTCGCTCGTGCGTGGAAGCCTTCCACAGTCAGTGGGTGAGTGCTCGTAAGGGAGCAGGCAACCTTGACGATGGTGAAGTTCAGGCTGAGCGTTCCCAAGAGCAGATTGTCCGTTCTCGTCCTGCAGCCTCCGAGGCCTGATAATGGGTGGACAACAAAGGATCTATAAACAGCGGATTGCATCAACGCAAACGCTGGCTAAGGTCTTTCGTGCGATGGAAATGATTGCAGCCTCGCGTATCGGTGCTGCCCGTCGTGCAGCCACCGAATTGGGACCTTACGAAAAGGCCCTTACACAGGCGGTTGCCGCCGTTGCCATCCACACGGATCTTGAGCACCCCTTGACCCGGGAACGCCACGATACGCGGCGCGTTGCGGTCTTGGTGGTGGCCTCGGACCGGGGGATGGCGGGAGCCTATTCGGCGACGATCCTTCGCGAGGCCGAAAGGCTCATTGAACGTCTGGAAGAAGAGGGGAAGATCCCCGTTCTCTATACCTACGGTCGTCGTGCGCAAGCGTACTTCCGTTTCCGCGGAGTGCAGATCGAAGACTCGTGGGAAGGTGAATCGGATTCCCCTTCTCAGGAAGTAAGCAACCAGATCGCTCGCGAACTTCTTGAGCGGTTTACGGATCCGCATCACCTCAGCGGTGTGTGTGAAGTTCACTTGGTCTACACGCAATTCAAGTCGATGATGAGCCAGGTGCCCGAAGTTCGACGCATGATTCCGCTTTCCGTTGTCGATGCTCCTGAAGGAGATAGCGAACGAGAGCAAGAACGCGGCACTCACGAGGAAGACACTGCGATTTTCCCCGAATACGAATTCATTCCTTCACCTGAAGCGGTTCTTGACACCCTACTGCCGCTTTACGTATCCAGCAGAATTCGTAACGTCCTCTTGCAGGCTGCAGCTTCAGAACTGGCTTCGCGTCAACGCGCGATGCACACGGCAACTGATAACGCGGAAGAACTCATTACGAAATACACGCGTCTGGCGAATTCGGCCCGCCAGGCGGAGATCACTCAAGAGATCACGGAAATCGTGGGCGGTGCCGACGCATTGGTCCAGGGCTGAGGCCCGTGCACATGGAGAATACACAAATGACTACAACTTCAACTGGACAGGGACGGGTTGCACGTGTTGTCGGCCCCGTTGTCGATGTCGAATTCCCGCCGGATGCGATTCCTCCGCTGTACAACGCTTTGCACGTTGATGTGAACTTAACGGGGCAAGGCGAGGGAGAAACCAACCAGACCATCACCCTTGAGGTTGCACAACACCTCGGTGACAACCTCGTGCGCGCGATCTCCCTGAAGCCGACCGACGGCATGGTTCGCGGTGCAGTCGTCACCGATACCGGCGCGCCAATTTCGGTACCGGTTGGTGATATCACCAAGGGGCACGTTTTCAACGTGACGGGCGATGTTTTGAACCTTAAGCCCGGCGAACAGCTTGAGATCACCGAGCGTTGGCCCATTCACCGTCAGCCTCCGGCCTTCGACCAACTCGAAGCTCGTACCAAGATGTTCGAGACCGGCATCAAGGTCATCGACCTGTTGACCCCCTACGTTCAAGGTGGCAAGATCGGCCTCTTCGGCGGCGCAGGTGTGGGCAAGACCGTTCTGATTCAGGAAATGATTCAGCGTGTTGCCCAGAACCACGGTGGTGTGTCAGTCTTCGCAGGCGTTGGTGAACGTACGCGTGAGGGAAACGACCTCATTCACGAGATGGAAGAGGCGGGAGTCTTCGATAAGACAGCACTGGTCTTTGGGCAGATGGATGAGCCCCCGGGCACGCGTTTGCGTATTGCACTGACCGGCCTGACCATGGCTGAGTACTTCCGTGATGTCCAGCATCAGGACGTGCTGTTGTTCATCGATAACATTTTCCGTTTCACCCAGGCTGGTTCTGAGGTATCGACGTTGCTGGGTCGTATGCCTTCCGCTGTCGGTTACCAGCCGAACTTGGCTGATGAAATGGGGCAGCTCCAGGAACGTATTACCTCGGCAGGTGGCCACTCCATCACCTCGCTTCAGGCAATTTACGTCCCCGCCGATGACTACACGGACCCGGCTCCGGCAACAACATTCGCGCACTTGGATGCAACGACTGAGCTTTCGCGTGAAATTGCTTCCCGCGGTATTTACCCGGCTGTTGATCCTTTGGCTTCGACTTCTCGAATCCTTGACCCTGCACTGGTTGGTCGCGAGCACTACGACACGGCAACTCACGTGAAGGCGATTTTGCAGAAGAACAAGGAACTTCAAGACATCATTGCGATCTTGGGTGTCGACGAATTGTCTGAAGAAGACAAGGTGACAGTTGCACGTGCACGTCGCATTGAGCAGTTCCTCTCGCAAAACACCTACATGGCTGAGAAGTTCACCGGTGTTGAAGGCTCGACAGTTCCGCTGTCTGAAACGATCGAAGCTTTCAAGCGCATCGCCGAAGGCTACTACGATCAGGTGCCCGAGCAGGCCTTCTACAACATTGGTGGCATCGACGATCTGGAACGTCGTTGGCACGAAATCGAGAAGGACAACTGACGTGCCTGCCACTGAACAGCTGCAGGTAGAGGTTGTCTCACACGAAGGTAGGTTGTGGCACGGGAGCGCTTCCCACGTGAGTTTTCCTGCAACAGATGGCTCAATTGGTGTGCTTCCCGGCAGGCAGCCGCTGCTCGCTGGCCTCGTTTCGGGCCGCGTAAGCGTGACGACTGAAGACGGCGTTGTCAACTTCGACATCGATCAAGGTCTGGCATCGGTAGATTCCGACTTTATTACGATTGTTGTGGAACACGCTTCCCAGATGTAGATGAGTGGTGTGCGGGCGTTAAACTGTCCGCACACCCTCATTTTTGTCAGGAGGTTTTCATGGTTTTCGCTATCTACGCAATCGTGATCCTCCTTCTTACCCTTTTTGTCCTCTGGGGCTACGTTAATGTGCGCGCTCGTCGTCTCGACCAGCAAGTCGGCGCTTTCCGTGCATGGGCACGTCTCGATTCACATTCGGGATGGATGTCAGGCATTGGCCACTATCAGGGCGATCGTTTGTGCTGGTACCGTCTCATTGCGCTTTCGATGAAGCCTCACGTTGTTCTCCCTAGGCACGGCTTTGAAGTTTCCCTTCCCCTGCAGCGCTCGACTGATGGTTCCATGGTCGAGGTTCGGCTGACGTCAGGGGATGTTTTTTTGGATATCGCAGTCGAACCTTTGACCTATAACGGTCTTGTATCGTGGTGCGAATCCGAACCGCCCGCAATCCAAAGTTAAGTTCTCCTCGAAGTCTTGAAAGGCGGGCTTGTGCGCGTCCTTATTGCCTCTTGCACAGTTGATTACTCTGGTCGTCTCAGTGCGCATCTCGATCGTGCAGTCCGCTTGATTATGCACAAGGCGGATGGTTCGGTCCTCATCCATTCTGATGGCGGATCATATAAGCCCCTCAACTGGATGAACGCGCCGTGTACTGTCACTACTGAGACCCCTGAAGAAGGCGAAGAACTCGACGGTGTCACCCAGATTTGGCAAGTACAAGCCGATAAAACGGATGACCGCCTCGTCATCCGAATTCACGAAATCATCGCCGATGTGAGCGAAGAATTTGGCGTCGACCCAGGCCTGGTCAAAGACGGGGTTGAAACGCACCTTCAAGAGCTCCTCGCCGAACAGGTTCCTCAGATCCTAGGGGAGGGGTGGGAACTTGTTCGCCGCGAGTACCCCACGCCGGTGGGTCCCGTTGACCTCTTAGTGCGAGACCCGCAAGGACTCCCAGTTGCGATCGAGGTGAAGAGGCGCGGTGGAATGGATGGCGTCGATCAACTCACGCGTTATCTCTCTCTTCTCGGACGCGATCCACTTCTTGATGGGATTCGTGGCATCTTCGCGGCTCAAGAGATTACCAAACAGGCCCGTACGCTTGCCGAGGACCGCGGGATTGAGTGCTTGATCTTGGACTACGACGCAATGCGTGGTTTCGACGATCCCGATTCGCGTTTGTTCTAGATCTGCGATGGACGCATCCACCCAGCGAAGCCTCGCACGTATTATCTGTCATGGCCTCGTCAAAGCCACTGCAGCTGAGGACCCTTGTGATGCTGTGCGCACGCTTCTTGCTCTCCAGGCACAGCAGCCTTCCTCGGTTCCTTGGGCGATCAATCTTCGCCTT
Organism: uncultured Actinomyces sp.; assembly: GCA_938014245.1. Classification (GTDB taxonomy): domain Bacteria; phylum Actinomycetota; class Actinomycetes; order Actinomycetales; family Actinomycetaceae; genus Pauljensenia. The sequence continues at coordinate 149,065 of CALLSD010000048.1, forward strand.
CGTGCCCCTTCGATTGCACAGATTGATCAGGCTTTTGAAAACTACCAGCTTGTGCGTTCGTGGCCCATGCGGGGGACTATTCACGTCACCTGCGGCGAGGACCATCATTGGCTCCGTTTGCTGCTGCGACATCGATATAACGGATGGCTTCGGTCTTTTGAAGAAGAGGGGTTGAGTCGGGGCCTCGTCAAAGAAGCGGCACAGATCGCGTGCAAGCAGATTCGTGACTTCGGTCCGCAAAGTCGAGAAGAGCTCTGCAGTGCTTGGGAGGAGGCAGGGATCCGAACAGGGACTGGGCCACAGCGCGAGGCTGCGCGTCGAGCAGGGGAGAAGGGGATCTTCATTGATCGCCGGCACCTCTTCTTGGACCTGCATATTTCTGGTTATCTTGCTGCTGGCCCGAGGCGGGGAAATTCTTTCCTTTTCATTGACGCGGGTAAGCTGGCGCCCGCGGAGGGCGTTGCGCAGGGAGAAAAAGATTACGAGGCCGAGCTGGTGAAGCTTGCACGTCGTTACGCCTGGGGGCATGGGCCAGTGAGCGCTGAAGACCTTGCCCGTTGGGCGGGTATCCCCAAGCGCGAGGCCGCTCGAGCTTTAGAGGGGGCCGCACAGGAAGAACACGGGCAAGATTTTCCGATTATCCACACGCCGATGGGGTACCACCGTGCAGATCTTGACGCCCTCCTGCGCGCTCACGGCGAGGAAGCACGTTCACTCATTTCCTGTCCTTCTTTTGATGAGATTCATGTTGGTTATGCAGACCGTTCGTGTCTGGCCGACGCTCAAGCAGAACATGCGATTTGCCCGACGAAGAACGGAATGTTTCGGCCTTTCATCATCGAAAATGGCCGTGTCATTGCGGTGAAAGACCCGCGTGCCGGTTATCAATTTGTCGATTCTTTAGAGGGAAGACTCTCCTCGAAGCTTCTTGAACAAGCGGAGGCAATTGCTCAGGTAATGAGCGGAAATTGACTGCGAAAGCGCTGGTCAGTGTGACAAAATAGAGCTATGGATCAACAAATTATGCGAGGCCGCGTAATCCTAAAGGACTCCATCATTGACGATGGTGTTATTGAGATCGAAGGCCAATTCATTACCCGTGTATGTGCCGCTGCAGACTATGAAGGAGATCTTCCTGCCCCCAGTGATTCAACCTTCCTTCCCGGGCTGGTTGATGTCCATTGCCACGGTGGCGGCGGCGAATCTTTCCCCAATGCAACAACTGGTGAAGCGGCAATGGTTGCGGTCATGGAACATCGTCGCCATGGTACGACCAGCCTGGTTGCTTCGTGTGTGACGGCCGATGCCGATACGCTGAAAGCCCGAGCCCGCACTCTTGCCTCTCTGGCCAAGCAGGGGGAGCTTGCCGGAATCCACTTCGAGGGTCCCTTCGTTTCGCACGCACGTTGTGGAGCGCAAGACCCCACCTATATTGTCGATCCCGATCCCGATCTCACTCGAGAATTGATCGAGCTGTGTGAGGGGTATGCCCTCTCCATGACCCTTGCCCCCGAAAAGCCGCGTGCATACGGTGAAGGCTCGGTTGCAGAAGCCCTGATCGACGGGGGAGCGCTTCCCTCCTGGGGACATACGGATTCGACCTCTGTATATGCTCGTGAGGCATTGGAATACTCGCGGCTCCGTTTTGCCCAGTCCAACACCAGCCGTGGCCCGCGCGCGACCATTACCCACCTCTTCAATGGGATGCGTCCGCTTCACCACCGCGACACCGGCCCGATCGCAGAGTTCCTCTCTGATGCCGCACGCGGCGGGGCAGTTGCCGAGCTCATCTGCGACAACGTCCATGTCGATCCGCTGTTGGTTCGTGACGTTTACGAGTTGGTGGGCCGCGATCACGTTGTCTTTATTACGGACGCAATGGCAGCTGCCGGTATGCCCGACGGCGCTTACACCCTCGGTCCTCAAGACGTTGTGGTTCGTGATGGCATTGCCCGTCTCGCTCAAGGAGAATCCATTGCAGGTGGAACTGCACACCTGCTGGATTGCGTGCGTGTTGCTTCCACTCTTGGTGGGATTCCTCTGGTTGATGCGGTCTACATGGCCTCGGTACAGGGTGCAACCATCCTGGGGGATGAGCGCATCGGTTCTTTGGAGGCCGGTAAGTTCGCCGATGTGGTCGAGGTCGATTCTGCTCTCAATGTGCGTCGGGTTTTGCGCCGTGGCACAGTAGTGGAGTGAGAGGAAAGCGATCTCGTAAGCGTCCCTGGGGCGAGAGCAGGCCACTTCAGGTCTCTGCTCTCGCCTCGATGGCGCACAGCGAAATTGGACCCGATGGTGATAACTATCAGGTCCAATATCTTCGGACCTCTTCCAAAACCTACACATGTCCCGCGTGTTTGCAGCCTGTCACGGTGGGGAGTGCACATGTTGTCGCATGGCCTGAAGAACGTGCCTATGGTTTAGAGCAGGGTGTTCGCGCTCGGCGACACTGGCACCTTAACTGTTGGAAACGTGGTCTTCGACCGGCATAATGGGCGTGATTGGCTACGTGCACGTGGCGTGAGACACCTCCAGTATGCACTCGTGTTGTTTGCCCGTAGAGTTACAACTAGAGGTTGACAGTATCCCATTACTAGGAGAGTCCGAGTGGATCAGCTCAAGAGATTTCCAGGAGCAGTTGCCGCATGTGCAGTTGCGGTGATTGCAGCGATCGTTGCCGTGTTGGCTTTAACTATTTGGAAGCCTGCGCAGCAAATCAGTGCCACCGTTTCACCCGAGCAGCCGGTTGTTATTACCCGTGAGGGGCTTTTCCAGCTTGAGGGCGGCGAAGTGACGGTGACCGCTTCTTCGGCATCTGGTCAACAAGTCACGATGGCATTGGGCACGTCTTCTGATGTCCGAGGATGGGTTTCGGATCTGTCCTACGCTGAAATTACCGGTATTTCTGCTAATCGCAGCAATCTTTTGACCCAGGGACATGACGCGCAAGTAAGTGCTTCTCCCACGCCGACGCCTTCTCCTTCCCCCTCGAGCGATCAACCTCAGAACCCGGAGGCTTCCCCCCAGCCTTCGCCTTCCACGAGCGCAACGCCGAGTTTGTCGGCAGCTGGCGGAGATATGTGGCTTGACGAGGCCACCGCAGCCTCGAGCGCGACAATGACCCTTCGCGATGTCCCCGCAGGACGCTCCCTCGTCATTACCTCCGATGGGAAGACTACATCTGACCTGACCGTCACCATGACGTGGAAGACCCCGCATAAGAACATTTTGGCTATTGCTTCGGGAATCATTGCTCTGCTCTTCCTACTTGTCTCCGGAGCACTGGTAGGCTTTGCTCTTAGGCGCGAACGTCAACACTCGGATACGGATACTGACGAAGACGATCCTCAAGCACCTTCGAAGGCGCTGCCTTTCTTTGAGGAAGAAGCTGTTGGCGAGCCGGAACTTCAAGCGACAGAAGATGAAGACGCCGTGGAAGAAGCGGTGCTTCCTTCCGGTGAAAATGAAGAGGCTTCCGAGGAAGAAGAAATTACAGGCGAAGATCAGTATTTTGACCAACCTGAGCCTCTTGCTGAAATTGAGCAGGACGAGCAGCCTGAAGAAGAACCGCGGTTTGGCCGTCACGGGATTGTGAGCGAGGACGAACACGTTGATCCGCCCCAGCGTGAATCCACGGACACCGGCATTATCGACTTGTCGAGCATCCGACCCGGCGCTGTTCTGCCCTCTCGTCGTGCACTGCGTCAGGCGCGCGAAAATGGCGAGAATCGCGTGGTCATTGCCGGACAGGAATTCGACACTGGACTGATTCCACAGGTTTCCAAGGACGAAGAAGGAACAGGCGAAGAAACTGCCGAGAAGCGTCCGTGGGGTCAGATTATCGGCGGATGGATGTCCTCTAAGGAACGCGGAAAGAAGGAACAGTGATATGAGCGCACGACGTTTTCTTCCTGTTTTTGTTATTCCCGCTTTCGTTTTAGCTGCCTGCAGCGGCGGGGACTTGGTTGCTCCCGAAACTACTGCTCAGGCCTCGGCAAGTGCTCCGAACTTAGATTCTGCCCGTGTCGAGCGCATTCTTGATTCGATTCAAGACACGCTCAACACGGCGGATGGCAGCCGTGATTCCGCACTTCTTCAAGCGCGTCTTGAAGGTGGTGCACTGCGTATGCGCGCGGACCAATATGCTGCCGCAAAAGCAACAAATACTGAGGTCTCCAAACTCATCGTGAATGAGGGATCGGTTGCGGTCTCAAATTCGAATGATTGGCCTCGCGTCATTGTGAATGTTTCGAACCCGGATCAAACCTCTTTGCCGGTGATCGCTTTCGCAGTTCAAGAAGATGCACGCTCGCAGTACAAACTCTTGGGGTGGGCGCGTGCGCTGGGCGGTGCACAGTTCCAGCTCGATAACATGGAAAAGGGCTCCGCACCTTTGACTGCGGATGCTCAGGGCTACGTCAAGACCCCGAAGGAAGCGCTGCAGGGCTACGTTGACATGCTCAACTCTGGCAATGCTGGAAATGACCAGTATTCCGGTGATGATTTTGCTCGCCGCTACCTTCAAGACGCAAAGAGCCTGAATGATGCTGTGCAGGCCGCAGGAAACGTTCAAGCTCATGCTGAAGTCTCGGACGAGTTCCCCATCGTCGGTGTCCAGCTGGTCGATGGTTCGTCACTGGTCGTCGCTTCCTTCACCTATACTCAGACCTATCAGCGTACTGTTGCTCGCTCGACAATGCGTCTGGGAGGAACGACTGCAGCTCTTGCTGAAGGCGACGATGATACCGTTAAGGGGAAAGCGACAGCGACCTACGTTGCAACGGTCCTCTTGCACATCCCAAAGTCGGGTTCTGATTCACAGGTGATCAGCGTGGTGGGTGCCGAACGTGCACTCGGCTCGGTCGTAAAGGACGATAACGCGGGCAACCCTGATCAACGTTAAGGGAGATTAATAGACATGAATAACGAGGCTCATAACCCTCAGCCTGCAGATTCTCACGGCGCCGTGGATCTGAGTGCCGCGGCAGCGCGAGGTAACTCTTCGGGTGGAGTACAGCCAGCAGCCCAGGGAAATCCTGCGATGCAGGCTCCGACGTCCCAGCAGGGGACGGGCCTTGATATTCCTCTGGTCGATACCTGCGATGATTCGACTTTCGAGGCCGTCGCCGCGCGCTCTCAACAGGTGCCCGTGGTCATCGTGCTTTGGGCAGCGCAGTCATTGGAGTCCAAGCAGCTTCTGGCGACTTTGGAAGAACTTGCTCGGGACAAGATGGGCGCTTTCCAACTTGTGGAAATCGATGTCGCGCGTGCACCGCGCGTGGCGCAGGCCTTCCAAGTACAAGTTATTCCTACTGTTGTCGCTTTGGTCGGTGCCCGTCCGGTTCCTCTTTTCCAGGGAGTTGCTCCCAAGGAACAGGTCGCACCGGTTATCGAAGATCTTCTTCGTGCCGCCCAGCAAATGGGTGTCACCGGACGAGTTGCCGTGAGTGGAGAGGACGTCGCTAAGCCGATCCCCGAAGAACATCTCCCGGCTCTGGAAGCTGAAGAACGCGGTGACTTGGAAGGCGCGCGCGCAGCTTGGGACAAGATCATCGAGTTGAATCCCCGCGACGAAGACGCAAAAGATCATCGTGCACGTGTGAATCTTCGTTTGCGTGAAAGCTTGGCAAACGATGATCCCTCTGCCCGCGCCGATGCACTCTTTGCCGCAGGCCAGTACGCCGAGGCTTTTGAGGTTCTCTTGCAGCTCATGGAAGATGCCTCGGAAGAAGAAAAAGAAGACTACCGCGTACGTCTCTTGGATCTTTTCCGCATTGCCGGAAGCACCCCCGAAGTTAAGGCGGCTCGTCGTCGTCTCTCATCCCTATTGATGATCTGATCAGACGGTGCCTCACTTTAGAGCACATTAAAGGGAGGGGTGCGGATCCCAGGATCCGCACCCCTCCCTTTTGCTAGAAGCTATTACTTTTCCGGAGCGAGCCAGAGGCCGCCCAGAGGTGGAACTCGAAGTTCGATGGAGAAAGGACGTCCATTCCACGGGACTTCTTCGGCGACGAGGTCTCCGATGTTGAGCACTCCGGAACCGCCGAAGGCCGGATCGTCTGTGTTCACAACTTCGCGCCAGGTACCACCGTGCGGCAAACCAACGCGGTAGCCCTCGTGGGGGTTACCCGCAAAGTTCACGACGCACACAAGCTCATCGTGAGCGCTGTGTTCGCCAGCGGCCTCGGACTTACGAATGTAGGAAATGAGGTTGTGGTCGCCATCGGAGGCCTCAATCCACTCAAATCCGGTGTACGTATCGTTCCATAGTGCGGCGTGGGCGCTGTAGAGCTCGTTCAAACGCGAGACTAAAGCGGCCATCCCAGCGTGATCGGGGCGATCATAGAGCCACCAATCAAGAGAATAGCTTTCGTTCCACTCCTGCTCCTGGGCGAATTCTTGTCCCATGAAGAGGAGCTGCTTGCCGGGGTGAGACCACTGGTAGGCATAGAGGGCGCGCAGACCGGCCATCTGTTGCCAATGGTCGCCCGGCATCTTTGAGACAAGCGCACCCTTACCATGAACAACCTCGTCGTGAGACAGGGGCAAGACATAGTTCTCGGAGAAGGCATAGACCAAGGAGAAGGTGAGTTCTCCGTGGTGCCAGCGGCGATTGACCGGATCTTCCGAGAGATAACGCAGGGTGTCGTTCATCCACCCCATGTTCCACTTCATACCGAAACCGAGGCCGCCGCCGGAAGTCGGAGCAGTCACTCCTGGCCATGCGGTCGATTCTTCGGCAATCATGACGATGCCCGGGTGCAGGCGGTATGCCGTTGCAGTTGCTTCTTGGAGGAAGGAGATCGCCTCGAGGTTTTCACGCCCGCCATACTGGTTGGGGCGCCACTGACCGTCCTTACGGGAGTAATCGAGGTAGAGCATCGATGCCACTGCGTCAACGCGAAGACCATCGATATGGAACTGGTCGAGCCAGTAGAGGGCATTGGCAACAAGGAAGTTACGAACTTCGGTGCGTCCAAAGTTAAAGACGTAGGTTCCCCAGTCCGGGTGTTCCCCGCGGAGGGGATCCGGATCTTCATAGAGAGGAGTGCCATCGAAGCGAGCGAGTGCCCAATCATCCTTGGGGAAGTGGGCAGGCACCCAGTCCAAGATCACGCCGATGCCTTCTTGGTGAAGGCGATCGACCAGGTAACGGAAGTCGTCGGGTGTTCCGTAGCGTGAGGTTGGCGCGTAGTAGGAGGTCACTTGGTATCCCCAAGAACCGCCGAAGGGGTGCTCGGCAAGGGGCATGAACTCAACGTGCGTGAAGCCCATCTTCTTGACGTAGGGGATGAGTTCATCGGCAAGGCCGCGGTATCCCAGATCTTGCTTCCACGAGCCTGCATGAACTTCGTAAATAGACATCGGACCCGAATGCGGATTCGTGTGCTCCCGTGCGTGCAGCCACTCATCATCTTCCCAGGTGTGGAAGACATCGGTCACCACTGAAGCGGTTGCGGGAGGAATCTCAGTTGCTCGGGCCATCGGGTCGGCCTTTTGGAACCAATCACCCGAGGGGCCTTGGATTTCAAACTTGTAGCGAGCGCCTACGCCAACGCCGGGAACGAAGAGCTCCCACACTCCTGAAGCTCCCATGGAACGCATTGAGTGGGCAGTGCCATCCCAGAAGTTAAAGTCGCCGACAACGCGAACTGCGCGAGCATTGGGTGCCCACACTGCGAAGGCAACACCGTCAACCGGTCCCATGACACCATCAAAATGGGTGATATGTGCTCCCAGGACATCCCAGAGACGCTCATGGCGCCCCTCGCCGATGAGATAGGTATCCATCTCTCCAAGAGTCGGGAGGAAGCGATAAGGATCGTCAACGACTTGCGAGTGATCTCCGTAGGTGACGCGCAGGCGGTAGTCGGGGATATCGTCTGCTTCGAAAGCACACACCCAGACCCCGGAATGCTCGTGGGTCGCGGAAAGCGTTCTATCAGGAATAATCACCTCGACAGAATCTGCTAGGTGGTGAACACTACGAATGGTGACGACGCCGTCACTAAGGTGTGCTCCCAACACATCGTGAGGAAGAGCGTAGCGTCCTTCGGCTACTGCATCGAGGACGTCTGTGGCCACTGATGTCGCTTGAGGTTCCATGTGTTCATCATCTCATGTTCGAAGGTGATCGTGTAATTACTCGGTTTCGATGGCCATGACATGGCCGAGTCGATCCCAGGGAGACAGTCGGACCCAATTGGTCGTTGACCAGGAGTAACGCTGTCCGTCGAGTTCATCAACAACCGTGTAGTTAGCTGATGAGGTGCCTAATGAAAGCCCGCTTAAATCAACGTGAACTTCACCCTCAACTGTATTTTCCGGATCGAGTGAAAGAACGACGATGACGGTGTCGGGTACTCCAGTAGGAGAAAAACGAGCGGGAACGTGCTTTGAGAAGCACAGAAGTCGATCCGAAGTCGTGGGATGAATACGTAAGTCGTGGAGCTGACGCAGCGCAGGGTGGCGCTCGCGCGCACTGTTGAGCAGCGTCAAGAGAGCCGGAATTCCTGTCCCTTGGGCAAGCTTGGGATCACGAGGCCTGAACTCGTACTTTTCGTTGTCATTGGGTTCTTCAGCTCCGGGACGCTGGACGTTTTCAACCCATTCGTAGCCCGAGTAGATTCCCCACGAGGGAGCCCCAAGGGCTGCAAGCATAGCGCGGATTGCAAAAATTGCCGTTCCGCCCGTCGTCATTTGAGGCGTGAGAATATCGTGGGTCGTCGGCCAGAACGTCGGGCGAATGAGGTGAGCCGTTTCATGGGAGAGTTCGGTGAGGTACTCTTCGATTTCCTGCTTATAGGTTCGCCACGCGAAGTAGGTGTAGGACTGGTCAAAGCCCACAGCACCCAAGGTTCGCATCATCGCAGGACGGGTGAAGGCCTCGGCAAGGAAGATCACGTCCGGGTAGCGCGTGTGAAGCTCTTCCAAAAGCCGCAGCCAGAAGGGGACTGGTTTCGTGTGCGGGTTATCAACGCGGAAGATCTTGACGCCGTGAGAGATCCACAGTTCAAGCATGTCGCGGATGGCCGTGTAAATCCCCTCGGGATCGCGGTCGAAGTTCAGGGGATAAATGTCCTGATACTTCTTTGGGGGATTTTCGGCGTAGGCGATGGAGCCGTCGGCACGCTGCGAGAACCAGTCGGGATGCTCACTGACCCACGGGTGATCGGGCGAGCACTGCAAGGCGATGTCTAGCGCAACTTCGAGGCCGAGTTCGCGTGACTGCTCGACGAAATAATCGAAATCGTCAAAGTCGCCAAGTTCGGGATGGATCGCGTCGTGTCCGCCTTCGGCTGAGCCAATTCCGTAAGGGCTTCCAGGTTCGCCCTTGTGGGCGATCAAAGCATTGTTCTTACCCTTGCGGTTGGTCAATCCAATGGGGTGAATGGGCGTCAAATAGATGACGTTAAACCCCATTGAGGCAATCCTTGGCAAGTCCTCGACAGCGGTGCGCAAGGTGCCTGAAACCCAGCGTCCCTTTGAGTCTTGGAAAGCACCATGGGAACGCGGGAAAATTTCGTACCAGGCACCGGCAAGAGCGCGGTTGCGGGCAACGAAAAGGGGATAGGTACGCGTCGAACCGTAGAGGTCTCTGAGTGGGAACTGCCTAAATACCGCGCGCACTGGCGCCGAAAGACCAGTTGAGAGACGACGCTGGGGAGTTTGCGAGGTATCGCGCAGTCCCTTCGCAGCATCCAAGAGAGTATCGATTGCTGAGCGTGTCGGTTGGGTTTGTGAGGGATTGTTGAGTGCCTCGCCTCGGGCGGCACGTTCCATCAAGAGCGCACCTTCTTCGAGCATCAGCTCAACGTCGACGCCCGCACCGATTTTGACCGAGGCGTCATGGCGCCACGTCGCATAAGGGTCAGACCAGGTATCGATCCTGAAACTCCAGTGACCGACGGCATCCGGCATCACCCACGCTTCATAGCGGTCGAGGCCGGGAGCGATGTCGCGCATAAGCGCGCGTGAATGAATCGACCCACCCGGGCGCAGGAGAACTGCCTCAGCTGCGTAGCAATCATGCCCTTCTCTGAAGACCGTTGCCCTGATAGGAAAAGCCTCAAAAGCAGTGGCTTTGGCGGGAAGATTTCCGTCCTCGACGACGGGGAAAACTTCAGTTGCGGGGATGCGGGCCAGGAGTGTCTCGTTCACACTTCTAAGCGTAATGGAAATTGTGAGCGTCGACATAGTCTAGCCGCTGAAAGGTTGCTGAGAAGACACAATGGTGGTGGTCCTTAACGTGAACCACCACCATTTTTATGAACTTCAGTAGACCATGTGCATGGCCTGACGAACCTCGTTGAGGGTCTGTTCTGCCTGCTCGTTAGCCTTCTCATTTCCTTGGCGAAGAATGGAGAGCAGATAGCCCGGATCTGCGGCTAGTTCTTCGCGGCGAGCACGGATGGGGGCGAGCATCTCATTGAGCGCCTCGGTAACGGTTGCCTTGAGCATTCCGCCGCCGCCGTCTCCGATCCTCTCGGCGATGGCAACTGGATCTTCACCCGTAGCCAACGAAGCCAACATCAGCAGGTTGGATACCTCGGGACGATTTTCGGGATCGTAGGTGATATGACGATCCGAATCCGTCTTCGCACGCTTCAAGATACGGGCGGTCTCATCTGCACTCATTGCAAGCTCGATCGTGTTTCCACGCGACTTTGACATCTTTGTGCCGTCAGTTCCCAAGAGAAGGGGAGTCTCAGATAGGAGCGCATCGGGACGCGGGAAAACTGCACGCTTGGGGTCGACGCGTCCATAACGCTTGTCGAAGCGCTGAGCGATCAAACGCGTCTGCTCGATGTGGGGAAGCTGGTCTTGTCCCACAGGAACAAGATTTGCCTTGCAGAACAAAATATCGCATGCCTGGTGAACCGGGTAGGTCAGCATCAAACCGGTCATCGCGCGTCCATCGGTTGCCTCAAGCTCAGCCTTCACCGTGGGATTGCGATGCAATTCAGACTCAGTGACCAGCGACAGGAAAGGAAGCATGAGCTGGTTGAGCGCAGGAATGGATGAGTGGTTAAAGATCGTTGTCTTTTCCGGATCGAGTCCAACCGCCAAGTAGTCGGTAACGAGGCCTAAAACGCGTTCCTCAATGGGGCCAACTGCGTCCCGGTCGGTAATCACCTGGTAGTCGGCGACCAGAACCCAGGTGTCAATGCCACGTTCTTGAAGAAGAACGCGATTGCGCAGGGTTCCAAAGTAATGCCCCAAGTGGAGACGGCCGGTGGGGCGATCTCCAGTTAATACACGGAATCGCGAGGGATCCTGGTCGATGGCCTCTTCGATTTCCTTCGAACGCGCAATTGAACGTGCGAGGGATGCATCAGAGGTAGATTGCTCAAGTGTTTCTTCGCTGCTAGTCACTAGGCCAGTTTAGCGTGATCACCCCTGAGGCGAAGACTCTACAGCAGACAGGTAGATATGCATGCTGAAGGGTTCCAAAGAAATAGTTTCTCCTGGTTTCTTTCGATCGAGGGAAGCCGGCAATCGTGTGGCGTCGAGCATAGAGCTAATTCCACCGTCTTTAGGGTTACCCCATGCGCTGTCGAAAACCTGAACCCATGGGCAGTCGCGGCCTTGAGGAAGAGTGACATCGCGGTCATCTGTTGTGCCGTTGAAGACAACCAAGGCGTCGCGGCCACTGTAGGGGCTACCGGAGCGAAGCATCTGGAAAACTCGAGACTCTTGAGATCCCCAAATGTCGTCCCTCATCGGTGAACCATCGGCGCTATACCAAGAAAGATCAGCGATGACATCGCCATGAGGATCTGTTCCTGAGAAGAAAGCCATAGGGCGAAGCGCCGGGTGAGCGCGGCGCAAGGCCAAAAGCCAACGCACTGTCTGGAGCTGGTCTTTCTGGAGTTCAGAAAGGTCCCAATCGATCCATGAGATCGGAGAATCCTGACAGTAGGCATTGTTATTGCCAAATTGCGTACGAGAAAATTCGTCTCCTGCAACCAACATTGGAGTTCCCGAAGAGACCAACAAAGTTGCAAGTAGATTTCTCTGGCTGCGCTGACGCGCAGGAATAATGTCTTCAACAATGCCCGTTACGTCGCGGACATCGGGATCAACGCCGATGATGGGGGAGGCAATTGCCCCCTCCAAACCGTGATTCCACGAGTTGTTGTTATCAGAGCCGTCGCGGTTTTCTTCGAGGTTTGCCAGATTGTGCTTGTGATCGAAAGCCGTCAGATCCGCCAAGGTAAAACCATCGTGGGCGGTTACGAAATTGACCGAAGCGCTGGGACCTCGCAAATGTCCCACGCCGTGACCGAAGACGTCTTGAGAACCCGACAAGCGAGTCGCAAACTCATTCGAACCGCCGGCGCCACGCCCGCCGGCCAATGCTCGCATATCGGAGAGCCAGAAAGTGCGCACCGTATCGCGGAAACGGTCATTCCATTCACAGAATGGATCAGGGAAATTACCTGTCTGCCAGCCGCCGAGGCCGACGTCCCAGGGTTCGGCAATGAGTTTGACCTCACGAAGAATCGGATCCGCACCCATCCCGATCAGAACGGGGTGCATCGGCGTGAAACCATTTGCAAAGCGCCCCAGGGTAGCGGCAAGGTCAAAGCGGAACCCATCGATCCCCATATTCGATACCCAATAGCGCAATGAGTCCAGGATGAGCGAAATAACCTGGGGATTGTCCGTATTGACGGTGTTTCCAGTCCCTGTCGTATCGATGATGTGCGAGGGGTATCCCTCGGTCCGGCGGTAGTACAGGGGCGAATCAAGTCCACGGAAAGACAAGGACGGACCGGTATCACCGTTTTCACAGGTGTGGTTATAGACGACATCCAAGATGACTTCGATACCTGCTTCATGCAGGATCGAAACCATTCCACGAAATTCATCAATGACTGCCTGAGGTCCGCGCGCACGGGCAGAAGCGCTGGCATAGGAAGGTTCGGGACTAAAGAATGACAGAGTCGAGTATCCCCAGTAGTTCGTGAGTCCGCGTTCAACGAGGAAAGGCTCATCAGACTTTGCATGGACTGGGAGTAGCTCGACGGAAGTGACGCCAAGCTCCTTGAGATAGTGCACTGAGGCAGGGTGGGCGAGTCCTGCGTAGGTGCCGCGAAGGTTGGGGGGAACCTCCGGCATATTCTGCGTAAAACCTTTGACGTGAAGCTCATAAATGACTGTCTCGTCCAAAGGAACCTTAGGCTGGGGTGCGAGCTTGAAAGAGGTGTCGATGACCACGCTATGCGCGTTGTAAGGTGCGGAATCTGACTGCGAAGGCTCAAGCGGATAGGAAACCGGGTAGAGTTCTTCATCAACGCTGTGCGCGTAGACTTCCGGGCAAATATCGACGCTCCCTGCAAGCCCGCGGCCATAGGGGTCAATGAGTAGCTTGTTGTAGTTGAAGAACAAGCCCGCGTCGGGATCCCAAGGTCCTTGAGCACGGAAGCCGTAGTGAGTACCGACTCCAAGACCTTCAATGTAACCGTGCCAGATTCCGTGATCAGGCCCAAGAAGGTGGTAGCGCTCTTCGCTACCGCTTTGCGGGTCGATGACGCAGAAATCTACTTGAGTCGCGCGCGTGGAGACAACAGCGACGTTAAGGCCCGATCCTGCCACTGAAACGCCCAGCTGACGATAGTGAGGATTCGGCCAGTTAACGGCACGGAACGCGTGTGTTTGTTGTTGTGACATTACCGCCTCTACATCTGTCATAACAGCTATAAGCATAGTCGCTCCTCTTCCTCAGCACACTCGGAGCTGCGCGCATGAGGCCTGATATGGCACTCTGGATACATGAGGATTGCAGTGCTGGCTAAGCAAGTTCCCGATACCAGCTCGGGGCGTCGTTTTGAAGGCTCGCGTCTTGTCCGCGGTGAAGACGATGTGCTGAATGAATTTGATGAGAATGCAGTCGAGGCGGCGGCCGAGCTTGTTGCTGCTCACGGCGGTGAAGTGCTCGCTGTGAGCATGGGGCCGGAAGATGCCAGTGACGCACTGGTTCGCTGTCTTGCTCTCGGCGCCGATAGCGCATACCTCCTTTCAGACCCCTTGCTTGAAAACGCTGATGTCACAGTGACAGCGCGCGCACTCGCGGCTTTGATCTCACTTTTGGCCGAAGAAGAAGCGATCGACCTTGTTTTATGTGGCATGGCGGCATCCGATGCAATGACCTCGATGCTCCCGGCAGCACTTGCCGCTGTCATGAATGTTCCTTTGGTATCTCAGGTTCGTGAATTGACAGTTGATCCCGATAGCGCTCATGTCCAAGCACTGCGCAGCGTGGATGGTGCTGATGAAACTTTGCGCGCGCCCCTTCCGGCAGTTATCTCTGTGACGGATCAGCTCAATGAGCCGCGATTCCCCGGCTTCAAGGACTTGAAGGCGGCACGCATGAAGCCCCTCGTTCAGGCTGAACTGGATGACGTTGCTGGCTACGATCCCAGTGGACGCCTCTCCGAATTGGTCTCAGGAGCTCGCTTTGAGATGCCTTTGAGTGTTGTCTCGATGACAGAACATAATCGCGGCGGCTCTGGTGAGGTCTTCACCGATACCGGGGACGGCGGGACGCGTCTGGCTGAGTTCATTGAGGAGAAGATGAAATGAGCACTTGTCTTAAGGACGCGATTGTCGTCATCGATTGTTTGGATACCGCTTCGCTGGGTTCGCGTTACCGCGACATGATTGCCCAGGCACATGAGTGCGCCGAAGCTGTCCACGCGATTGTTGTCTCTCAGGAAGAGCGCGAGTCTTTGCGCGAAGAACTTGGCCGCCTCGGTGTTTCTTCCTGTGTTTTTCTTCAGGTGAATGAGTCGGCAGTGACTGCCTCGGCACTTTCCCCTGCACTTGCGTCGGCTTACTCGCGTTTCGGCAACCCGCAGGCCCCGCTTCTTTTTGCTTCGCGTTTCCTTGACCGTGAGTGCGCAGCTTCGCTTGCGATCACTTTGGGAGGCTGCGCGATTGCCGAGGCCGTGGCCCTTCGCGTGGAAGACGGACGCTTGTGTGCGACCACGGATGCCTTGGGGGGGACATGGCGTGCAGAGATTGCGACGCACAGCGCTCCAGCGTGCGTGTGCGTGCGTTCTCGTGGATTGGAAGTAACAGCCGAGGAAAGCGAATGCGTCGAGCTCGCTACTGAAGTCGTGGAACCCGATACTACGCATACGCTCGTTATTGAGCGGGTTGAATCCAGCTCAGATGGGCGTCCCAATGTCACTGACGCGCAGGTCGTTGTCGTTGGTGGTCGTGGTGCTGGTAATGACTGGTCTCTTGTTGAAGATCTCGCTGATGTCCTGGGCGCTGGAATTGGCGCGACCCGCGACGCTGTTGACGAAGGCTGGGCTCGTCGCAGCGCGCAAATCGGTCAAACCGGTCTCACGATTGCTCCCAAGCTCTACATTTCACTCGGAGTCTCGGGCGCGATTCATCACACAGTGGGGATTATGTCTTCGCAAACGATCGTTGCAATCTGTGATGACCCCGATGCGCCGATCTTCGAACTCGCGGACTTTGGCGTAGTGGGCGATATGTACGAAATCGTTCCCCAGGCTCTGGAACACTTGCGCGCATGGCAGGCATCTAGAGCCGACAACTAGTGAAAGACACACGTGTCGCATTACCTTGATCACGCGGGATCAGCGCCTCTGGCCCCTGGTGTTTGTGAAGCATGGCTCCATGCCCAAGAATCGCTGAGTGAGCGCCCGGGGAATCCGTCTGCGCTACATGCCGGTGGTCGCGCTGCGCGCAGGATGCTTGAGGATGCGCGAGAACGTGCAAGCGCTGCCCTTGGTGCCGAGCGCGCGGAGCTCGTCTTTACGTCGGGGGCAACAGAATCTGATGCTCTTGCACTCCTTGGGGCTTCTCGGGGAATGCGAGACAAAGATGCGTTGCGCAGCGATGTGTGGATCTCACGCCTTGAACACGATGCGGTGAGCGAACAATCTGAAGTGCTGGGGCGTGAGGGCTTTGACATTCGCAAGTTTGATGTCGATTCACGAGGCATGACGACACTTAAGAATTTGCATGAAAACCCGGAGGCTCTTCAACGCGCCGCCCTCATGTCTCTGACTTGGGTGTGTTCTGAAGTGGGGAGTATTCAACCGATTGGGGAGTTAACAGAGTTCGTCCGGTCACACTCAGAGGACACGGTTGCCCCGCTCCTTCACTCTGATGCAGCGCAGGCAATTGGATACTGCGATGTCAATTTCGGGCAGAGCGGTCTCGATCTCCTGACAGTGGGCGGACACAAGGTTGGGGCCCCTGTCGGCACCGGCGCATTGCTTGTTCGCCGGGGAGTGAAGGTCGTCACCGATCGCCCTGGTGGAGGACACGAAAGGGGGATCCGATCGGGTACCCCAGATGTTGCTGGCGCATGTGCACTGGCAACTGCGCTGGAATACGCAGTCGCACACCGCCTCGAACGCGTTCAGAGGGCAGAAGAACTTCGTCGCCGTCTCCTTGCTGGTCTTCCCTCTGGCGTGCGCTTGACGGTAGATCCCCACGCGGCCTCGGCGGCAATTATCCACTTGATGATCCCGACTCACCATCCAGAAGCGGTCCTTTTAGCAATGGATATGGCAGGCGTTGACGTCTCGGCTGGATCGGCGTGCCACGCCGGTGTTTCGCGGCCTTCAAGAATCGTCATGGAACTGGGGTACGACGAAAACCAGGCTCTGGGGGTGCTGCGAGTGTCGACGGGAATTGAAACTCAGGCAGAAGATATCGATGCTTTCTTGACTGCACTTCCCGCAGCCATTCGAGCCGGGCAAGCCTTGGACGAGCGAGAGGGAACAGGCGCATGAGGGTCTTAGCTGCTCTTTCAGGTGGAGTTGATTCTGCAGTCGCAGCTGCAAAAGCTGTAGAAGCAGGTCACGAGGTAGTCGGTGTCCACATGGCGCTTTCCTCTCAGCCTCAAGAGTGCCGCCTTGGCTCACGCGGCTGTTGCTCCGTTGAAGACGCGGCAGATGCTGCGCGCGCAGCTGAGATTATGGGGATTCCCTTCTACGTGTGGGATCTGGCTGAAGAGTTTGAGCAGACAGTGATCACCGACTTCGTTGAGCAGTACGCGGCCGGGCACACCCCGAATCCCTGCGTGCGATGCAATGAGTTTGTGAAGTTTAGAGAGCTTGCGCAGCGCGCGCGGGCGCTTGGCTTTGACGCAGTCTGTACGGGACACTACGCGCGGATTATTGAAGGGCCGAATGGGCCGCAGCTGCACCGAGGCAAAGACGAAGCGAAGGACCAATCCTACGTCTTGGCAATTATGGGACCGCAGGAACTACCACGCGTGATCTTCCCGTTGGGCGAGGCGCCTTCGAAAGCCTGGGTGCGTTCAGAAGCTGAAAGAATGGGGTTGGGGGTTTCCAACAAGCCCGATTCTTACGATATCTGTTTCATCCCCGATGGAGATACCCAAGGCTTCCTCAAGTCTCATCTGGGCTCAAAGCCCGGAGAAATCGTCGATACCGATGGGCAAGTTGTTGGCCGCCACGAAGGGTACTGGAATTTCACGGTCGGTCAGCGTCGTGGTTTGAACTTAGGGAATCCGGCTGCAGACGGTCGACCTCGGTATGTGGTGGAAACACGCCCCGAGACCAATCAAGTGATTGTTGGCGCTTCAGAACTCTTGTCGGTGGACCGTATCACTTGCTCGGATATCGTCTGGCTAGCAAACGACGATCAGGGAGACGTTGACGAGGCCGCGACGAGTGCCTTTGGCACATCGATCGGGGAGCGGAGCCTGGGCGAGGTTGACGAGCGTGTGCTCACCGCGCAGATCCGTGCCCACGGCACGCCCAGCGTTGTCACCTCTGTCCAGCGCTTCGGGGAAGAGGAAGAAAAGCTTGCGCTCTCCCTCGCGCTGCCAATTCGTGGCGTGGCAGCTGGGCAGTCCATGGTTCTGTATCGGGGAACTCGCGTGATTGCCGAGGCGACAATTGAACGTGCAAACCGTGGTGAGGGAAGCGTGGCCTCCTAGGGGAGGCGCGGGAATTTATCAGTGCGCAAGATGGGACTCGAACCCACACGTCAAAGACACTGGAACCTAAATCCAGCGCGTCTACCAATTCCGCCACTCGCGCAACACTCCGAGTTTACCTTATCGATGGTGCGATGCACTCCTCGAAGCACTACGCGAGCATGGGGCCTCTCTCACGACTAAGCTCGTCGCTATGGCTCAACTTCACGTAGGGGACAAGGCTCCCGACTTCACGCTCGAAACCACGCAGGGAACTCTTTCTTTGCACGACCTCTTAGGACGGGCTCGCGTCGGAGTCATCGTCTATTTCTATCCCAAGGCCTCGACACCCGGGTGTACAAAGGAAGCATGTGATTTTAGGGATCACTTCAATTCTTTTAAGGCACAGGGCTACGAAGTCATTGGCGTCAGCGCCGATTCAATGAAAGCCCTCGAAAACTTTTCGCAGAAACAGTCTTTGAACTTTCCTTTGGCCTCGGACCCGGATAAGACAATGCTTGCCGAGTGGGGAGCGTGGGGAGAAAAGAAGAACTACGGCAAGATCTTCTTGGGCATTATTCGCTCAACCATCGTTCTTGACACCAGCGGCGTCGTCACGCATGCCCTGTATAACGTCAAGGCAACCGGCCATGTTGCCCGCTTGCGCAGAGACCTCGGTCTTGATGACTAAGTAGAAATCGGGCCAAACCGCTTCGTCGTGGTTTGGCCCGATTTCTATTTGTGATGAGGGATGAATGACTGCGGAGCGCGGTGCGCCGTTGAACCCCACTCCGCAGCCGGCTCTTGTAGATGAGCTGCGAAGGTGAGCGTGTCGCGGTCACAGTGAGGTTGCTTGGATCTCCGGATCAAATAGCGGGACCGGGGAAGGACGGCGTTCTTCGGCGGTTGCGAAGGACTCAGCAGCACCAACGAGGGTGTGCAGGTCGTGCCCTTCGAGCATCCACTGTGCCGGGGTCGTCTGATCAAGTACCTCGAGGGGACGTTGGAACCACGAAGCAGCGGTGAGCTGGTGAACCCGACCGCGCAGGCGACCGAGAACATCCGACATATCGTCAATGACGGAGTGATTGGCCATAAGCTGCCACGTGGGGTAGTACCAGATTGTTGAAGGAGATTGGACTGCAAGAATGCGATTGGTTCGCACAGCCTTGTTGATTCCTTGACGCGAAATTCCAAGCCAAGCAACGATGTCGGATGTGGTACACACAGGGCCGACGAGTTCGTGAAGGCCTGGGCGGGGATCTGTCATTGAACGGACCAGATGAGTGGCCTGCTCGACGATATCGGGAGTAATGACGGTACGGCGACGAGCACTTAACTGTTGTTCAATCGATGCGAGCAGATCCTTCTCTGAAGAAGTGAGACGACGCATGAGATGCTCCGAGGGGGGTGAGTAGGGCACAGATACGCAAAGAGGTACCCGGCCATTGGCGCCGCCTCGGCAATGGGTGCGCCATGAGGGACTTGAACCCCCAACCCGCTGATTAAGAGTCAGCTGCTCTGCCAGTTGAGCTAATGGCGCTTCAGTTATGTGTTTACAGTAGCACACAAGTGAACGTACTGTGTGCGCCATGAGGGACTTGAACCCCCAACCCGCTGATTAAGAGTCAGCTGCTCTGCCAGTTGAGCTAATGGCGCTTTGTCCTAAGGACAAGAAAGTAGATTACATACTAATGACGCCATGCGCAAATCATGCCGGGGCCGAATTTTGAGTACGAGGCTGTAGGCTAGGGGAGTGCAAGCAGTTGACATGGCATCGGTCGATAGTCGAGTTTCCCGCGAAAATACGGTAACGCAGGACTACCTCAAAGCAATTTGGGGCGCTGAAGAAAACGGTGACGAAGGAATCACAATTCGTGCACTTGCTTCGCGTGTCGGAGTCGCGGTTTCGACTGCCTCGGAAAAGGTCAAAAGGCTCGCAGCTGAGGGGCTTGCCTTTCACGAACCCTATGGGAAAGTAACTTTGACTGGAGAAGGCCGTCGGCGAGCTCTTGAAGTTGTGCGTCGTCATCGCCTTCTTGAAACTTATCTGCACGATGCTTTGGGCTTCGATTGGGATGAAGTCCACGAGGAAGCCGAAATTCTTGAGCATGCGGTTTCCGACCGTCTTCTGAACCGGATTGATGAACAACTGGGATACCCAAGGCGCGATCCTCACGGAGATCCGATTCCTTCAACTGATGGGCAAGTGCGCATTCTTTCGCTTACTCCCTTGCGTGACATTCCACTTCATCGTCGTATGCGAATAGCTCGTTTTAGCGATAGTGATGCACGTGCTCTTCGCTCCCTCGAATCTAAAGGACTAGGGCTTGACGCCGTCGTGGCGATCAGTGAACGAATGGATGCTCAAACGATGAAAGTCATCGTTCAGGCAGAAGAAAAAGAACGACTCCTTGAGCTTAACGCCCAAGAAGTCGCCCTTGTGTTCGTCACGAGCGTGGAGGAACAGGAAGCAAATTACTGAAGTGAGGCCATCTGGGGCGGAACTTTGGCGCCGTAACCCAAAGCAACCACGGCCTCGCGAAGCTTTTCAATCGCAGCGTCGAGTTCTTCGGAGCTTGCAGGGGCTGCATTGCTCAAAAGGACGTCGCTCTCGGTGCGCAGAGGAATGACGTGCAGGTGCGTATGAGGAACCTCAAAACCGGCGATGACAAGTCCGGATCGCTCGACACCAAAGGCACGCTCTTGTGCTCGGCCGATGATCTGCGCGACTTCCATCAAGTGGGTGCATTCCTGTGGATCCAATTGTGTCCATGAGGGAATAGGATCTCGCGGGACGACGAGGACGTGACCGGGGCTTGTCGGCTCGATGGTTGCGAAAGCAACGCAGGAATCGTCCGCCCAGACGAAACGCCCAGAGAACTCACCTGAAATAATTTTTTCAAAAACGGTACTCATATCTCTATTGTCGAACGCCGCGAGGGTTTTGCCTAGTGGGAATAAACAGGCAAATTTGCGCCAATGCACTACCCTAGATACGGCATAGAACAAGCCTGAAGACACTGTGTTTTCAGGGTAGATGGAGGCAAGGATGAGCGAGATCTCAACAGGGGAGCCCGATTTCCGTTACACGGCGCAATTGGCCGGAGAGATCGAAAACAAGTGGCAGGACCTATGGGACGAACGTGGGACCTTCTACGCGGATAACCCCGAGGGAGATCTTGCAGGTGATCTAGCCAAGCGTCAGCCTTTCTTCCTCCTTGACATGTTCCCGTACCCTTCGGGAAAGGGCCTGCATGTCGGCCACCCGCTGGGATACATCGCAACTGACACTGTTGCGCGTTTCCACCGCATGCAAGGTGAGAACGTTCTGTACACCATGGGCTACGACGCCTTCGGTCTTCCTGCAGAACAGTACGCTGTTCAGACCGGCCAACACCCGCGCGTGACAACCGAAGAGAACATCGCGAACATGCGTCGTCAGCTGCGCCGTCTGGGGCTTTCGCACGACCGTCGCCGTTCCTTCGCAACGACCGATGTCGACTATGTGCACTGGACCCAGTGGATTTTCCTTCAGGTGTTCAACTCATGGTTTGATCCGCAGGCACCGCGTCGCGATGGACGAGGCTTGGGTGCCGCGCGTCCGATCAGCGAATTGATCGCACAGTTTGCTTCTGGAGCGCGTGAGCTTCCCTCCGAGATCGCGCAGGGACGTACGTGGGATGAATTGAATTCGCGTGAGCGCGCGCAGATCATCGATTCCTACCGCCTCGCCTATATCTCCGAGGCGCCCGTGAACTGGTGCCCGGGTCTGGGAACCGTTTTGGCCAACGAAGAAGTGACGGCGGATGGTCGTTCCGAGCGTGGTAACTACCCGGTTTTCAAGCGCAGCCTGCGTCAGTGGATGATGCGTATTACCGCCTACGGTGATCGCCTCGCTGAAGACCTCGACACCATTAACTGGCCTGAAAAGGTGCGCACCATGCAGCGCAACTGGATTGGCCGCTCCAACGGCGCGGAAGTTGACTTCATTGCAGTCGGCGAAGGCGTCAGTGATCGTGGTTTCACGGTCTACACGACTCGTCCCGACACTCTCTTTGGCGCAACCTTCGTCGTCTGGTCGCCCGAGCACCCACTCCTCGGTGGCACCACCCCGGGTTCGGCCTCGGACCAAGCAGCGCTGGATATCCCCGCGAGCTGGCCCGAAGGTACCCGCGAGGCCTGGCGTGGTGGCTATGCAACGCCTGCCGAGGCCGTGGCGGCCTACCGTGCACAAGCTGGGGCAAAGACTCCTGAGCAACGCGCAGAAGATGCGGGGGAGAAGACGGGTGTCTTCACGGGCCTGTGGGCAATTAACCCTGTCAATGGCCGTCGCATTCCTGTGTTCATTGCTGATTATGTCCTCATGGATTACGGCACCGGCGCGATCATGGCAGTTCCTGCACACGATGATCGTGACTGGGAATTCGCTCAGCGTTTTGATCTGGATATCATTCGCACTATCGGTGATGCTCAAGATCCGACCGCTCATGACCTGAGCCAGGGCGCCTACACCGGTGATGGCGTTGCAGTTGACTCCGCGAACGAAGAGATTAGCCTCAATGGTCTGGATAAGGACGCGGCAAAGGCGGCAATGACCCAGTGGCTCGAAGAAAAGGGCTTGGGGCGCGCTGCTGTTACCTACCGTCTGCGTGACTGGCTTTTCAGTCGTCAGCGTTACTGGGGAGAGCCTTTCCCGATCGTTTGGGACGAAGATGGGGTGGCTCATGCTCTCCCCGAAGAGATGCTTCCTGTTGAGCTTCCCGAGATTAGCGACTATTCGCCTCGTACCTTCGATCCTGATGATGCGGATACGGAACCGGAAGCGCCGCTGGGACGCGCACAGGAATGGGTGAACGTCACCCTGGACCTGGGGGACGGCCCGAAGAAGTATCGCCGTGAAACCAACACCATGCCTCAGTGGGCCGGTTCGTGCTGGTACGAGATGCGTTACACCGACCCGACGAACTCCACTGCTTTTGCCTCGCAAGAGAACCTGTCCTACTGGATGGGGCCGCGCGAGGGCAAGATCAGCGGTGGCACCGACCTGTACATCGGCGGTGTTGAGCACGCAGTTCTTCACCTGCTCTACGCACGCTTCTGGCAGAAGGTTCTCTTTGACCTGGGATTCGTTCCCGACGCTGAGCCCTACCACACCCTGTTCAACCAGGGCTACGTCCAGGCCTATGCCTACACGGATGCTCGCGGACAGTACGTTCCCGCGGACGAAGTTGAAGGCGACGAATCCACGGGATTCACGTGGAAGGGCGAACCCGTTAACCGTGAATACGGAAAGATGGGTAAGTCACTGAAGAACATCGTGACCCCTGATGAAATGTATGACGCCTACGGCGCCGACGTTTTCCGCGTGTATGAGATGAGCATGGGACCGCTGGACGTCTCACGTCCGTGGGAAACCCGCGCAGTTGTTGGCTCTCAGCGTTTCCTGCAGCGTCTGTGGCGAAATGTCTTGGACGAGACCACTGGTGAGGTGACCGTCAGCGATGATCCAATGGATGCAAAGACCGCGCGCCTTTTGGCGCGCACCATTGCGGAAGTGACCGTCGAGTACGAGAACCTGCGCATCAACACTGCGATTGCAAAGCTCATCGTTCTCAACAATCACCTGACGTCTTTCGATCGCGTACCGCGCGTTGCAGTTGAGGCCCTCATTTTGATGCTCTCACCGGTTGCTCCGCACATCTGTGAGGAACTGTGGTCGAAGCTCGGACACGCAGATTCTCTTGCACGTGTTCCCTTCCCGGTCGTGGAAGACGAATCCTTGCTCGAGGACGATACCGTCACAGCGATTGTCCAGGCCAATGGCAAGCTGCGTGCAAAGATCGAGGTTCCGGTCTCGATCTCTGAAGAGGATCTTCGTGCACTGGCTCTTGAGCAGGGTCCGATCGTCAAGCTCCTCGAAGGCCGCGAGCCTCTCAGGGTGATTGTGCGTGCCCCGCAATTGGTCAACATCGTTCTTCCGAAGTAACCATGCCTGAAGGAGATGCGATCCACCGGATCGCTCACACTTTTTCATCTCTTTTCGAAGGCGCTCAGGTGCAGGCGTCCTCCCCTCAGGGGAGGTTCGCCTCGTCTGCGCAGCTCATTGATGGCCACGTTGTGGTTGCGGTGCGAGCAGTGGGCAAGCATATGTTCGTTGCATTCGCTGCTCCCGGCCTCGCCACTTCCGTGATTGAGCAGGCCCGAGAAAATGAAGCTGAATACGCTGCTCGTTTGAACAGCGCCGAGGCCGTGGCTGCTCTTCCTTTTACCGGTAGTTCGCCGGTGTGGGGAGGCAGTGCGTTCCCCAGTGAAGAATCCCTTCAGTGGCTCCATATTCATTTGGGGTTGTATGGCTCTTGGCGCTTTGACGCTGACGAGCGAACACAGGATGTTCCAGCCTCAATTGGCGCTCCCCGGACGAATTGGGTTGCAACGAAGGGACACCGTCATGCTGCCCTCAAGTGGGCAAGTTACTCGGAAGATAGCCTGTATATCGAGGACAATCTTGCTGCCGGCGAGGCCCAGGACCCAGCAGGGCAATGGCAGGCACCTGAACCTGTGGGGCAGGTTCGTCTGCGTATCCTCTCCGAAGTGGCCGTTGCAGATGTGACGGGACCAAATCGCTGCGAGCTGATTTCCGACGAGCAACGTCTGGTTACTGAATCAAAACTCGGTTGCGATCCTTTGCAACCCGGGGCATCACAGGACCCTGCAATGCGCAAACGTTTCATTGAGCTGGTTCGCGCGCGTAAACGTCCTGTTGGTGAATTAATCATGGATCAGTCCATTGCAGCAGGGGTGGGAAATATCTATCGCGCTGAGGCTCTTTTCCTCGCCGGGATTTCTCCGATGCGCGCAGGAAACCGGCTCTCAAAGGCTCGCGTTGGCCAGCTGTGGGACATCATCTGTGAACTGATGACTCGTGGATTGGAAATCGGACGGATCGACACTATCCGTCCCGAAGATCAACCTGATCCGATTCCTGAAGGGGACGAAGAACTTGGGCGATGGTACATCTACCATCGCAGCGGTCGTCCCTGTATTAAATGCGGGACCATGATCAGTGAGAAGCTCATGCAAAACCGCAGGCTGTTCTGGTGCTCAAATTGCCAGAACTAGGACAGAATCGTCAGTGAATCTGGGGTCTTAAGCCTGTTCGTAGTTTTCGCTCTCCTGGAAGATGTCGTAAACGTGTGGCAGATGCGCATTTGCCTCATCGATGCGGACGATCAGGGATGAAGCTCCCCAGTCTTGGCATCGGCGTGCACATTCTGCGACCAAAGCCGTTGCAATACCGCGCCGGCGGAATTTCGGGTGGACCATCAAGTCGATGACCTGTGGGAGACCGCTGGGTTCTTCTACAGGGGGATCAACGACGACGATGATTGCTGCGACGAGGTCTCCATCGACCCACGCGCCCAGAAAAGATCCTTCCAACGGGGTGCCGAAAACCCCTTCGAAACACAGGCGCATTTCATCCGTTGCTTCAGCCTGTGCCTCCAGAGTTTGGCGTTCTCCGTAGGCTGCGAGCGAGAGCTGTGCAAGCTCGGGGATATCGAATCGTGTGAGCACACCGATTTCACACTCTGCTGCACCGTGAAGGCGCGTCAGTGCGTCAATCTGTGCTTGTAGAGAATGTTTATCCATAAGGACAGAATATGTGATCTGTTGCACGCGCGAGGTTCTATGGGAAGTTGTGCGCCTAAGGAGTCCTTAAGTTGGGAATATGTTCGAGGGCTTGACAAAACCTGCAGTGCTAGATGTACCAGGTCGGGTCTTCTTCCCAGCAGTTCGGATCGATGATGAGATCGCAGTCTTCTTCCACCATGCGAGTCTCAGGCTTTTGGCGTAATTGTGCCGGAACGCCAATTGCAACAGCATCCTCGGGAACATCTTTAGTGACAACCGCGTTTGCGCCGACCTTTGCTCCATCGCCGATGGTGATCGGTCCAAGAACCTTCGCTCCCGCACCGATCATCACGTGATTTCCGACAGTTGGATGGCGTTTGCCCTGAGTCATCGCAACGCCGCCGAGGGTGACACCGTGGAAAATAACAACGTCTTCACCTACCTCAGCGGTTTGGCCGATAACGACTCCCGTCGCATGATCAATAAATACGCGGCGACCGATTTTCGCCTCGGGATGGATATCAACACCCGTCGCCATGCGTGCAAGGGAAGAGAGTACACGCGCAGGAGTACGCAGATGGCGGTGCGCCCACATCGCATGGGTTACGCGGTGCGTCCACAGTGCATGAACGCCGGGATAGGCAAGTGCGACCTCGAGGGTAGAACGTGCTGCCGGGTCGCGGCGTTTAGCCGTGCGGAGATCTTCTGCAAGAAGTTCGATTACCTTGCGGGGAGACGAGGCCATGGTCAGTCTTTCGTGAATGCGATCTGCACGTATCGTGCTGGTTTCTAGCCTAGCGAGCTGTGTGGAGGATTGGCAGAAAATTGAGTGGGTGGGGAATAAGCCCCCACCCACTCATGAGTGTTCTCAGTCGCGCAGATTTTCGAAGAGCGCGGTGGAGAGGTAGCGCTCGCCCGTATCCGGCAGAATCACGACGATACGCTTCCCCTCGTTTTCAGGACGCTGAGCAACCTGAATTGCTGCGGCCAGAGCAGCGCCGGAGGAAATACCGACGAGGAGTCCTTCTTCTGCTGCTGCACGGCGAGAAGTCTCAAGAGCCACAGGGGTCTCAATATCGATCACTTCATCGACCACGCTGGGATCGTAGATCTTTGCGACGAAGTTGGGGCCAAGTCCCTGGATTCCGTGAGGTGCAGCCTGTCCACCGGTCAGAAGAGGAGACTCGGCGGGCTGAACAGCGATCACCTTTACTCCCGGCTTCAGTTCCTTGAGCACCGAACCTACGCCAGAAACAGTGCCGCCTGTGCCGACACCGGCAATAAAGATATCGATGTTCTCGTCAGTATCGCGAAGGATTTCTTCGGCGGTCGTACGACGGTGGACAGCAGGATTGGCAGGGTTCGTGAATTGCGATGCGATGATTGAACCGGGACGAGAGTCGCGGATCCGTTCGGCTTCCTCAACCGCTGCGGTGACGCCACCCTTGGGGTCGGTTAGGACCAGTTCTGCCCCGAAAGCGCGAATTAGAATGCGACGCTCAACGCTCATAGAAGATGGCATGACGATCACGACTTTGTATCCGCGAGCAGCGCCAACCATTGCCAAAGCCACACCGGTGTTGCCGGAAGTTGCCTCGATAATGGTGCCTCCGGGCTTGAGCTGTCCCGAAGCCTCGGCGGCATCAACGATTGAGCGCGCGATACGGTCCTTAACGGAAGAAGCGGGATTGAAGGCCTCGACCTTTGCAACGATCTCTGCACCGCCCTTGTTCAAGCGGTTAATGCGCACCAGGGGGGTGCCGCCGATGAGATCGGTAACGTCAGTTGCGATGTTCGTCATGATTTCTCCTCAGATGGCTGTGAGCCTTACTCACACCGCAACTCTAAAACCGACCGAGTTATTCCTCGATTTCTATGTAACGTTGTCCCAATTCACGGAAGGAATACTTCCCAGAGCTGAGATTGGCCAGGAGCGCAGTGGCGGATTCGAGCTGATCAGGAGACATTGCTAAGCGGATCAGGACGTTCTGGCTCCATTCGGTGGCCAGTACCTGTGCTCCCATGCGACGCAGTTCGGCCTCGATTCGTCCTGCGTCGATGGGGTCAAGTTCCGTTTCCACAACCGTGAGAGCCTCCAGGCGGGCAAAGGAAGCCAGCGCGAGGGCTTCGCTGGTCGCGCTTGAGTAAGCCCGCACGAGGCCGCCTGCGCCCAAGAGAATTCCACCGAAATAGCGCGTGACGACGACCGTCACATTCCAGAGCTCATTGCGCTTGAGCACATCGAGCATCGGTGTTCCAGCGGTACCAGAGGGTTCTCCATCGTCAGAAGAGTGCTGAGACGGGGATTGCCCTTCTTCCGCAATCATCCATGCCGAGCAATTGTGGCGAGCCTGGGGATGTTCTTCTTTGACGGAATTGATGAAGGCTCGCGCTTCCTCGGGCGAATCTGTTCGTGCAATCGCAGCAATGAAACGTGATCGTTTGATCTCGATCTCGTGACTCAGACGTGTTCCTGAGCGAAGGACTCGAAGTGATGACATGGTGGTCTCATTGTCGCATGGCGGGGGAGTTTGGCTCGAATGAGACGAGCTTCGCACGAATATTTCCTTTGGAATATGCGTACTTTTGGCCCGTCGTGCTACAGTGGTCAGGTTGTCGAAAGTCGTATTCGTATGACTGTGCACCCAAAGGGGTGTTTTTCGACGCGGTAAAACGTCAGAACTAGAAGAGGAGCGGTAGGGTCATGGCAGTTCCCAAGCGCAAGATGTCCCGAGCAAACACCCGCACTCGCCGGTCCGCATGGAAGGCCGATCTCACTGAGCTGAACACCATCAAGGTGGGCGGCCGTGAGGTGCGTGTTCCCCGTCGTCTGGCGAAGGCGTACAAGAACGGCCTGCTGGACGTCGAGGACTGATTCCTCCGTTCGCAAGTTTTTGTGGGGCCCGGTACCGATTGGTACCGGGCCCCACAACTATTTCTACGTCTTACTCCTCGATCTCAATGGGTCCGCTGAGGCGAAGCAACTCGACGTCAATATGGTCGATGGCGATACGCCAGGTTTCTTGCTCAATCTCCCCTCGATCGCGTAAACGAGTCATCTCATCGCGCTTGAACTGGGTGAGTGCAAGGCGTAGCTGTGTTTCTTCCGCGCTTTCTGTCAAGAGCTCATCGAGTGAGGAAGCCCCCTCACCGTGTGCGACGTAGGTGAGGATTTCTTCACGCAGACTATCGATCAGTTGTTTGTCTTCGATTCCCGCCGCGTGTGCGATGGCTTCGACGTTGTCAGCCGCGGTCTTCAAAACGGCCAGCATTGCACTGACTTCATTGTTTGCGGTCTGGAAGTAAGCACTTTCCGGTGCGGGTTTTTGGGCTGCCCAACGAACAACGATTGGGAGAAGCGGACCTTGGACGACAAGGGAGAGGATCACCGCCCCTGCGACAACCAGCAGTATGAGATCGCGATCTTCGAAAGCAGAATCACCAAAGACAGAGGGAATAGACAGGGCCATCGCCAAAGAAATCGCACCGCGGAAGCCTGCGACTGTCGTCACCAATCGGCCTCTGAAATTTGTCCGGCGTTGTTTTTGCTCAGGGCGACGATCGAGCAGGCGAATCGAGTAGATAATCGCATGGTGTCCGATCAAGCGGGCAAAGACCATGGCAAGGTAGATGATCGGGATCAAGATCAAGCCGTGCACGAGTGTCGCGTGGTCCAACCCGCGAATAATCACGGGAAGCTCAAGGCCCACCATAATGAATAGGATCGAGTTCAGTACGAAGGTCAGCAGTGTCCAGACAGGGATTGCGATGACGCGTGATGCCAGCGATATCGCTGACTCTCCGAAACGAGAGACAAGCATTCCGCAAATGACTACCGCAATGACTCCCGAAGCCTGAATTTCTTCGGCAAGGTAGTAAGCCAAAAGGGGAGTAAGGATGCGAGCGATGTTTGCCAAGATCGCGTCACTTTGGAATAGCCCGCGTCGGACAAGCACGCGTAGAACGAAGAGTCCCATCGCTAAACCGATAAGAACCCCTCCGCCGAAGGAGAGTAACACTTGCTGAGTGACTCTAAGAGTTGTCACTCGAGCTGTTCCACCGGTGACTTGAAGTGCGACCGCAAAGATCACCAGTGCACTGCCGTCATTGATCAATGATTCAGCTTGCAGAACAGTCTTTTGGCCGGAGGACATTCCACGCCCTAAGGCAGATACGGCTGTCGCATCAGTCGGTCCAAGGCAAGCGCCGATGAGTAAGGCGGTGCCAATACTGAGCCCCATCCATGTGCCAACCAAAGCAATGAGAAGCGCAGTGATCGCAACCAGCACCGTACCGGACAAAATCACGCCTCGAAGAGCGCGACGCACTTGGCTTAGTGAGACCGAGAGGGACTCCCAGTAGAGCAAGAGGGGGAGAAAGATCGAGAGTACTACCTCGTGCGGAAGCTGAATTTCTCCAGCGTGTGGAACAAAAGAAATCCCGACGCCAGCGACGATGAGCACCAGTGGAGAAAGTAGATGTAGGCGGCGTGAAATTGCATAGGAAACAGTGATTGCTATTCCAAGGAGAATCGCTGATTCGAGTGACATGACAGAGATGTCATCCTTCGGTGATGAGAATTACGGCTGCAAGCCCACAGTATACGTGCTATCAGTGTTTTAAGGTTGACACATGTGGCACGAACTTATCCTTGACGCGCATTCGATTTTCCGACTTTTCATCGGCATCGTAATCATCTCTGCTCACCTGACTTTGACAAAGAAACAGAGCCTCACCCAATTCACTTCCATTGACTTCATCGGAAACTTCATTTTGGGTGGAATTATCGGCGGTATTATCTATAACCACTCGGTTTCAACTTTCTCCTACGTCGTTTTATTGCTTGCAACCGTGGGGATGATTTCGCTCTTCAACTTCATTGCTTCCCGCTTTATGCCCGCGCGGCAAATCGTCAAGGGCAAAGCGGTGACCATCATCAATCACGGCCAGTTCGTCATTGATTCTCTCGATGATGCAAGCAGTAATTTTGACATCATTAGTTTCACCGAAGAGCTTCGCTCGCGCGGGATCTTTTCAGTTGAAGATGTTGAGTTTGCACAGTATGGATCCAATGGCTCTTTGACCGTGATCAAGAAGGGTGATGGACGCTTGAGCTACGTCTTAGTCTCGAAGGGACAGGTTGTTCAGGATCAACTTGAAGCCTCTGGACAGAGCGAGGAATGGCTCACGAGAGAACTCGAACAACAAGGCATTAAGCTCGAAGATATTTTCTTCGCGGAGCTCGAGGGGCGCGAGAAGATTTATATCGTGATGAATGACTTAACGACTCATACCTTTACCTTCTCTCTTGAAAGTTCTGAGAAGGGCGGAGAATAAGTCACTTGTGACTATGCCCTTGGGCATTTGTCGTGGGGAAAACTTAAGCGGTGGGGCGGCCCTTTGGCCGCCCCACCGCTTAATAACGTGTCGGATCGAAGTACTCAGTGAGCGATAATGACCCGCAAGAAGCGGGGACCGTGAACACCGTTGACTCGAACCAACTCGATATCCGAGGTCGCTGAACCACCGGCGATCCAGGTCGTCGGGCGAGTCGGATTCTGGCCCAAAATATCAACCGCCTGAGGAACAGTCGGTACGATCGCTGAGCGTTCCAAAATCACCACATGCGTGTCGGGAACCAGAGAAATCGCACGGCGCCCCTGATCGGGTTCCCCGTCAAGAACAATCGTTCCCGAAATCGAGATGCCAACGCGCGAGCGGGTGACGACCGCGTCGATCTCATCGAGCTCGAGCGTCGGAATAGCGTTCTCGCGCGAGTCCTCGCGGACCTTTCGCTTGTCGCGTCCGGCGGCCTTCTTGAACTGATCATCGAGGCCGGTGGGGACAACCACGGAAGAAGCCTTCGCCTCGGAAAGGAACTTCGCGATAGCGTCAGCAATGGCCTCGTCATCGCGAGCTTCAACCACCTGTGCTGAGTAATCCTCGAGCTTTTCGATCATATCGGCGATGACTTCATCTGAGCCCGGAGCAAACTGCCCTTCTCGGATGTAGTTACGAGGGATCTCGCGGACGGGGCGTCCCTCCTGCGAGCGCTCGATGGCCTCGCGCGCACGCGCAAGGATTGCGGTCTTTGCATCCATAACCATCTCAGGCCTCCTCATCATTCGTGTGAGTAGTCATTCCGTGCTCACTGGCCAAAGGAATGCCACGTGCGGGTGCATCTGTACGCGGGGCGGAGGCATCTGATTCGGGGTGAGTGCGCCGCCACCACTGGCGGAAGGTTTCCTTAGGAGCAACCGGAAGATCACGAGCTCCCGTCCACAGCGAGGCAGGGAAGGGGAGAGCGCCGATCTTGCCCTTCTTCTTACCAATAAGGCGGGTTGCCTTCACACCAGCCGTTGCAAGCTCCCAGGCCTTAGCGTTGGACATGACGGGGGTTGAAACGCCCATTGCCAGATCCCACACGTCGGGCACGATGGTGTGCTTGACGTCCACGGTGCGTGCACGCATGTGGATCAAGATGTTCGGAATCTTGATCTTGACCGGGCAAACCTCACCGCATGCGCCACACAGGGAAGAGGCGAAGGGAAGGGTGTGAACCGGATCCTTCTCATCCAAGCCCTGGGTGAGCTGCGGGGTGAGGATCGCGCCGATGGGGCCGGGGTAGACCGAACCATAGGCGTGGCCGGAAGTGTGCTGGTAGACCGGGCAGATGTTCATGCAGGACCCGCAACGGATACACGCAAGAGCCTCGCGACCAATCGGGTCGGCCAAGGTCTTAGTGCGGCCGTTATCCATCAAAATCACGTGGAATTCCTGGGGGCCATCTCCGGGGGTGACACCGGTCCACATCGAGGTGTAGGGGTTCATGCGCTCGCCAGTTGCAGAACGGGGAAGCAGCTGAGCGAAGACCTCAACGTCCTGGTAACGAGGAACCAACTTCTCAATGCCCATAAGGGTAATGAGAGTATCGGGAAGAGTCAGGCACATGCGGCCGTTACCTTCGGACTCGAAGATCGAGACAGTACCGGTTTCTGCGATGCCCATGTTTGTTCCCGAAACTGCAACCTTTGCGTGAAGGAACTTCTTACGAAGATGCGCGCGGGCAGCGGCCGTGAGTTCTTGCGGATCGTCGGAAAGATCTCGGGGAGCGTCTTCCATGCGGTCGAGGAAGATTCCACGGACCTCGGAACGATTGCGGTGAATTGCAGGAACAACGATGTGGCTGGGCATGTCGTCAGCAAGCTGAACGATCATTTCCGCGAGGTCGGTTTCGCGCGCGGAGATGCCTTCGTCCTTGAGGAACTCGTTGAGGTTCGTTTCCTGGGTCGCCATCGACTTAATCTTGACGACTTCATCGACTCCCTTGGACTTGATGATGTCGGCGATGATGCGATTTGCCTCGTGCTTGTCGCGAGCCCAGTGAACGATGCCGCCGCGCGCGGTTACGTTGCGTTCGAACTCTTCGAGAAGCTCGGGAAGTCGGGATTCGACCTCAAACTTGATGGCTTCAGCGGCGTCGCGCAGATCTTCCCAGTCGGGCATTTCGGCAACGCGCTGGCCGCGCTTGGTGCGGATAGTCCGGGTTGCATGGCCCAGGTTGCGGCGCATCTGAGTATTGGCGAGGGTGCGGTGTGCGCCCTGGGGGAAAGTCGGTCCCCAACGAAGCGTGTCCTCGGGAATGGTGACGGTAGTCCGCCATCCTCCGGTGTGAACCGTGGCGTCGGAATCGTTGCTGACGACTCCTGGCATACCAATAAAGGTTTCAGACATATCAGATCACCTGAGCGCTTTCCGGTGCGAATGAAATGTTGCCAAGGAATGGCTGGTCCTTGGTTGATGCAAGGATTTCAGCAAGGTGCATGGGACGGATACCCGAATTCAGGCGAGACAAGCCGCCGCCAACATGCATGAGGCAGGAGTAGTCACCCATAACCAAAACCTCTGCGCGGGTAGACATCACGTTTGCGACCTTGTCGGCAAGCATCGCAGTTGAAGTCTCGGAGTTCTTCATCGAGAAAGTACCGCCGAAACCACAGCAGACTTCGGCGTCGGGCAGGTCGATGAGCGTCAGACCTTCGACGGCGCGCAGGAGGCGGTAGGGGCGGTCACCCACGTGAGCGATACGCATTGAGTGGCAGGTCGGGTGGTAAGTGACGGTGTGAGGGAAGTATGCGCCCACATCTTCCAGACCGAGGACATCAGTGATGAGCTCGGTGAGATCGTAGGTGTGCTTGGCGATTTCCTGGGAGCGCTTTGCGAGTTGTGCATCGCCAACGTGTTCGGCAACGAGCTTTTGCTCGTGGCGGGCAGCACCCGTGCAGGAGCCGGAGGGAACCACAATTGCGTCCCACTCCCCGTCGAGAACTGGTTCGAAAGCCTTGACGTGGTTGCGCGTGATCTTTGCGGCGTCTTCAAAGTAGCCGGTGTTTGCATGCATCTGACCGCAGCAGACCTGGCCTTCTGGGAAGACGACTTCATGGCCGAGGCGCTCCAGCAGAGACACTGTCGCCTGGGCTGCCTGGGGGAACATGACGTCTGCCAGGCAAGTTGAGAAGAGAGCGATACGCACTGGGAGATCCTTTCTCGTAGGTGCTATTTCTCAAAGTATGGCTGGGTCTGAGGTCCCAATGGGGGATAAGGTGTTACGGCTTTGCTGAGTGTGGGCCAGAATTGTTGATTTCGTGCGGAAAAAACACAGAAATAGATCGCTGAAATGGCGGCTTCTCTTGAGCGATTCTCCGCCCCAAAAACGCGACTTAAGACAGAGTATCCTTTCCTTTTTCAGTTTTACGACGCTGGGGTGCGTGAAAAACAAAAACCCGGCCTCGTGGATTGACGAGGCCGGGTAGTAGTTCCCTTATCTGCGAAAGGAAGTCCGTTCGGCTTCTCTATTACTTCGCGAGGGTGCTCAGCTGGGGGGGAAACGCGTTTTCTTAGCCCCTGATTCCTTCGCCAGTGACGATGATGAGGTTACAGTCTGAGGACGCCGCGAAGCTTGTGATATCGAATGACCCCCAGTTCGAGTAAATGTTGTTCTTATCAGTTTGGAGCACCGTGTTCGCATGATCGGAGGGAACAGTGAAAAAGTGGCAGTTTTGGGGGACGTACTCGTAGAGGCCTGGATAGATACCGGGAAGAAGTGCGTTATTTCCGTCGCTTCCATTGGCAAGCATCTGGATTGTCTCAGGAGGAACACTTGCGACACCTGTTACCCATAAGTGATGGTCGGGTGAGGGTAAGAGCCATCCTTCTGGGAAGTTGGCTGCCACGACGTGTCCCTGAGTTGCACCAAGCCCGGGCATCCGTTCATTGAAGGAATCGGTGCGTTCTTGGACCTTGATTTCGCCGTCAGTTTCGTAAGTGAACTCGGCAAAGCGCGGATCCTGGGGTAAGCGTGAGCGTGCTGCGTTTGAACCGAAGGGAATGCATCCCGTGAGAAGCGTGATCGCTGCACACAGAAGTGCCAAGGATCGCAATGGCTTCGACATAAGACACTCCTTTTGAAGCAGACGTTGGGCTCGCAGCCACGAGACTGCGAGCCCAACGATCTTAAGCAACGGGCATGTAGGAACCCATATAGCCTTGCGAAGCGAGGAAGATCAAGACGCACAAGATGAGTAGCAATCCGATGGAATAGGGAGCCGCCTTCTTGAGAATCTCTGCTTCGCTTCCGGGTTCGTTGATTGCGGTCGCTGCAATAGTGAGATTCTGCGGCGACACAATCTTGCCGATACCGCCACCGATCGTGTTGCCTGCAAGCAAAGTCGATGGGTCGAGTCCGGCGATCTGCGCTGCTGTGGACTGAAGGTTGGCAAAGAGTGCGCCTGCGCTGGTTGCAGATCCTGCGACTGCTGTTCCCAACCAACCAAGGATGGGGGAGAGGAAGGCGAAGAACACGCCGGTTGTTGCAAGAGCGGTACCAATCGCCCCAGTTTGTCCAGAGAGGTTCATGACGTAGGCCAAGCCCATGACCAAGCAGATCGTCAGGATAGAAATCTTCAAGGTGGAAATTGTCTTGAAGAGAGTTGCAATTCCCTTTGTGAAGGTCATGGGGTAGCGACCGCCCGAACTGGTGCGACCGTAAACGAAAGCAACAATGAGAGCAGTGACGAAGATCCAGGTTCCAGGATTGGAGAGGAACTGGAAGGTGTAGATCGTCGAAGAAACGGCCTTGCCGGTGGAATCTACCAACTCTCCGTGCAATCCAGGGACGGGAATCTTAATGTCTGTGGACTTGAAAATGGCGTCAATATCAACGCCGATCTTCCACAACTTGGTGATGGCAATGACGACAACAACCAAAACGTAGGGGAGAAGTGCCAAGGTGATTCGCGAGGCGTTGGGACGATCCTCTTGGGTGCTCTCCGAACGGTAATCGTCGGGCGTCTTCGGGGTCCATACCAAGAGGAAGATGTAGGAAGCAGCCAAACCCAGAAGCGAAGCAAGGACAGCGGTCAGTTCATAGGAGAACTCTGAGGTGAAGAAATGTCCTGCTGCGGTTGCGACGCCGGAAATCAGAGCGATCGGCCACAACTGGGCGACGCCTCGGCCCCCATCAAGGATCCACAAGAGGAGGAGAGGAATGAAGCAGGCGAAAATCCAAGAAAGGTGACCCATATTGGCTGCAACCACAAGGGGATTTTGGCCACCCAAACGGCCGGCGGTTGTTGTCGGGATTGCCATTGCTCCGAAACCAACGTTGATTGCGTTGCCAACGATGGTCACAACAGCAGCCTTTACCGGGGGAAGACCAAGTGAGACAAGCATCGCGGCAACGATTGCCACGGGCGCACCGAAACCTGCGAGGCCCTCAAGTAGACCACAGAAGGAGAAGGCGATGATCAGTGCTTGGACTCGAATGTCACCCTTGCCGATCGTGTTGAAGACGGCTCGCATGTCTTTACTGCGGCCGGAAACCTCGGTGAGGTTATAAAGCCACACGGCGGCGATGATGATGTAGATAATTGGGATCAGAGCGAAGACGATGCCTTGGCCCGCTGCCAAGAGACTCATGCTTAATGGCATCTTGTAGCCAAAGACGGCGATGAGTAGTGCAGCAACGAGCGAAATCAACGCGCACCAGTGCGTCTTGACTTTAAAAGCGCCCAGAAGAACGAAGAACAGCAAGAGCGGGAGAATTCCCGCAAGTGCCGTTAAAAATACATTTGCGCCGATAGCCGTCGTTGACGGCGTAAAGCTTGTGCTCACCAAAGAGAACATGGCTACTCCTGCAACAGTGCGAGTGGGTGATCCTAGCCAGATTCTAGGCCTAAATTCCTATCTCGGTGAGATTTTTAGGAAAAATTCCGGTGAAACTACAGAATAAAGGCAAACTCTAGGCTGTTTTCCGGGAGAGAAGCGTGCTAGGGCGAAGCTCCGGATTCCTGCCTGGGAGACAAGAGGAAAAGGGGGGGCTGGAAACTGCAATATTGCGCAAGAAGTAGCTAATTGAAAGTTGCTCGTTGGCGAAGGAAGATCGAAAACATGTTTATTAAATTTCGTCGGTATGTCTCCTTAGAATTAGGGGAGTATCGACTGGAAGGAAAGTCTGATGGGCGCAGTCGCTGAAGATGTCAAAAGTGCATGGAGTTTTGTCCTGAACCAAATTCGGAACGGCGATAACAATTGGGATCAGGTGACTGAGTTCGTCGAAGACACGGTAAACGTCATCACTGTTCTTGAAAATGCAAACGCCTCGTTCCTTAATGCTTTCGGCGACGTAGTCAAGGACTCCATCAATGTAGGAGAGGTTGAGGTCCTCGACTACCCTCGTCACGTTTCGCAAGTCATGCAGGACTTCGACGCTCAATTGAGGGGCAGGCCCGTTCAGGGGGTGACCTGGTAGGGGAAACCCTTCCAGGTCATGCCCTTCACTAGAGATGGTGTTGTCGATGTCGAAGCTGCAAAACTTGCGTTCGTGAACTGCAAGAAGGGCGTCTGGTTTGGTGAAGTCTTCTTGCATTACGCCCCGATTGTTAACCGCGTTCTCGTCAGCGTTGACGGCACTCACTTCATTGGATGCATTGCGGGAACTCGAACCATGGATGCTCTCGAAATGATCGCGCTTGGCGACAGCGGGACGATCTGCACCACGGGGTACCTTAATTCCACTGGCAATAGCGTGAAAGTAGGCGCGGTCTAACCGTTCGCAGTACAGGTAACAGTGGTGTTGGAGAGGAAAGACGGTTAGGTAATTTGGTTATCGGGTTGCATCGCAATGTGATAATCGAATAATTATTAGCTAATTATTGTATGTAGTTTGATTATCGAATATACTAACTGGATGAATATGGCACGTTTAGGACGTTCACTTAACGACGTTGTCTGTGAGAACATTCGGATTGAGGCTGCGCGGCGCGGGTATACACAATCGGCGTTAGCACGGGCGATTGAAATGTCACAGCCAGCAATTAATCAACGCTGGCGCGGAATGACACGCTGGCAGCTTGATGAGCTTGATGCTATTGCTCGCTTGTTCGGCGTGCCGGTTACATATCTAGTTAGCGACAATGCGCCGGTTGTGCCCCCCGACAGGACTCGATCCTGCAAACTCGTGAACAGGGCCCGCAAGTGAATCCTTATCGTTTCCTGCGTGGTAAACAATCATTGGTCCATCTCCTCGATGAGTCCGAAAGTTTTAGAAAAGTCGATAAGTTTCTTCTCGGCTGTCAGGAGCAAGCTGCATGGGTTAAAAACATCAACGCCGGTCTCGTCATGACGGTCAAGAAGTTCAACGCGAGCCGAGTTCAGTGCGACGATCGCGTTAGTGAACGCGGTGAATAGGAAGTCCTTCTCAGAGCGGGACAAGAGCAACGGATCACTCACTTTGAAGCCTCCGACCGGTAGAGCTCACTCCCATACCAAGCGAGGGCGGTTGCGAACGCGGCGAAGTGAGGCCAAGTAATCCGATTAGAATCAACAGTGAACGACGCAACGAGCATCGAGACCAGCAGGAGAGCTAGGACGATGAACGACGCGAACAACGTTTTATTGATCTTCATGTCATAAACTCTCTTTCTATGAGCAATGTCGCTGTATATCTGAATCTTTTTGTGTCCCTGCTATCGCTATGCCTCGCGTTTTATGTGGCCGTTACGTGGAGTCGACATAAAGCGGAACAAAGCGAGGGGCGGGTGTGGATCTGGGAACGGAAAGATCTAACGAACGTGGTCTATGAGGGCCAAGGCCACGCGTGGAATGTGGTCATTTGGGAATATGACGGTGAAAAGCTGCACCACCGGGGTGCCGTGCGATATATGAAACCGTCAGATTCTTTCCAAGTCCCCATAGACCCTCATGGTTTGGAAGCGGTTTATTGTCGGTGCAAACTTTGCTGTGCGGTCGATCGTGGGCAATCTACGAGGGGGCCTAATCAAAGAAGCTGGGTAGTAGCTTGGACATTCGGCCCACACAGCAGATTCATAAGGATCGAGCTAGTGAATGTACCGAACAGTAGGAAGATCAGACGCGAAGCAAAGCAACTGATGCGCCAGCACAACAAAGCGCTTCCAGTGCAGCATCTAGCTCCCACCCCGATCCTTCTTCTCTAGGACCTCAACTAGCTCATGTGTAGAGCGAACGTGTCCGAGCAAGAGCGGAAGTGCGCGGGAAGAAGCCAAAATACGAACGAAATCAACAAGAGGGAAGTGACAGGTGCAGCGGGGCTGAACGAACTGCATATAAGGCCCAACCGGAGTATCGCTAAACAGATCGACGGCTTCCCTAAGCGGAAGATAATCAGCTAAACCGTCATATTGGCACGTGTACGTGGTCATGGTGAGAGCACCGTCTTTCGTTGAGGTGGATTGAGTAAGAAAAGCTATGTTTGCCACTGAAATCTTGCGCAGATGTTCCACGCGCTTAAGAGCGTGAAATGTTAAGAGAACAGACGCGGCTAGAAGCGCCGAAGTCAGCAACAGAGACAAGTGCGCGATTGCGTCCCACATGGGCCCGGTCATCGGTCTTCACCTTCTTCGGTGAGCGCAGCGCCGAACATGTCAAGACCGATCGGGACGCCGATTTGAATTAGTCGGTCCAGATCATCAAGTGACCACGTGCGGATGCCGGTTATCTTTCGGCTAAGCGTTGCTTGTGTGATTTCGAGTTCAGCAGCAAGTGAACTCTGAGTAATTCCGGAATCGCGCAAATAGTTTTTGACTAGTCGCGTCACTACGGTTTGTGTTGATGTCATGGAAAACAGTATTCCATATTGGAAAACGGAAAAGCAAGACGTATTGGACTTAGATACTATTTCCTATTGCTACATATGCCGTATTGGTATATGCTTTCCGCATGAATACAACGAACCTTGTTGATGTTGTCGCTGCAAATATTCGCGCAGAGGCGGCGCGTCGCGGCCTTTATCAGGGAGACATCGCAAGTGCGCTCGGATTGCAGCAGGCGACGATTTCAAAGCGTTGGCGCGGCGGGCGGGCGTGGCCGCTTGAAGATCTGCCAACGGTGGCAGATATTCTTGGCGTTTCGGTCGCGTATCTTGTAACCGATAATTCGGGCGTGCCGACGGTTGTTGCGCCCCCGACAGGACTCGAACCTGCAACCTCGGGATTAGAAGGCCCTTGCTCTATCCATTGAGCTACGGAGGCACACCAGTCAAGCTCTGACCGGCCTTACATAGTGTACATGGCACAAGCCGTCACACTTTCCCAATCTCTGGGCCGGCTGTGCACTTCGAAAGAAAACAACGGATAATACAGACATGCTTGAAAGAAGTTCTGGACGTAGTGCCCTTGTGGGTTCGATCCGCGCTCGAATGTGCGCCTAAGTTTTCCGCGCATCCGACC
This sequence comes from uncultured Actinomyces sp., assembly GCA_938014245.1. GTDB lineage: Bacteria > Actinomycetota > Actinomycetes > Actinomycetales > Actinomycetaceae > Pauljensenia. Next base: position 189,403 of record CALLSD010000048.1, read on the forward strand.
GTGGCGCTTCGTGCCGACTTCCAAGGACTTATATGACACAGCCCTCCCAATCTTCTAGTGACCTCACGACGCTGTCGTTCGAGGTCATGCCTCCCCGTAAAGAAAACCTCATTAAACCTTTCTGGGATACCGTCCAGCGTCTTCTCTCCGTTACCCCCGATTTCCTGTCGGTAACTTATGGCGCTGCAGGACAAGATCGACACAGTGCGCGCGATGTTGTGCGCTCTCTCGTGCAGGACAGCCCCGTTCAGCCCATTGCCCACCTCACCTGCGTGGGGACAACGGCGACGGAAGTCGGGGAAGTTGTTTCGGACTACTTGGACGCCGGAGTGCGGACTTTCCTTGCACTTCGCGGAGATCCTCCCGTTGGCCGTCCGGATTGGCAGCCTGCGCCCGGGGGAGTGAGTTCAGCAACCGAACTTGTCACTTTGATTCGCTCCATCGAGGCCGCGCGCTGTGCGCAATACCCCGGTGCGGCTTTGCGAGCAGCGTTCAAACCTCTCACTATCGCTGTTGCTGCATTCCCTGCTGGTAACCCTGCGGCGGGTACCTCTCCCAATCAAGAAGTTGAACGCCTGCTTGTTAAGCAATCAGCGGGTGCTTCTTTCGCAATCACGCAGTTGTTCTGGGAGACAGATACCTACGTCAATTTCCTTGAGAAAGCACGGAGCAATGGGGTTACGATCCCGATTGTTCCCGGAATTTTGCCTCCGACCGATATTAAGCGCGTCAATCGAATGACAGAGCTGACCGGGGTTGTTTTCCCCGAGTACCTGCGTCGACGCTTGGAAAGCGCGCAATCAGTTGAGGAGATGTACTCAGTCGGCGTTTCTTTGGGAGCGCGGCTGGCTCGGGATCTTCATGAAGTAGGAGCCCCGGGTATCCACATGTATACCTTTAATAAAGCGGCACCTGCTCTCGATGTGCTTGATGCTGCTGGACTTGTTTCTGCAAGCCATTTAGACCCGTCCATTTCACGATGACAAAGGATAAGTAAATGACTCAATTCCCTACGGCGACCATCCTGGGTTACCCGCGCATCGGTCGTGGCCGCGAGCTGAAGAAGGCGCTCGAAGCCTACTGGGCGGGCCGCATTTCCGCCGAGGAACTTCGCGCGACGGAAGCTCTCCTGCGCAAGACCACGCATGACCGCCTTGTCGAGCTCGGCCTCGGCAGGGATGACGCGTCGATCCCCGAAACCTTCGCACTCTACGACCAGGTTCTGGACGCAATCACCCTCTTGGGTGCGGTTCCCGAGCGCTACCGCTCTTTCGAAGGCTTGGACCTGCACTTTGCTCTCGCGCGTGGCAATGCGCAGGTTGCGCCCCTGGAAATGACCAAGTGGTTCGATACGAACTACCACCACCTGGTTCCCGAAATTGGCCCTGATACGCCGATCTCTTTCGCTGATCGTACGATCGTCGAGCGCTTCCTTGCCGCCAATGAAGAAGGCACCGTTGTCCGCCCCGTTCTGGTTGGCCCCGTGACCTTCCTCGCCGTCGCTAAGGCTGATGAAGCAACTCCCGATTACGATCCCTTCGAGCGCCTTGACGATGTTGTTGCGGCATACGCAGACGTTCTCGCAGAGCTTGCCGAGGCCGGTGCTCCCTGGGTCCAGATCGATGAGCATGCGCTTGCTTCTGATAACCTCCGCGTCGATCGCGCCACTCTGATCGAATACTCGACCCGCGTCTTCCGTGCTCTGGCTGCACTCGAGAAGCGTCCTGCTCTCTTCGCTGCTATTGGTTACGGTGACGGTTCGCGCGCTGCAGCTTCTCTTCCCTCCACCGGCATTGAGGCTCTGGGCCTGGACCTGTGCCGTGGTTCTCTTCCCGAGGCCACTTCCGTGGATCTGTCCAAGGTCGCCCTCGTTGCGGGCGTCGTTGATGGCCGCAACATTTGGCGCACCGACCTCGATGCCGCAATTGCGCGACTCGATGACGCGAAGGCACTTCACCCCGCATCCTTGGCCGTTGCCACTTCTACTTCGCTTCAGCATGTCCCGCACGACACCGCGCTCGAAAAGTGGGACGATCCTGTGCTCGACGCGAACCTCCACGCATGGCTGGCATTCGCCGACCAGAAGGTTGCCGAGGTTGTGACCCTTGCCCGCGGCGTGCGCCAGGGCTGGGATTCCATTTCCGAGGCCGTCGAGGCGACCCGCGAGGTTCTTGCGCAGCGTGCAGCTGCTCCCGGTGTTGTTCGCCCCGAACTGCGTGAGCGTGTTGCAAAGCTGACCGAAGTCGATCGCGAGCGCGAGGACTTCGCTCTTCGCGATGAACTTCAGCGTGAGCGCCTTGACCTGCCGCTGTTGCCTACCACGACGATTGGCTCCTTCCCACAGACCACCGAGATCCGTCGGGCGCGTGCTGCTTGGGCGAAGGGTGAGCTTTCTGACGCAGACTACGCAGAGCGTATGCGCGAAGAAATCGCTTCGGTGATTCGTCTCCAGGAAGACCTGGGACTCGATGTCCTGGTTCACGGTGAAGCTGAGCGCAACGACATGGTTCAGTACTTTGCTGAACAACTCGATGGCTTTGCAGCAACGAAGAATGGCTGGGTGCAGTCTTATGGTTCACGTTGTACCCGTCCTTCGATCCTGTGGGGTGACGTTGTCCGTCCTCACGCGATGACCGTTGAATGGGCACGCTATGCGCAGTCGCTGACTTCTCACCCGGTTAAGGGCATGCTGACCGGTCCGGTCACCATCATTGCGTGGTCCTTCCCGCGTAATGACTTGCCTTTGGCTCAGGTTGCTGACCAGATTGGTCTTGCCCTGCGTGACGAGGTCACTGACTTGCAGGACGCTGGAATCGCGGTTGTTCAGGTTGATGAACCCGCATTGCGCGAGCTTCTTCCTTTGGATGCTGCTCGCCACGGTGAATACCTCAAGTGGGCAGTGGATTCCTTCCGCTTGGCCACTGCTGGAGTCCGTCCCGATACGCAGATCCACACGCACCTGTGCTACTCGGAGTTTGGCCAGATTCTTGATGCAATCTTGGGCTTGGATGCGGATGTTACCTCGATTGAGGCTGCGCGTTCTCGCATGGAAGTGCTTCCTGAGCTTGCGGAGCAGGGATTCAACCACGGCGTCGGCCCGGGTGTGTGGGATATTCACTCGCCTCGAGTTCCTTCGGTGGAAGAACTCACCGAGCTGCTGACGCTGGCTGCCGAATCGATCGAGCTGCGTAATCTGTGGTCGAACCCCGACTGCGGTTTGAAGACTCGTGGTTATGCAGAGACCGAAGAATCCCTCAGGAACCTTGTCGAGGCAACGCGAATCGTGCGTGCACAGCTTGAAAACTGAGTAGTTATTACTGCCTGAGAGGGTGGGAACATGTGGCCTATGGCCGCGTTCCCACCCTCTTGTTATTCCTTTTGACACCAGTTCAACATTCGATAGAATAGGGCTATGACTTTTAACGCGACCATGACCTGCCGCCCCATGTGCGGCTCCATGTGCTCGCGAATGTGTATGTGATTGACCTTCGCCCTGTCAATCGCTACCGCCTGAAATCCCACGATGAAAGTGGTGTGTGCGGTACCAAATAGTTTGGATACACCATGACCCTTGTTTACACCCCTGAAACCCGTCCGGCTGAAGCTCCGACTTCTTTCGAGGATTTCCTTGAAGTTCTTGCAGGTCTCAGGCTCTCACCCGCATCAACGCACATTGATCTGGACCATCGCCGCCTTGAGGTTTACGGCTCGTCGGTCAAGCTTTCGAATAAGGAATATGAACTGCTTGCCTACTTGGCTCAGCGCGCGGACGAAGTAGTTTCACGCGACGAATTGCTGGAATCGGTCTGGTACGGCGAAGGCCTCGAGACACAAACGCGCACGATTGACGCGCATATCCGTCGTTTACGAGCAAAACTGCCCGAGACGGATCTTATTTCCACCCTTCGAGGCCAGGGTTACCGTTTCAACTCCACCCCGACGGTGCGCGTGAGCTGCACGCGCGTCCACACACTCGCAGCCTAGGCGCTGCGCATAATCCAGACAGAAACAGCGGGGTTCAGCTCGGGGTCTCAGGCTCCTCGCCTAAATCACCAAACGATAGATTTCAGAATCGGGACGAAGCTCTTCAACGTGCAGGGGAGAAGCCTCCATGCGCTCGCGCAATCCCGTGATGTCCTCACGATCAGCAAGATCGATACCGACCAAAGCCGGCCCAGAATCACGGTTATTCTTCTTCGTGTACTCAAAGTGAACGATGTCGTCACCAGGTCCCAGAACATCTTCGAGGAAACTACGAAGCGCCCCGGGTTGCTGCGGGAAGGTCACCAGGAAGTAGTGACGCAAACCCTCATGACGCAACGAGCGTTCCATAATTTCCGCGTAACGAGTCATATCGTTATTGCCGCCTGAAACCACTGCAACAAGAGCGCCGCTGGCATCACCCAGAAGCTGTGCGCGTTGCTCAGGATCAGAGAAGTACATACGCGCCGCAGCTGAGGCCAACGCGCCTGCAGGCTCAGCGATCACGCCGTCTGAGTGGTACAAATCGAGCATTTCAGTGCAAACTGCGCCTTCAGGAACGACCAAAATATCGTCGACCAGTTCACGAACGACAGAGTAGGGCAGGTCGCCAGCGCGGCCTACAGCAGTACCGTCGACAAAAGGATCAACTTTAGGAAGGGAGACGATCTTGCCCTCCTCGAGCGCAGCATGCATGGAGGCTGCGCCCTTTGGCTCGACGCCGTAAATCTTGACTCCGGGGAAACGGGAACGAACCCAGGTCGCAATTCCCGCAAGGAGGCCACCGCCACCGACAGGGACCAGCACAGCGGCGGCCTCGGGAAGGATCTGTTCCTCGAGCTCGACGGCGATTGTTCCTTGGCCGGCAATGGTATAAGGATCGTCGTAGGGGTGGATGTAGGTGCGGCCGGAGTGGCGCGCAGCTTCTTGTGCTTGTGCGTTCGCACGGTCGAAAGTACCGTCGACGATCACCTGTTCAACCCAATCTCCGCCAATCGTTTCGATACGCTGACGCTTTTGCTTGGGAGTATTGGACGGAAGGTAGATGGTTCCGCGAACCTTCAACTGAGAACAGGCATATGCAAGCCCCTGAGCATGGTTGCCTGCGGATGCACACACAACTCCGCGGCGGCGCTCTTCTTCGCTGAGCATACTCATGCGGAAGTAAGCACCTCGCACCTTAAATGAACGGCACGTTTGCATATCTTCGCGCTTGAGGTGAACGGGAATACCCACGAAATCACTCAGGCGCTGGGAGTACATCACCGGTGTTTTCTCAACGACATCGCCCAAAATTTCCGAGGCCTGGGCGACCAACTCGGGAGAAAGGGGGAACTGATCCGTTGACATAGGTACTCCTTGAATTGACGATCGGTCTTTATCGTAACTCACGGCTAGTGAGCGCACTTTCTCACGCCAAACAGTGAAATCTCGATGAGAAGCCTACACTTGAGAACGTGAGTGATTTGAAAGAACCATTGGTGTGGATCGATTGCGAAATGACGGGACTCGATGTGTCCCGCGATGCCTTGATTGAGGTTGCAGTAGTTATTACCGACGCTGATCTGCGTATCGTTGACCCGGGTATTGATGTCCTTATTACCCCTCCCGCTGAGGCCCTGGAAGGGATGAATGATTTCGTCCGGCAGATGCATACCTCATCGGGGCTACTTGAAGATCTTGCATCGGGAACGACGATGGAAGAAGCGCAAGAACAGGTCCTGTCCTACATTCGTCGCTTCGTTCCCGCGCCGAATAAAGCACTCTTGGCCGGTAACTCCGTTGGTACGGATAAGCTCTTCCTCGAAGCGAATATGCCGCAGGTCATTGATCACCTGCACTACCGACTGATTGACGTATCGTCGATTAAGGAACTCGCAAAGCGCTGGTACCGTAGGGCTTTCGAGGAAGCTCCTGTCAAGCACGGTGGACACCGCGCATTGGCCGATATCCTCGAGTCGATTCAAGAACTCGAGTACTACCGCCGTGTTCTTTTCCCTCACGAACCCATCACGCGTGAGTACGCGCGCGAGGTCGCTCAAGAGGTCGTGGCCTTGAAAATCCCTGAAACTGGTGAGGAATCTCAGTAACTTTCGAGTTTTCCACAGGGCGCACCGGTATCGGCGTTTTCCACAGACGCCGCTACCGGTCTTCCTTTTTCGGTGCGCGTGGACGCACAGTGGTCGAACCCGTCAAGGGAACTCGACTCTAGGAAGCTAGGAAGGAAGAACCATGAACAACCAAGGCAGCGTCATTCTTCGCGGTCGCGTTGGATCGGATCTACGGAGCATGACGACTCAGTCAGGGACAAAAGGAATCCGATTCCGCCTCGCCGCAAGTCAATGGCGAATTAATGATTCTGGCAAGTATGAGGAACGTGATCCCCATTGGTACACGGTATGCGTGTGGGATCGACTTGCAAAGAATCTTCTCTCGAGCGTTGAAAAGGGAAGTCCAATCATTGTCAGCGGGCGACCAAGTGCCCGCGCGTGGATTGGACCCGATTCCGAGGCGCGCGCGGAGCTTGTCATTAACGCGAGTTTTTGCGGTATTGACCTTGCTTTCGGCCCTGCGGCAGTCATGAAACCGAAGATTCCTCAACACAATGTTCAAGAATCAGCGACCGTTGAAGCGGGGGAGTACGCCGCACAGTCGGATATGGAAGAAGTGTCTTCAAACGGCGTTTATCGCCATGATCCGGGCGCTCCAGATACGCACTGCAGTGCAGGTGAAAGAAATGGAATTGGTACTGAAGCCACATGCTTGATTGAGCACTGCACTGGTGACTGCGAGGCTGACGAGGATCGTGATTCATCCTGGGAGGCGGAAGAGTCAGATCTCGACGGAAGTGATGCGGCTTAGAAGTCCTATATGCCAAAAATGCGACTCGTGCCTTAGCATTGAGGGGTCTGCCCAACTACGACGGCGTTATGTCACGTGATCCTGAACGGAGAATCCATGGCGGAGTTCATCTACCAAATGATTAAGGCTCGCAAAGCCATTGGTGACAAAGTCATCCTTGATGACGTCACAATGGCTTTCTTCCCCGGCGCTAAGATCGGTATGGTCGGTCCCAACGGTGCCGGTAAGTCCTCGATCCTCAAGATCATGGCAGGACTGGATGAGCCCAGCAACGGCGAGGCTCGTCTCAGCCCCGGATACACCGTCGGGATCCTTATGCAGGAACCCGAATTGGATGACTCCAAGACGGTGATCGAAAACGTTCGTATGGGCGCTGCCGATACCTTCGCTAAGCTTGCGCGTTTCAACGAGATCTCGGAAGAAATGGCAAATCCGGATGCTGATTTCGATGCCCTGATGGATGAGATGGGCAAGCTGCAAACTGAAATCGATGCCCTGAACGCGTGGGATATCGATTCGCAGCTCGACCAGGCCATGGATGCGCTTCGATGCCCGCCGCCGGACCAGCAGGTCAGCGTACTCTCCGGTGGTGAGCGCCGCCGCGTCGCTTTATGCCGTTTGCTCATTGAAGCTCCCGATTTGTTGCTTCTTGACGAACCAACCAACCACTTGGACGCCGAATCGGTTCTTTGGCTTGAAAAGCACCTTTCCACCTACCCCGGCGCTGTGATTGCTGTTACCCACGACCGTTACTTCCTCGACCACGTCGCTCAGTGGATTGCCGAAGTTGACCGCGGTCACCTGTATCCCTACGAAGGCAACTACTCGACCTACCTGGAGACAAAAGAGAAGCGTCTGCAGGTTCAAGGCCAAAAGGATGCGAAGCTTGCAAAGCGTCTGAAGGAAGAACTCGAGTGGGTCCGCACCTCACCGAAGGGACGTCAGGCGAAGTCGAAGGCGCGTCTGGAACGCTACGAAGAAATGGCTGCTGAAGCAGAACGCAGTCGCAAGCTAGACTTCGAAGAAATTCAGATCCCGCCGGGACCGCGTTTGGGCAACATCGTGATCGAAGCTTCGAACCTTCGAAAGGGCTTCGGAGATCGCGTATTGATCGATGGGCTTTCCTTCTCCCTGCCTCGAAATGGCATCGTCGGTGTTATTGGCCCCAACGGCGTTGGAAAGACGACCCTGTTTAAGACCATCGTCGGCTTGGAGCCGCTTGACGGCGGTGAGCTCACTATTGGTGAGACAGTCAAGCTGAGCTACGTTGACCAGAATCGTGCGGGAATCGATCCCGATAAGACGCTGTGGGAGGTCGTCTCTGACGGACTGGACTACATCCAAGTCGGCAGTGTCGAAATGCCCTCTCGTGCATACGTTTCAGCCTTCGGCTTCAAGGGCGCAGACCAGCAAAAGCCTGCGGGTGTTCTTTCCGGTGGCGAACGTAACCGTCTGAACTTGGCGCTCACGCTCAAGCAGGGGGGCAACCTGCTGCTCCTTGACGAACCGACGAATGACCTCGATGTGGAAACCCTGTCTTCACTGGAGAATGCTCTCTTGCAGTTCCCCGGTTGTGCAGTGGTGATTACCCACGATCGTTGGTTCCTTGACCGCGTTGCCACGCACATCCTCGCGTGGGAGGGCACCGACGAGAACCCTGCATCGTGGTACTGGTTCGAAGGAAACTTCGAATCCTACGAAAAGAACAAGATCGAGCGATTGGGACAAGACGCAGCTGCGCCTCACCGCGTGACGCACCGTAAGCTCACTCGCGACTGAGAATTCCTTGAAGTAGGTTGGGGGGCCGGCAACGCCGGCCCCCCAACCTACTTTTCAGTCAAGATGAATCTTTAGGCGACGCCTCCCATGGGCTTTCCGCTCACTGGATCTACACCAAATCCCCAGTGGCTTGATGTGTGTCCTTCGCTGGGAATACGAAGCATCGCCTCTTGTGTGGCATGGGCAAGCAAAGTCCCGTGCTGCGAAAATATTGAGCATTCGACCAATACGCGTCCACTGACGATCTGCGTACAGCGTTGATCGAAAAGGATCCACTCATTGATATCGACATTGTGATGGAACCACATCGCATGGTCCAAAGAAGCAGCAACGAGCCCCGGAGACATCCACGACAAACCAAGAGTGCGAAGCGCGGGTTCCAACATCACCTGGTCGACAACATAAGTCAGGAGCGCGCGGTGAACATACTGGGAGGCTTCTTCTGGAACGCGAGCTCGCGGTTTCATCCACAGCCGCTGTGCTGGTTCTCTTTGGGGATCAGCTTTGGTGTACAGGCTCTGACCGATGTGTCGAACGTCAAATGCCGCAGTCTTTCCGAGAAATTTCCCGACAGGGTGGTCCATGAGCCTGAAAATCTCAAAGGCAGAACGGCACTCATCTGCTGGGGGCACCTGCGGAGCAGACGGCGAATAGGAGGGTGCGGCCTCGTGGCCCTGGAAAGAGACACTCATGGTGAGGATCTCGCGGGTATCTTGGAAACAAGAGACCGAACGATTAGTAAATGAACGCCCGTCGAGTACTCGGGCCACGTCGAGGGTAAAAGGACTCTCCGGGTCTCCGCCTCGGACAAAATATGCGTGTAGTGAATGGGGGAGTCGTCCCTCGGGCACAGTCGCACTGGCGGCAAGAAGACCCTGGGCAAGCACTTGCCCCCCATAGACTCGGCGGACCTGAGGCAGTGAGCGGGCGATAAAAGAATCTTCGCCATTTTCTTTGAGAGAAAGAATGCGCAGCACCGAGGCAACAGGTTCCGTTGAGATGGTGGGGACGGGAAGCGGCGTTGTCATAGATCTATTGTGCTCATTCCGCGCCTGAAAGTGCAGTGCACTTGTGTATCTCAGGTTGTCATACGTGACGTATTGCACTGCATCGAATATCCCGTATATATTTATGAGGTGTATGTCACTTGTGTGGAGAGGGGATAGGCGTGGAAACGGCATCGCTTCTTCTCCAATCACTTGGGGGAGCGTCGAATATCCGCGATATCGAACCGTGCATGCTCCGTATTCGAATCGAAGTGGAGTCGCCGGAATTGGTCAACGAAGAAGGTCTTCGTGTACCTGAGGTATTGGCTCTTGTACGCTCTGGCAACATCGTTCAGCTTGTAACAGGTGTCAATGCGCGCAACATTGCTTTGCAGATGCTCCAGTTGTGTCTGCCTCAAGATGTGTCTGCTGGCACACGCAAATCGCTGTTCTCACGTATTCCGCAACCCATAAAATAGACAAAAGCAGCTGTATTTCAGAGAGGACCTCATGGTAAACCAATCGGTAACAGAGAAACTACGTGAACTCGCCGAGACCGTGGGGGTCTCAACCGGTTTCTGGGATTGGTACGGTAACTGGAAGCATGTTGAAGATGCCTCCCTCATCGCCGTTTTGAACTCTTTGGGTTTCTCTCTTTCTTTTGATCCTTCAGAGGCAGAAATTAACGACGCATTCCGACGCAACGAAGATTTTGCTTGGGCTGCGCCGCTTCCTCCGACAACCGTGTGCCGTCAGGGCAATGAAGCAGAAATTCCTGTCCATGTTCCTCACGGAATGGGCGTGTGGTGCCACGTTGAGACGGAAGATGGGTATCACCATGAACTTGAGCAGCTAGATCGCCCGATCCCGCCGCGAATGGTTGATGGAAATCTGGTCGGCCGTGCGACCTTTAAGATTCCCAACTGGTTGCCGCAAGGATGGCACCGGATTGTTGCTCGTCATGAAGATGGCAGCGAATGCTCCTCGACCTTGATCGTTGTTCCGCAACGACTTTCTTGCCGTCTCGATGATGGCCACAAGCGTTGGGGGGTCGCGGCTCAGCTCTACTCCACGCGTTCGAGCGGCTCGTGGGGGATGGGGGATACCCAAGATCTGGCTGATTTGACGGCAATTGTTGCGCGCGATGGCGCAAACTTCCTGCAGGTCAACCCCCTGCATGCACCCCAGCCGTGTTTCCCCCAGGAGACTTCGCCTTACCTTCCGGTTTCGCGTCGTTGGGCAAGCCCCCTCTACATCCGTCCCGAGGCCATCGATGAGTACGCGCGCATGGACGGAAAGGAACGCGGAGTTATTACGCGATATGCGCACGCATCTCGATCTCAGGAAGACATCATCGACCGTGACCTCTCATGGAAGTCTAAGCTGAAGGCCCTGCGTAAGATTTTTGAGATCCCCCGCTCGATCACTCGTCAGGCGCAATTCGAACATTTCTGCGCTGAGGGCGGAGAATCCTTAGAGAACTTTGCTCTCTGGTCTGCTTTGGTTTTTGAGAATGGGGACATCGAGCTTCCTGCGCCTTACGCATCAATCAATGCTCCCGAAGTTGAGCAGGCGCGCCAGCGCTTGGCGGGTGAAATTGAGTTTTGGCAGTGGTGTCAGTGGATCGTCTTCGATCAGCTGATCCGCGCCCAGGAAAGTGCACATCGCTTGGGAATGGATATGGGTATCATGTCCGACCTCGCCGTGGGCGTGCACTCTTTGGGCTCAGAGATTTGGTCGATGCCCGAGATCTTCGCCCCGGGAATGAGCGTTGGGGCGCCTCCCGACATGTATTCGCAGCAGGGGCAGAACTGGTCGCAGCCGCCGTGGTCTCCGCGTGGCCTTGCCAAGGCCGGCTACGCGCCTCTTCGCGACATGTTGCGTTCTGTGCTCTCGTATTCGGGTGCAGTTCGCATCGACCACATTCTTGGTTTGTTCCGTCTGTGGTGGATCCCCGAGGGGATGGAAGCAAGTGCCGGTGCCTACGTTTCCTATGATCACGAGGCCATGGTTGGGATTGTGCTTCTCGAAGCGCAGCGCGCGGGCGCAGTAGTCATTGGTGAAGACCTTGGAACGGTTGAACCTTGGGTTCGCGGTTACTTGAATGATCGTGGCATCTTGGGCACTTCAGTTCTTTGGTTTGAAAAAGAAGGAAGCGGATGGCCATTGTGGCCTGACCACTATCGTCGTTCCTGCCTTGCTGCAGTAACGACACACGATCTTCCGCCGACACTTGGATACCTCGAGGGTGTTCACACTCAACTCCGGAATCGCTTGGGCTTGCTTGTCGAGGACTTGGACCAGGTGCTCGAGGCTGACCGCGTTGAACGAGAGCGAATGGTGTCTCGCCTGAATGAAGGCGGCTTCATTCACAATGAAGAGCCCAGCGAAGAAGAGCTTGTTATGGGCTTCCACGCTTATCTAGCGGCTTCCCCCGCGCTCCTGCTTGCGGTTTCTCTTGTCGACGCAGTTGGAGAGAAGGCTCCCCAGAACCTGCCCGGAACCTCAGATCAATATCCGAACTGGTGTATCCCTCTCCATGGCAGTGATGGCGAAGAGGCGCATATCGAGGATCTTGCCGCGTCAGAAAAGGTGCACGCCTTCCTCTCGAACGTGAATCGATACGTGCGCTAAGTGAGCTTAGCCTTCTTCTGATGCCCGGTGCACTCGTGCGCCGGGCATCAGTGCTTCGATCGGTGAACAATCTGCGGGGAGATGCTCGAGATAGCTTGCAGGTGGGCACAAGACAACAACAATGACTTCAAGCGGGTAGCCCATCTTGCGGGCTGGCGCGGTGTCCCATGCGATCAATGGGTCACCCGCACTGACTTCGTCCCCAAGATTGCGGATACTTGAAAAGCCCTCACCGCCCAGCTTCACCGTGTCAATACCCAGGTGGACGAGAATCTGTTGCCCGTCCGCACGAGTAATTGCACAGGCGTGAGGAAGTAGGTGCGTGAGGGTGCCATCCGTAGGAGCGCACACCTTCACATAACGGTCATTTTCTGGTGCGACGGCGAAGCCCGGCCCCATGATTTCCTCGGCGAAAACCGGGTCCGCGAGCGTATTGAGATGTCGAAGCGTCCCGGAAATGGGGGAGTAGAGCTCGAAACTCACTTGAGTGAAGAGATTTCCTCAGCGATTTCTTCTGCTTGCGGACCCATGACGATCTGTGCGTGGGACCCCACCACGACGACACCGAATGCGCCGGCTTCACGAAGCGCGGCCTCGTCGATCTTTGAATCATCCTTGAAATCAACGCGAATGCGGGTGATGCAATGCTGAAGATCGGTGATGTTATCCCAACCGCCAAGTGCGTTCAGGATGGTTTCTGCTTGGCTCATGATGCCTCCCCATTGCGATTTAGCCCTTAGGCCAAGGATAACGCGAAAATGCTCCCGTGTTCAGGGAATTAGGTCAGAAATTTGGGTGAATAGACTAGTATTCAAGGCGTGGAACCAGACATTTTGTTAACAGTCGTGATCCCTGCCTACAACGCACAGGACTACATTGATCGAGCAGTGACTTCAGTGCGTGGCTTTGATGAAGTCGAGGTGCTCATCGTCGATGATGGCTCTCGCGATAAAACCGCTCAGATTGCTGATGAATGGGTAGCTCGTGATCCCGAGCATATCCGTGTTATTCATCAGGAGAATGCTGGCCATGGCGGTGCTGTTAACGCTGGCATTGCTTCGGCGCGTGGGCGTTACCTCAAAATTCTCGATGCTGATGACTGGTTGGATCGTCTGGCGCTGAAACGTGCCCTTGAGCGCTTGGCTCTTCGCGAAGAGCAAGGGGAACCTCTTGACCTTCTAGTCGCTAATTACGTCTATGAAAAGCAAGGAAAGTCCCATAAAGCGGTGATCCGCTATGGCAATGTGATTCCTCGTGATCGGGTCGTGAGCTGGGATGAGGTCAAGCGCTGCCGCTACGACCAGTACTTGATGATGCATGCGCTCATTTTGCGTACGGAGCTTGTGCGCGAGTGTGGACTAGTGCTCCCGACGCACACTTTCTATGTCGACTTCATTTATTCCTTCGTGCCGGTCATCGATGTGCGAACTTTCGAGTATCTCGATGTTGACCTCTATCGCTACTTCATCGGGCGCGATGATCAGTCAGTCAATGAACAAGTGATGATTTCACGTGTCGATCAGTTATTGCGTGTGAATGCTGCAATGGTTGACGCAATTCCTCATCCCGATGATGTCCCGCCGAAACTGTACCGCTACCTCGTTCATTACCTGCGGATTAACTGTGTGATCTGTACGGTCATGCTTTTGCGTTCGGGAACGGAAGAGAATGCGGCTCGCAAGGAAGAGCTATGGGCGCAGCTAGAGGCGAAGAAGCCGGAGGCGTATCGAGCGGTACGCCGAGATCTTCTTGGGCGTTTGATTACCTTGCGTTCGAAGCCTGGGCGCGCGGTAATTATGTCGGGCTACCACATTTCGCAGTGGGTCTTGGGATTTAACTAAGTAGCTTAGCTGGGGCAAAGTGTCCATTTGACTTAGGGTAGGGCCACGCTCTTTAATGGTAATGAGAACGATTATCATTCTAGAGAGTTGGTCATGTCAGCATTGTGCCCTAAGGCAGCGCGCGCACTCATTTCACTATTTGCCGCCATTTCGCTCATCAGCGCCTGGATCTTTCTTCCACCTCCGGCTCAAGCGGATAGTCTTTCCTCCTCCCCAGAGGAACCCCGGCTGGCGAGCGCGCTCCAGGTCACAGCCTGCGACAATGCTGGCAATGACAGAAATAGCATTGAGCTGTGTACTCCGGGGGACAATGGCGCGAAGTCGCCTCTTCGCGATGGCGCACTGAGGTTTCAAACAACTTCGGCAGAGCGCGACGGAGAGTTTGGCCTTGCTGAAGGATATGAAATCGGCGTTGAACTCAATCCCTCTCTTTTCACCCAAGGAACTCGCTATCTCATTGAATTGACCAGCCATTCTGAGGATGCAGCTGAAGAACAAGGCACTCCCACCGCACTGAGTATTGAAAGCAGTGGGCAACGCCGCTTTGGTACCCCAGTTGAGGAAAATGTCAACGGCGCTCACGAGTTCTACCGAGGCTTTTCCCTAGAAGTCGGAGAAGAAGATCTCGTGTCAGGGCATGTGCAGCTCCGCTTCGCTGACCTTGGTATCCGCTCGCTTCGACTTCGCATTCTTGAAGCGGTCGAGGGAGGTGATCCCTCTCTTATTTCCGAGGCTGAATTCACCGCGAGCATTGAAGCGCCTGCGAGCGTGACGCAGTCGTCCGCTCAAGCCTCTGTTCCCTCTCCCCTTAAGGCCGCCCAGGAGAAGGACTCTGCTCAAAGTGGCGCCTCCGCTCTTCTCCCGAATAGTCGCGAGGCGCGCGAAAGTGCGGTGGCCTCGTCAAGCGGTGACCAAGGACAAGCGAGCGCTGGGGCGAACTCAGCCGAGCGCCGTCTTACTCTTGACCACGGGCATATCGACCTCTTCTACATGACGCTCGACGCCCAAGGACATCCTGTTCTGAAAGTGATGGAAGACGTCACCGGATCTGGCGTACAACACGAAGCTGAAGAAGTGCGACTTGTCGTTCCTTCTTCGGCGCTCAAACACTCTCTTCCACAAGACATTGTTGCTGGGGGAAGGGGATATTTCCTCCCGCAAACTCAAGACCCAACTCTTCCATGGCCCGGGTGGGATGTCCTTTCTCTTGCTCCTGCGGGCTTCGAACGCGTTGAATTTGACGTTTCTTACACAAATTCCAATGGTGGACGCATTTCACTGTGGACCGAAGACTTTGTCGCAGGGCGTTCGTCGCGACTGCGCACAGGAGGTTACGAATTAGATCCAAACGGGTCGACAATTGTCCAAGATTACCTCTCGCACACTCACGCGAACTGGGCCTTTTCTCAAGCGGGAAGCTACGAGCTGAGCGTTCAAGCACGTGCCTATCGAAACGATGGTTCCTTTGAAACAACGCGCAGCGCTCACTATCTCATTGAGGTTGGCGGCGCCCAGGGCGTGGCGCCGAAGGACTCAAAGGCCGAGAGCGGCGGTGTACTTCCTCCTGCAGTTGATACGGGGAAGATAAGTGACGACGAATCACTTACGCGTGATGCCCCCCGGCGCCTTGGTGCAGAGCGCTGTATTCCCACCCGGATTACCCGCGAAGCAAACGAGGATGAAATTTCACGAATCCGCAGTGATAACGAGACTCCCAACCAAGCAATAACGACCCTGAACGTTCAGGTTGGTAGCGAAGGCGGAATTACCGACGGGCACTTTGATCTGGGACCAGCCATTGAAAACGGCCAATTAGTCGCGCGAATTAAAGACGACCGAGCCGTACCTGCAGTGTGGAAAGACCCCGCATCAATGACCTTCGCACTGGGGGAGAAGGCCAAGATCAAGGCTCCTGAAGCTCTGAGCTACGCCGCGAGCGTGGGACAAGACGTGTGGATGATACCCGCGACCCAGATACGAGGAGTCCCGTGGCTCGGAATGAATTCGCAACGCGAAGAAATCGTGACCGAAACCAGCGGTCAGGTCCGCTTCTCTCTCCTTGATGTTCAAGGCCCCGGAAATGTCGCAGTATTTGAGTCGGGAAGCTTGGGCGCAGGAATCGGTACTCACGTTTTCGACGGCGCAGGAACAAGCTATACCCTGCCTGCCAATACTCATGCCCACCAAAACTGGGTGTTCACCGAACCGGGTTCCTACCAGCTGACGATCGCCATGAATGTGACGCCTCGCGGCAAAGACCTGCGCGGAAGTGGAAGTGGTGCTACTGGTTCCTTGATCGCGGCAGGAGGAACGGGGGAGCACGGACGTCCTCTGGTTTACGCAATCGTCGGACGCACGGCCTCGGGACAACCCTGCAGCCTAGCATCAACGGGCGCGGGGACCGCGGAACTTGCCCCGATGATCCTTGCAGCCCTCCTGATCGGATTCGGGTGTATTGCCACATCGACGCATATGCGGGTGAGACGGTGAAGTTTGCACGCTTCGTATCAGCGATTGTCACGTGCGTTCTTGCTGGCGCAGCTGGAGGATGTGCACCGCATAACGATGCTTCATCGCACCGCCTCAGCATTGTCGCAACAACGGGGATCTTGGCGGACTTTGCACGAAACGTTGGCGGGGAATACGTCGATGTTCATCAGCTCATTCCCAACGGCGCTGATCCGCACTCGTGGGAACTGAGTCTGAGGGGTATTCGCGATATTGCCTACGCGGATATTGCGGTCACGAACTACCTGATGCTGGAGGATCATTCGGTGATCCGCGCGCTCGATGCAAATCTTCCCAAGGACGCTCTCTCGCTGTCCCTTGCGGAAGAAAGCGCGAAGTTTGGCGGGACTCTCATTCCCCTTGTAGAAGATCGCTCCCTTGATACCCCGTGGCTCGGAATGCGAGTCTATGGGGATGGAAGCCAGATCGGGGCAAAACGGTCATCCCAGGTAGAACTCTCTGTCACTGGTATCGAGGGACCGGGCCATGCCAGTGCCTACATCACGACAAGTTTTGGAAGTCCTGAGATCGCTTTCGCTTCGCGCGATGGTGTTGACACCGGGAATCATTGGGAAACAGATACCTCAATTCTGCCCGTTGGGGCACACCAGCACATGAGCTGGGTTTTTACTCAGCCCGGTATCTACACGCTGCATCTGCGAGCTCGCCTGCGCGTCACTCCGGATGCTGAGCCGATCGAGCTTCCCCCCTCACACGTGACCTTCGCCGTAGGTGTCGATTCGGAAGAAGTTGCTCGCGAACGTGGGCTTTTTCTTCTCCGACGAGGCCATAGTGACATCACCGTGGACCTGAACTCGCGCGCGTTGACCCTGATGGTTGACCGAGAAAAAGACGGTGGAGTACCCGAGGGTGCGCCACTATTGGAGGCGCCCGAGACGGGCAACGGGCTTCCTTCACCCCTCGCTTCCCTTGACCTTAAGCGGGTGCTGATCGATGTTCCTTCACGCACCTTGCGCGAAATTCCCAAAGGCAGGGGATGGGAATTCATCGGTTCGGGTGACGGCCAAGCCTATGTTCTGCCCCAAGCAGTGCTTGGTAAACACGTCCACGGCGATATTGACCCACATGCATGGCATGACATTCACAACGCCCAGGCCTATGTGCGAGTCATTGAAAATGCCTTATCGACGCGTGACCCCGAGCATAGCGCGCAATACGCAGCCAACGCCTCGGCATATATCGCCAAGCTTGACGAGGTCGACCATGAGTTCGCGCAGGCAATTGCGAAGATTGATCCACTTGATAGGAAACTTGTGACCACTCACGATGCCTATGCCTATCTGGCACGTGCGTATGACTTCGAAATTGCTGGCTACCTGAGTGCTCAAGACGGTAGCGAAGCCTCGATTGCAGACCGCAAACGCGTTGCGCAGACCTTGAAGAATATGAAAATTACCGCGGTCTTCTTGGAACCGCAAAAACGCAGCCGTCACCCCGTTATCGCTCAGGTTGCCGAAGAAAGCGGCGTTCAGGTCTGCGGGCTTTATGGAGACACCTTGGACGGACAAGCTCCGACGTATATCGAGATGATGCGTGCGAACGCCCATTCTTTGTCGCAGTGTTTAGGAAAGGACCATTCATGATCAACAGTACGGGGCATGTGCGTTCGACACAGGGCTTAATGGCACTTCTTGTCGGTATCGGGCTGAGTTTTGGTGTGGCACTGTCGGCACGCGCCGATGACTCGTTAACTCAACATGTGGACTCTTCAGAACAAGTCGTCCGAGAAGAAGCAGTTATTGAACGTGGTCACGTTGACTTGGGGCCAAAGATCGTCGATTCGAAACCGGAGATTCTGGCACGTGACGATTCCGGTGAGACCCCGCTTTGGCGCCCGCTAGACAGCCTTGTATTTCGCGTGACGGATTCGGGTAAGCTCCAGGTGCCTTCCGACCCAAGCTATTCATTCCTCCACGCACGCGAAGGAGAGTCATACTGGGTTATTCCGCAAACTCAAAACCCCAATGTTGTCTGGTTGGGATGGAATACTCAAGACCCGGAACTGATCAAAGTGATGGGCAATGGCGCGACGATGACCTTGGGGAATCTCCAGGGTCCGGGTCAAGCATGGCTCTTCCTTCAAGACGGGGCTTTTGGAGCACCGACGGTCTTGTACGACTCTACTGCTTCCTCTCAATCCGATATCTGGGTCGAAGCTAATACTCATGTTCATGCGAACTGGGCGTTTTCTGCCCCCGGCGCGTATGCGCTCAGCGTCCGCTGGTGTTTTGGTGACAGCAACTCTCCGCAGTGTGTAGCCGACACTCTACGATTCGTCGTAGGCGACGAGGCCAAGGTTGAGGAGACCCGCGCGCTCACGACCACTGCGCTCGCGGCCTCGTCAAAGGCCAACAAGCAACCTAGCGCGCACGAGGATGCAAGCCAGCAAGGGGGAAACAGAGAGTTCTTCATCTACGGAGGGATCTGCCTTGTCTTGGGTGTGATCGCCTTCGTTCTTGTTGCTCGTCGTACAAAGAGAACGCAGGCACAGATTGAGGAGGCGCGCGAGGAAGTTCGCCGTGGTTTCGGGTCGGAAAGCGGTGCCTGATGGAGTCTGAGAACACTGTTTCGGCCCTCGACATTAGTGACCTTGATGTCTCCTACCCTGGACGCGAGGTACTCAAATCGGTCTCACTCACAGTTGCTCCCGGAGAGTTTTGCGCACTGATTGGTCCTAACGGCGCCGGAAAAACGACTCTTTTACGCGCGATCCTTGGTGCGATTCCATCTCGCTCGAGGCACATCACCTCAATGGGGGCGCCGCTACAGCCCCGCGCAGTCGGCTACGTTCCGCAGCGTCATGAGTTTGCATGGGATTTTCCCATTACGATCCGTCAAGCTGTCCTGAGCGCGCTTGCTCCTCGGATTGGTTGGGGACGTAGAGCTCGCATTGATGACCATCGTGCGGTTGAAGAAGCACTGCATCAGGTTGGCTTGGCGCAGCTGGGGGAGCGAGTCATTGGTGAGCTATCGGGTGGTCAGCGCCAGCGCGTTCTGGTTGCTCGGGCTCTTGCGCTGCGTCCGCAGTTGCTATTGCTGGATGAACCCTTTACCGGCCTCGATATGCCCACCCAAGAAAGCCTCATCGATGTCTTTCAAGGGCTTGCGCGTACGGGGTGCGCAATTGTCATGACGACCCACGACATTCTTGGGGCAATCGATGCGTGCGATCGGCTTTTCTTACTGAATTCAACGGTTATTGCCTCTGGAAAACCGGAGGATATTCGAGATCCTCAGGTGTGGATGCGTACCTTTGATATTCGCCCCTCGAATCCCTTGCTGAAAGTCCTCGGGGTGATGTGAGTGCTGAGTATTATCGATTTTTTCAACGATTTAACGAACCCTGACTTGGCGTTCTTGCCGCGTGCAGTGCTTGTTACATGCGTTGCTGCCTGTGTGTGCGCCGTCGTCGGGTGTCATGTTGTTTTGCGGGGAATGTCATTCATTGGAGATGCCGTAGCACACTCCGTATTCCCCGGTCTTGCCATCGCTTTCGTCTGCTCGGGATCGCTGGTGCTGGGAGGAACGCTTGCTGGCGTTGGAACTGCTGTGCTCGTTGCACTTCTTTCGCAAAATAGGCGTTTGAAGGAAGACTCAATTATCGGTGTTCTCTTCGTTGGGGCCTTTGGTCTGGGCTTGGTCATTATTTCCTGGGCTCCGGGCTACGCTGGCTCTCTCCAGGACTTCCTCTTCGGCTCACTGACGGGGATCCCAGCATCGGAAGTACCTTTTGTACTTGTAGCATCCGCGCTGATCGTGGGAGTCTTTGCCTTCTTTCATAAGGAGATCGTTGCGGTCAGTCTTGACCGGGAAAGTGCGCGAGTCTCTGGATTGCCGGTAATGGCTCTGGATCTATTGGTGTATATCAGTGTCGCTGGTGCAGTCGTGATTTCCGTGCAGATCATCGGCAATATCTTGGTCCTTGCTCTTCTCATTACCCCAGCCGCTAGTGCACGTTTGCTGATGAACTCTTTGCATTCAATGATGTGGGGAGCCATCACTATCGGTGTCCTCAGCTCGATTGTCGGAATCTACGTGTCGTGGTCCTTGGACCTGCCTGCCGGTGCTTCTATTGTTTGCGTGGTAACCGCGGTTTTCGCTGTTTGCTGGGGATATCGAGCTATTCGTGCTCGTTTCGCATGATGGAATAAAATTGCCCGGAGCATGAGACGTTACTAGGTTTGGCCCTGTATAAGGGAAGGAAACGTCTACATGAGTACAGCAGCACCAACTGCAAAACGACGCACGCGCGATACCTGGACCAGTCAAACTGGTTTCCTACTGGCAGCAATTGGCTCCGCGATTGGTTTGGGCAACATTTGGCGATTCCCAGGAGTTGCCTACACCAACGGCGGTGGAGCATTCCTTGTTCCTTACCTCGTTGCCCTGCTTTTTGCCGGTATCCCGATCCTGTGGCTTGAATACGCTGTGGGCCACAAGTTCCGTGGAACGCCACCGTGGGCATTTCGTCGTATGAGCGTCAAGGGTGAATTCCTTGGCTGGTTCTGCGTCTTTATTTGTTTCGTCATCATCACCTACTACGCCGCTGTTGTTGCGTGGTCGAGTAGCTACGTTGTTTATTCGATTAACGAGGCCTGGGGAAACGATTCGAAGACCTTCTTCCTTTCGTCCTTCCTTGGAACCGTAGGATCTGATGAATTTTCATGGACACCGGTCCTTGCTGTTTCTGTGCCGCTCCTCCTTGTGTGGGTCTGCATCCTGCTGATTGTCTCCTTCGGCGTCTCCAAGGGCGTTGAGAAGGCGAACAAGGTCTTCCTTCCCTTGCTTGTCGTCCTCTTCTTGGCACTCGTTGTGCGCGCGCTTTTCCTTCCCGGCGCACTCGAAGGCCTCAACGCTTTCTTCACACCGAATTGGAGTGCCTTGACCGATTCCAAGGTGTGGATTGAAGCATTCGCGCAAATCTTCTTCTCGCTCTCCGTCGGTTTCGGCATCATGCTGACCTACGCCTCGTACCTCAAGAAGAACTCGAACGTGACCGGCACCGCTCTCGTTGCGGGATTTGCAAATTCTTCCTTCGAGATTCTTGCAGGTATCGGCGTCTTCTCAGCCCTTGGCTTCATGGCTCACACGCAAGGAGTTGCAGTTTCTGATCTCCAGGGACTGAGGGGCCCGATCCTGTCCTTCGTGACATTCCCGAAGATCATTTCCATGATGCCCGGTGGGCCGCTCTTCGGTGTTCTCTTCTTCTCCTCACTTGTCTTGGCGGGTATCACCTCCTTGCTCTCGCTGCTTCAGGTCGTTTCGGGCGCACTCCAGGACAAGTTCGCGATGCAACCAATTAAGGCCTCGCTGGTCATGGGAATCCCGGCAACGGTGATTTCACTGGCACTGTTCGGCACCCGTTCAGGACTCAACACACTCGATATCGTCGATAACTTCATCAACAACGTCGGTGTCGTTGGTTGCGCGGTCGCAATGACGCTGTTCACTGCCTTGGTTCGTCCGCGTCTGGCGGGGCTGCGCAAACACCTCAATTCCGTTTCTGCCCCGGCGATCCCGCCCGTTTGGGATTTTCTGGTTGGAATCGTTATTCCCGCAGTTCTCGCATTCATGCTCATTTCTTCACTGATTACGAGCTTGCGAGAGGGATACGACGAATACGCGACCTACTTAGTGACGATCTTCGGATGGGGATCGGTGGCATTCGCCCTCATCGCCTCTGCGATTCTCACTCTTGTTCCCTGGTCGCATCCTCAGCGCACCTCGACAACCCCCACTGATCAGGAGATGGCATGAACGCCGTTGCTATTATCATGATGCTCGTCACCGTGCTTTTGGTGTGGGGAGGACTTGTTGCTTCACTCGTGATGCTTCGACTCCTGCCGACTCCTGGCGAGGACGAGGCTGAAACAACCGCTCCTATTACGGAGCCCAACTCACGATAGGGGATAGCGTGCGCCTCGTAGCTTTCGACCTTGATGACACATTGGCTCCTTCGAAGTCCGCGCTTCCAGCTGCGATGGCTGAGCAACTACGCGCACTTTTAGATGTCGTTCCTGTGTGTGTCATTTCAGGTGGGGAGTTCGGCCAATTTCGCGCACAGTTGCTGGAGAATCTGGATGCAACTTCCGAGCAGCTTTCGAAACTTCACCTCATGCCAACCTGCGGTACGCGTTACTATCGCTGGAATGCGGATCACTCCAACTGGGATCAGGTCTATGCGAATGATCTGAGTCAGGACGAACGTGAGCGCGCAATTAAGTCGCTACGCCAGCGCGCTCATGAACAGGGAGTGTGGGAAGCACAGCCATGGGGCGAGATCATCGAAGACCGAGGATCACAGATCACTTTTTCTGCCCTTGGCCAGCAGGCTCCTCTCGAGGCGAAACGCGCATGGGATCCTAGCGGAGACAAAAAACGTAAGCTGCGGGACGCTGTTGCTTTGGACGTTCCTGATCTTGAAGTCCGTGCAGGCGGCTCAACGTCGGTCGATATCACCCGTCGTGGAATCGACAAAGCCTATGGAATGGCAAAGCTTGTTGAGATGACGGGGATTGCCCCACAGGACATGCTCTTCATTGGCGATCGCCTTGACGAGGCAGGCAACGACTATCCGGTTAAGGCCGCAGGGTATCCAACGCGTCCTGTTTCCGGCTGGGAAGAGTGCGTCGACGTTATAGCTCAGATCGTTTCTGAGCTTTCTGGGCGAGCTTAGTTCCCAATTGTGCGTGTTGCCCACAGGGCAACCGCACTTGCTGCTGCGACGTTGAGTGAATCAACCCCACCCATCATGGGAATTCGAACAACGTAATCAGTCTGGGCGAGTGTGCTCTTTTTGAGGCCGTCCCCCTCGGTGCCCATGATGAGTGCGAGACGTGCGTCTGGTGCGGTCATCGCCGGCATCGTGATGAATTCGTCGAGGCTTACAGAATCATCACTCAATGCAAGAGAAGCAAGGGTAAAGCCTGCGGCGTGTAATTCATCTTTTGCCGGCCACTTGTCGAGTCTGGTCCATGGAACTTGAAACACGGTCCCCATGGATACTCGTACTGAGCGCCTGTACAAAGGATCTGCACACTGCGGCGTGACGAGCACGGCATCGGCGCCCAAAGCAGCAGCACTTCGGAAAGCCGCGCCGACGTTCGTATGATCGACCAGGTCTTCCAAGATCAGCACACGCTTGGGGCCTTCTCCCAAGGAACTCAGCAGCTCAGTGACGGCTTGGAGCTCAGGGCGTTGCATTGCCGCGAGCGCTCCGCGGTGGAGGTGAAATCCCGTAATCGATTCGAGTAGCTCTTCAGGAGCGATAAAGACGGGAGTGCCGCCGCCGTCGGCTGCGCCGAGGAAGTGTTCAAGAAGTGGCTCAAGATCGGGGAGCCAACGGGGTGCCATCATCAAGGACCGTGGGCGATGTCCTGCCTCAAGAGCGCGAATGATGACGTTCGTGGATTCTGCCATGTATAAGCCGCGCTCAACTTCCAGACTTTTACGCAGGTTGACGTCCGTCATGGAGGTGTAATCGGCAAGACGAGGGTGATCTGGTGCGGATAGGGCTGTCAGTTCAATGAGCATTCCTTCATTGTGCCACGCCTGCTAGTTCGCATCAGTCCCACCATAGCCACCAACCGGGACCGTGAGCCTCGTCCATACACGCGATCGGTTCGCATTCGTCCGGCCTGCAATAGCCATCGAATCCCAATCGCTCTTGAAGGCGTTCCCACACACCATCTTCGTAGATCAGTGCCCAGGGAGAGTCCTGATAGTCGCGAGCTGAGGAGTCCTCGATGTACACGGAATCGATGCTCATTCGTTCATCCCATCGCGGAGAAAGAACCAGATAACCTCCGAGGAGTACATGCGAATCGGCGAATGCTGCCTCAAAGAACAAATCGAGCGGCGGTGCATTGTTTTGACGATCTGCAAGGTTATCAACGGGGAGAAGTGGGCGTACTTCCTGTGCGATACGTCCGTTTACACCCGAAAAACGTGCAAAGTCTGCACAGATGCTGGGGGAGTCAACATAGGGACGCATGAGTTGCAAAATGCCATTGTCTTCGATCCAACCGGAAGCTCCGTACAGGCCGCTCGTTGGTAGTGACGCAAGAGAATGGGATGCCATCGGAAAGGTCCTTTCGTGAAGAGTGATGGCATCAGTCTGCGCTTGCGCACAACTGCGCTGCGGAGCGCTGAACAAACCTGTGGAAAACGCCGATAGGAGTGCAGGCTGTGGATAAAACTGGTGGGTATCAGCAACAGCTGATACCCACCACTCAAAAACCTAGATGTCGGTTACCTCGTTGGGAACTGCCCACGAGCAACCTGTGGGCGAGGCGAACGCCATGGGCGAAGCATAATTGCCCGTGAAAAAACATAGAACCACATACGGGGCGGGATCTTCTCGCGCGGGTGAACTTCACCAAGCCTGCGCTTAATCTTCCGCCAGACAATCGTGGCCTCAACGATTGCAATCAAGAACAGTCCGTACATGATCAGCATGACGATGAAGAGTGCGCGCTGAGCAAGATCTGAAGTTGACGAGAAGAACGACACCGCGAAGAAGACGACGAAGAAGACGATCATCACAGGAAACACGAATTCCGATGCCGAGCGACGAGCGTCGATCCAGTCACGGGTAAAACGCTTGACTGTGCCCTTGTCACGCAAAGGCATGTAGCGTTCATCGCCGGTAACCAAGGCTTCTTGCTCGAGGCGGTCGCGTTCAGCTCGCATGGCACGTGCGCGCTCACGTGCAGCCTTCTTTGCTGCTTTACGATCAGCGACGATCAAGGAGTGATCATTACGGGCCTGCGCAGCCTTGCGCGTAGGAGTCGGACCGCTCTTTGTACGGTCACTCGCAGCGCGAGTTCGAGGCGTTTCTTCGGGTTCTGACTTCTTTGAACTCAACACGCTTCTAAGGGTAATAGATAGCAGAGTCGATCGGCACATTGACCAGGCCTTAACCGCGCACTGATACAGGTCGCCTCAGAAGCGATACGCTTGGATACATGGCTATTGACGAACTTCGTGAGCGCCTCGACGCGCTCTTCCCACAATTGGTCGACGAGCTTTCACAGCTTGTTGCAATTCCTTCGGTTTCTTCCGATCCCTCTCACAACGCTGACGTTGAACGCTCGGCTGAACATATTCGTTCTCGTTTCGAGGCACTGGGTCTGGATGCCCAGATTCATTCCGTCACCACTCCTGAGGGAGTACAGGGCAAGCCCGCAATTCTTGCACGCTCTGCACATATTGAGGGTGCCCCCACGGTTTTGCTCTACGCGCACCATGATGTCCAGCCCACGGGCGACCTTGCACGTTGGCACTCTGATCCTTGGAAGACGGTCGTCAAGGGCGATCGTATTTATGGTCGCGGCACGTCAGATGACGGCGCAGGTGTCATCGTTCACCTTGGTTCTTTGTCTCTCCTGGGCAAGGAGCTGAGCGCGAACGTCGTCGTGTACATCGAAGGCGAAGAAGAGATCGGTTCGCCCTCCTTCACTCACTTCCTTGAGACCTACCGTGATCAGCTCGAGGCAGACGTCATTATCGTCACCGATTCTGACAACTGGAAGGTTGGAGAACCCGCAGTAACGACCAGCTTGCGGGGTAATTGCGCATTTACCGTTGACCTGACGATTGCCGATCACGC
This sequence comes from uncultured Actinomyces sp., assembly GCA_938014245.1. GTDB lineage: Bacteria > Actinomycetota > Actinomycetes > Actinomycetales > Actinomycetaceae > Pauljensenia. The sequence goes on from CALLSD010000048.1 coordinate 215,625, forward strand.
GGTTCACTCGGGAATGTTCGGCGGCCCAATGATCGATGCTGCCACCTGTGCTGCTCTGCTCGTTTCCTCCCTCTACGACAAGGACGGAAATATCGTTGTTGAGGGGCTGGGCGGCGACGACCACGCCGAGGTGGATTGGCCCGAAGACGAATTCCGGGCAGCTAGCGGAATGCTCGATCAGGTGCGCCTGGCCGGAAGCGGTGATTTGGCAGCACGTACGTGGACAAAGCCTTCGGTGTCGCTGATCGGATTCGATACGACTTCGGTTGCGAACTCCTCTAATACGATCATTCCTCATGTTCGCTTCCGTCTGTCGATGCGCACAGTGCCCGGCGTGGACCCGCGTCAAGCAATGGAAGCGATCGAGAAGCACTTGTTTGAGCACGCGCCCTTCGGTGCTCGCGTGGAGATTTCTGATCGAGATCTTGGCCCTGGCTACCTTGCCGATGTCGATTCTCCGGTTTCTCATGTCGTCAAGCAAGCTCTCACTGATGCCTGGGGCGTTCAGGCCGTCAATATTGGTGTTGGCGGTTCGATTCCCTTCATTTCAGAGTTCCAAGAGACCTTCCCCCACGCGCAGGTCGTTGTCACTGGCGTTGAGGATCCTCTGACAAACGCGCACTCCGAGGACGAGTCTCAGTCGCTCTCTGACCTGAAAGCTGCTGTGCTCGCCGAGGCCTTGGTGCTCACACGCTTGGCGCGCAAGTAAGTGGGCCGACTCCTAATTTCGGGGCATTGGGGAGGGGATCGTAATCCTCTCCCCATCCTCGATTTACTTGCGCGAGGTTTTCAATCCCTTGCGCCGACTTGGCAGACGCAGTGTGCCCCCTTTGGCCTTGGGCGCGCCTTTGTCGAGGCCATGCGTTCCCACGCGGGTATTGCAGTGCTTTCAACTGCCGAGGAGGCGGACCTAAGAGTTTTAGGCGCGCGCTATCGCGACGCGATTCTTGCAGGAAAGACTCCTGCTTTGGAAGGTGGGCATCTCGCGCATACCGACGGGGGAGTCGCCTTTCTCGAAGGGCTTTCAGGGCTCAGCCGCGCGGATTATTCTGACTTCGACCGTTGGTTTTTCTCCGCGATCGAGCAGTCACGAGTATTGTGCAGGCGCGGCGATTTCTACGCTGCTTTTTCGAGTGCGAGGCCTCTCTTTGGTCCCTCGTCGACGCTTGCTCTTAATCCCGACCTGACGCTACGAAGCGATGCAGATGCGGACTTTAGTCGCCAATGGATGCGCCTCTTGCACCAAGTTGCACAACCGTATCTTCCCCTTCAAGGTCAGCCGGCCTCGTTAGTGGAGCCGGGGCGGATCGCAGGATCAGGGGCAAGCGGGGGAGCAGGTGCTGTGATCTCAGCGTTGGGAGGAAGGCTGATCTCTGATGGGGATTTCCTTGCCTACCATACGCATCTTCAATCCCTTCTTGCTGAGGTCGACCTCGTGATCATTCTTGAGCCCGAACTGCACTCTCCGCTCCTTGCTGAGTCGACGCTTCCAACGCTTACCGAGGCCGCGGCACATTTTGCGCTTCCCGTTCTCGCAGTTGCTCGGAGTTCATCGCTTTCAGCTCATGAGCGAGCCGAATGGGGCATCCATGGAGTGTTAACTGACGAAAATGAGGATTTTGAAGCTCTTGGCCAGCGAGCGGCGCGAACATGGGCGAATTAAATGAGGCCTCGCTCTCAGCTTAGAAAATGGCGTCAATCCATGACTAGCCGTAGGCTAGAACCATTACTGCAAACCCAACACATGAAGGAGCAGCATGTCTGAGAACACCACTGAGACTGCAACCCACGAGGTCATCTTGACTGATGTCGCCGCACAGAAGGTCAAGAGCCTTCTCGAGCAGGAAGGCCGCGATGACCTTCGCCTGCGCGTCGCGGTCCAACCCGGAGGCTGTTCCGGACTCATCTATCAGCTCTACTTTGATGATCGTTTGCTTGATGGTGATGCCGTTCGCGATTTCGACGGCGTTGAGGTTGTCGTTGACCGCATGAGCGTTCCCTACCTGGCGGGAGCAACGATCGACTTCTCTGACACCATCGAACGTCAGGGATTCACCATTGACAACCCCAATGCGCAGAACACCTGCGCATGCGGCGAATCTTTCGCCTGATCGGAGAAAAGTGAAGAAGCTTTCTGTTTTCGGTGCCCTGCTACTGAGCTGCACCCTGGCACTGAGTGCCTGCTCGGGGCAATCCAAGAACTCCCAATCGGCCTCGGCGAGTGCTTCAACAAGCGCGTCTTCGTCGGCTTCATCTTCAGCAGGTGCGCCGAAGGTTGATCGCTCCGGTCAAGGAAATTTCCCGGAGGTTACCGGGGGATTCGGTGAAAAGCCGGAAATTAAGGCCGGATCAGGATCGGTTGGTGACGCCATTCTGGTGAAAACCCTGCACCAGGGTAATGGCGCGACTGTCGGCTTGGATGACATCGTTCAGGTGAACTACGCGGGCGCTCTTTTCAAGGAAGGAACGGTCTTTGACTCTTCCTTCGCTGATGGACGCACCCCGATTGCCTTCAGTCTGAATCAGGTTATTAAGGGCTGGAAGTACGGCCTTGCTGAAGCACACGTCGGTGACCGCGTTGAACTCGTTATTCCGTCACAGTGGGGATACGGAGCTAAAGGTGCAGGTTCGTCGATTCCGCCAAACGCTGATTTGGTCTTCGTCGTCGATATCTTGGGTACCGTTAATCCCTCAGACACTTCGGCATTGACGAAGGCAACACCTACTGGAAATGAACTTCCCGCAGGTATTACCGTGACCGGCGACTTGGGAAGTGAACCGAAGATCACTTTCGGTGAAAGTGCCCCCACTGAAGACGCCAAGATCGTCATCGCTGAAGGCAAGGGCGAGAAGGTCACTATCGGCTCGACCGTTGTTTACCAGGCAGTCGGTGCCACTTTCGGTGCCGATAGCAAGACTCAATCCAGTTGGAGTGAGGCTGGCGGTCAAGTTACGACTGTTGCGCAGGGGAACCAGCTCGTCGACTTCACCGCTGGTTCACGTGTGCTTCTTGTTGGCGCAGGAAACGCAGCTCAAGGCGCGGCTTCTCAGGCAGTTGTCGTGGATATTATCGCGGTGATTCCCGCGAAGTAAATTTTCGCGGCAAAGGCCGCCTGTCGCCTGAAGACAGAGCAAGTGGGGAGTTGGAAAACCAACTCCCCACTTCCGCATTCAAAAGTGGTTAGAATACCCTGAGTAACGATTTCTTAGCGTTGAGGAGCGCATCGTGAGTGAAACGCCTGTGAAGGTCTTGGTATTCAGTGATAATTCGTCTACTCGCCAGGCAGTGATCACAGGCGTCGGATTCAAGGCCTCGAAAGATACTGCTCCCATTGAATGGCTTGAGGCTGCCACCTCTTTCGGTGTTTTTGAACTTGTCGATTCCCACGATATTGCCGTCCTCGTGCTTGATGGAGAGACACAAAAAGAAGGCGGTATGTCGGTCGCTAAAGAACTGGCAAATACCCGTGAGAACCTTCCGCCGATCCTCATGCTCACTGCGCGTCCGCAGGATCAATGGCTCGCGACTTGGGCTGGTGCTAGCCGAATTGTGAGCGCACCTCTCGATCCTCAAGAGCTGCAAGAGAACCTCGCCGAATTACTGCGCGCTCGCCGCTAAGCGCTCAAAGAGTAGGTTGGTCTAGAGGGACCAGAGGATAGGCAGGGGAAGCAAAGTCCAAAGGTTGTTTTCCCTGCTCATCGATGAGGGTAGATAGCTCGTAAAAAAGGAGGCCTGTGGCTAGCGCATCGTCTAATGCGCGATGCTGGCCGCCACCCAATTCAAAGTGCTCGCGCAGGGTCGTTAATCGGTGGTTTTCAACTGCTGGTTTCGGCAAAGCATAGCGAGCTAAAGACAAGGTGTCATAGGGGGGAAGCGGCGGAAGACTACAGCTGCACTGCTGCTGGGCACGGGCCAGAAAACCCCAATCAAAAGCGACATTATGGGCAATTAATCCTGCAATCTTCCGTTTTTGACACGCCACTTCAATCCAGCTGCTAAAACGCGGGAACACCGCATGTAAATCCTGAGCTTGTGCGAGGACCTCATCGTTTAATCCCGTCAAAGAAGTAATAAAGGCCGGGAGGGGACGATGAGGATTGACGAGAGCCGAAAAGCTATCAACAACCTGCTTCTCTTCGTAGATCACGGCCCCGATTTCGATAATCGAGTCCTTGGCACCGAGCCCCGTCGTTTCAAGGTCGACGACGAGCCATGCAGACTCCAACCACCGTGGAACCATTGCGGAAAAACTAGGCTCGGGCTGTACAGTAGAACCATTGACCATAACGACGATGCTAGCGGTTGACACCGGTGGAGGAAACATGGGTCTGTATCAAGCCTTAAAGCTGACGGGCACTCCGATTCTCAAAGCTGCTTACCGGCCCTGGATTCGAGGGAAAGAGAACATCCCCGAAACAGGTCCCGCGATCTTGGCATCGAACCATAACGCCGTGTGGGACTCAGTTTTTCTCCCCATGATGATTGACCGTGAGGTTGTCTTTATGGGCAAGGCTGACTACTTCACCGGGACCGGGCTCAAGGGCTGGGCAACGAAGGAATTTATGCGCGCCGTTGGCACTATTCCTGTTGATCGCAGTGGTGGTCGAGCCTCTGAAGCCGCGCTTAAAGCGGGCCTCAAGCGTCTTGGCGAAGGCGAACTTTTTGGAATCTACCCTGAAGGGACTCGTAGTCCCGATGGTCGTCTGTACCGTGGAAAGACCGGCGTTGCGCGATTGGCGCTGCTTTCCGGAGCCCCCGTCATCCCCGTTGCGATGATCGGAACACATGCGGCTCAGCCGATCGGGCAGAAGATTCCTTCGCGAACCAATATCGGCATGGTGATCGGCGAACCCCTCGACTTCAGTCGTTACAAGGGCTTGGACCGCGATCGTTTTGTCCTACGTGCCATCACCGATGAAATCATGTACAACCTCATGCTTTTGTCAGGACAGGAATACGTCGACCTGTACGCCGCGGATGTCAAGGCCCAGCTTGCTGCAGAAGGCGCTTTCGACGGACCTGTGCCTTCGAATGGAAAGACTGCACCCGGCGGGCGAGTTGCCCCCGACGTTGAAGTTCCGACTCCAACGGAGGAAGAACTTCACGAGGAAGAAAACTGAGCAAAGCCGGAGTTGCACGCTTGTCACCTCTCATGGACCGATAAAGCGAAGTAATCCCGCACTCGATAAGATAAGTACGTGGCGCAGATCGTTTTGATGTGCGCGAAGAAGACTGAAAGGTTTACCCATGACGGTTCGTCGTGTTGCCCTCTTGACCGCTGGTGGCTTTGCCCCTTGTCTTTCGGCCGCTGTTGGTGATCTCATTGAGCGCTACACCCAGGTCGCTCCCGAAGTAGAAATCATCCTCTACCAGTACGGCTACCATGGCCTGCTCACCGGCAACTACGTTGTCGTTGATGAAGAAGGACGTCGTGACGCAGCGGTTCTGCGTGAGTTCGGTGGCTCTTCGATCGGTAACTCTCGCGTCAAGCTGACCAACGCGAAGAACCTTGTGGAGCGCGGCCTCGTTGAAGAAGGCGTCGACCCGCTTGCTTTCGCTGCTGAACAGCTGCGCAAGGATGGCGTCGATGTCCTGCACACCATTGGCGGCGATGACACGAACACGACCGCTGCAGATCTCGCTGCCTACCTGCATGAGCACAACTACGAACTGACCGTCGTCGGTCTGCCCAAGACCATCGATAATGACGTGATTCCGATCCGTCAGTCCCTGGGTGCATGGACGGCAGCAGACGAGGGCGCACGCTTCGCATTCAACGTGATCGGCGAGCACCGTTCGAACCCCCGTATGCTCATCGTCCACGAGTGCATGGGCCGCAACTGTGGTTACCTGACCGCAGAAACCGCACGTCGCTACCATGAGCTGCTCCAGACGAAGCGCTGGGCACCTTCACTGGGACTCACCCGCGAGCGCTGGGATGTCCACGGCGTCTACGTTCCCGAGGCAGCACTGGATATTGCCGGGGAAGCTGCACGTCTGAAGGCAATCATGGACGAGCAGGGCAATGTCAACATCTTCCTCTCCGAGGGTGCTGGCCTGCCTGAAATCATTGCCGAGATGGAAGCTAATGGTGAAGAGGTTCAGCGCGATCCCTTCGGCCACGTCAAGCTTGACACCATCAACCCCGGCCAGTGGTTCGCTCGTAAGTTTGCGGCTCTTATCGGTGCCGAAAAGGTCATGGTTCAGAAGTCGGGTTACTACTCTCGCGCGGCTGCAGCCCACGAAGAAGACCTTGCTCTGATCAAGCAGATGTGTGACCTGGCAGTCGAGTGTGCGCTGCGTGGCGAGAGTGGCGTTATCGGCCAGGATGAAGAGAACGGTGACAAGCTTGCAGCCATCGCGTTCCCGCGTATCGCCGGCGGCAAGCCCTTCGATATTACTCAGCCGTGGTTTACTTCTCTGCTCGCTGAACTCGGTCAGCCCTTGGCTCCGGCACAGTGACCATGAGTTTCTCTACTCATCCGGGGCGCGGCGATTTTTCGCTGCGCCCCGGCGCACCTGACCTCTTTGCACCCACGGCTAACGAAGATGCTGCGCCTTGGGAAGCGTGGCGTCTGCGACGTGCGCTTCAACAGCCCACGTATCCTGATGCGGATGCACTTAGCACGGTTCTTGCTGAGCTTCGTCGCCAGCCGCCCCTGGTTTTCGCTGGTGAAGTAGATGATTTGCGCGCCGGATTGGGCGCGGCCTCGCGCGGTGAAGCTTTTGTGCTCACCGGCGGTGACTGCGCAGAGACCTTTGCCGAGGCCACTGCCGACCACCTGCGTTTGAAGATCCAAACCCTCCTGCAGATGGCAGTTGTTTTGACCTACGGAGCGTCGCTGCCTGTGATCAAGATCGGACGGATTGCGGGGCAATACGCAAAGCCTCGTTCGGCCGATATGGAAACACGGGATGGAGTAACGCTTCCTTCTTACCGCGGTGATGCGGTGAATTCCTTCGAATTTACGCCTTCATCGCGCGAACCAGATCCTTCGCGTTTGCTTGACCTCTATCACCATGCCGCCTCGACGCTCAACCTGATTCGCGCATTTACGCGTGGTGGTTACGCTGATTTGCGTCTGGTGCACCATTGGAACAGGGGATTCACTGCGAATCCGGCGTATGCGCGCTATGAAACCCTTGCCGAGGAGATCCACCGCGCGGTCAAGTTCCTCGAGGCCGCTGGTGCAGGTTCTGCAGCCCAGATGCGCAGCGTCGATCTCTTCTCCTCGCACGAGGCTCTGCTTCTTGAATACGAATCGGCAATGACTCGTATTGACTCAAGAACAGGGGACTCATACAACACCTCGGGACACTTCCTATGGATCGGTGAGCGCACGCGTGGAGCAGACGATGCACACGTTGAGTTGCTTTCCCATGTGCGCAACCCGATTGGCGTTAAGCTTGGGCCTTCGACAACTAAAGAAGATATGTGCCGTCTGATTGACCGTTTGAACCCTGAAGGCGAGGAAGGCCGACTGACCTTCATTACCAGGATGGGTGCGGATAAGATTCGCGACGTTCTTCCGCCACTGCTCGAAGCGCAATTGGCTGATGGTCGTCCAGTGATCTGGGTGACCGACCCGATGCACGGGAACACGATTACCTCGTCTACCGGCTACAAGACTCGCCGTTTCGAAACGATCATGGACGAAGTCACGGGCTTCTTCGAGGCGCATCGCCAGGTCGGGACGGTTCCGGGTGGTATTCACGTTGAACTCACCGGAGATGATGTCACCGAGGTCTTGGGCGGATCTGAGCAGCTTGATGAAGAAGCTCTTCGTGATCGCTATGAAACTTTGGTTGATCCGCGTCTGAACCACCAGCAGTCCTTGGAAATGGCTTTCCAAGTCGCTGAGTATTTGAAGAAAGAGTGAGGCTCACTGACCTGAGCACTTCACACCGGCATAAAGTTTGGGGGAGGAACCGTTGGTTCCTCCCCCAAACTGGTGGTAGTGGTGTTTTAGACGATCGTCAAAGTCACGGTAGTGCCACGAGGAACAACGGTTCCAGCTGCGGGGTTCGAGGAACGCACGGTTCCAAAAAGGCCACCCATGAATCGTTCAACGCGTACCTGTAGACCAGCTGCCTCGAGAGCCGAACGTGCTTGGCTTTCTTGTAAACCTTGAACGGTGGGCACCTCGACGGTTTCGGGTCCCTTGGACACGGTATATTGCACCTTGTCCCCGCGGTGAAGGGTTGTTCCGGCAGCGGTTTCTTGCGAAATAACGGTTCCTTGGGCAACCGTCGATGAGAACGCTTCCGTCGCTTCAGGAACCAAGCCCATCGATTCCAGGGTCTGTCGAACTTCTTCGGCGCTCTTACCGCCAAGAGCCGGTACGCTCAGGGGTTCGCGTCCCTTAGAGACAACAAAGTCAACCTTCGTATCGTGGCGAATAGAGGAACCGGCCTCGACTGATTGCGAAATAATCTTGCCCTTTTCGACATCCTCTGACCAGTCCTCGGTCACATTTCCAACGGCAAGACCGCTGCTTGTCAGGGCATTCTTCGCAGCGTCAGTCGCCATTCCCTTCAGGTTCGGCGCAGTCCGCATATCGACGCCCTTTGATACGACGACGAGGACCTCAGCGCGCTTGTGGACTCTGTCTTGGCTGCCTGGAGTCGTTGAAATAACGATTCCTGTTTGGACAGTATCGGAGAAGTCCTCGCGCTCTTGGAACTTAAGGTGTAGCGTGCGTAGATCATTCTCCACATCGGTAACCGTGCGGCCATCGGTGACCGGCATAGTGATATATGAACCCGGCCCGTATTCGTGCCACCACCACAATCCGCCGATGACGCCGACGATAAGGAGGGACACGATCAACGCCGCGAACTTGCCAAAACGGCTACGGCGCGTCTTTCGGTGAGCCACCTGCGTTACCCCACCGGAGACATGGACAATAGCCTGAGACGTCGCGGGAAGCTTTTGTGCTGGCAGGGGAGCGGTGAGTTCAACGAGGCCCAGTGCAGCTGTTTTGTGCTCGCCATCCTCTTCTGCGGCTTCGATTTCAGCGCGTTTACCGGCAATCTCAGCTGGGATGGATGCTCGTGCGCGTAGTAAAAGATCAAGAGCCTCTTGAGCATCTAAAGGACGATCTTCGGGGTCCTTCGCAGCAAGCGCTGCGACAAGATCGTCAAGCTCACGAGGGATCCAGGGTTCGAATTCTGAGGGAAGGGGAACGGAGTCATTGACGTGGTGATAGGCCATTTGCATGGCTGTTTCACCTTGCCACGGAACCGCGCCGGTGAGCATTTCGTAGAGCATGATGCCTACGGCATAAATGTCGGTTCGTGCGTCGCAGACACCACTTGTCGCAATTTCGGGTGCCATGTAGGCAACCGTTCCGAGCATCGAGCCGGTCGTGGACATCGAGACTTCGGATGCCGCGCGTGCAAGACCAAAATCGGTGACGCGGACGGGCCCCTCACTGGGAACAAGAACATTTTCTGGTTTGATATCCCGGTGGATGACGCCAACACGGTGGGCGGCGCGCAACGCCTCGAGGATGTCTTGCGTGTACTGCAGAGATTGTGAAACCGTAAAGGCGCCTTGTGCCTGTAGCAGCGCGCGCAGGTTAGTCCCATCAATGAGTTCCATTACCAAGAAGCCCTGGCCGTGAATGACACCTTGATCAAATACGGAAACAACTCCGGGGGACACAATACGCGCGGCCGCGCGAGCTTCGCGGCGGAATCGAGCGACGAAGTCCGCTGATTCAGCTAAGTGAGGATGCATGACTTTGAGGGCGACAGGTCGATCAAGGCGCTCGTCATGGGCGATATATACGGTCGCCATTCCGCCTCGGGCAAGGCGTGCCTGAATCCTGTAGCGATCATCTACAAGTAAGCCGATCAAGGGATCAGCGGGCATAGATGAGTCTTGACCGTCAGCGTCGATGTGTTCATCACTGCGGTTGTCGGGTTCAAATTCCGTCTCAGAAGTCATCAGTGCGATTTTACTGGAGATTTCAGGGAATGTGCTTACGATATCCCGCGCGCCGTAGCGAAGCACTGCCAGCTAAGGGCGCGATATCATAAAGCCATGAGTGAAACCGTTGCCCTGTATTCCGTTGATGAGGTAGCTCGAAAGCTTGGCATTGAACCGCGCCGCGTGAAGCAACTGATTCGTGACCACATTCTTTTCCAGTACACCAACGCTGCAGGTGAAACTGGAATTCCTCAGGAAATTCTGATTAAGGGGAAAGACGGTTATGAGCCGCTCTATAACCTTCCGGGCACGCTCACGCTCTTGTCCGATGGCGGGTTTTCCCCTGAAGAGGCTGCGCAGTGGCTGTACACCGAGCATGATGAACTGGGAGAAACTCCGATGCAGGCGCTTCTGGGCGGGCGTCATCATCGGGTGAACCGTATTGCTTCTGCTTTGGCTTTCTAAGCGGGGGCGGCAAACGACTGTTTGTGTCACTTTGAGCGTTTGATGAGCATCGCTGCAACCTGAGAGAGGGTATCGCGCTGCTCGGGAGTGAAGCGACTGGATTCGAGGGCTAAGAATCCCTGTGCTTCGAAGGTTGAGATTACTTCTTCGTGCAGTTTACGTCCCCTGCGAGCGACAATATCTCGCAGCTCATCGAGCTCGTGGTGAGTCATCTCAGGATTGCCGAGGCCGCGCGCGAGTTTTTCACGTTCGCTTGCACTTGCGTTTTGCCAGGTCAGTGCGAGTAGATATGTTCTCTTTCCTTCGCGCAGGTCATCGCCTGCTCCCTTGCCAGTGATCTGTGGATCTCCAAATACGCCTAATTCATCATCGCGGAGTTGGAAGGCGTGACCCCATGGAGCCAAGACCATACCGAGAGCATCTGCGTCAAGGGGAGAAGCGCCCATAGCGAGGGCACCCAAAGTTGCTGGAATGACAACTGAATAGTTGGCAGCTTTATGGGAAACGATGGTCAATGCGGTTGAGGCATTAATTGCCTCGGAATCATTGATATCAAGAGGACGCTGCTCGGCGGAAATGTCGAGAAATTGACCAATAGCAACCTCGGCATGCATGCGCGCGTAGAGCTGCATGACGGGATCGCGGTAATGGGATAAGTCCTCGCACTGACGAATCATCGCGGATTCAGCGGCAGAGAAGAGAAGATCTCCGGCAAGGATCGCGGAACTGATTCCGAAGTCTTCGCTATCGCCTCGGAAATGGGTAGAACGATGGTAGGAGGAAAAAGCCGCATGCGCGGAGGGATTACCGCGCCGCGTGGGGGCGTGGTCGATGATGTCATCGTGGACGAGTGCGCTTGCCTGGTAGAGCTCAAGTGAGGCGCCTAAATCATCCAAAGGTAAAGTCTCAATGGGAGCATGAGTGAAGAGGCTGCCACCAACAAAAGCAAGGAAAGCGCGGAAACGCTTACCTTCTTCAAGGCTCTTATGGCAAATCTCCAGCAGGGGAGTGACCTGCTCAGAGGGGGCAATCGAGTTTGCGAGCTCGGCCAAAATACTGTGGCTTCGTTCCTCAATTCGAGGTGCTAAAGAAAGTAGTTGCTCGCTCAAAACGCTCATGTGCCCAGTCTATAAAACATTCATACGCTACCTAACGCTCATGTTTATCATGAGAGAAAACGTGAGGAGAACGATTGTGGCAATTGTTGTGAGCTATTACGGGAATCGTGAATCGGATGCTGCCTTGGACGAAGCTGTTCGCGTGGCATCGTGGATGCGAACATCTCTCATGATTGTCGTAGCTTCGCACGATTGCGGTGGGACGTTCTCAGACGAAAATACTGCCGAAGCCCACCTGTGGGAACGCTTAGAGGGAACCGAAGTTTCCTTTGAAGTCAAGCGTTGCCGGAGGGACATGTCAATGTCTGAAACAGTCTTGGAATACGCACGTGTTCTTGACGCTGACATGATCGTTATCGGATTGCGACCCGGCGGTTCACAACGGACAACAATTGGCAATACTGCAACAGAAATTCTGCTCGATGCGCCGTGCCCGGTGATGACGTCTTCGTGGCGTTTTGATGGTCACGCCGCGTAAGAGGGCATTTTGTCTTGCCTTTCGAGCTGCGCACGTCAAGGTCTGACAGTTATAATTGTAGGCAGTATGTCGCCGTCCAGTGGATTGGCGGCTAATTTTGTCCACCCATGAAAGGGATTCGAGTGTCTCCATCCCGCGCTACCGGCGCTCGCGATACTGAAGCTGAACCCACTCAGTCGAAGAAGGCAACTCGTACGCGGCGCTCGTCTCAGGCTACACAGACGTCTGTAGAAATGGAAGAGACTGCCACGCCGAAGAAAGCGACAGCAAAGAAGGCTAGGAAAACTGCGGCTTCAAAGGATGATGCTTCCGTAAAGACGGAGGAGACTGCGCCCAAGAAGCGCCGCGCGACAAAGAAGGCTCAAGAGCAAGAAGCCGCACAACCTGAAGCAGAGAAGAAGCCTCGCGCGACCCGTAAGAAGGCGGCGAAGGACGCGCAAACGGATGTCGTGGAAGAAGCTCCCAAGCGTGCGAAGCGGACGCGGAAGAAGGCAGCTGAGGTCGAGGAAACTCCTCAAGAAGTTTTGCCCGCGCAAGACGATGAGGAACTTGAAGGCGATATCGCCGAAGACACTGATCTGGAAGAAGTCGAAGACATTGAACCCGATGTTGACGATCTGGAAGAAACCGAGATCGAAGCTGAGGATGACGAGGTAGAAGACAAAGATTCTGAAGATGATGAGTCTTCTGCACATGACCAAGATTCGAAGCCGCAGAGCGCTGCTGAACTCCGTTCGAAGGGCGGGTTCGTCGTTTCTGACTCGGATGAGACAGATGAACCAGTCCAGCAGGTTACCGTCGCTGGCGCGACGGCCGACCCGGTGAAGGACTACCTCAAGCAAATCGGTAAGGTATCCCTACTCAATGCCGAGCAAGAAGTTGATCTTGCACGTCGTATTGAAGCCGGTCTCTACGCTGAGGAGATCCTCAAGACAAGTTCGAACGAAAAGAGCTCTCGCGAGCGCCGTGAGCTGCATATTTTGGCGCAAGATGGTCAGCAAGCAAAGAACCACCTCCTCGAAGCCAACCTGCGCCTTGTGGTTTCGCTCGCGAAGCGCTACACCGGACGCGGTATGCAATTCTTGGACCTGATTCAGGAAGGCAACCTTGGTCTGATTCGTGCAGTTGAGAAGTTTGACTACACGAAGGGCTACAAGTTCTCGACCTACGCCACCTGGTGGATTCGCCAGGCAATTACGCGTGCCATGGCCGACCAGGCGCGAACCATTCGCATCCCTGTCCACATGGTTGAAGTCATCAATAAGCTCGCGCGCGTTCAGCGTCAGATGCTTCAAGATCTTGGCCGTGAACCCACGCCGGAAGAACTGGCGAAGGAACTGGATATGACACCGGAGAAGGTCGTCGAGGTCCAGAAGTACGGTCGCGAACCTATCTCTTTGCACACTCCCTTGGGTGAAGACGGAGATAGTGAATTCGGCGATCTGATTGAGGACTCCGAAGCGATCGTCCCCGCAGACGCAGTGTCCTTCACGCTTTTGCAAGAGCAACTTCACCGCGTCCTCGATACGCTTTCTGAGCGTGAGGCAGGGGTTGTGTCCATGCGTTTCGGCTTGGGAGACGGTCAGCCGAAGACTCTCGACGAGATCGGTAAGGTCTACGGTGTCACGCGTGAGCGCATCCGTCAGATCGAGTCGAAGACCATGTCCAAGCTACGTCATCCCTCCCGTTCGCAGGTGTTGCGCGACTATTTGGACTGACAGAGTCGTTTATAGACTTTAGTGGCCGGGACCTGATAGGTCCCGGCCACTTAAGTATCGCTACGTGCGGAAAAGACGATCAGTCGTCCTCTTCCTTCTCGATGCCCAGCGTCTCACGAATGTGATCGTAGAGAGAAAGCTGAGTGGCGATCGAGCAGTTGATCTGCTGAAGCAGCTGGGCGTCGGTTGCTCCATGCTCGTAATCGACATTGACCTCTGTCATCACGCGCAGGGTGCCATCGTCGGTGGGGGCGTAGAAGGCCTTCGGCCAGATGCGATCGCGGTGCCAGTCTTCGATAACTCCGTTGAGCTCTGCTTCTTGTTCCATGGGAACTTCTTCTGCCATGCGCGAAGTTACGGACAGGATTTCACTCATCTGTCCCATGAAGAGGAAGAAGAACGGTGCGCCGTCCCAGCGGCCGCATACGTCATCGTCATCATCGCGACCGTAGTACCAGCCCTGGCCATCGAAAATCTTCTCGATGCGCTCTTTTGAAATGGGGCGTACGGAATCGCCAGATTCACTGCTGCTGAACCAACCCATATTGACGTCTCCTTTGTGTCACATTCCCAGAGCTGTGCCCAGCTCACGGTAGAACTCGGAAGCGGTTCCAAGAGCACAGCTGACCTGCTGGTTGATCTGTGCGTCGGTTGCGCCATGTTCCCAATCGATTGAATTTTCGCAGAAGATGCGGACTGCGCCTTCGTCGTTAATGCGGTGGTATGCCTTCGGCCACAGCTTCGTGCGGTGCCATTCACGGATGAAAGCGCGCGCTTCTTCGAGCTTCTCCATGGGGACCGAGAGGTGCCACAGGGACTGAATGTGAAGGATTTCCTTGTTTTCGCCTCGGAGCATGAAGTAGAACTGGTCGTCGTCCCACGTGCCGCCAAGGTCACCATCGGAATCTACGAAGTAGTGCCACCCGCGTTCTTTAAAGAGGTCAATCAGGCGTTCCTGGCTGATCGGTGGGGTGAGCGGGGCCTCCTCGGCCGGCTTTGGTCGTGAAAACAGACCCATGTTTGTTTCCTCCTTGGAAGGGATTGTCGTTCCAATGATAGGGGATAGACCCTAGAAAGTCAGGATCCTGGTGTGAAGTAATTGCGCTCATCAATAATGTCGAGGGCCTTCGGGGCAATTGCATCGAGATGCTGATTGGCATGATGCGCGCAGAAGTTTAGTGTTCCCGTAGCAAGAGTGACTCGCACCCACGCGCGTGCTCCGCACTGATCACAACGATCTTGAGCGGTCAAAATCGGGGGGAGTGTCTGTCGTGCATTCTCAGTAGTTACGGTATCCATGCATCTATAAGATCACGTTAAAGCCGATCAAGAAGCGAAAAATGGCTTTTTCTGCCATTGGCCGAAAATCTGGAAACGGATCACAATTTGTCGATTCCGGTGCGTGAGCGCCTGAGTTGGCTGATGCTCTTCGTACACTGTCTGGGTGAGTGAAACCCAAGCCTCAGACTACTCCGCGCGGCATCTATCGGTTCTCGAAGGACTCGAGGCCGTTCGTAAACGCCCCGGCATGTACATTGGTTCGACCGACCACCGTGGGCTCATGCATTGCCTGTGGGAGATTATTGATAATGCGGTCGACGAGGCCTTGGAAGGATTCTGCGACACGATTGATGTGCGCCTGCATCCTGACCACTCAGCTTCGGTTGCTGATAATGGTCGTGGTATTCCCGTAGATGATGTCCCCGGAGTTGGCCTTTCGGGAGTGGAAGTCGTCTTCACCAAGCTTCATGCGGGTGGAAAGTTCGGAAACGGCTCCTATGCTGCCTCGGGCGGTCTCCACGGTGTCGGTGCCTCTGTTGTGAATGCTCTTTCGGCGCGAATGGACGTCGAGGTCGACCGTGGTGGTAAGACTTGGCAGATGTGTTTCAGGCGAGGAGAGCCCGGCGAATTCGATGATTCTCGTCAGCGCACGCCGAATTCTCCCTTCCAAGCTTTCACCGATGAGTCTCGACTGAAGACGATCGCTAAAGTCTCGAAGAAAAAGACGGGTACCAGAGTTCGTTTTTGGGCGGACTATCAGATCTTCCCTTCGGATGAAGGCTTTACCTGGGACACTCTTCTTGCCCGGGCCCGTCAGACGGCTTTCTTGGTTCCTGGTCTGACGATCAATTGCTTCGATGAGCGCGGTGAAGAAACGATTCACGAATCATTCCGTTTCGACGGAGGTGTTGTTGATTTCGTTGATTGGCTTGCTAGTGATGGCCCTGTGACGGATACCTGGCACATTCAAGGCGAAGGCACCTTTACGGAAACGGTGCAAGCTTTGGATCCTGAGAGCGGTCATTTAAAGGCTGTCGAAACCGAACGCACATGTGAAGTTGACTGTGCATTGCGATGGGGGATTGGTTACGAGGCGCAGCTTCAATCCTTCGTCAATATCATTGCAACGCCTAAGGGGGGAACGCACGTTGCGGGCTTTGAACAAGCCGTTTTGAAGGTGCTTCGTGCCCAGGTCGATAAGAATGCGCGCAAACTGAAAGTTTCGGCTAAGGACGGTCGTCCTGAGAAAGACGACGTATTAGCTGGTTTGACCGCGGTTGTCACTGTTCGTTTCCCCGAACCTCAGTTTGAGGGGCAAACAAAGGAAATTTTGGGGACGCCGCAGATTCGTTCAGTTGTTGCCCGCGTGGTCGGCGACTGGCTCGAGGCGAAATTTGCTTCCTCCAAGCGCGATGATAAGCAGCAAACCAGCGCACTTTTGGACAAAGTCGTTGGAGAAATGAAAGCGCGTGTCTCTGCGCGCATTCACAAAGAAATTTCCCGTCGTAAAAACGCCTTGGAGACTTCTTCTCTTCCTGCAAAACTTGCAGATTGCCGAGCAGAAGATGTCGAACAGACCGAGCTCTTTATCGTCGAGGGTGACTCGGCGCTTGGAACCGCAAAGGCAGCGCGTAATT
Organism: uncultured Actinomyces sp.; assembly: GCA_938014245.1. GTDB lineage: Bacteria > Actinomycetota > Actinomycetes > Actinomycetales > Actinomycetaceae > Pauljensenia. The sequence continues at coordinate 232,257 of CALLSD010000048.1, forward strand.
CACAGTACCAGGCGCTGTTCCCGATTCGAGGGAAGATCCTCAATGTTCAGAAGGCCTCGACTGCCGATATGCTCGCTAATGCTGAATGCGCGAACATTATTCAGGTGATCGGCGCCGGTTCTGGACGTACCTTCGATCTTGAACAGGCTCGCTACGGCAAAGTCATTTTGATGACTGACGCGGACGTTGATGGAGCGCATATTCGTACGCTGCTCCTGACACTCTTCTTCCGCTATATGCGTCCAATGGTCGAAGCAGGACGAGTTTATGCGGCCGTTCCTCCTCTACACCGGATTGAAGTGGCTGGAAAGGGGCGAAAAGGACGGGAGTTCATCTATACGTATTCTGAAGATGAACTCCATCGCCAGCTTGCTGCTTTGCGGAAAGCGGGACGCAGTTGGAAAGAGCCGATCCAACGCTACAAAGGCCTCGGCGAAATGGATGCCGATCAGTTGGCCGAAACGACAATGGACCGTGCGCATCGCTCGCTCAGGCGCATCACACTCAAAGATGAGGAAGCTCTTCGTCGCGCCGAGGACGTCTTTGAACTTCTCATGGGGCAAGTCGTTGGTCCTCGTCGTGATTTTATTGTCGAAGAGGCTGCGGGTATCGATCGTGACCGTATTGATGCCTAGGCGTTGCGCATAGATATTAACTAGGACTGAGGACCCGCTTTCCCGTAGAATATTCCCTATGAATGGACTTGCGGAGCGTTTAAAGCCGCCCGAGGTAGTCTCTTTCCCAGGTTCTCACCTCGGTTTGCGGTGGCGGCCTTTGATCCCATCGGATCTAGGTGCGGTTGCCGATTTGATCCGCGAAGTTGAGAAAGAGGATGACGCGATCTTCCGGACATCCTCGCAGGAGATTGCGGACCTGGCATTGGGGCACCTTAAGGCTTCCCCTCTCGAGGTGATCGTGGGAATCGCCCAGGATCATGGCATTGTTGCGCTTGGGAGCGTGAAAGTGTTGACCGGGGTTACCGAGGCCGCGGTTGCGATCGTCAACGCTGTCATTCATCCTCTGTGGCGAGGCCGTGGAGTCGGTCGTTCTCTTCTTCACTGGCAAGATGGCCGTGCGCGCCAGATGCTTGTCGAATATTTTGGCGCGGAATCCACTTTGCAGGCTTCGATTGCCAACTGGGTTGATGGGCACATGACGGATCGTCGACGTCTCTACATTGCTGCTGGTTTTTACGCTAAACACATGTTCCAAGTCATGTACCGAGATCTTGAAGGTTCAGAGCATCTTGCTCCGGTCCCTGAGAATATAAAGATCTGCCCGATGAGTGAGGTTTCATTTTCTCAACTGCATCGGGTGCACTCAGAAGTTTTTAGCGATCACCCTCTGACTGAGGCTAGAGACTTCTGGTGGAACCGCGCGCTTGAAGACTATGAGGATCGCTGGTCCTTCGTTGCGCTTAGCGATGAGGGGCAGATTTGTGGGTACTGTATGGCCGGTCGGTCTGCGGAAAGCTGGATTGCCCACGGGCGCCTCGAAGCTTATATCAACACCATCGGCGTCCCTGCAGACCACCGGGGGAAGGGTATTGCCTCGGCGCTGATTTCCGCTTCGACTCGCGCTGCTGCTCACGATGGGATGAACAGAATTGGGATCGATGCGGATCTGAAGAGTCCAACGCATGCTCAATCTGTTTATGAACATCTTGGATTTGTAAATGATCGCACCCGTGTCTTTTACAGTATTGATCAGTAGAAGTGCGGTACTGAATGGTTTCATTTCAACTCGCAGGAAATCAGGACAGCATCCCGCCCTTTCCTCCGGAACATCACGGCATTACGTGGCGTCTTCTCACCGAGGACGATCTTCACGCACTCGGTGCACTATTTGCGCGCATGGAGGCTCGCGATAACCCACCGTATCGCACAGCATTAGCTGAAGTTGCTGAAATGCTTTCTTCCTCCACTCAATGGAGAGGAATCGTTGGAATAGCAACGAAAGGAATGGCTTCGGGGCGGATGGTAGCCTTCGCCCAGACACGATTGCGTGCCTCTGGACGCATTGAATGTCTATGCCAAGGAGGAGTCGATCCTGATTTTCGTCGTATCGGGCTTGGGCGCGCCTTAGTTGACTGGCAAATTCTGTCAGCGAAGGCGATGCTTGAGCGCTATGAAGGAAACGGTGCCCGTGCGATTGTCAGCTATGTTGAAAACTGGCAAGACGATCTTGAAGGCGCACTGAAATCTCAAGGCTTCCATTGGGAACGCACATACTACGATCTGCGAGCGAAGCTGCGCCCTCTTCCTGTTATTCCTTCGCTTGGCTCGTATATTTCCATCGAGCAATGGAGCCCACAGTGGGACGAGGAATTGCGTCAGGCTGCAAACTCCATAGCCCAGCAACAGGGCATCTCGGCCATGACTGAAGAGCAATGGACCATGGGACGAAGCTCCTTCGTGCCAGAATGGTCCTTCATTGCCGTTGACCGGCGCTCCGATCGCCCCCGTATTGCGGGTTTCGTATTGTCGTCAAAGTATGAGCAAGATTGGGTCGCGCTCGGCTGGAAGGAAGGCTACATCGATCAGATCGGGGTAGGGGATGAGTGGAGGACAAGTCGAGTCCTTGACGCTCTCGTCGCAACTTCGATGTCTGCCCAAGCGGAGGATGGTATGGCACATATTGCTACCGGAATCGCGCAGGCAGAAGGCTCAGCGATGCTTTCAGTCTTTGAATACCTGGGATTTAGAGTCGTCGGTCAATCGCGATTGTATGCAATCGATGTTCCGGAGGCCTAAGCTGTCGGGCTCGACCTCCGAAACATCATCAGCATCGATTTTTCCTTAGAGAACCTTAGAGAAAAATTCTCGCGTACGAGGGCTTTGAGGACTGATAATTACTTGCTCTGGTGTTCCCTCTTCAACAACTGTTCCTCTATCCATAAAGACGACATGATCGGCGACCTCGCGCGCGAAGCCAACCTCATGGGTAACGACAACCATTGTCATTCCCGCCTGCGCGAGGTTTTGCATAACTGTCAGTACCTCGCCAACTAACTCGGGGTCGAGAGCTGAAGTCGGCTCATCGAAGAGCATGAGTTCCGGTTTCATCGCGAGTGCGCGAGCGATTGCCACGCGCTGTTGCTGGCCACCTGAGAGCTGCGAAGGATAATGGTTGAGCCGATCTCCTAAACCGACCAATTCCAAATATTCCTGTGCTTCTTCTCTTACTTCATTCCGGGGACGATCCAAGACGTGGATCGGGCCTTCCATCACGTTCTCTAGTGCAGTCATATGCGGGAAAAGGTTGAAGCGTTGGAACACCATGCCGATCTGCGAGCGTTGGGCAGCGACTTGCTGATCCGTCAGGTCGTAATAGACGCCGGTATTTGGATCCTTTCTGTAACCCAGAAGCTCACCATCAATCAGGATTTCCCCGGCAGATATCGTTTCCAACTGGTTTAAGCAACGAAGCAGAGTCGATTTACCTGATCCAGATGGCCCCATGATGACACAAACCTCTCCATTGGCAATATCGAGGTTGATTCCACGGAGGACATGGAGGTCACCAAAGAACTTGTGAACGCTGTCGATGTGGATAAGCGCGGTTTGGTCTGTCATGGGGTTACCTCAATGAAAGTCGTGTCTCCAGGTGATGTCGAGTCAAAGCCCTCACCAAAGTGACGCTCAATGCGGCTCTGAATTCGCATGAGGATACTTGTGACGATCAGATACCAGATCGCAGCCGCGATGAGCAGAGGCACTGGTTGGAAAAGTTCTTGCCCTTTTTGGTTAGCCACGAAGGTCAATTCCAAGGTGTAAGGAATTGCGCTGACCAAAGAAGTCGTCTTGAGCATCGAGATAGTTTCATTCCCAATGGGAGGAACAATCACGCGCATCGCCTGAGGCAAGATGATCCGACGGAAGATTTTCCCGCGATTCATCCCCAGCGCAGTCGCTGCTTCCCACTGCCCTTGATCGACTGAGAGGATGCCGGCTCGAATAATCTCAGCGAGGTAGGCGCCTTCGTTGAGTCCAAGGCCGATGAATGCCATCCAGAAAGGAGTGAACCATGCGCGAGTTTCGAGGCTAAAACCTATTTCTGTTCCGGGGATTCCCAGAGTAATTGTCCGGTAGAGGGTCGGTAATAGAGACCAGAAGATCAACTGCGTGTAAATAGGTGTTCCACGGAAAAACCAGATGTAGGCAGAGGCCACTCCCCGTAAGACCGGGTTAATTGATTGGCGCATAACAGCCATGGTGATCGCTAGTGCCGTGCCCAAGGTCATGGACAAAATCGTTAGAACGATCGTCATGAACAGGCCTGTCATGATCATTTTTGAAAATAGCCACTTCCAGACAACATCCCACCTGAATTGCGGGTTTGTTACGAGAATATAGGCCAGCCCCAGCGCCATTAATCCCACGATGATGGCGCTAACCCAGCGGCCTAGGTGAAAAACCGGCTTTGACTGAATGAGTGTGACGCCGTCTTTGGTCTGTATAGACATGTGTGATTACCTCGAGCTTGATGAAGGTGACGCTCAGACCTGCGGATTGATCTGGGCAGTTTTGAGTGCTCCTTGGTTTGCCCCGTAGGTCGATAGGATCTTTTCAACGTAACCGTTATCCATCAGGTACTGGACGGCCGCCTGAATCGCCTTTGTGAGCTGTTCGTTATCTTTGGAAACGATGATCCCCTGTGGCGCTGATTCAACAACATCACCAACCTGTTCCAAGGATCCTTCTGAACGCTCGATGGTGTAGCCAATAACGGGGGAGTCTGCGAGAGTCGCATCGTATTGTCCGCTCGCCACGCGGACAGCAATATCAGTCTGAAGGTCGTGAGGCATGATTGTTACGGCCTTTTCACCTTTATCGGTGCACTCCTTGGACAGCTGGGTGATGTAGTCAAATTGGAAGGTGCCGTTTTGGACTCCAACAGTTGTTCCGCATACATGCGTGGGATCAAAGTGCTTGGGGTTTCCTTTTGCAACAGCGAATGCCGTCCCTGTTTCAATGAAGCTGATCATGTTAACTTCCTTTTCACGATCAGCGGTAATGGTGAAACCTGAAATGCCGACATCAAACTTTGATCCCAGCGAGGGAATGATCGTGGCGAACTCTGCGTGTTCAGTGGTTGCGCCCTTGAGGCCCATAACGTGGGCGATGGCATCGGCCATATTCACGTCATACCCAGTGGGTGTTTTCCCATCGGATTTGAAGAACTCTGCGGGCGCGTAGTCGATCGATGCGCCGTTCTTCAAGGTGCCAGCTTTCTTGACTGATTCGGGAACCAAGGCCTCGATTTCTGGAACGGCCTGGATTGATGAAGTGTCGAAGCTCAGGTCACTGCTTGTCTGCGAGCTTGATGAGGTGCCTGCGGCAGCTGGCTTTTCATCGGGATTTGAACAAGCGGTAATGCTCAGTGCGCTTAGGGCTAGGACGGATGGAATTGCAATAATCTTTGTCTTCATGATGTCTCTCCTGAACGTCTAATGCAATAACCATACATTAGAATGCATATTATGCATAACGTGTTGGGGTGACATCGACAACAAAAGTAAAGGCCTGCAAACCGGTGGTCTGCAGGCCTTAGCGTGTTTAACGTCCTCGTAATGCGCGTCGATTGGGGCGAGCCCGAGCGGGATCAATTCCCTTAGGAATCGGGGCTGAACGCCTGTCGAGAGCGCTCAAACGCTGATTAACCAAGGGGACTTCGTCGCGCGTCAGATTCTTCTTGAGTTTACGAAGTTCGCGAAGCAGATTGGCGAGGCGCACCTGGCCTTTACCGGTACCTACCTGGATTGTCGTAATGGCGACATTACGCATGAGGCGCTGCGCCTTCTTGCGTTCTTGCTCGAGAAGGGGACGGACTCGAGAACTTGGGCCTTCTGAGATAAGAACAATTCCGGGGCGTCCGACGAGGCGCCAGACAAGGTCCTGCTCGGCATTAGCAGCAATCGGCTGCTCATTGACAATCCAACCATTGCGAATACGGCTAATAGCGACATATACCTGGCCAACACGTCCTTCGACTTGTGCATAGGTTGCGCGGTCGGTCAGGTTAGACAGAATGAATGTCGCAATGAGAACGCCGATTAAGAAGCCCAGGAAAGTAAGCGAGAACCAGCCTGAATGTGTCAGGGCGGCTGCAAGCACGCCCAATGCGGTTGCAACCACAACAACACCGGCCATGAGCCATCCGACCCACGGGTAGGTTCGTTGACAAATACGGAAGGCGTCCATCAAGTTGTGATAAAAACGCCGTTTCTTCTGAGGTGTACTTTTCTCGCTCATAACAGCTCCAATGTTAGCGGGTTTTTCTCACTCAAAGGAATACAAAAGGGGGTGTGAAGCTCGTTGTGAGCTTCACACCCCCTCAAACGTGATGATCAGCGGGTTGCTTCGGGAAGAGGAACCTCTGCATCGGGCTCGTGTGTGATTCGATTGCGAATATCGCGACGAACGATTTCGATCGACCACAACCATACGACGTGCCCCAAGGCCTCTGAGAAGTGCTCGGCCCAACTTTGTCCGCCCTCAACCCAGGGGAAGGGGGAGGGAACGGTACCCATCAGTGGCATGAGAATCAGGTGGAAACCGATCCATACCAAGAGGCCGAATGCTGCACCTTGCCAGAGCTTAATGCCGGGGAAGTACTCTGCAACGATGCAGTAGAACAGGGCGAAAATAATCGCAAAAGAGAAGTGGATGATGAAGGAGTAGATCGGCAAGTTATCGTTGCCGTTGAAGCTGACGGTGGTGTGCACCTGATCCGAGGTCATTCCAAGCTGCTGCAAAAGCATCTGAGGAGGATTTGTGGCATTGCGCTCAGGAGTGCGCGGAGGGAAAGGAACTTCCCAGCCGAACTTGACGATTGCCGAGAAGATACCGCCTAAAATGCCGACTGCAGCTGCGACACCAACACGACGGCGCTTGGGATCGGTCTTCTTGAAGAGATTTTTGAACATGTTCGAGCTTTTCTATCGATACTGATGAGCATGGATATTGAGCGCGTCGCGAGGCGACGCAACCTCGCATACCGGTTGACAGTTTCTCATGTTCGAACGTTGATCGCTAGATACAGACACTGTTTCTGACGCAGTGAAATAAAGGCGGTGGGCAAGCATCAGCTTGCCCACCGCCATTTTGAAATCAGTTAGGTTTACAGACCCAGTTCTGATTCAAATGCAGCTTCTTCAAGACGGCGCTTGACGTCCATCAAGAAACGCGATGCGTCGGCGCCATCGACCAATCGGTGGTCATAGGACAGCGACAGATAGACCATCGAGCGGATAGCGATGGAATCATTGCCGAGTGCATCCTTAACTACAACGGGGCGCTTCACAATAGTTCCAACACCCATGATTGCTGTTTCAGGCATGTTGAGGACCGGTGTGTCGAAGAGAGCGCCACCCGAACCGGTGTTGGTGATCGTAAAGGTTGAACCGGACAATTCGTCCGCGCCAATGGTTGCCTCGCGTGTGCGTGCTGCGAGGTCGTTGATCGACCGAGAAATGTCCGCCAAGGAAAGCTCTTGGGCTCCCTTGATCACCGGAACGAGAAGGCCTCGCTCAGTATCGACTGCAATGCCGATATTCTCGTGATCGAAGTAGGTCACTTCCTTGTCGTTGATCGTCGCGTTCACCTTTGGGTGGAAGCGCAGAGCTTCGGTAGCTGCCTTGACGAAGAACGGCAGGAAAGTGAGCTTGGTATTCTCACGCTGCGCGAAAGAATCCTTGGCGCGCGCACGTAGAGCAGCGATCTTAGTGACATCAACTTCAATGACCGTTGTGAGCTGTGCAGCAGTGCTCAGCGACTCAACCATGCGACGGGCGATGGTCTGTCGCAAACGCGACATCTTTTCCGTTGTTCCGCGCAGCGGTGAAGCCTCACGGCCGGCAAAGACGTTTTCTCCTGCCGATGCTGCAGATTGAACCGCTGGTGCAGGCGCTGGGCTAGCAGGTGCTTGCTGAGCCTGAGCAGCCTTTCGTGCTGCAATTGCAGCTTCGACATCCTCGCGGCGGATCCGTCCGCCAATACCGCTGCCCGTGATCTCAGCAAGGTCGATACCTGCTTCGCGGGCAAGCTTGCGCACGATCGGCGTGACATAGCCGGTAGCTGTCACTTCAGCAGGTGCCGGGGTGGCAAGTTCGCCCTTTGCTGCGGTTTCAGCCAACGAGGCCACAGTCGGGAACGGGCTGACCGGAGCAGGTGCGCTCGGCGTAGGTGCGACAGGCGCAGGTGCTGCGGGAGCTGCCGGAGCAGAAACAGCAGGCGCAACCGGTGCTGGCGCGCTTGCTGCGGGCGCGACCGGCTGAGCAGGCGCAGCGCTACCCGTGGGTGCCTGAGCAGAAATAACAGCCAAGACAGTGCCCACCTCGACAGTATCGTCTTCGGCTACGCGGATCTCTGCTAGGAAACCAGCGGCGGGGGAGGGAACCTCTGAATCTACCTTGTCGGTCGAAACTTCAACCAGAGGCTCGTCGAGTTCAACGGCATCGCCGAGGGACTTCAGCCACGTGGTGACGGTGCCTTCGGTGACGGACTCACCCAATGCCGGCATAAGTACCTCGGTTCCGGCGACTGGCGACGAGGCAGCCGGAGCGGGAGCCGAAACAGGTGCTTCGATGGGAGCGGAAGAGGTGGGCTCGGGAGCGCTTTCTTGTGCCGGCGCGGGGCCATCTTGAGGGGCCTCGGAAGGATCTCCAATAACGGCCAGCTGTGTGCCGACCTCAACGGTCTCATCTTCTGCAACGAGAATCTGCAGAAGAACGCCCGCTGCTGGGGAGGGAACTTCAGAGTCCACTTTATCTGTGGAAACCTCGACTAAGGGCTCATCGAGTGCGACGGTATCGCCCACGGATTTCAGCCAGGTGGTGACGGTGCCTTCTGTTACCGACTCACCCAAAGCGGGCATGATCACTGCGGTTGCCATGTTCAATCTCCTTGTCGGTGGCTGGTCAGTTGTGTGCGTGGAGAGGCTTACCGGCCAGAGCCATCGCTGCTTCGCCAATAGCTTCGTTTTGCGTCGGGTGGGCATGGATCAGCGCTGCGAGATCTTCGGGGTAGGCTTCCCAGTTGACCATGAGCTCGCCTTCTCCGACCTGCTCACCGATGCGCGCACCGATGCCGTGGAATCCGACAATCGGCCCGCCTTCTACGGAGACTAGCTTAATGAAGCCAGTCGCTCCAAGAATATTGGACTTTCCGTTACCAGCGAGATTGTATTCGACAGTGCGCACACGGTCGCCGTACTTCTCGCGGGCCTGCTTTTCGGTCAGGCCAACAGAAGCGATTTCAGGCTCACAGAAGGTTACGCGCGGGATACCGGACTCATCCATCAGCTTGGGGGCGAGGCCAGCAATCTCTTCAGCGACAAACATTCCTTGGAGGAAGCCGCGGTGTGCGAGCTGAAGGCCAGGAACGATATCTCCGACTGCATAGATATTGCCAACTCCGGTGTGCAAACGTTCGTCGGTCAGGACGAAGCCACGTTCCATGCGAATACCGGCCTCTTCAAAGCCGAGCCCTTCGGTGACGGGACCGCGTCCGACGGCAACCAGGAGAACATCTGCATCAAAGGTCTTGCCATCTTCAGTTGCAACGTGAACGCCGAAATCATCCTGAGTGGCGCTTGCAAAACGCGTATTGGTGTGGAAAGCGATTCCACGCTTGCGGAAAGAACGTTCAAGGTGCTTGGAAACGGCTTCGTCTTCGTTATTCGCCAGGTGTGGAAGCGCCTCGATGATGGTGACTTCCGCGCCGAAAGAACGCCACACAGAGGCAAACTCGAGGCCAATAACGCCACCACCAAGAACAACTGCACGCTGCGGGACCCACTCCATTTGGAGTGCTTGATCCGATGTGATGATTCGGCCGCTGATATCGAGTCCAGGAATTGAACGTGAGTAAGAGCCTGTTGCCAAAATGATGTTCCGGCCGACGATGCGGCGGCCATTAACTTCGATGGTGTCAGGGGAAGCAAGTCGTCCCCAGCCCTCGATCACGTCAACGCCGCGCGAAGAGAGCAGCCCCTGAACGCCTCGGAAAAGCTTGTTGATGATGGAGTCGCGATACTGACCAACCTTGGCCATGTCGATTCCCTGCAAAGTAGCTTGGACTCCAAAGGTATCGGACTCGCGAATCGCATCGGCAGTCTCTGCTGCGTGTAAATATGCCTTTGTGGGGATGCAGCCGCGGTGGAGGCAGGTTCCACCAACCTTGTCACCTTCGATAAGGGCAACTTTCAATCCCAATTGGGAGGCGCGTAAAGCCGCAGCATAGCCGCCTGACCCTGCACCGAGGATGACGAGGTCGTATACAGACTCGCTCACGTGTTCCACTCCTTGATAGCGAAGAGAACGGACCTTCAATGTCCGACTTAGGTCCTATTCTCGCACTAGTCACTGTATTTGTCCGCGAGAAATTGGCTGCTTAATCGGTTAGACAGCCCACATGTTGCGCAGTCGAAAATGACGAGCTTTCTCAGGATAAACAACTACTATGGCACTAAACGAAGGAGGAGATGTGAGCGAAGCGGCACACGAGCAGTCTCAAGATAACCGGCCACCGTCACGTGGTTCTGGTCGACTTGTCATTGCTCTGTACTGGTTGTTCAGTCTTGCTGTTACTACCCTGGCCGTTGTTGATGCGTATCATCGCCGTGATGTGCCACTGTGGGTACGCTTCACTGCCATCTTTATCGGTCTTATTTATGTAATTGCCGCCGTTGCCTTGACGCATAATGGGCGACGCATGCGCATCCTTGGTTGGTGCATGATTGCTCTAGGGCTTATTGGGCCACTGGTCTGTGGATTAGCCCAGAATCATCTGTCGCAGCTTGCTCTGGTAAGAAATGCGTGGAATTCGTTTGGGAGTGACTACTCCTACCTTCCGCTTGCTGTTGCGCTCATCGGTGCTATCTGGATGTGGTTATCGAATCCGCGCAGGATCGTTGAGCTCGCCGAGCAAGTTGAGCGTCCGGGATTGAGCTTACGTTCGTCAAAAATAACAGGGGCGAAACACTAAACTCCGTCGGGGAAGCCAAGCTGGCGCCAGGCCTCGTATAGGGCAATGGAAGCGGAATTTGCAAGGTTGAGAGAGCGGATGCCTTCGCGCATCTGGATGCGCACGCACTCGTTGACTCGAGGGTGAGACATCGCCCAATCAGGCAAGCCAACGGATTCTCGGCCAAAAAGAAGCCCATCGCCATCGGCGTAGGTGATGTCGCTGTAGTGGCGTGATGCGTGTCCGGTGAAAGCCCAGATCCTCCCTGGAACCTCTGCAAGAGCCTCATCGAAGGTGTGATGGACTTTGACATGTGCGAGGTCGTGGTAATCCAAGCCTGCGCGCTTGAGCTTGGTATCGGACATATCAAATCCCAGGGGCTCGACCAAATGAAGGAAGGCTCCCGTGCAGGCTGCTAAGCGGATTGCAGCTCCGCTGTTTCCGGGGATTTCAGGTTCAAGAAAAATGATGTGAAGCATATTAGTTCAGTGGAGTGGAGAAAGTAGCGGTCAAAGTGGCGGGGGCGATGGAGTGCTCGATTGCGAGGAATGAATACATCGCTAAAGAGACTTCGTCATCGCATTGCAAGGTGGGAACGTTAAGCGCGTGGACTGAAAAGATATAACGGTGCGCACGATCTCCTGCTGGAGGGGCTGCTCCGAAGTAGGAATGATCGCCGTGATCTCCGCGTAGATGGAAAGCGCTTCCATCAAGTTCAAGATCTGAGTGCCCGACTCCTTGGGCAAGAGAAGTGCAAGAAGAAGGCAGATCGATGATCATCCAATGCCAAAAGCCTGAAGGAGTCGGGGCATCCGGATCAAAACAGGAAACAAAAAAGCTTTCTGTTTCCTGAGGGAATCCGCTCCATTGTAGATGTGGCGAAACATTTCCTCCCTGTGCGCTATGGAGCAAGGGAAGGGGCTGACCATCGATCAGATCGTTGGATTTAAGAGTAAAAGTCTGGGTTGGGGGCAAAGCCTCATAAGGATTCGGAGCGGTTGGGCGATCGAAGAGATGCATGGCGGTATTCTTTCACTTCTTGAAGTGGATCAAAAGTGGACGCAAATGAGGTGGGGCCACATACACTAATAGAACATTTGTTCGATTGGGGTGGTTGTGTGACGCGTCTAGATATTGCTCGTCAGGTTTTGAACGATGCTGAAACTCGTCTGGGGATTGAGAAAAACCACGGGTCTTGGGAACGTGTATCAAGCTATGCGGGTGTGTGGGAATTTGGGAATAACTACTCACTACTGACCCGGATTTTCGTGGCGCTCACCGGCGAAGAAAACTCCTGTGCTCTCATAGGCGCTGATGACTTTGGATGGGAATACGCAGTCAAGCAAGGCCTTGACCTTGCGCGTTGCGTGCAAGTTCCATCTTCCGCGGCAGACGCGCGCGTTGTCTCTTTGCTCCTTCCTCACTACAGGGTTCTTTATCTTGGAAAGTGCCCCTTAGAGATTGGCGATATGCGTCGTCTCAGTGCTCAAGTACGTCAAGAAAGAGCTGCGCTTTTTACTGCTGTCCCATGGGGAGGAATGAGCAGGCTCTGGTGCGATCAGATGTGTGAAAGACGAAGGGCTGTTTGAAATGCGCTATGTCATGGTGTGGATTCCTAATTGGCCTGTGAACTCTTTGGTAGTTGACATTCCTCCCGGAGCTCACGGTGCAATTGAAGCAGGAGGATATATACAGGTCGTCACTCCGCCTGCTCGAAAATGCGGTGTCAGGCAGGGGATGAAAGTATCCATGGCTCGGTATTTATGTCCTGATCTTTTAGTTCTGCCATTCGATATGTGCCGGGATATTTCTTCGTTTGAAGTAATTTTGCGGGCATGTGAACAGTGGATCGCTCGAATATCCTGCATTTATCCGGGTCTTGCCTGGGCTCCAGCCGCCGGAGCTGCTCGCTGGAGTGGGGGAGAAGCGCAATTAGCTGAAAATCTTGTTGAAGCTATTTCAGATTGCACTGGTTCAGAGAGCAACGTTGGAATAGCTTCTGGGCCTCTTGCAAGTTATGGTGCGGCCAGGCGCGGCATTATTCTCACCCCAGAAGACACCCAAGATTTTCTTGATCAACTCGAAGTGCGGCAGTGTCTTTCTCTTTTCCCACCCAAACAGCACAATGCACTTTCTCAGTTTGTGCAGACGTGTCATTCTGCTGGGATTACAAGAGGAATCGATATTCGGAGAATGGGATCTGCTGCCCTGTATTCGCGTTTTGGCAGCATTGGAAAACACGTATGGGAACTCTTCACGGGAAAAGATCTGTGGCTTCCCGAGAGGCAGATTCTTCTCGACGATCTTCAAGTGGAAGAAGAATGTGAAGAGAGTATTGAACGCGAGGAACAAGTTGCATTTTGTGCGCGCCGCTTAGCTCATCAAATCTGCGAGAAGTTGGATTTTCGTGGACTACGTTGTTCCAGTATCGCTGTGAGTGCTCAAGATTCTGCATCGCAATCTTATGAACGGCAATGGTGGGGAATAGACGGAGAGGAAGAAGAAATTGCCGATCGGATTCGATGGCAGTTGGTTGCTTGGTTGTCTGCTTCTGAAAACGAGCAGGGCTTTGTGTGCGTGAATGTACGGGCTGAGCACTGCGAGCGCGTGGGGGCTTCGCGAGCTTTATGGCGGGCAGGTGAGTCATCTCAACGTGATTCTGTTCTGCGAAAAATTTGTGCCTATAAAGGTGAAAATGCCATTCGTATTCCCCGGATCCTTCCGGGATATTCACCCACTCAACGCGTAGGATTTGCCTCCGTTGATGAAAGAAAAGAAAAAGAACAGGTGACTTGCCTTGAAGGAGGAATCGAAGACGCTCCTTCAAGACTGTGTATCTGTCCATACCCAGCGGAAGTCTATGGAAAGGCCGAAGGGGGCCGAAAAGTAGATGTACGTGTTAATGAACGATCGGCTTTAACAAGTAGTCCTCAAGACGTAAAAGTCTGTGCCTTTGGGGAAGAGAAGCGGTATCACATTCTGTCCTGGCGTGGACCATGGGCTGTACCTCAACAATGGTGGTCTGAGTCAACTGAGAAGATGACCCATGACCCGCAGACTCATTACCTTCGAGTGAAGTCTGATTCTTCTCCAGATCTGCTTTTGATGTGGAGTCATCATGCGTGGAGCCTCGTTGGGGTATATGAGTGTGAGGCTTCTTTTGAGTGTGGATTATCCTGAAGAGATGGACACGTCACCGATCCGTGCAGCACTGCTCTCCTGTGGTGAGGAGGGAGCAACGGTATGCGTTGGTCACGCTCTGTGGGCACAGGGGGCACTTGCGTTCAAACGCGGTGACGTTTACGACGTGACATGGGACGACCAACGAGTGTGGGCACGGGTACGTGCAAAAGGCGTGTCCTATCGAAGCGAGATCGAATATGCGCCTTCCTTACCTTTTCCGCATCTACGCCTGAAATGTGCGTGTTTTCTAAACGGAGACTGCGCTCATACTGCAGCTTTACTTCAGTGTGCGATGGACAATGTGTTCTCCGCGCGTGAGGACCGTACGCATCAACCGGCATGGAACCGTGATCTTGAGATCTTGCTTTCAACGGACGGAGGAGAGTCCTTAGGCCTTGTGATTGACGCGCATGATCCTGCAGACCCGGTGTGGTTGACTCCAGTGCGTTTGAGTACGGACCACCTACCGCCGCGCAGGTTGAGTTGGGCGGAATTAGCGCAGTCACGCTGGGGTGGGGTTATTGATGCTCTAGCACCTAAGCAACTGAAACTTCTCCGTCGGCTCTATCAGTGCAGCCGAAAATTACAGGGGCATATTTCAACGGGATATGACGTTTACCTAGATTCTCTTGGCATGGAGGCGCCGCACTGGCTATATAGACTTCAATGCGGGGGAGTCGCGCTTTTAACACCGCAGTTTCAGCGATTTCACTTCGAACTCAGCTCGTCACGCCTCGTGATCGACATGAATCTTACTGAGAAGAGTCTTGAACTTTCGTATCGCCGCCACTATGTCACCAGAACAGACGAAGAAATTCGCTTTCCACGGCAAGCTCCGCATATGTCGCTAACCTTTTGTGACGGCGGTGATGGGGCAATAAGTGAGGAGGATATCGATGATGAGTTGCTGCTCGATCAGATCGTTCAGATCCCGATTAAAAGCATTGGAGATTTCCTCTTCAAATGGCTGCCACTATTACGCGAGCGTTTTGAGTGCACCTCATCGACGGGAACCTTCCCTGTAGAAAACTGTCAGCCGAAGCTCCTACTCATTTTGCATCCCAAAAACCGCGTGTGTGCGCAGATCGAATGGGCACTGGAATATCACCTCAGAAATAAATGTTTCCGTGTTATTTTGTCTCCCCAGACAAAGATTTCACAGCTTGATGAGGACATTCAGCGCGACTTTAATGATGCGCACGCTCTCCTACGACGCTATTTCGCCTCGGCATCGCTTCATCCAAGTGCACAGGGCCTTCTTATTCCGCTTCCCCAAGTCCCCGCATTTATACAAGAGATTGGAGCATGGCCGCTCTCATCGGTGCATTGGGATATCGACGATAGCCTCAGGCAATTAACCCTCACTGAAGAGGCGGCGACTGTTACTGCTGCTATCGAAGCAACAGATTCTCCGGATTGGTGGGGGCTTCACGTCGCGATCCAAGTTGGTAACGAAAAAATTCCAATTTCACGAGTTTTGAAGGCACTTTCTTCAGGTGAAGAATACATTCGTGTTAATGACGGACAATGGGCGCGCCTTGAAGGTATCGACGTCGAACGCCTTCGCGTCCTGCTTCGTGGAGCTGCGCAACTGACGCGATCGCGTTCGATTGATGATATTCGTCTTCATACCTCACAACTTGGGCTATGGGAAAGACTGAGTCAGACAGTTGATGTCGCACAAGAAGACCTGCAATGGCGCTCTCGAACTTCGGCCCTAAAACAACTTGCGCTGCGCGCACAGTCCCATACGGATCAAGATCAAGACCCTCGTCTTCGCCCGTATCAGCTTGAAGGTCGTAACTGGCTTCGCAGCCGGATTTCCTCTGGTTTTGGATGCATTCTTGCCGACGATATGGGGCTGGGAAAAACCAGGCAGGTCCTTGCAGCAATCGATGCTCTTCGTGAGGAAGGAAGTCTTGAATCACCCGTCTTGATTCTTGTTCCGACCAGCGTCATTTCAAGCTGGGCAAATGAAGCCGAGCGCTGTTTTCCGCAGCTCAGGACATGCGTGCTTCGCGCCTCACATCAGCGAAATCCACTTGCTTGGGATGAGATCTCGCAATCGAACATCGTCATTACTTCACATACGCTCTTCCGAATGGACCACCTGTTGTGGGATAACCGCACGCTCAGCGGACTCGTCATCGATGAAGCGCAGGTTCTCAAGAATCCGCGCACGATGCTCTATCGAAGTGTGAAAGAACTCCAGGTTCCCTGGAGAATTTGCGTCAGCGGAACTCCCATTGAAAATTCACTCGAGGACCTGTGGTCACTGATGTCTTTGAGCGTCCCCGGTCTCCTGTCGACGCATTCGCACTTCAATGAGAAATTTCGACGCCCCATTGAAGGGACTCAGCAAGACAGTGCTTTAGAACTTTTGCATACGCTGATTGCCCCATTCATCCTTCGTCGTACGAAAGAAGAAGTGACACCTGAACTTCCCGATCGTATTGAAACGCTACTTCCCGTTCCCTTAGAAGGGCGACAACGTCAGATTTACGACCGTTACCTCACTCGTGAACGTGCTCGCCTCCTTCGTATTCAGCTCAATAATGAAGGGGCTCAAGGGCGATTTGAAGTTCTTGCTGCACTCACACGGCTGCGACAGCTCTCCCTTGATCCGGCTCTTGTTGATGAGCGCTACGAGGGGGTTGGTTCTGCAAAGATTGATCTGCTGTGTTCGCACCTAGAACAAATTGTTCCTGCAGGTCATCAGGTACTTGTTTTTAGTCAATTCGTGAGTTTTCTTGAACGAATCGATAGCGCTCTGAAACAGCGCGGAATCTCCTGTCTTCTCCTTGAAGGAAAGACACGAAAGCGTGAGGATGTTATCGCAAAATTTCGTAGAGGAGAAGGATCTGTTTTCCTTATCTCACTGAAGGCTGGGGGAGTTGGGCTCACGCTCACTGAAGCAGACTATGTCTACATCATGGACCCTTGGTGGAATCCTTCTGTTGAAGCTCAGGCGATTAATCGTGCGCACCGGATCGGGCAAAGTCGTGCGGTCAATGTCTATCGACTAGTTGCCCAGGACACGATTGAAGAGAAAGTTTGTCAGCTTCAGGCGCATAAGCAAAGGCTAATCGATACCGTCGTTGATGATGTTGGTGATGAGAGTACTCAGAGGATGGATATCGATCAATTGATCGAACTTTTGGGAGTGGGAGAGTGAAATCCCAGCAATAGATATCGAACACCTGTTCGATATAATAGGGGGGTGGTTTCCCATCCTTATGCTGAGTTACACGCGCACTCCTACTTCACGTTTTTAGAGGGAACAGATGCCCCCGAAGACTACATCCTCTGCGCTAAGCAGCTCGGTCTTGACGCTCTTGCTCTGCTAGAGCGCGATGGAATGTACTCCCTGATCCGCTCCTTGCAGGCTGCGCGCGAGTCATCTTTCCCGTTGATTATTGGAACCGAGCTCACTCTTTCTACCGCTCAGTTTTCTCGCTACGATGGCAACGCCTCGATAGGATCACCTGGCTGGGGGCTCCCTTGTGGATGGGAAGATACCGGAATTCGCTTACCAATCCTCACAACATCTCACGATGGATATCGAGATCTGTGCTCGCTGATGAGCGAACGAACACTTGAGGATGTTGAAGGCGAAAACCCCAGCCACGGCCTCGAAAATATCGCCGAAAACGCGCAGGATATACGGATTTTAACGGGAGGTGTCCGCGGGCCTCTCAGACGAATTTTGCATGCGCAGGGAAGAAACCAAGCTGATCGTTTTCTCAATGACCTCATTTCCCTGTTCGGGCGCGAGCGCATCATCGTTGAAAGCGTGCTGCGGCCCGGGGAAGACGACATGGGGGCCGAGCTTGCTGATCTCGCGCACAAACATCGACTTCCTCTTGCTGCTGCCGGTGGCGTCACCATGGCTTCTCCTAAGTCAAAATATCGAGCGGACCTTCTATGTGCTCTCAGACAAAGCAAATCTTTGGATGAGATTCGCTATCTTCTTCCAGCCCAGCATTCTTTTTTGAAGAGCGCAGAAGAAATGCTCGCTCTTCATCGCATGGCTCCTCAGGCGGTTTCCAACGCCGCTGGAATTGCGCGCGAATGCTATTACCCGATGTCATTTGATACCTGGGATTTGCCCGAGACGGAGGTTCCTCAAGGACATACAACAATTTCTTGGCTCACTGCGCTTTCCTATGCAAAAGCGCAGGAACTCTATGGTCCCCGATCCGCCAACCCGCACGCCTGGGAGGTCATTGACCATGAACTGTCGATTATCGGACAGCTTGACTTTGCTGGCTATTTTCTCATCGTCTACGACATCGTAGATTTTTGTCGAAGGCGGGGAATTATGTGCCAAGGACGTGGTTCTGCAGCGAATTCTGCCGTCTGCTATTGCCTTGGGATTACAGCAGTTGATGCTATTCGCCATCGAATGCTCTTTGAACGTTTTCTTTCCCCGGGACGCTCAGGAGCCCCGGACATTGATATCGACATCGACAGTGCCCGCCGTGAAGAAGTCATCCAATATGTCTACCAACGCTATGGAAGAAGACGTGCCGCTCAAGTGGCAACAGTGATTACATACCGTTCGCAATTGGCCTATAAAGACGCTGCCAGGGCTCTGGGAATTGACGCGGCTCACGTTCCAAGCCGAGCTCAGCGAAGGGAAGAAAGCCGCAGAACAGACACGGCCCCTTCGCAGATGATGCTTAGCACCTGTGCCCAGCTTTTGAGTGGGCTTCCGCGCCATATGGGGATTCACTCCGGAGGGATGATCCTCAGCAAGCATCCCGTGAGCCAGATCTGCCCCATTCGTTGGGCAAAAACGCGGGGGAGAAGCGTGATCCAATGGGATAAGGAGGATTGTGCAGACGCCGGATTGGTGAAGTTTGATCTCCTTGGACTGGGAATGCTTGGAGCCTTGGGATCGATTTTTGAGTCTCTTGAGAAGGAAGGAATTCGAAATTCGCAAGGAAAAATTCTTTCCCTCTATGAACTCGAAGACGAAGACCCGCGAGTGTATGACTTGTTGTGCGCGGCAGACACGATGGGAGTCTTTCAAGTTGAATCTCGTGCGCAGATGAATACTTTGCCCAGGCTTCAGCCGCGTTGCTTTTACGACATTGTCATTGAAGTCGCTCTCATTCGTCCCGGTCCTATTCAAGGCGAATCGGTGCATCCATATTTGCGCCGTCGTCGGGGGGAAGAAAGGGTGAGATATCTTCATCCTCTTCTACGTCCGGCTTTAGAAAAGACCTTGGGAGTTCCTCTCTTTCAAGAACAGATGATGCACATTGCTATGGATGTTGCTGGCTTTTCTGCCGCTCAGGCTGATGAATTGCGCCGAGCCATGGGCTCTTCTCGTAGTGCGGAGAAAATGAAAAAATTGCGAGGGCCTTTCATCGAGGGGATGAAAGATCGGGGTATCCCGATGGATATTTGCGAAGAGGTCTTTCGGCAGGTCCAGGGATTTGCCGACTTTGGCTTTCCTGAATCGCACTCTTTTTCTTTCGCCTATATCGTTTATGCGTCCGCTTGGCTTAAGGTCCACTATCCCGAGCACTTTTATGCGGGGATCCTTTCTCATCAGCCCATGGGTTTTTATTCCCCTTCCTCTCTTGTTCACGATGCACGAGGCCACGGCTTGCGTGTGTGCGCACCTGACGTGAACCTTTCGCTAGAGTCCACGCAGGTACTTCCGCTGAGCAAGATTGTGCAGATCATTGGTGCTGAGCGAGCACAGGAAGCATGCGGAATAGGAATGGAGGGCAAAGAAGGGCTGGTCGATATCCATCCCGAGTGGGGTATCGTTCTTGGCCTCGACATGATCCGAGGCCTCGATCAGGCGAACATCAAAAGGATCCTCCGAGGGCGCGAGGACGGTCCCTATCAAGATCTTGAGGATCTTGCCTCGCGCGCTAGGCTTCGCAGCACAGATCTTGAACGGCTATCTCAAGCTGGTGCTGTCAACTCAATGGGATATCAGCGTCGCGAAGGAATTTGGGCCAGTGGTGTCTTAGGACAAGATGGTGGCGAAGAGAAGGAGTATCAACCGATGTTGGAAGGACTTGGGATGGAATACCATCTTCCTTCCCTTCCACCGCTCGATTCTGTTGCGCAGATGAATCTGGATTATGAAGCCATGGGCCTATCTGTTACGAGCCATCCTTTTGCGTTGATCCGAAAACAGATGAACGCACAGGGAGTAATTCCGGCCTGCGAGATTCTCCGTCAAGAAAATCAGTCGAGGATCAGAGTTGCGGGAATTATCACGCATCGACAGCGTCCGTGCAGTGGAGGCGGGGTACTCTTTCTCAGCTTGGAAGACGAGAGCGGCAGCGTCAACGTGACAGTTACAGAGGCGACGTGGAAGCAACATCGACGTGAAGTGATGGCCTCTGCGGTAGTCGTAGATGGGTACTGCGAAAATGCTTATGGTACGCGAAGCGTCCGAGCTTTTCGGATCTATCCGTTTTCTACTCAGCTGCGTTTGAGCTCTCGAGATTTCCGTTGAAACTTGCGTGCCGCAAGCTAGCTACGTTCACGCGGGGTATACAGCTCAGCGAAGATCGCCCAAGCAACCGCAATAATCGGAATCGCGATGATCGCGCCGAGGAGTCCAGCGGTGAAGGTTCCCACCATGACGCCGATACCGACGACGACCGGGTGGAGAGAAACTTGGTGTCCCATGATGAGCGGCTGGAGAATATGCCCTTCGATCTGGCCAATCAGTGCGATTCCCAGACCGACGATAGCTGCTGTAATAATGCCCTTTGCTGCAAGAGCAACAATCATTGCAAGGATCATCGCCGTGGGGGCACCAATCAGGGGGATGAACGCACCGATGAAAACCAAAATACCAAGAGCAGGGGCGACGGGGACTCCGATGCATTGGAGGAAAATTCCAGCAAAGAGGCCGTCTGTTCCGGCTACCAGCATCGTTCCTCGCGCATAGCCGGAGAAGGTGCTCCAGCCTGCTTGCGCAGCTCGATTGGTGATCTTGCGTCGGTGATAGGGGAGTAAGGAGACGAACCAGTCCCACATCTGTCCGCCGGAGTGCAAGAAGAAGACCGTGATGAAGAAGGCGAGGACCAATACCGAGGCGACGACCGCAGCATTGGAAACATTCGCTAGAGTCTCGCTGAGCAGTCCTGACCAATTGGACGCGATAAAATTCTTGCCTTGCGCAATAAGAGTTTCGTTTAAATGGCTGAGATCATTGAGCGGGATCTGGAAAGGAAGATGCAGACGAGCAACAAGATCAGAGAGCTTTCCCAGACCATTACTCACTTCTGAAAGAAGATTCGGCCACTGTCCCGCGATCGAGGACACGACAAGCGTCATCAGCGCAACAAAGGTTCCAATAAAAGCGAAGAGCGCAGCGAAAACTGCAATCCAGCGGTTCACCCACCGGTTCAGGTAATTCGTCAAAGGATTCAAAATCGCGGTAAGCAACAGGGCAACAAAAATTGCAATAAATACCGGCGTTGCTTGGGCGATTGCGAAGACAACGGCGGAGATGACGATAAGTACGCCGATGATCGCCCACGATCCGTAGCCTGCTTGCGCAAGCCAACGGGGGATCAGAGGCTTTCGAGCATCCGACGATGAAGGACGCGCACCCCGGCGCTCGACGCGCTGGGGAGGAACCCACTGAACTGTTCGACGCGGAGACAGAGGACGAGGCTCAATCTCGCTCTTACGGCCGGAACGTAGTCTCTGCGCAGTTGAAGAGCCGAGACGCTGCGCCCCTCGGCTCAGTGAATCAACGATTGCGCGAGAATGGCGAACCAATCTCATCGATTTGTCGGGGGACTGTTTACTCATTGTCGGAGTCTTTATCGTCTGCGGAAGTATCGGGAGGAGAAAGACGTTCGCTTACCGCAGCCGCGGCCTCGCCAATTGCTTTCGATGCACTGGAAAACATACGGTTTGCGGGATCAAGAAGCTGCTCCTTGACCTTGCGACGCATGACCTTTCCCAAAGGATTACGCGGCAGCTCGGAAATGATGGCGAGCTGGCGCGGGAGCGCGTAGTGAGAAACATACTTTTCTGCCCACTGACGAACCTGTGCCAGGGTGATCATCGGAGCGTCATCTTCCAAGATCAGCGCTGCGGTAACTTCCTCTCGAGCATCCCCCGAGGGAAGACCAACGACAGCAACGTCCTTCACTCCAGGCATCGAACGGATCGCATCCTCGACCTGTGAAGGATAGACATTGAAGCCGCCTGAAAGAATCAGTTCCTTCTTACGATCGGACATCATCAAGAAGCCATCGCGAATAACTGCAACATCACCGGTGCGCAGCCATCCGTCCTCGGTGAAGACGCGAGCAGTTTCTTCAGGAGCCCCAAGGTAACCGCTAAATACCTGCGGACCTTTAACGACGATTTCACCCGGGGTCCCTTCTTCAACATCAACAGAGGGATCTTCAAGATCAACCAGGCGAATGTCAGTTGAGGGGAAGACGAGTCCTAAAGCACCATGGCGACGATTGGCTGCCAGAGGGACTCCTGCGATCACCGGGGAAGTCTCAGACATGCCGTAGCCTTCAATGACCATTCCCTGAGTGATCTCTTCCCATTGCTGCGCAAGGGTTTGAGACAGCGGCATTGCACCGCACAATGACCACTTCATTGAGGTCAAATCGATGTGCTTTTCTTGTGCGGCCTGCATGAGACGCTCGAACATGGGAGGAACGCCCACGAAGAAGGTCACCGGATGACGCTTGTGAGCCTCCAGCGCCAGATGGACATCGAACTTGGGGAGAACCAACTGCGTCGCCGCAAGGCGAACAGCAGCGCACATCAAGAGAGTCAGCCCATAAGCGTGGAAGTAGGGGAGCAGCGAATAAAAGTTCTCGGCGCCTTCATGGAGTTTCCATACCCACATGATGCACTGATTGACATTCGAACCGATATTGCGGTGCGTGAGTGGAACTGATTTGGGAACGCCGTTGGTGCCCCCGGTGTGCAAAATGACGGCTAGATCTTGGGCCGAGGCGCCGGGTGTGTCTGGGTGGACGAGGCGTGCGCGCGCAACCGCGTGATCCCACGAGTGTGTCCCCTTGGGGCGTTCTCCGCGCATTTGCTCGCGCGTAGAGCGCGCTTTTTCGATAGGGAGTTTGAGCAAAGCGCGCGAAGTACGAGGCATTTGCGCCGAAATATCGACGGTGAAAATACAGTCGAGAGCCTGGTCTCCTTCACGGATGAAAGCGTCGACAGACTTTTCCCAAACAATAGCGACTTTTCCGTGATGGCGATCCAACTGCTGATGGATCTCTTCAATTGGTGCAAGAGGGTTGTGTTGGGCTGCAACGGCTCCAATACGCATACAGGCGTAGAAAGCGACCAAGGCTTGAGGACAGTTGGGCAGGCAGATCGCGCAAACATCGCCTTTGCGAACACCGTTTTCAACGAGTACCTGCGCGGCGCGGAGAACCTGAGCGTATAGCTGAGTGTATGTCAGCGTTGCCCCCAAGTAATCAATCGCAACTCGCTCGGGGTAGAGGCGCGCGGATGTCTCGAGAAGGGAAATAAGGGAGGTATCAGCGACCGGAACTTCGTAGGGAGTACCGGGATCATACTGAAGCCTCGACTTCGCCGTCAGCTCTGAGACCATGTCTCCTCCTTAGTGGAATGCCTGACCCTACGTTACCGTAGGTTTCAGCCTTGTGCGCCTGAAAAACGCCCAAGCATTTCCTCTTTAAAGTCCGAATATTCGCCGGTATTTATCGAATCTCGGATGGCGTCAACAAGACGAACGGTGAACCACTCATTGTGAATAGTCGTCAGCGTTGAAGCGAGGATTTCCTTGGCCTTGAAAAGGTGATGGACGTAGGCGCGAGTGTAGTGCGTGCAGGTGTAGCACCCACAGCCTTCAACAAGGGGAGTGAAATCGCGCTTAAAGCGAGCATTCGTGATGTTGAAACGGCCGTCAGGAGAATAAATCGCCGCATTGCGCGCAACGCGAGAGGGATTGACGCAGTCGAATGTATCGGCACCGGCTTCGACGCCACGGAAGAGATCGTCAGGTTCGGAAATCCCCAGAAGATGGCGCGGACGGTCCTCTGGAAGTTCCGAACTCACCCAGGAAACGATCGTTCCGAGGTTCTCCTTCTGGAGAGCTCCGCCGATCCCAAAGCCGTCGAAGATCTGTCCATCGACATTCATTTCAGCCAGTGTGCGGGCGGCGATGCGTCGAAGATCCTCGTACTGAGCACCTTGAACGACTCCCCATAGCTGCTGATAGGGCTTGCCCTCACGCTCCTGGGTCAGCCTACGGTGGATGGCCAGACACTGACGTGCCCACTCATGGGTGCGTTCCAGAGATTCTTCCTGGTAGCTGCGTGGATGGAGCAAAGAGGTCAGCTCATCGAAGGCGAACATGATGTCCGAACCCAATTCATGCTGAATGCGCATGGAAACTTCGGGCGAGAAACGGTGTTTAGAACCGTCGATGTGGCTGCTAAAAATCACGCCGTCATCGTCAACAACTGCTCGGGATGCCTTGACTGCCTGCTTATTGAGCTTGGGATCCTTGAAATCCGCATCGCCCGAAAACTCCGCCGAGAGGACCTTCTTGAATCCGGCTCCCAAGGAAAGGACCTGGAATCCGCCCGAATCCGTATAGGTCGGACCCGCCCAGTTCATAAAAGAACCCAAGCCCCCGGCCTCGTCAACGATATCCGAACCCGGCTGGAGGTATAGGTGGTAGGCATTGGCAAGAACCGCCTGAGCGCCGAGGCCACGCACCATTTCAGGGACAAGCGCCTTAACATTCGCCTTAGTCCCCACTGGAATGAACGCGGGCGTGGAAATCGTGCCGTGTGCAGTGTGAAGGGTGCCGGTACGGCCAAGACCTGGGCCGTATTCAAGGCGCGTGTGGCAATCAAAACCGCGATCCCGGTCGGAATGAGGGAAAGAAGAACCGACGTCAATAGGGGTGCCAATCCACTGAGACGAAAGTGTCATGCCAGAACCTCTTCACGGCGCAGGTGCTCAACCTTACGAACCAGTGCAATGACGCGGTACGTGATGGGGAGGAAAACAACTTCGATTCCAACCTTGTAAACGTAGCCCGTGATGATGTAGTTGAGGAATTCGCTTCCGGGAATGATTCCAGCAAAGGCGATCGTGCAGAAAATGACGGTATCAAAAGCCTCGCCGACAAGAGTCGAACCGATCAAACGCGCCCAGAGGTGGTCGGCACCCCAACGCTGTCGAATCTTTACCAGAACAAGGGAGTTCATGAGCTGGCCGACCAAGTATCCGCCGATCGAAGCGGCAACGATTCGAGGAACGAAACCGAGCACTGCGACGAAGGCATCCTGGTTCTCGTATCCAGGGCCAGCGGGAATTGATTGCACAACCCAGAACGTCAGCGAAGCAAGGAGAGAAGCCGCGAAACCCATGATGATGACTCTGCGTGCGCGCGCGAAACCGTACACTTCGGAGAGCACATCGCCAAGAATATAAGTCAGGGGAAAGAGGACCGCACCGCCGTCAAATACCAAGTGAATCGGGCCAGCATCGAGCACTGTTACCTTTGTTGCGGCGATATTAGAGATCAATAAGAAAGCGACGAAACTGACAGCAACGATGTCATACACTCGGGGAGCTTTGGTGTGCCCAGTTGGCTCGGTCATCGGAGTTCCTTCCTGAATATTGTCAACCTCTCTATTCTGCCCGCAGACGTTACCCGAGTGCGCGTTGGGCGCCGGCGGAGGCGCCCATTAGAATGAATATGTGATCAATGTTTCCAATTTCTCGTTGCGTATTGGCCCACGCGAACTCATCCACAATGCCTCTTTCAGGATTGATAAAGGAATGTGCATTGGTTTAGTCGGTCGCAACGGGGCGGGAAAAACCACAACCATGAGGCTCCTTGCGGGGCAAGAGGATCATGGAAGCGCTCAGTATGAGGGGACCATTACGCGCAACGGAACCATTGGGTATCTTCCTCAAGATCCACGTGAAGGAGATCCTGATCAACTCGCACGTGATCGCATCATTTCAATTCGCGGAATCGACGCGATCATCAAGAAAATTAAGCGCGCAGAACAAGAAATGTCGACGACAGAGGGAAATCGCCAGCAAAAAGCGATGGAACGCTACGTTCGTCTCGATCACGAATTTACTCAAGCTGGCGGCTGGGCCGCCAATGCCGAGGCAGCGCAAATCGCCCATTCTCTCGGTTTGGATGATCGGGTTTTGTCTCAGACTCTGTCGACTCTCTCGGGCGGCCAGAGGCGTCGCGTGGAGCTGGCCCGAGTCCTGTTTTCCGGGGCGGATACCCTCTTGCTCGATGAGCCGACAAACCACCTAGATCACGACTCAATCATCTGGCTTCGTGATTGGATCAAAACCTTCCCGGGCGGAGTACTCGTTATCTCCCACGATGTGAAGCTTTTGGGCGATACCGTCAATCAAGTGCTGTACTTGGATGCCAACCGCGCAGAGGTCGATATTTATCATCTTGGCTGGTCTGCCTACCTCAAACAACGCGAAGAAGACGAACGTCGCCGCCGAAAAGAACGCTCGCTTGCGTTGAAGAAAGCCGAACAACTGCGTGCTCAAGGCGAAAAGATGCGTGCGAAGGCGACCAAAGCGGTTGCTGCTCAACAAATGCTGCGTCGTGCAGAGGAACTCGTTGCCTCTGTTGGGGCTGAACGCGTTCAAGAAAAGGTCGCGCGTTTGCGATTCCCTGATCCGCTTCCGTGTGGCAAAGTGCCATTAAGTGCTCAGGGCCTGTCGAAGAGCTACGGATCCCTCGAGGTCTTTACCGGTGTTGATTTGGCAATTGATAGGGGATCGAAGGTCGTTGTCCTCGGCCTCAACGGTGCTGGAAAGACAACGCTTCTTCGCCTCTTGGCCGGAGTTGAAGAACCCGACAGCGGTGTCGTTGAAGCCGGTCATGGACTGAAAATCGGATACTACGCGCAAGAACATGACACTTTGGATATGGCGGCGACAGTTCGAGAAAACATGTCCCATAGTGCGCCCGAATTTGACGATACCCATGTACGCAATGTTCTCGGTCAGTTCCTCTTCAGTGGAGACGACGTCGATAAACCCACGCATGTGCTCTCCGGCGGCGAAAAGACCCGTCTTGCGCTTGCAACTCTGGTTGTCTCAGGCGCCAATGTCCTACTGCTGGACGAACCGACCAACAACCTTGATCCCGCCTCGCGTGAGGAAATTCTGCATGCACTGCACTCCTACGAAGGAGCGGTCGTACTGGTCACCCACGATCCAGGCGCGGTCACCGCGCTTTCTCCTCAGCGCGTTCTTGTATTGCCAGACGCAGACGAGGACCTGTGGGATGACTCCTACCTTGATCTCGTCACCTTGACCTGAGCGCTAGCCGATAGTTGCGATGGCATGAGTCAGTGGTGTGCCTGAACCGTCGCGTCGCTCGTCAACAGCCGGTAGCTCCACGGGGCTTCCATCCGCCGAAGCCGCACGCGGATTTTCGCCAACCCAGGCGATATCCAAGCGATCTTCCCCGCGAAGGAAACGCTGGACGCGCACGCCTTGAGTGCCTCGTCCCTTGAAGGGGTACAGGGACAGAGGTGTAACTTTTGCGGTCGTCTGTCCGGTTCCAGGTAGGGCTCCTGCTGCCCCCGCAACGGTGACAACGAGTGCTTCTTCTGGTGCGTCTATGACCCACAATCCCAGCACATGCGCGGAGTCGGAAAGTTTAATTCCCGCCATTCCCGAGGCAGTACGTCCCTGCGGGCGCACCTTGTCTGCGGGAGTACGCAGAAGCTGTGCGTCGGAAGTAATAAAGACAAGGTCGGATGCGTCGGTACTTGGCGCAAAACCAACCAACTCATCGCCGTCTTCCATGGAGATTACTTCCCACTCGTCGCGTTGGAGGACGTCTGGCTTGAGTCGTTTGACAATGCCCATCCGCGTTCCCATTGCCATGACAGTCGAGGCCTCGGGATCCAAAAGCCCGATAGCGGGTGAGTCCGTATGGAGCAGAAGCGCGCTTGGAGTTGCAGCGGCAAATGAAAGCCCGGTTTCAAAACGGGGAAGAGCTGGAAGATCAACGACTTCGATGCGGTGTGCAAGCCCGTCTGCGGTTACGATGGCAATTTGTGATCGGGCCGTCGATACCAATTGTGCGCGGATTCCGTCGTGGGATGCGCGTGGCCCGGCCTCGATCGGATCGCCACCTTCAACGCGGGCAAGCCCTCCTTGAGCGGAAAGCACGACGACGCACGGATCGTCGGGTACCTCAAGAGCCATCGTTGAGGCTTTTCCTGAGGCCGTTGGCAGGGTTGCAAGGGCAGCGCCAGGAAGAGCCTGATCCACTTGCGTGCCCGTCGCCGACAAGAGAAGAGTTCGGCGTGGAGTCCCCAGACGCTGGGCGACGTCGCTCATTTCATTGCTAATGAGTTCGTAGAGGCGGTCTTGGGACCCCAGAATTTCTTCAAGCTCTGCGATCTTCGCATTCAATTCATCGCGTTCGGATTCAAGTTCGAGGCGTGAGAACTTTGTGAGGCGACGCAGGCGCAATTCGAGGATGTGGTTGGCCTGGACTTCGGAAAGGTCGAAAGCAGTTTGGAGCCTTTCGCGTGCAGTTTCCACGTCATCGGAGGAACGGATAATTGCGATGACGTCGTCGATATCGAGGACGGCAATCAGCAGGCCTTCGACCAAATGGAGGCGATCGCGATGCTTAGCAAGGCGGAACTCGCAGCGTCGAGTAGTGACCTCAATGCGGTGGTCAAGGAAAACGCGGAGCATTTCTTTCAGGCCCAAGGTCTGGGGCTTGCCATC
The DNA here is from genome assembly GCA_938014245.1 of uncultured Actinomyces sp. Lineage (GTDB taxonomy): Bacteria > Actinomycetota > Actinomycetes > Actinomycetales > Actinomycetaceae > Pauljensenia. The sequence goes on from CALLSD010000048.1 coordinate 261,170, forward strand.
AACCAAAGCTACGGCGTTGATCGAGAAAGAATCTTCAAGAGGCGTTCGCGCATAGAGCTGCTGGAGAACAGCTTCTGGATTAAACCCGTTCTTGATTTCAATAACTAGACGAAGGCCATGAATGCGATCGGTCAGGTTTTGAACTGCAGAAATGCCTTTGAGGCGCCCTGCAGAGACATTCTCCTTGATCTTTTCGATGACCTTTTCGGGGCCAACCATGTAGGGAAGCTCAGTGACAATGAGACCCATCTTTCGCGCAGTAACGCGTTCAACTTGGACCTTGGCACGAGTTTTAAAAGAACCCCGCCCGGTTTCGTAGGCTTCTTTGACACCCTCGAGTCCAACGATCACGCCGCCTTCGGGAAGGTCCGGCCCGGGGACGTATCGCATGAGGTCGGCAACTGTTGCCTCAGGATGATTCAACAGATACTGGGCAGCAGCGATCGTTTCTGCCAGATTATGGGGGGCAATATTCGTTGCCATACCGACGGCGATTCCCGAGGCGCCATTGACAAGCAATTGAGGGAAAGCAGCAGGTAGTACTTCGGGCTGCATGAATTGGTTGTCGTAGTTGGGAACGAAATTGACCGTGTCTTCATCAAGGGAAGCAACCAAGTCCAACGCTGCAGGGGCCATACGAGCTTCCGTATAACGTGCTGCTGCCGGACCATCATCGAGCGAACCAAAGTTACCGTGCCCATCAACGAGTGGAACACGAAGATTGAAGGGCTGTGCGAGTCGAACGAGTGCGTCATAAATCGCGGAATCACCGTGGGGGTGAAGCTTACCCATGACCTCGCCGACCACGCGTTGGGACTTCACATGACCACGATCAGGACGCAGCCCCATCTGGTCCATTTGGAAGAGGATGCGACGCTGGACAGGCTTGAGGCCATCTCGAGCATCAGGAAGTGCACGTGCGTGGATAACAGAGACAGCGTATTCGAGGAAGGAACCCCGCATTTCTGAGGAAACATCAATCTCGGTAATGTTCTGATCATCCTCGGGCAGGATCAGTTTTTCTTCCTTTGTTCGCATGGGTCGATTCTCTATGAAAAGGTTCAGAATCCGCCAAGTACACGCCGCTCTTGTTAAGATTGTGTGGTGAAACTGGATCGCGATATTGAACGTGCGGGTTTCTTCCCGCAGTTGGCCACGCGCGCTGTTCATCGGCTCGTTGGTGATCAAGAAGTCAAGGCGTCCGTCGTTCAAGTCGAGGCGGCATTCGATCGCGGATCCATGTTCCGCCACCTGACGATTCTGATTCTCACCGGCACTTCTTTTATTCAAGTCCACATTGACGAGGCTGACAATCACAGCGCTGTTGTGACTTCTGCAGTGCACTCAATTCGGGCGATTCGTGGAGTTTCAGTCCAAGAAGTCTTCGCAGATCCGACAGATAGCGAAGAGATTAGCGAAATTACTATCAGTGTCGACATGGCTTCCCAAAGACGCAGTGATATTGAGTCGCTTCGCTGCGACGATCCGACTTGCGAGGCTGATCATGGTTTCCAAGCTCGCACCTATCCAGACGATGTGACGATTCGTATCTCGCAGTTGGGGGACGGCGCGCGAGCATGTGCTGATGCACAGAAATTGATCGATGCGCTTACGCAGGTGGTCAGCAATGAGCGTCTCTAATCTTCGCGCCCGCGGCGCGTGTTTGGCAGGGGACAGCGACATCTCTTTGACCGATGTTATTCCGACTGCACTTGGCGCTGTTGCCCCATCGGTGCCTTTTGCCCGCCCCGATCTTGCTCGGCGACTTGCACTGCCGTCGGCTGATGCAGTCGTCGTTATTCTTGTCGACGGTTTGGGGTTGCTTCCCCTTCAAGATCACTTGGGGCACGCTCGAACTCTTCGCGCTTTTCGCGACAGTATTGAGGCTGCGTACTCGGTTGTTCCTTCAACGACGGCGGCGGGCATTACCGCCTGCGGAACTGGCCAGCTCCCGGGGCAAACACGCATGGTGGGCTATAGCGTGTTTCATGGCGAGCAGATCTTCAATCTCCTTGCTTTTACTGATGGAATTGATCCCGCGCGCTGGCAGCAATGCCCAACATATTTTGAAAAACTGCGCGACTTAGGAATACCGACTGCGACTATTCTTCCCGCAAAGTTTGCCGGATCGGGGCTGACCACCGCAGCACTGCGTGGCGCCCATTTTGTTCCCGCAACTCGCTGGGAAGAACGCTGTGATGCGGCAGTAACTGAGCTGAAACAGGGGAGTAAGCTCGTCTACCTGTACTGGTCCGATATCGATGCCTGTGGCCACTCCTACGGTACCGATTCAACGCAGTGGAGCGAGGCGCTTGAAGACTTTGACGCCGGATTGGGACGCTTCCTTTCGCGAATCCCTTCTGGTGTGCGCGTTCTACTGACTGCGGATCACGGCATGGTCAACATCGATTTCTCACAGATTCTTGATGTCGCCCAGACTCCTGCTTTGCGCGAGGGAGTTCGCGTCGTTGCGGGGGAGACACGCGCAGTTCATGTCCACTGCGAGCGCGGTGAAGATCCCGAACGCGTTCAAGAACGTTGGGAAAACTTCCTAGATGAGCAAGCGTGGGTTGTGGGGCCAAGTGAGCTGGCCGAACTGATGGGAGAAGGCCCTGGCCTAGCCGAAACCGGTGACTTTGTCGCTTTTTCACGAGGCCGCGCAGGGATCGTCGACAGCCGCACGCAAAGTGCAGGCGCGATATCCCTTACCGGCGTTCACGGCTCCTTGACCCAAGAAGAGGTGCTGATCCCGCTTATTCGCCTGGCTTAGGCGCGCGAGCCGAAAACGATTTCGTCCCAGCTCGGTACTGAACGCCGCTTCGATTTCTTCGGCGCAGGTGCCGAGGGCACATCTTCGAGCTGTTCCAAAGGAAGCGGGGGCTCATCGGTTTGGGCACCAGACTGTGCCTCTTCATCTGCGGGGGCCGAGCTTCGACGAGCTTCTGTCAAAGAATGAATTCGTGCAGCGAGGGATTCAACTCCAGCAGGAAGATGCGGAAGCTCTTCATCCTCCTCCTCATCGAGGTCGTACTCAATTTCCTGAGGCTTGCCCCTTTGAGAATTGAGCTGATCGATGAGTGCCTCGCGCTGCTGGATATCTTCTTCGTTTGCGCTCGGAAGCGGTGCAGGACTAGGAAGGGAAGCGAAAGTTTGAACGCCCGTCGGAGATGCGGTTTCAGTAAGCCAGCGGGCTTCCTCGTCAATGGCCTCGAGGTGACCGGAGGAAGGAAGACGCCACTGAGCGCCGTGTTCGACGGCGCCCTGGACAAAGGTCAACTGAATGACCCAGGGGGAATCAGCTTGGCGTGAAGCCGACCAATTGAGGGAATCTGGGCTCACCCCTCGGGCAGCAAGACGGTCGACCACTAAATCTCCCATTACGGGAGAGTCCGGAAGAGATCCGATGTGGCTGGAAAGTGCGCGTGAAAGTGCGTAATCCTTCTCAGCTTGAACGGGGGCTTCGTAACGCGTGATTTGGGAAACCTCAACATTGTGCTCGCGTGCAATATCAACAGCACGTGCACCTGAACGAAGAAGCGCTTGAATTTCACGCGGGCGCAACGGCTTATCTTCAGCAATTGCCTCGATGCGTGGACGGTCGCGACGAACGGCTCCTCGTAGCTCATCGGTAATTGGGGTGGTGTAACGACGGCCCTCACTATCCGTAAAGACCAGTGTTTCCTCGTCAGCGCCAACTCCGAGAAGATCAAGATCGATCATCGTTTCCTCCTTGCATCTGCTCTCAGATTTTCTCAAAGATGCAGCGAAAATCGGCGATTGCCGGGGCGCGTGTCCTTTTCAGTAGCGCGAAAAGTTTCAACGTGTTACCCTGCAGCCCAGCGAATGTGTTGTGTGTGAACGTGACGCATCACGACAGAAAAGGGGAGGGCATTATGGCTACCGATTACGACGCACCTCGTAAGAATGACGATGATGTTGCGGAAGATTCGATTGAAGAACTGAAGTCTCGCCGCAACGATTCTGGCTCTGCCAACGTTGATGATGATGAAAATGAAGCTGCAGAGAATTTTGAGCTTCCCGGTGCTGACCTTTCGAAGGAAGAACTGACGGTTCACGTCGTGCCCAAGCAGGATGATGAATTCACCTGCTCAATGTGTTTCCTCGTCCATCACGCTTCACAGCTGGCCTACACAGATGACAACGGCCAGCCCGTCTGCACTGAGTGTGCCGGCTGAGCGTGAGATAATTCAGTTATGTTCGGACGTACGCGTAAGGAATCTCAGGTAGAAGAAGAGGTCGAAGAGGTAAAGCTTCCGCAGCTCTACGATGAGTCAGAGCTGTGGGAAGTTCCCGGACCTCGTGAGGAATACGAAGTCGACACCTCGGTGGACTACGTTGATCTAGGGTCGTTGCGGATCCCTGCAGTCCCAGGCATGCAGATTCGCGCTCAAGCGGGCGAAGACGGCAAGAGCATTATCCGTATCATGCTCGTCTTGGCATCGTCTGGCCTTCAGTTCTCTGTTGCGGCTGCACCGCGCTCGGGCGGGACGTGGGATGAACTTCGCCCTCAAATTCGTGCTGCTTACGAAGAAGGCGGAAGCACCGTACGTGACAAGCAGACTCGCTACGGTCATGAACTTGAAGTCGATGAATCGGTGACACTACCCGATGGTTCACAGGGGACGACCCGTACACGCATTATCGGTCGTGAAGGTGACCGCTGGTTTGCTCGCATCGATATGGTTGGACCAGCTGCTCTTGGCGGGCAAGAAGCCAGCGATTTCGAAGAATTGATCGATCGAATCGTTGTTGTTCGCGGCAATGAACCCCGTCCGCGCCTCGACCTTCTGCCGTTGCATCTTCCTTCGCAAGAAAGTGTCGAAGTTCCGAATGTTTAAGCAAGTCTTTGCTCGCATCTCGCATCTTTTCTCCGTAACACGTGAAGACCTCGACGCCGACGATGAAAAACGGAGCAGAGAAGAGCGTGGACGACGGGCAGTTGCCGATGTTCTTCCTCGTGAAGAGGCGGTGCTATTCGGAGCAATCCAATCGGTAACCTATTATCCGGAAGAGATTCGTCCGCTTATTGATGCGACGCTCTTTGACGGAACAGGAACGATTGTTCTTCGATGGCCTGGGCGCAGCGATATTCCCGGTTTGCACGCGGGAATCCACCTCGAAGTTGAGGGGACAGTCGGATTAACCAATGGCGTGAAAGTCATGATCAACCCTCTCTACCGATTGATTGCCGAAGAGAATGCCGAATAATCGCTACTCGTGGCTTGCTGACGAAGACTTCTCTCTTCACAGTGTTCTTGGCGGAGCTAGGGGAGTAGCCGAGGCTGTTCTTCCCGGTTTGGTGTTCTTAGGTGCCTATCTTGTCAGTGGTGCTTTGGTATATTCTGCACTTGCGTCGGCGCTGTGCTCAGTCATTTTTACGGTGATTCGAATTGCACAACGACAGGCTGTGGTGCAGGCGATTTCGGGACTGTTCGGGGTTACAATCGCGGTTGTCTGGGCTCTTGTTTCCGGCCGAGGCATTCATTTTTTTACCTGGGGGCTGTTAACTAATGCTGCCAGTGCGCTTGTTCTGCTTTTGAGCCTTGCCTTTGGATGGCCACTGGTTGCAGTCATATTTGGCGCGCTTACTGGACGTCCCTTGAATTGGATGCGTCACAGTGAAATGCGCGAGCTCGCACGCAAGTGCGTCTGGCTCACGCTAGTATGGGCAGCACTTTTCATTATTCGGCTTGCGGTGCAGGTACCGCTGTGGCTGAGTGACCGTGTCGCGTGGCTTTCCGCCATGAAAATTGCTCTTGGTATTCCCCTGTTTATCCCGGTAGCGTGGCTGACGTGGTGGCTGCTCAAAGATGATTTCAATCGAGCGGTATCGTCACCATCCGAGTGAGCGCATCCAAGGCTTGACCGTCGCGCGCGGAAATAAGGAAGACTAGCTCATCTCCGGATTCATATTGGTCGTCTGCCCGCGGAACAAACGGTTCTCCGTCACGCAAAATTGCGCTCAGTACGACACGCGGTGGGAAAGCAACATCTGCGATGCTCTTGCCGATAATCGGAGAATTCTCGGGAAGAACAAAGGCATACATTGCTTCCTGAGCTGAATGGAAGGCAAAGAGTTTAACCGGAGTCCCAACAGAGATTGCTTCTTCGACAAGCGCCGTCATAATACGCGGCGTTGAGACGGGAACGTCGACTCCCCACGAGGCATTGAACAACCATTCATTCTTGGGATTGTTCAGACGTGCGACTACTCGGGGAATTGCGAATTCAGTCTTTGCTAGGAGTGAGATGACGAGGTTTGCCTTATCGTCTCCCGTGGCGGCGAGGACAACGTCAGCTTCTCGCAGGCCTGCCTCGGAAAGTGCCTCCGGAGAGCAGGCATCGGCCAAAATCCACTCAGCATCGGCGACAGATGCGACACGCAGCTGATCGGGCTTCTTGTCGATCAGCGTGACTTCATGGCCGTGGTCGAGGAGTTCCAAGGCGACTGCGCGACCCACTGAGCCTGCTCCAGCAATAACAATTTTCATCTTTCAGTCCTCCTTGCGCGGAGCACGCGTCAAAATATCGCGAAGTGGAAGAGGATCTTCGCCCGAAATTGCAAAGTAGAGCTGGTCGTATTCTTGAATAACTAGCTCAGGTCGTGCCGGAAGAATTGTTCCCAACCGAGAGACAAATGCGATTCTTTCGCCGGTGAGCGTTTCTACAGTTGGGAAGGAAATTCCATACCAATCAGCGATTGGCGTCGCTGTGACCAAAGAGACCAAACCTGAAGGATGAGTCCACGTGACTGCGGCATCAGGAGGCATGAGGCGACGCAGAACTGATTCAGTCGTACGTTTGACCGTTGCAACTGTAGGGATACCGAGACGCTCGTAAACAAAGGCACGTTCAGGATCGTAGATTCGGGCAACGACGCGTTCGACATGGAAAGTCTCTCGTGCAACACGTGCGGCAATGATATTTGTATTATCGCCGCTGGATACTGCAGCGAAAGCGTAGGCATCTTTGAGGCCCGCCTGTTTGAGAGTATCGCGGTCCATGCCAAGCCCAGTAACGCGGCGCCCTGAGAAATCTCGCGGGAGCCTCTGGAATGCTTTGGAGTCTGAATCGATGACGGCAACTGAGTGGCCTTGCGCATCCAGAATGCCTGCAAGACTTGCGCCTACCCGGCCGCAACCCATAATTACGAAATGCACACTCTAACGCTACTCGCCCGGAGAGCAGATAGCATCTCTTGATAGCACTTAGCGGTTACTCTGCGAACAAAAATGACGCTCAGTCCTCCAAAGGATAATGTTATAGGGTGTCTTCATTCGTTGAATCCGCGAAACGAGTAATCATCGGACGCCCCATACGTTCGAAAGCCGCGGCTCACCAGCTCCTTCCAAAACGACTTGCGTTGCCGATTTATGCTTCGGATGCCCTATCATCGGTCGCCTATGCTCCGGACGAAATTCTGCTGACCTTGGCTCTTGCTGGGTCAATAGCCTTGATTAAGTCAGTGTGGATTGGGGTCGTTGTTGCCTGCGTTTTGGCCGTCGTTGTCTTGTCGTACAGGCAGACGGTTCATGCCTACCCCTCGGGTGGCGGCGACTATGAGGTCGTCACAACCAACCTTGGCCCGAGCTGGGGACTTCTTGTCGCTTCAGCTCTACTAGTCGACTATGTGCTCACCGTTGCGGTGTCGATTTCTTCTGGCGCAAACTACATCACGACGATCGTTCCTCACCTGCGGGGTTCCGAAGTTCCCATCGCAGTAGGCCTCATTGTCTTTCTCACGCTTGTCAACCTTCGCGGCACGCGTGAGGCAGGAACCGCTTTCGCAATCCCAACGTATACCTACATGTTTGCGATTGCTCTCATGGTGATCGTCGGGTTTATCCGACTTTTTACTGGGCATCTACCCCTGGCCGCCAGTGCTGCTTATGAGATTCAGGCGAGCGACGCGCACATTGATGGACTTGTTGGTCTGGGTGGCGCTTTCTTGCTCATGCGAGCGTTCTCGTCCGGATGCGCTGCACTAACCGGTGTCGAAGCTATCTCAAACGGCGTTCCAAACTTCCGCCGTCCGAAATCGAAAAATGCTGGAATTACTCTGCTGCTTCTGGGCAGTATCGCAGCGACGATGATGATTTCGATCCTTGTGCTGGCACGCCGCACCGGGGTACAGATGGTGGACGATACGTCTAAGGTGTTCCTCAACGGTACGCCTCACCCTGAGGTTCATTTTGCTCCGGTTATTGGCCAACTGGCCTCGACAATCTTCGGAGAGGGCTCCGTTCTCTTTATTCTTGTAACGGCGGTAACGGGTTTTATCCTCGTGCTTGCCGCGAACACCGCCTTTAATGGCTTCCCGACCCTGGCCTCGGTCCTCTCACGCGACTCCTTCTTACCGCGCCAGCTCTACAAGCGCGGTGATCGACTCTCTTACTCCAATGGAATTATGGTCTTGGCGGTCGGGGCCTCGGCCTTGGTTATTCTTTTTGATGCGAGCGTAACTCGCCTCATTCAGCTCTATGTCGTCGGCGTATTTGTCTCCTTCACACTCTCACAGCTGGGAATGATCCGACATTGGAATAAACGTCTTCGACTGCCTCAGAATGGGGGAGAACGCAGCAAAGTTCTGCGCTCGAGGTCAATCAATATTGTCGGTTTTATGATGACCGGTTTTGTCCTCACCATCGTCCTCGTCACGAAGTTTACGCATGGTGCGTGGATCACGGTTGTCATGATCGCTCTTGTCTTTGGTATTCAGCGTTTGATTCGCCGCCACTACGACACGATTCGCGGGCAGCTACGTATCGATGACTGGCATGCTCGACGTGCCCTTCCCACCCGTGTTAGGGCCCTCGTATTGGTGTCGAACCTTTCGAAGCCTTCGATGCGTGCAATCGCAACAGCGCGTGTTCAATCGCCAACCAACCTTGAAATCGTCTCTGTGGTTGCGGATCTTGACGAAGAAGAACATATTCGCCGCGAGTGGACTGAATCGGGACTTCCGGTTCCTCTCACATTGATTTCCTCCCCATTCAGAGATGTCACGCAGATTGTGAAGTCGTATGTGCGAGCACGGCGCCTTCGTTCTCCCGGGGAAATGCTTGTGATCTATATTCCCGAGTTCCTTGTTCGCCACTGGTGGGAGAATCTGCTCCACAATCAGATGGCACTGCGTCTGTCGCGGTCTTTGCTTCGTATTCCCGGCGTCGTCGTCACTATTGTTCCGTGGAAACTTGGCGAAGAAGCCGAAGTCGAAGGACGTCAGAGCGTGAACGATCCCTTCAAACGGCGCGAGGCGAAGGAGAAGGCGTGAGCAGGGGCGAGGAAATTTGTGAACTCACGATCGGCGCTCCTGCACACGGCGGTGCTTGCATCGCTCGAGATGAGTCTGGCCGTGTGGTTTTTGTTCGGCATGCGTTGCCCGGTGAGCGTGTTCGTGCACGCATCATCGATCGCCAGAAGCGTATGGCCTGGGCCGACGCTATAGAAATTCTTGAAGGCAGCCCGGACAGAATTCCCAGTGTGTGGCCCGCCGCTGGACCTGGAGGCGTAGGCGGCGGAGAACTCGCACATGTGAGTCCCCAAGGACAGCGTCGATGGAAGAGTCAGGTTTTAGTGGATCAGCTTGGGCGCATTGGCCGCGAGCGCGTTTTGCAACAGATCGATGCGATTGGGGGAGTAGAGGTTCAGCCTGCGCCTGGTGATGAGGGATCCGCCAGTCTTCTCGGGCGACGCACACGCATTGAGTGTGTTGTCGATGCGGAAGGCTTCCTTGGGATGCGTCAGTATCGCTCCCACAAGATTGTGCGACTTGATTCGATGCCCTTGGCAGCAGTTCGGATCAATGAACTTCCCGTTTGGGAAGGCAACAAGATCTTTTCTTCTCTCCCACAGGGATCGCGTATTCGCCTCATCGCACCACCCGGTGGCACTCCCGTGATCTGCGCGGATCACGGCTGCTGGGACGGGGAAGGCAATTCTTGGGATGGTCCTTTACACTGGCGCATTTCGCATCCACAAGGAAGCGATGACTACGCGGTTCGCCCTTGGGGTTTTTGGCAGACCCACCGAAGCGGCGCCGAGGTATTGGCACGCAACGTCGAAGAGATCGTGGGCGCTCATTGCCCATCTCGGGTCATGGAACTCTATTCCGGCGCGGGGCTTTTTTCGCTTCCCCTTTCTCGTGTTGTAGGTGAGCATGGTGCCTTGGTCACTCTTGAAGGTGACGAGGCCGCGGTTGCTGACGCTGCGAACAATCTTGGGCGCAGCGCCTGCGAGCCATTCGTCGGTGACGTGGATGGCGGCGCAGTACGAGAGTTGAACGATTACATCGGTGGCGCAGAAGTCATCGTTGCAGATCCACCGCGCGCGGGCGCAGGTCAAGAGGTGTGTCATGCGATGGCCTCCACAGGAGCTCAATGCATTGTTCTGGTTTCGTGTGACCCAGCAGCTGCGTCTCGTGATCTTCACGATCTGTGCGAGAAGGGCTACCGCATTTCAGATATGAGGGCGTGGGATTTGTTCCCTTACACGCACCATTTCGAGGTGATGACGGTCCTGAGCAGGGATTAATGCATCGAATAAGCATGTGGCGCTGAGCTAACTAATGGTGTGGGGGCAGACCGTTTTGGTCTGCCCCCACACCATGTCTATCCAAGAAACTTAGAGGTTTTGAATCTCTACCTGCACAGGACACGAAGCATTAAGCGCCCAGACTTGCGAGTAGAAGCTGAGTTCGCTTTCCCACGAGTCTTTAATATTCTCGGCGCGGCGGAAGCCGTGGCCCTCGCCCTCATAAATACGTAAAGCAACCGCGCGTCCGTTGCCACGAAGCGCCTCGTACATCGATTCAGCTTGGGAAGGAGGTACGACCTTATCGGCACTTCCCTGGAGGAGAAGAAGCGGCGCATGGATCTGGTCAATCTTGTGTATCGGGGAACGCTCGATCCACAACGAGTCATTCAGATTGTCCGAGCCGAGCAGCTTGAGATCATAGTGGGATTCAAACTTGTGGGTTGTAGCTTCCAGTAGTTTGAGGTCAGCAATACCAAAGAGAGAAGTTCCAGCGGTGAAGACGTCGGTATCGGCCAAGGCAGAAAGGACGGTGTAGCCGCCAGAGGAACGGCCTCGGATCGCAAGGCGCGCAGGATCGGCCAAGCCCTGAGAAACCAGGTACTGAGCGCCCTCTGCGCAATCCTGGACGTCGAGGACGCCCCAGTGCCCGTTCAAGCGCTCACGGTATGTACGCCCGAAACCGGTGGAGCCCCGGTAGTTGACATCAAGGTAGGCGAAGCCTCGTGAGGTCCAATACTGCACTCCGATGGATAAGCCAGCGCGCGCCGAAGAGGTTGGGCCGCCGTGCACGTTGACCAACAGAGGCGGAAGATCCCCCTCGGGAGCAGTAAACTGCGGGTTCTTAGGCGCGTAGTAGAAGCCGTAGACGGTTTCTCCGTCACTGCTTGTCCACGAAACTTGTCGCGCCTGCGAGATCAGTTCTTCAGGGAGTCGTTCTTGCGAGGAGGAACGCATGACGCGAGAAGAGCCACCGCTAACTTCGACAATGGCAGGTTCGTGGGTGGGGGAGTCGGCAAGAGTGACAACGCGCCCCTCGAAGCACGCAACATTACCAGTCGGCCACCATGGGGTACGCCATTCTTCACACATTCCGTTATCGAGGCGAACGGTTCCCAAATGCCAGGTTCCGTTCTCAGCCCACGAACAAATCAAATTCTCGTAGTCGAAATTGTCGTAGGAATGCAGTCCGAGCTGCCAGTGCGGGTGCGAGAACGCACGAGGACTGGGGTGGAGCGGACGAGTCCGTAAACGTCCCATCCATGCAAGCGCATCTTCATCGTCATTCCAATGGAAGCCTTCGGTACGGTAGAGATTCGCCCAACCAGAAGAATCGTCAACGTGGATGAGGTCGCCATTGAGGGTCCAACGAGGCTCGTAGACGCAGACCTTCGGGCGGTCAACCAGAACCATGGAAGCAGATACTCGCCCTTCAAAGTCCAGAGCGCCTACATGCAAGGTGGAGTGCGTCCAGGCCATCTCAGGATGGTTCCAGCTCAGCCACGCGAGTTTCGTGCCGTCAGGGCTAATTGCTGGGGAAGAAACGAAGTCAGTACCGCTGAAGATCGACATGATTTCGAAGGCGTTACGGGCTGCGCGTCCGTCCAGAGGAATCGCAACAAGAGAGTTGACGGGTTCACCTGGGTTCGAGTGGTCCTCTGCAACGGCATAAACGAGGCCGCGTACGTCTGCGATTTCGAAGTCACCATAGCGCACCTTGCCCAGGGGCGTAAGAGGAACAAGTTTGCGGTGAGGATCGCGGGTATTGAATGCGTAGACCCGGCCATCAAAACCGTCAGAGAAGACAATTAATCCTTCCGAGACCGCGTAGGCCTTGCCACCGTACTCATGGACGCGTGTGCGTACATCAGGCAAGCGAATGCCATCAATCAAAGGAAGAACTTCCGAAATCTCTCCCATTGAATTCGAACGCAAAAGGGTGTTGCGCCCCTGATCGCGGGGATTTCCTTCAACCCAGTAGGTATCGGCCTCGTCGACGCGTACCTGCGACAGCTGCACTGATGTCTGGGTATACGAATCAGCTTCTACAGGAGAATCCCACTGTCCGTACGGGCGTTGCACGCTCATCATGTCTCCTTCTACATGGGGAAAGTTCTCGCCAGCTCTATTCTAATTCGTGGTGCGATCTCGTGCCTCAAAGAATTCTTGCCCTTGAAACTTGGTTGCTCTTTGAGCCTCATCGCATCCTTGACACTAGAATCGTTCCCATGACGCAATCCGAGAATCAAGCTTCGCTGCTGAGCACTATTGATTCACCCCGCGATCTCAGGCGGATTCCCGCCGCGCGATTAGACTCTCTCGCTGAAGAGATTCGGACGAAACTGATCGATGACGTCTCGAAAACTGGCGGGCACCTTGGACCGAACCTTGGCGTTGTTGAACTTACCATTGCGCTTCATCGAGTCTTCCGCTCTCCTTCTGACACAATCGTTTTCGATACCGGGCACCAGACCTACGTCCATAAGCTGCTCACTGGTCGCCAGGATTTTTCACAGCTGCGCCAAGAAGGCGGCATTTCGGGATACCCCAGTCGCAAAGAATCTATCCACGATGTCGTAGAGAATTCTCACGCGTCCTCATCCCTATCGTGGGTCGATGGAATCTCGCGTGAGAAGGCGCGAAGGGGGGACCCCACCTGGACTATTGGGGTCATTGGCGATGGCGCATTGACCGGCGGAATGGCGTGGGAGGCGCTCAATAACATTGCGTCGGATCCCAAGCGGCGCGCCATTATCGTCGTCAACGATAATGGCCGCTCCTATGCGCCAACGATCGGCGCTTTTGCGCGCCATCTCGATCTTCTGCGTTCATCGCAGAACTATGAGAAAGCACTGTCTTGGGGCAAACGGACTCTCATGAATTTCGGTGAGCCAGGACGAGCAACTTACGGCGCGTTGCACGGCCTGAAAACGGGGCTTAAAGACACCCTCATCCCGCAGGCAATGTTTGAAGATCTTGGCCTGAAATACCTCGGACCCGTCAACGGGCACGATATTGCTGCCATGGAAGAGATCTTCAATCGGGCCCGCGAGCTTCACGAACCAGTACTCATCCATGTGATGACACAAAAGGGACGCGGCTACACCCCAGCCGAAGAAGACATCGCGGACCGTTTCCATGCCGTGGGAAGGATCCACCCGGAAACGGGGCTTCCCATTGCTCCGGCCCGCTTCGCGTGGACCAGTGTTTTCGCCGATGAAATTCGAAAGCTCGCTCATGAACGCGATGACATCGTTGGCGTTACCGCGGCGATGATGCTTCCTGTAGGTCTAGGGCCTTTCAAGGATGATTATCCCGATCGCGTCGTCGATGTGGGTATCGCAGAGCAGCACGCAGTTGCTGCTGCAGCTGGAATGGCATTTGCCGGAGCCCACCCGGTTTTTGCGGTCTATGCGACTTTCCTTAACCGCGCTTTTGATCAGATTCTCATGGACGTCGGACTCCATCACTGCGGTGTTACTTTCGTGCTTGATCGCGCCGGAATTACCGGCGATGACGGAGCTTCGCATAACGGCATGTGGGATATTTCCATGCTGAATTCCGTGCCCGGTTTGCGTCTGGCTGCGCCGCGTGACGAAGCCACCTTGCGTGAAGAACTTCGCGAGGCCGTTGCTGTCGGTGATGCTCCGACCGTCTTGCGCTATCCCAAGGGAGCTTTGAACGATCCGATCGTCCACCTGCGTCGTGAAGGCGGGTGCGATGTCCTTAAAGACTGGGATGAGAAGAGCGCACTGCCTCGGGTGTGCATTGTCGCCCTCGGATCAATGGTTCCAGCTGCGCTTGAAAGCGCAGCGCTTCTTGAAGACGAAGGCAAAGCCACCGTTCGAGTGGTTGATCCTCGGTGGGCGCTTCCCGTTCCCGAAGCTCTTGTTTCCTTGGCTGAAGGCGCAGATCTTGTCTTAAGTGTCGAGGATGGGCTCGTGGATGGGGGATTCGGTTGGTCTCTGCGCGACCTTTTGAGCGCTCGCGATGAAACCTTGAATGTTCGCGTTGTCAGCGCTGGGATTCCAAAGAAATTCCTTGATCAGGCAAGTCGCGTCAGCATCATGTCTGCCTTGAATCTGGATGCTGAAGGACTCGCAGCGACGCTCAGACGCGAACTAGCCCGCAAGTAGCTGCTGAAGATCGGGCGCTACGATGGCGACTTGCCATGGGCGCGCACCATGAGCCGCAAGGTATTCATGAACAGGCCCAATCGGCTCATCTTGCGAGTAATCCCAGGCAAGTGCTCGCTGGATACGTGGTTCTAGCACGATCTCCGGGCTGATTTCGAGGTATTCAGATTGCTGTGCGACGGTGGCGCGCACCTGGAGAAGCAAATCGTGAGCTTCTGCGCGCAGGCGCTGCCAGTGACGAACGCTGGGGGTGTGTTCATCATCCTCTTTGCGGTGACGAGGCGGGAGCTGGTTTTCGGGAAGAACCAGTGCCCTTCCGACGGCGGCAAGAAAACGATCGGCGTAACGGCGGGTTTGTGGTGAGCGGAACTCTGCGATCGAAAGCAGATTATGGCGGGTTCGAGGTGGGCGTTGCGCGGCGTGAATAATTCCACTGTTGCGCACCAAACGCCCCGGTGCCAAATCGATTTCTTGCGCAATTGCATCGCGCTCAAACCAAAGTTCGCGCGCAATAGCTAGAGCTCTCTTGGAGGTGAGTTTGCCGATGCCGGGAATTGACCGCCAACGCTCTTTCTTCGGTTTGGGAGGTGCGGCCTCGGCAATGTGAGAAAACTCCTGCTGGGCCCATGAAAGACGCCCGAGAGCCTCTAGACGCAGCTCGAGCGCGTCCTTTAAGGCCGTCAGAAGCTCGACATCAAGGACCGCATAGCGGAGCCAATCTTTGGGAAGCGGCCGCACGGACCAATTGGCGGCCTGATGGTCCTTGAGTAAAGCGAGCCCAAGAAGTTGCTCGCATACTGCAGAAAGGCCGAAGTGTGTGAGGCCAACTAAACGAGAAGCAATCTGGGTGTCAAAGAGCTCCGGAACGTGCAGGCCAAGTTCACGCAGATTTGGTAGATCCTGCGAGGCATCGTGAAGAATCCAGGGGGCATCAATAAAAGGCTGAAGAATCGTTAGATCACTGAGTTCAGCCGTATCGATCAAGAAAGATCCGACGTCCTCGCGGCGTAGCTGGAGAAGATAGGGGGAGGAACCGTAGCGAAAGCCTTGGGCTCGCTCGACGTCGACAGCCAGAGGCATTGCTGAGCACCCCAACTTTTCTGCCGCTTCCTTGAGCGCGTCGATGGTCGAGATGACCTCAGGGATTCCGTCTCGGGGGTAGGCAATAAGTTGTGGATCTTCGGTGTCGCCCTGGAGAATTCCGTACGGGTTGTCGACTAGCACAACTTAAGCCCTCTCAAGAAAACGTTGGTTTTCGACGCCAGCAATACGACACATGAGGTCCTGCCACGCTAAGAGGTGCTCACCAATCCACGGCGTATTAGGAGTGAGAGAAGCGCGGATTTCTACAGCCAAAGTCGACCCCATCAAGATCAGACCGCCGAAGGATTCACTCACTTCCTTGCTGACAGTTCCGGTTAAGTCGTGGAAACCGGCGCCGCGCTCCTCAAGGCAATCGTGGGTCCAATTCCACAACGCTTCGGACAGGAGGGGGTCCGAACTCATATCGGCATCAATCTGGGCTCGAAGCTGAGTCACGAGGCGGAATGGGCCATTCCAACCCATCTGTCCGTTTGGGTCGTGTAAAACAATGAAACGCCCAAAAGCGAGCGCTTCATCGTGTGCCATTTGAGTGGTTCGAAGTGCAAGCGCAGCGGTGAAAGGAGCAAGTGCCCGGGGTGCGGGAACTTCCTCGATTTCGACGTGAGGATGCACCGCGCCGCGCAATGACATGAGTGCGGTTCGGAAATCCTCTGGTGGTGCCACTTCGATCACGTCTTTGACTCTATGAGGGAGTGTTGAAATGGGGGTGGAGGCGCGCCGCCACAATAAAAAACGTGGGGTGTGAGCGGGGACACTCACTCATGATTTGTGTTCTGGGGCCAAACCCTGTTAGGCTTCCATCCGTTGCAAAACCGTTTCGATGGTTTCAAACGCGGATGTGGCTCAGTTGGTAGAGCATCACCTTGCCAAGGTGAGGGTCGCGG